>JAKFCO010000107.1:0-132318 GCA_036676605.1 Algoriphagus sp.
ATCACTCTTTAACCCCAAACACCTATGACCCAATTTAATCGACGCGATTTTTTGAAAGGCTCCTCCGCCATGATGACCCTTGCCAGTTTTGGCTTGCTTGGAATGGACTTCAGAGATCGCGAAGGACCTTTGAAAGTTGCCCTCATCGGCACCGGTTGGTACGGTAAATCCGACCTTTTCCGCCTTATTCAGGTAGCTGAAGTAGAAGTAGTCGCTCTCTGCGATGTGGACAAAAACATCCTGAAAGCAGCCGGTGAGCTTGTTGCCACCCGTCAGAAATCCAAGAAAACCCCGGAGCTTTTCGAAGACTATCGGGAACTCCTCAAAAAACATAAATGCGACCTCGTCCTGATCGGAACTCCTGATCACTGGCATGCTTTGCAGGCAATTGAGACTTTGAAATCGGGGGCTCATGTCTATTTGCAGAAGCCGATTTCTGTTGACGTGATCGAAGGAGAAGCAGTCTTGGCCGCCGCTCGAAAATACAATAAGAAAGTGCAGGTTGGAACCCAACGTAAAAGCACTCCACACCTGATAGACGCTAAGAAGCAAATTGTCGATACAGGAATGCTGGGTAAAATAAGCCACGTTGAAGTTTGCTGTTATTTCCACATGCGTGCAAACGGCAATCCTCCTGTTGAGCCTGTTCCGGATTTCCTGAATTATGAGCTCTGGACCGGACCCGCTCCGCTCCGGCCTTATGATGGTCTTCCGCACATTCGTTGGTGGAGAACTTTCAAAGAATATGGCAATGGTATCACAGGTGATATGTGTGTGCACATGCTCGACACCGTGAGATGGATGCTCGATCTTGGCTGGCCAAAGCAAGTCACTTCCACCGGTGGAATCTACGTTCAGAAAGAAGGGAAATCCAATATTTCTGACACCCAAAGTGCCATATTTGAATATGACGAACTCAACGTAGTTTGGCAGCACCGCACCTGGGGCAATCCTGTAGATCCGGAATATCCCTGGGCGTTCAAACTCTTTGGAGACAAAGGAATGCTGGCCGGAAGCACGATGCAGGCTGATTTTACTCCTTATGGTGAAGGCGAAAAACCTATCCATTTTGATTGCTTCTTTGAGCGTGAAAAATATCCGGAAGACCTGACTGAGGAACGAATCGAGCTAAACGCTGCTCCTGCCACCCGAGTTCACATGCAAAACTGGCTGGAGTCAATCGCAAAAGATACGTTGCCAATCGCTGATATCGAGCAAGGTCATATTTCTACAGCTTCTTGTATTTTGGCAAATATGTCAATGGAACTTGGAGGTCGCGCGCTTCGCTACGATCCGAAAACGATGACTGTGATAGGAGATCCTGAAGCGACAGCCAAACTCAGAAGACCTTATCGGGCGCCATACATTCACCCCGAGCCGAGTAAAGTCTGAAGTTTGAAAGCTGAAGTCTGAAAGCTGAAAGCTCAACTGTTTAATTGGAGATTGAGAGAATAGAGAATAAGAGAATAGAGAATAATAGATTAAAGAATCCCGGGCTGAAAGGTTCGGGATTTTTTGTGTTTTGGAAATACTTAATTTTCGTATATCCGCAATCTTGCCACTATTTTATTTAAAAAAGGAAAATCCAGAGGAACGTTTGATTTTGGGTTTCTTCGGTCACTTGTGCTGAGCATGTCGAAGTATCGGTCATCGCCTGCCCGCGGTGGCGGGGTCTTCCAACCCGTTACCAAAAGAAAATTCGCCTACTGGTAGAATTGCGTACATACAGTTACTTAATTTTCCTTTTCTTTTGCCGCTATGATTCAGATCAGAAAAGCCCTCCCTGAAGAACTTCCGATTGTTCGTGACATTGCCCACAAAACCTGGCCGGATACTTTTGCCGGAATTCTGTCTCCTCCACAGATCGAGTACATGCTGAAAATGATGTATGATCAGAAATCCTTAGAGTCTCAACTTTTAGAAAAAGGGCAGGTCTTCTTGCTGGCTGAGGAAGAAGGAAAATTTCTGGGGTTTGCTGCCTACGAGTTGAATTATTCCGAAGGAGAAAAATCCAAGCTTCATAAGATCTATGTCCTTCCTTCTGCTCAGGGAAAAGGCCTGGGAAAGAAACTTATCCAAGAAGTCTCTGATCAAGCCAAAGAAAAAGGGCAGAAAAGCCTCCTGCTCAATGTGAATAAATTCAACAAGCCTGCGATTGATTTTTATGCGTATCTGGAATTTAAGGAAGCTTACCGGGAAGTGATCGACATCGGAAATGGATATATGATGGACGATGTGGTGATGGAGTTGAACCTTTGAGGTATTCAATACCTCGAAGGTGTCTCAGTTTAGGATTTTTTGATAAGCACAAAAAAGAGCTTAGAAAATCGACTTCCCTAAGCTCTTTAGAATTCAACCCAAAATATGCATTAGCAAATCTATTACGTCTTGAAACTGCTGCAAAATCCGGGTTCAATGTTTACTTCAGCTCCACCTACTCAATCTGTCCGCTGTTTTCACCCCTGATTTTTTCAAATTGCCCGATCATTTCCTGCAATTTTTCCGGGTTAGATTCCGCCAGGTTTTTCTGCTGACCGGGATCTTCTTTCAAATTAAACAACTGGTATTGAGAAGAATTACCCATTTCAATATTTACATTTTTCTCAACCTGAGGTCCCGGATAGGGAGGAATCATCACCCAATCCCCGGCTCTCAGGGCTGTTTTGGTATTGGCTTCCAATACAAAAGCATCTTTCCCTTGCTGGCTTTTACCCATAAAAGTATCCAGCAGATTCTGACTGTCCGGTGTATTTTGGTCACTCCCAACTAATGCCCCGATGGAAGAAAGCAAGTCAATCTGAGTCACTAAAGCATCTGAGACACCCGGCTGGATTTTTCCCTTCCAATAGGTAATAAACGGCACGCGGGTTCCCGCTTCATACAGGGAATATTTTCCTCCACGATGAGGCCCTCCCGGAGTATGGTCACCTAATTTTTCAACAGCCTCATCATAGTAACCATCATTTAATACAGGTCCATTATCACTTGAAAAAACGATCAGCGTATTTTCCAATAATCCTTCCTCTTCCAGAGTTTTGATAAACTCACCAATCACCCAATCCGCCTCAAGAAGCACATCTCCTCTGGGTCCCATTCCTGATTTTCCTTCAAATCTCGGGTGAGGAGTACGCGGCACATGAGGTTGCTGCAAGGCAAAAAACAGAAAAAAAGGATTTTCTGATTCAGCCTGATTCCGAACGTAGGTTTGCGCTTTTTCGAGGAAATGATCTGCCATGTCTTCATCACTCCACTTGGCACTTTGGCCACCTTTCATAAAACCGATTCTCGGAATTCCGTTCACAATGCTGTTGTTATGTCCATGATGCCATTTCATGGTCAGCATTTCAGGATTAGAAATAGCAGTTGGCTCTCCCTCAAAATTTTGGTCATAATTCACCTGAATAGGATCATTGGGATCGAGGTTGACAACCTTTCCATTTTCGATGTAAACCGTAGGAACCCGATCTTGCGTGGCTGCCATAATATGGGAATAATCAAATCCCACCTGATTAGGTCCCGGGGAAATTTCCTGATTCCAATCCACATTGTCGCTTCCTAAACCCAAATGCCATTTACCAACCATCGCTGTGTGGTATCCTTCTTTTTGAAGGAGTTTCGGCAAGGTCAGTTGTGCGGTATCAATTAAAAGAGGAGCTGTTCCCGGAAGAATTTTAGCGTCTTGATTCCTCCAGGGATAACTCCCGGTCAAAATCGCATAGCGGCTTGGCGTACAAGTGGCAGAAGATGCATAACCATTGGTAAACCTTAATCCCCCACTTGCCAATCTGTCCATATTGGGAGTTTGGAGGGTACCGGACTGATAGGCGCTGACATCACCATAGCCCAAATCATCGAGGTAGATGAAAATGATATTGGGTTTCTTTTCCGTCGCAACTTCTATAACCGATGGTTGCTCACAACTTTGAAAAAATAAAGTTCCAAATAAGCCAAATAACCAACTGTAGCAGTTTATTTTCTTCATTTTAATTAGGGTTAAGTTTATATAAAATTAGTTTGTTGGGCTCAAACCGGCGTGGTGATTAGTTTTCTAATACTCAATCCTTTTCAGTCGCATCACCCACATTTGCCGATAAAATCTCAAACAGACAAAACAGTTTCCCAAAGCACCAATCCATTTGCCGGAGCGGGAGCGATCTTTTCCAGATTCTCAATAGTGATCAGCATTTGACTTAATTGTTCCAAAGCCATTTCCCCTTTTCCGATTCCCCAAATCGCGTTCATCATGATTCTCACTTGGTGACGCAGGAAACCTTTTCCATTGACTTCGAAGAAGAAGATTTCCTGAGGAAAGTACTGGCCAAGATATTCATTTGAAGGATAAATTCCTGCGGAAATAATCTCCCGGACATAATCAGTTTTGTTTGGAGAAGGAGTGCAAAAAGCATTGAAATCATGCGAACCGACAAAAACCTGAGCTGATTCCTTCATTTTATCCCAGCCTAATTGACCGGCAATATTGACCAGGAAAGCCGAGGCAAAAGGATGAAAACCTTCCGAGTTCGAGAAATAATAGCGGTAGGTTTTCTGATTGATGGACTGAATCAGGTTGAAATTTGACCGAACTTCCTTCACAGAGTTTAGCCGAATGTCCTGAGGCAAGTATTGATTGATGGCTGGCAGGAGTGATTCCATTTCAGTTTTTTCCCGAAGGAAAATCTGCACATATCCACCCTGACAGGATACTCCGGCATCTGTTCGGCTTCCTCCCAAGACAGTAAAATCATCGTGCCCAAGTACAAACCTCAGAACCTTTTCCAGTTTTCCCTGCACCGTCGCCTGCCCGGGCTGTATCGCCCAGCCTTTGTATCTGGCTCCGAAATAGGAAATGGAAAAGAGGTAAGAAAAGGGGCGGGATTGCACGGGTGGGTTAATTTTGTTTACTATTTGTAAGTTTTACTCTTACGCTCAAATGTAAAACAGAATGGGTGAAACAAATTTAGCTAAAAGATAAAAAGCTCTAAATTAGAAGTATGAAAACACTTTCCGAAATCAAAAGTACTTTATCCGAAAAACGGGCAACTCTCTTTAAGAAATACCCGATCAAGACGCTGGCATTCTTCGGTTCTTTTGCTCGCAATGAACAAGGGCCCGAAAGTGACCTGGATTTGATGGTGGAATTTCACAGCCGAGTAGGCTCGGAGTTTATTGAATTAGCTGATGAACTTGAAGAAATCCTCGGAATCAAGGTGGATCTTGTCTCAAAAAAAGGAATTAAAGAGCGGTATTTTGAAAGGATTAAAGAGGATTTAATTTATGTCTAGAAGAGACATCGATTTGCTTCTCTTGGACATGAGGGAATCCGCAGAGAAAATTTTGAAATACACTTCAGGGTTTGATTTCCAGGAATTATTGAAAGACGATAAAACGATTGATGTTGTAGTAAGAGGCCACTGTTCGAATCGAGGAAGATTTCGAGATTGGGAGCAAAATCTAACTACTAGAAAAACCCACCCCAAGTTTCTCTCCGGAGGGTCATCAACCAAAAACATACTTTTAAAAATTGTTTGTTTTGTAATTTTTGGTAATTTGTTATTATGCGTATCCGGATATCTGCACATATGTCCAATCAGGCTTCGACTTCGCTCAGCCTCCGGCTAATTATAGTTTAGAGGGAGGGGGAGGGAATGCGGCGGTGCCGCATTCCCTCCCCCTCCCTAGACTTAAAACTAAATTTCGGTCCCTGAGCGAAGTCGAAGGGATAGGTATTCAAAATATTATTTTGGTACGTACAATCAACTGAATACACATATTTTGGAATTGATCACGATATTATTTGGACAATTATTGAGAACGACCTAGAAGAATTGATTTTTCAACTAAATAAAATTCTTAAAAAGTGAAATCAGCTTTTATCATTATCGGCTTCCTTATTGCATTTCAAAGTAAAGGGCAGGAAGGTCATTACTATTTTGATGGGGATACTTTAATATTTACAAGTTCAGAATTTTTGATGGACCCATTCCAATTCGGAGTAGAACCCTTATTATTTTTGAAAAAGCAGAGTACTTCATCAATTGATACTGCTACATTCATAAATCGTCACGTAGACAATCAAATTGACACTCTGTTCACATTCAAAATTGGAAAGGATGTTTTTCAAGTTTTTAAAAACCAATCCGAAAATTTCTTAGTGAGCGGAATTGTTTTCTCTAATAAATACTCAGTTCAAAAAGGAATAATTACTGGGATGAAAAAAAATGGCTTTGTGAAAAATCTTATATTTGATTTCAATGGAGATCTTCCCGATCACATCAAGATTCGCGATTTAGAATTCATGAATTGGATCGATTTCACCTTTCAAAATCAACAACTTTCAAAAATAAGTTTTACTGCATTAACGGATTGAATCAAAAAACCACCCCATTCCTGAGGTGGTTTCTTCGTTTATATCTGGAAAATTTATCCCAAAATCTTAGCCGCCAGCCAATCTCCAACTTCGGAGGTTTTGTATGCTTTGCCGCCTTCAGCAATGTCTTCGGTGACGACTCCTTCGTCGAGAGAAAGATTCACCACATCGGAAATCATCTGAGATTCAGCTTTCAGTCCAAATGCATAATCAAACATCATCGCTGCAGAAAGCACGGTTGCCAATGGATTTGCAATGTCTTTCCCTGCTGCCTGCGGATACGAACCGTGAATTGGCTCGAATAACTTTGTGGTTAAACCCAGAGATGCAGATGGCATCAAGCCCATCGAGCCTGAAATCACAGAAGCCTCATCTGTCAAAATATCTCCAAAAAGGTTTTCCGTGATTAACACATCATAAGCTTTTGGCCACTGGATCAATCGCATTGCGACAGCATCCACAAATTCGTATTCAACTTTCACATCAGGATATTCCGGTGCCAATTCCTGCACGGTTTCTCTCCATAGTCTGGAAGTAGCCATCACATTGGCTTTGTCCACGCAAGTCAGGAGTTTTCTTCTCTTTTGCGCAGCTTCGAAGCCCATTCTTGCAAGACGAACAATCTCGAATTTGCTGTATACATTGGTATCGAAAGCCTTTGTTCCCTGCTCATTTCTTCCTCTAGGCTCACCGAAATAAATTCCACCGGTTAACTCTCTGAAGAAAACAAAATCCACTCCTTCTACCCGATCGAGTTTCAAAGGAGATTTATGAATCAGAGAAGGGAAAGTGAAAGTTGGTCGCACATTGGCAAACAGTCCAAGTTTCTGACGCATCAAAAGCAAACCCTGCTCAGGTCTTACTTTTGCTTTGGGATCGTTATCGTATTTGGGATCACCAATCGCTCCGAAAAGCACTGCATCAGATGCTACGCAAATCTCATGAGTGGCGTCAGGGTAAGGCTCACCCGTGGCATCAATAGCTGCAGCACCTACGACTGCTTCTTTGAAGTTGATTTGATGACCAAATTTCTGACCGATTGCTTTTACTACTTTGACCGCCTGAGCGATTACTTCTGGCCCGATGCCGTCACCCGGCAATAGCGCGATATTTATTTCCATATAACTCGGATTCTTCTTTCGTTGGGGATTGATTGAATGATTCGACGATGTTGAGCATTTTCTCTGTGGCCATCATCGCAGCTACGGTTTGGTCAGGGTCAAGCCCTTTGGTTTTAAATATTTTGCCATAATCCCAGGTGATCACCGTCTCCACAAAGGCGTCGGTTTTCCCTCCCGGAGGAATGGACACATGGTAGTCGATTAGTTTTGGAAGTTCCTTTTTCAGCGATTTATAGATCTTCTTCACCGCTTTCATGAAGGAGTCATATTGTCCATCACCTGTAGCGGTGGCATTGTAAGATTTCCCGTAAACATTGAGTCTCAGCTGCACAGATGGCTTCAGACCTTTGGAATGAGTCATGTGGTAGCCTTCGATGCTGATGTTTTTGGAAATAGAGTTGTTTTGCAACACATCTGAAATGATGTAAGGCAGATCCTCCGTCGTCACTCGCTCCTTTTTATCACCTAATTCGATGATCCGTTGGGTAACCCGGGCGAGTTCATCCTTCTCCAGAGAAATCCCAAGCTCTTCCAAATTCTTTACAATATTGGCTTTGCCTGAGGTCTTTCCCAATGCATACTTTCGCTGTCTTCCAAATCGCTCCGGAAGCAGATCGTTGAAATAAAGGTTCTTTTTATTGTCTCCGTCGGCGTGAATACCGGCAGTTTGAGTGAAGACATTCTCCCCAACAACTGGCTTATTTGCCGGAATATGCTGGCCTGAAAACTGCTCTACCAGCTTACTGACACGGTAAATCTTTTGCTCCTGCACTCCAATCTGGAAGTCGGTAAAATCTTTGATCACTGCGATCACAGATTCCAAAGGCGCATTTCCTGCACGTTCTCCAAGACCATTTACAGTTGTATGAATTCCCGAAGCACCATGTAAAATCGCTTCCATCACATTGGCAACTGAGAGATCATAGTCATTATGAGCGTGGAAATCGAAATGAACATTCGGGTATTTCTTTGTGATTTCAGTGAAATATTGATTTGTTTCACTTGGCGAAAGCAAACCCAGCGTATCCGGAAGCATGATTCGCTTCACTGGCTGAGTCGTCAAAAACTCAATCAGGCTGAGCGTGTATTCCGGAGAATTCCGCATGCCATTTGACCAGTCTTCCAGGTATACATTGACCGCAATTCCGTTTTCCTGCGCATGAGCTATGCTTTTTGCAATTTCCGCGAAATGTTGCTCAGGTGTTTTTTTAAGCTGATGAACCAGATGATTCAGCGAGCCTTTCGTCAGCAGATTCAAAACTTTGGCACCTGCCAGGATCAGCCAATTGACTGAAGCCGGAGTATCCACAAAGCCCAAAACCTCTACCCGGTCCAGGTAGCCCTTTTCCGCAGCCCAGTGGGTGATTTTCTGAACACCTTCCAATTCACCTTCGGAAACTCTCGCGGAAGCGACTTCGATTCGGTCCACCCGCAACTCTTCCAGCAAAAGCTTGGCGATTTGCAGCTTTTCAGAAGGCAAAAAGGAAACACCTGAGGTCTGTTCTCCATCCCTCAGTGTGGTATCCATGATTTCTATGCGCTTCCCTGACCTCATTTTTTTATTTGCCTGCGGCAAAAGCATCGATTTCAGAAGACATATTGAGCAAATAGTCGATGTCATCGAAACCATTTGTCATGTTGTCTTTTTTGTATTCATTGATGTCAAAAGATTCAGATTCTCCTGTGGAAAGGAGCTTGATCTTCTGCTCAGGAAGGTTGATTTCTATCTCAGTTTTTGGATCAGCAAGGATCGCTGCGAAAAGCTTATCCGCAAATTCTGCAGAAACTGTCACCGGGAGAACTCCGATATTCAGACAGTTATTTTTGAAGATATCTGCGAAAAAGCTTGAAACCACACATCTGAATCCATAATCGTAAAGCGCCCAAACGGCATGCTCCCGGCTGGAACCTGAACCGAAGTTCTTTCCTGAAACAAGGATTTTACCGCTATAAGTCTGGTCGTTCAGAACAAAATCCTTTTTCGGATTTCCTTCCACATCGTATCTCCAGTCACGGAATAAGTTGTCTCCAAAACCTTCGCGCTCGGTAGCCTTCAGGAATCGTGCTGGAATAATCTGATCGGTATCCACATTTTCTGTAGGTAAAGGAACCGCCGTACTTCTGAGAACTGTAAATTTATCGTAAGCCATTTTTCAATAGTTAAATGGTAGTAAAGTTGGAAGGTTGTAAGGTTTGAACAGCAAACCATCGTTGACAGTCAATTCAAACCCGTATTTCATACTTCTGACTTCGTATTTTTTAATTTTCAAATACTTCGCGTGGGTCGGTGATTCGGCCGGTAATAGCAACTGCAGCCACAGTCAAAGGGGATGCGAGCATCGTACGAGCTCCCGGTCCCTGACGTCCTTCGAAGTTTCTGTTGGAAGTAGAAACGGCATATTTTCCTGCCGGAATCTTGTCATCGTTCATTGCAAGACAAGCTGAGCAACCCGGCTGTCGGAGTTCGAATCCTGCGTCTTCCAGGATTTTTACCAAACCTTCTTCATGCGCCATTTTCTCAACTTCTCTTGATCCAGGCACGATCCAGGCGGTGATGTTGTCTGCTTTCTTGTGTCCTTTTACAAACTGGGCTACTGATCGGATGTCTTCAATTCGGCCATTGGTACAAGAGCCTACGAAAACGTAATCTACCAACTTGCCTTGGACAGGTTCGCCTGGTGCGAAACCCATGTAATCCAACGATTTCAGATAAGAGATTTTATTGCTTCCTTCCATTCCTTCTGTTGTCGGGATGGTTCCTTTTACCTTGATTCCCATTCCCGGATTTGTTCCGTAGGTAATCATCGGCTCGATATCGGCAGCATCAAAAACGTATTCCTTGTCGAAAATTGCGCCTTCGTCAGTTTTCAGAGTTTTCCAGTAAGCCACTGCTTTGGCCCAATCTGCGCCTTTTGGAGCATATTGTTTTCCTTCCAGATAATTGAAAGTCGTCTCATCAGGAGCGATCAAACCTCCACGCGCACCCATCTCGATAGACATGTTGCAAATGGTCATTCGGGCTTCCATGGAAAGGCTTTGGATCGCAGATCCTGCATATTCCACAAAATAACCTGTAGCGCCGGCTGCTGAGATTTTAGCAATGATGTAGAGAATGATATCTTTTGAAGTCACTCCTTTTTCCAAAATCCCATCAACGGTGATTCTCATTTTCTTGGCTTTGGACTGCATGATGCACTGAGTCGCCAAAACCATTTCTACCTCCGAAGTACCGATACCAAACGCAATGGCTCCAAAAGCACCGTGGGTTGAAGTATGGCTATCCCCGCAGACGATGGTCATTCCAGGCTGAGTGATTCCCAGTTCGGGACCGATCACGTGAACAATCCCGTGATGAGCCGATCCCAAATCATGAAGTTCGATATTGTATCGGGCACAGTTTTCACGAAGTCTTTCCACTTGCATGCGGGAAAGCTTGTCTTTGATTGTCTTATCCTGGTCTACTGTTGGTACGTTATGATCCGGAGTAGCGACGGTTCTGCTAGGATTTTTCACCCCGATTCCTCGCTTTTCCAGATTTAGAAACGCCACAGGGGAAGTCACTTCATGGATAAAATGCTTATCAATGAAGAAAACATCAGGACCAGCAGGCACTGATTTTACCACGTGGGCATCCCAGATTTTATCAAATAATGTTGTCTTTTCCATAATTATGCAGTCGCATATTCTTTGACCGGAATTTTATTTAAAGCGTCAACAAATGCCTCAGCTGAAGCCAGGACAATGTCGGCGTTGGAGGCAAAACCGTAGTAAGGCTTTTCTCCTTTGATTAATCTCATGTGAACTTTGGCTACGTCATCGCTTCCGTGAGTGATCGCCTGAATGAGGAATTCTTCCAGGTCAACCTGAGGTTTGACGATTTTTTCAATCGCTTTCAACACCGCATCCACCGGCCCTACTCCATGAGAGGAGGCCTGATGAGTTTCTGCACCTACTTTCAACGTAACATTAGCGCTGATTTGTCCATTGGAGGAATAGGTTACTTTTCCCAGTTCGATAAAATTGGAATCCTCCTTGTATTTACCAACCAGACCAAGCAAGTCTTTTCTTCCGATATCACGCTTGCTGTCTGCCAAAATCAAGAAGGCTTCGTAAACCTCTCTCAATTCTTCGCCTTCCAGCTCGACACCCAAAGCATCGAGGTGATGCTTCAATGCAGCTCGTCCGGATCTTGCAGTCAAGACAATCGTGGACTCATCCACTCCCACTTCTTTAGGATCGATGATTTCGTAATTTTCTCTATGCTTCAATACTCCATCCTGGTGAATGCCTGAAGAATGCGCGAATGCATTTCTTCCCACAATCGCCTTGTTTGCCTGAACCGGCATATTCATCAGTTTCGATACCAAACGACTTGTCTGATAAATTCTCTGAGTGACGATATCGGTATGAACAGGAATAGACTTATGGCATTTGATCGCCATGACAACCTCTTCCATGGAAGTGTTACCTGCTCTCTCACCGATTCCGTTGATGGTCACTTCTACCTGACGGGCTCCATGCTGCACTCCGGAGATCGTATTGGCAGTCGCCATTCCCAGGTCATTATGGCAATGCGTAGCAATGATGGCTCTATCGATATTCGGTACATTATTTTTCAAATGAGCGATGATGGCTCCATACTGCTCGGGAAGGCAATAGCCGGTAGTATCCGGGATATTGACAACGGTTGCACCGGCTTTGATCACCTCTTCAATAATTCGAGCGAGGAAATCATGCTCGGCACGTCCGGCATCTTCCGCATAGAATTCCACATCATCTACAAATCTTCGGGCATACTTCACAGCAGCCACACCACGCTTGATAATATCTTCAGGCGTAGATCGAAGTTTGAATTGGATATGATAGGGAGAAACACCGATTCCGGTATGAATTCGGCCCCTTTTTGCGAATTTGAGTGATTGAGCTGCTACGTCGATATCCTTCTCTACAGCTCTGGAGAGCGCACAAATAATCGGGTTGGAAACTGCCTTCGAAATCTCGATGACAGAATTGAAATCACCCGGGCTGGATATTGGAAATCCCGCTTCAATGATGTCTACTCCTAAAGCCTCCAAAGCTTTCGCCACCACAATCTTTTCCTGGGTATTTAGTTGGCAACCCGGCACTTGCTCCCCGTCTCTCAGGGTCGTATCAAATATCCACAGCTTATCACTCATAACTCTTTTGGGTTTTGGGTATTAATTATTTTCTGGTCTCAATTGACGGACGACAGCACCTGCCTGCCACATTTCAGAATCTCTCAATTCTTTCAATTCAACCTCAAGTTTTTCTCTGTAATCAGGCTTGCTGTTAGAATCGATTGATTTCTGAGCTTCCTGACCTGTTTTTACTGAATTATAAAGCGCTTCGAAAACCGGCTTTGTAGCATCTCTGAAGGGCTTCCACCAGTCAAGTGCACCTCTTTGAGCAGTTGTGGAGCAGTTGGCATACATCCAATCCATTCCGTTTTCTGCAACAAGCGGCATTAAGCTTTGAGTCAATTCTTCTACAGTTTCGTTGAAAGCTTCAGAAGGTGTATGTCCGTTTGCTCTTAATACTTCGTACTGAGCTGCAAAAATTCCCTGAATTGCTCCCATCAAAGTTCCTCTCTCACCTGTCAGGTCAGAAGTCACTTCTCTGTAGAAATCAGTTTCGAATAAGTAACCTGAACCTACGCCAATTCCAAGAGCAACAGCTCTGTCATAAGCTCTTCCGGTGGCATCCTGATAGATTGCAAAAGATGAGTTCAACCCTCTTCCTTCCACAAACATTCTTCTCAAAGAAGTACCGGATCCTTTTGGAGCAACCAAGATCACATCCACATCAGCAGGAGGTATAATTCCGGTTTTGTCTTTGTAAGTGATTCCAAATCCATGAGAGAAATAAAGAGCCTTTCCAGGAGTCAGGTGTTTTTTCACAGTAGGCCAAAGAGAAATCTGGCCGGCATCAGAAAGCAGGAACTGAAGGATAGTACCTTTTTCACACGCTTCTTCCAGTTCGAAAAGAGTCTCACCAGGAACCCAACCATCAGCAACCGCTTTGTCCCAGGTTTTGGAACCTTTACGCTGTCCAATAATTACGTTGAACCCGTTGTCTTTCAGGTTAAGAGCTTGACCAGGACCCTGAACTCCGTAACCTAAAACTGCGATTACTTCATCCTTGAGTACTTCTCTTGCTTTCTCCAAAGGAAATTCTTCTCTGGTTACTACGTTTTCTTCTACTGTGCCGAATTTTAATTTCATGGGTTTGAGTTTTGATTTTTAATTGACCTATGGAATCTGCCGATTCATGGGTTTAAGTTTTTAATAAATAGTATTAATAGGTTTGAGAAGGCTTTTGGCCTGAGTTTTAATTTTGATTATTTGACGAAACTGTCAATAGTTAACATTCTTTTGGCGACTGCCACTCTGCCGCTTCGGGCAAATTCCAGCAATCCGTATTCTTTGAGGATTTCCAGCAATTCCTGTGTCTGCACTTTGTGCCCTGTCAATTCCAGCA
Source organism: Algoriphagus sp. (assembly GCA_036676605.1). Classification (GTDB taxonomy): domain Bacteria; phylum Bacteroidota; class Bacteroidia; order Cytophagales; family Cyclobacteriaceae; genus Algoriphagus. The sequence continues at coordinate 13,987 of JAKFCO010000107.1, forward strand.
CGACAAACTCAGGCTCAGCCGATATAATCCTGGCACCATGCTGACGGATTATTTTCTCCAATCCACCGTCCAATTTAGAAACCGGAATTTTGTACAAAGCAAGTTCCTGATACACTACACCTTCATCTTCGTGGTAAAATGCCTTAATCACATCGATGATTTTCTCAATCTGATTGACCAGTTGGATAACCGTCTCTTCAGTTGCCGTTACCTCAATAGTGATTCTATGAATCCCTTCGAGTCGACTTTCGGATGCTGTCAACGCATTGATATTGATTCCCCTTCTGGTAAAAATGATGGTTATCCTGTTAAGAATTCCAATGAAATTCTCGGTAATAACGAATATGGTATATCGCTTCATAATTTGGAATTAGCTAAGCCTTACTTCTTCTACTGAACATCCCGTAGCAATCATCGGGAAGACGTTGTCTTCTTTTTCTACCACCACTTCGAGGAAAAACGGCCCGTCGTGGATCAGCATATCCTCTATTGCCTCTCTCAAATCGCCTCTTTCAGTGACTTTCTGAGCTTTAATATTGTACGCTTCTGCGATCTTGACGAAGTCAGGATTATCCAGTTCGGTAAAGGAATAGCGCTTGTCGAAGAACATTTGCTGCCATTGTCTCACCATTCCCAGATAGTTATTATTGAGAAGGACTATCTTTACAGGCGCTTTAGTTTGCATGATGGTTCCAAGTTCCTGAATGGTCATTTGAATTCCACCGTCTCCTACCACGCAAATTACCTGACGGGAATAATCGTGCAATTGAGCTCCCAATGCTGCCGGAAGTGCAAATCCCATCGTGCCCAATCCACCGGAAGTAACCTGAGTTCTTGTCTTCTTGTAATTGAAATATCTCCAGGCAATCATCTGATGCTGCCCAACGTCAGTGACCAAGACTGCATCATCTGCCTTGTATTGGTTCACAATGTTAATTACTTCACCCATTGTCAATCCATCCTTGGTTGGAGTCAGGTCGTGTTGCATGACAGCAGCAGTTTCTTCTTCTTCCAAGTCCCGGAATCTTTTCATCCAGGCATCATGCTTTTTGGCATCAACAGCAGCTGTCAACATTGCCAAACTTTCCCTACAATCCCCCAAAACAGCTACTTCGCATTTCACAGTTTTATTGACTTCAGCCGGATCAAGCTCTAAGTGAACAATCCTGGCTTGCTTCGCATATCGCTTCAGATCTCCGGTCACGCGATCATCAAACCTCATCCCAATAGCGATTAATACGTCACACTTATTGGTCAAAAGATTTGGCGCGTAGTTTCCGTGCATACCAAGTTTACCCACATAATTAGGGTGATCCTGTGGAAGTGCACCTGAGCCTAAAAGTGTGGAAGCTGCCGGAATCCCGGATTTATCCAGGAAAAACTTAAGCTCCGCCTCAGCTTTTCCCAAAATCACTCCCTGTCCAAAAAGAACATATGGTCTTTCAGCTGAATTGATCAAAGCTACTGCCTGCTCAATTGCGGAAGTTTCTATCGGATTGTGGGTTTTATAGGATCTGAATCCCATACATGGAACGTAATTAAACTCTCCAAAATCCACCTGAGCATTCTTAGTAATGTCAATCAAAACCGGACCAGGTCTTCCTGATCGGGCAATGAAAAATGCTTTTGCAATCGCCGGTGCAATATCCTCCACTCTTCTGACCTGAATATTCCATTTGGAACAAGGCATTGAAATGCCTATCATATCAGTTTCCTGAAATGCATCAGTTCCCAGCAAATGAGCTGCTACCTGACCGGTAATACAAACCAAAGGAGTACTATCGATCTGCGCATCAGCCATCCCGGTAATCAGGTTAGTCGCACCCGGACCTGAAGTCGCGAGGCAGACGCCGACTTTCCCGGAAACTCTCGCATAACCCTGAGCTGCATGAATTGCTCCTTGCTCATGGCGGGTAAGCACATGTCTGAGTTGGTCGTGATAATCGTGCAAAGCATCATAAACCGGCATAATTGCTCCGCCGGGATATCCAAAAATCACCTCAGCCTGTTCAGCAATAAGAGATCTGACAACGATGTCTGCTCCTCTGATCATTTGATCCTTCATAGGCTTAAAATTTATCCGTAACACAGCCTTCAGAAGCTGTGGAAACTAGTTTATTGTATTTTTTCAACGTTCCCCGTAACCCGGGAATCACTTTCTGAGTCCAGCTTTTCTTTCTTTTTGCAAATTCCTCTTCAGACACATTCACTGAAAGCTCCAAATTATCTGCATCGATTGTGATCATATCGCCATTTACAAGCAATCCGATCGGTCCGCCTGTCCATGCTTCCGGAGTTACGTGACCTACCACAAATCCATGCGTACCTCCTGAGAATCTTCCATCTGTAATCAGCGCAACATCAGATCCAAGGCCCGCACCAATAATCATCGAAGTTGGCTTGAGCATTTCCGGCATTCCGGGAGCTCCTTTTGGACCTACATTCCGGATGACCATTACATCACCTGATTTCACCTGATGATCTCGGATTGCATCATTTGCTTCCTGCTCTGAGTCAAAAACCCGAGCTGGTCCTGTAAATGAGTTCCCCTCTTTTCCGGTGATTTTAGCCACTGCACCGGCAGGAGCCAAATTTCCGGATAGCACACAAAGGTGACCGGTTGCCTTCAGCGGAGTTTCAATTGGGTGAATCACATTGACCATGGAAGGAACGATAGGATCGATTCCCGCAAGGTTCTCTGCCAGCGTCTTACCAGTAACGGTCATACAGTCACCATGCAGATAGCCTTTGTCAAGAAAATATTTCATGAAAGCCGGCAAACCTCCCTGCTCGTGAAGATCTTCCATCAGGAATTTTCCGGAAGGTTTGAAATCTCCCAACATTGGAGTGGTTGCGTTGATTGCTTTGAAATCTTCCAATGAGAATGCAATTCCGGCAGTTCGGGCTATCGCCAAAATATGAAGAACTGCATTGGTACTTCCGCCAAGTGCTATCGCAACCCGAACGGCATTTTCTATACTTTTCCGAGTGATGATATCACTTGGCTTTATGTCTTTTTCAATAAGGATGCGCATGTACTTGTTCACATCCTGACATTCCCGAAGTTTCTCAGGGGAATTTGCCGGATACGATGCGCTATATGGCAAAGACATCCCCATTGCTTCCACGGCTGAAGACATCGTATTTGCCGTGTACATTCCTCCGCAAGCTCCAGCGCCTGGACAGGAATTTCGGATCACTCCGTCGTAGTCCTCGTCTGAGATGTTTCCATTTACCCGCTTTCCGAAGGCCTCAAAAGCAGAAACGATATTCAGCTTTTCGCCTTTGTAATTACCGGAAGCAATCGTGCCTCCATAGACCATAATCGAAGGACGGTCTATTCGAAGCATACCTATAATAGCTCCGGGCATATTTTTATCGCAACCTGCTACCGCGATGCATGCATCGAACGAGTGGCCTAGAATGAAGGATTCAATGGAATCAGCAATGATTTCTCTGGAAACCAGCGAATAACGCATTCCGAGCGTCCCCATTGAAGTCCCGTCGGATATCCCGATGGTATTAAAAATCAAACCGGTCAAATCATATTCCTGGGAGGAGTTTTTGATCAGACCGGCGAAATCATTGAGGTGCATATTGCAGGGATTACTTTCATAGCCGCAACTGGCTATCCCTACAAACGGCTGTTTCATTTTCTTATCACTCAATCCTGTGGCATAAAGCATGGCTTTGCCTGCTGGATGCTCATCGTTGTCGCTTATTTCCCAACTGTATTTTTTCAGGGTCATGGTTTTTGGGTATAAAAAAAGTGCCTCATTTCTGTGAGGCACTTCAGATTTTTTTATTTCATATTTATAAATAGTCTAGTGCCTCACATTAAGATCCAATGAGAATAATAAAGCTTAGCAAAAAGACCACTTTGAACATACTTGAGTCGAGATTATTTTGAGTTCGGAATCGAATCACATGACAAAATTAAACTGAAAATTCAGAGTTACAATATTTAATTTTACTTATTCCCTCAAACTCAGACAAAAACTATAAGTAAAAATTATTTTTACAGAATATTAGTTCATTTAATATGGAATTAACTCCATAATTCAGGAAATGATTTGTTGGTTTTTTCAATTTTCAAAATTTTGTATGGATTTTCGGTTCTTTTAAGGTTTGATGAAAAAATTTCGATTTTTTTTAAGGAAAAAATTAATACACCTCCATTCGTTCAATAAAAACCGATTCCATTAGCAAATTCTCAAAAGCAAATATCAGAGATTTTCGCTTTATTTTTATCCTATTTTTGTCAGAATCTTTCGTTCCAATGATCTCATTTCCAAACGCCAAAATCAACCTCGGACTTCACATCACTTCTAAAAGAAAAGATGGATATCATGAAATCGAAACCTGCATGATTCCAATTCCGCTTAATGATGCGCTTGAAATGATTTTGGATCCGAAGAAAATGAATTGGAATACCACCGGGATTCCGATTCCCGGTGATCCGAAAGACAATCTGATCCTGAAAGCTTACCAACTCATCAAGAAAGACTTTCCGGATATTCCTTCCTTATCTATCCACCTGCACAAGCACATTCCGATGGGTGCCGGTTTGGGTGGCGGATCAGCGGACGGGGCTTTTGCTCTGAAACTGATGAATAGCCTGTTCGAACTTCATCTGGATGATTTTTTTCTGGAAGAGTACGCTGAGCAATTGGGAAGCGACTGCCCCTTTTTCATTGAAAACACTCCGAAAATTGCGCGGGGCAGAGGTGAGATTTTGGAGCCCATATCGATTGGTCTCAAAGGAACCTGGCTCGCCCTGATAAATCCGGGATTCCATGTCGACACCAAAGAGGCATATGCCGGAGTAACCCCGGCAGCACCTAAAGTGAACCTTGCGGAGGTACTTCAGGACAGAAACCGATGGAAAGCAGAACTGGTAAATGACTTCGAGCCGAGCATTTTCAAAAACCATCCTGAAATCGCTCAAATCAAGGAAAAAATGTATGCAGCCGGAGCGTTCTATTCGGCTATGTCCGGGTCGGGCTCAAGCGTATTTGGATTATTTGAAAAAGAGCCTTCCCCGATTGCATTTGAGGATGCGTATTTCCGGTTTCAGAAAAAATTGTAAAAAGAAATGTTTTTATTTTATATTTACATTTCATAAATATAAATCATATGGCTACTTTCACCAGCACCCTTCCTGATGATCTCCTAGATAGGCTCACAAAAGAAGCCGCAAAACTATCTGTTCCTAAAAACAAGCTGTTAGAAAAGGCTCTTAGGATATATTTGGACCATCTTAAAAGGACAGCTTATATCCGATCTTTTAAGCAAGCATCAGAAGACGAAGATCTTCTAAGTGTTGCTGAAGAAGGAATGGGAGAATATCTGAAGCAAATTGAAGATCATGAAGCAGGCTGAGATTTGGTATGCTGATCTTAATCCTGTCAGGGGTTCGGAACAGGCCGGTTTTAGACCTGTTGTCATTTTGAGTGGTAACTTGATGAATACTTATCTGAATGTGGTAATCACTGCTCCGCTAACAAGCAAAATAAAAAACTACCAAGGGAATCCAATCATCGACCCTACATCCAAAAACGGTCTGAAAAACCAATCGGAGCTGCTGATATTTCATCTTCGCTCAATTTCCAAAGACAGGTTGGTAGAAAAAATTGGAGAGATTACTAAAACTGAACTCACTCAGGCCTTAGAAACACTAAAGGATCTAACTACACTCTGAAAAATTAACCCAGCGTACGGACTATTTTCCTTCTTTTATTCCAATAATTCATCACCGGATACGACAAGACCGAAACCAATATTATAGAGGTACCCAGGTAGAATTGCGGTGTCATTTTTTCACTTTCTCCAAAAATCAAGACCGCCAGTATAATCCCATAAACCGGTTCAAGATTGACCGTAAGATTTACGGTAAAAACACTCAATCTCTTCATCAGCTCCACTGAAACAGAAAAGGCATAAACGGTACATATCCCGCCCAATAGAAAAAGCCAAAACCAGTCATTCCCTATCCAGGACCACTGTATTCCTTCTCCATCAGTCAAAAACCGGGAATAGACCGGCATAAACAAAAGCGTAAATAAACAGGCTCCGGCCATCTCGTAAAAAGTGATCTGATAGGGATTATGACGTTGAGTCAATCGTCCATTTATCGTTGAGAAAACTGCCGAAAGAAGCGCAGAAACCAAAGCCATGCTGAGCCCAAGCCAGTATCCGGTTTCAAAACTGAAAATCACCAAAAGTCCTGAAATCACTATTAATCCCAAACCAACCTCATACCATTTGACTTTGGTTCGGTTAATAATGGGCTCTACGAAAGCTGTCCAAAGTGATGTGGTTGCCATTCCGGCAAGGCAAACAGAAGCTGTTGAAACCCGTGCTGACCAGAAAAACAGAATCCAGTGCAAAGCAATTACAAATCCGGTTGCCACTACTTTGACCATTGCCGGAGCAGGAATGCGGATGCTTTCCTTTTTTACCAAAAACAAAAATGCAACTCCCACTGAAGCAATCAGCGTCCGATAAAAAACCAGCTCCAACGCCGGCAAACTGATCAACAAACCCAGAATTGCAGTAAATCCCCAAATAAGGACTACGAAATGCAGCATCAGGTAATCTTTCAGCGCCGGGTTCATCTAGCGCGGAACGGTTTTATAAAGCACCAAACCTGTCAATGCGAAAATCAGATTAGGTATCCAGACTGCGAAAATCGGGTATTCCGTTCCGTTTTCAGCGAATGTCCTGGAAAGAATGAACATGATGATGTAAACAAAAGCCAGGAGAAATCCCATTGCAATCTGGAATCCGGATCCGCCTCGAGTCTTTCTGGCAGACATGATCACTCCGATGAATGTCAGGATAATGGCTGCGAATGGGGACATAAAACGTACATACCGCTCAATCTTATAGAAACTGACATTGTCCGCACCCCGATCTTCCAAAATCCTGATTTGTTTGCTTAATTCCGGTAATTTGAGCGTTTCATGGTGGTTAGTCGGCAGATCAAAATCTTCGGGACTGATCGACAAAACCGTATCCAGACTCTCTCCCACCGTATATCGCTCAATTCTTTCATCAATTTCTCTCAACCTCCAGTTCTGGAGGGTCCAGACATTTTTCGCAGTATCCCATTGGATTCTGTCAGAGGAAAGTTTGGCCAAAAGGACCCCATCCCGGATTGTCTCCAAGGTGAAATTGTATCCGACATTTCCGATTTTATGATATCTGGTCAGGTAAGCTAAGGATTCAGGTCCTACTTGGATGTGAATATTAGGTTCTGATGACACTGCACCTTTGTCCAGATAGGTCATCCGAAACTCAGTCACACCCGCGGTTGCCATGGGAAGTATCCAGCCATTTAGGAGAAAGCTAACTCCACCGATCATAGTCGCCGCAAACAAAAAAGGTCTCAACAATCTAATGAAACTTACCCCACTGCTCAAAATCGCAACAATCTCAGTCCTTCCCGCCATTTTGGAAGTAATGAAAATAACGGAAATGAATACTGTGATCGGAGTTAGAAGATTATTAAGGTAGAGCCCGTAGTTCCCCATATAGTTCAGGATCTCTCTGGCAGGAACTTTATTACGGATGTAGGTATCATTTTTCTCGGTAAAATCCAGAACCAAAACAACCAGGATCAGCATCACTACCACAAAAAAGTAGGTCTTCAAAAAATCCTTGATGATCAGTTTGTCGAGAATCTTCATACTTAAAGTCTGGTGCTCACTTTCTTTACCATATGGTCTTTCCAAACGGCAAAATCACCTGCAAGGATATGTTGCCTGGCTTGCTTTACCAGCCAAAGGTAAAAAGTCAGATTATGAATACTGGCGACCTGAGCCGCCAAAATCTCTTTACTCACGGTAAGGTGTCTCAGATATGCTTTTGAATAAAAACTGCTGACATAGCCTCCGATCGCAGAGTCTATTCCGGTGAAATCATCCTTCCATTTCTCATTTCGAATATTGATGATTCCTTCTGAGGTAAAAAGCATTCCGTTTCTGGCATTTCGCGTTGGCATCACGCAATCAAACATGTCCACTCCCAAAGCGATGCATTCCAGGATATTCGCCGGGGTCCCCACTCCCATCAGGTAGCGAGGCTTGTCAGTTGGCAAAATATCGGTAACCAACTCCGTCATTTCGTACATCATTTCTGCAGGCTCACCTACGGAAAGTCCGCCGATGGCATTCCCTTCCCTGTCACAGGAAGCGATGAATTCGGCAGATTGTACCCGAAGGTCTTTGTAAACAGAACCCTGAATAATAGGGAAAAGCGTCTGGCTATATCCATATTTTCCTTCCGTGGAATCAAATCGATCGATGCATCTTTTCAGCCATCGATGAGTCATTTCCATCGAGTTGCGTGCATAAGAATACTCGCAGGGATAGGGAGTACACTCGTCAAATGCCATGATGATGTCCGCGCCGATTGTCCGCTGGATATCCATCACATTCTCGGGAGTGAAATGATGCTTGGATCCATCGATATGGGATTTGAACATCACCCCGTCCTCTTTGATTTTCCGGGTGCCGGAAAGTGAAAAAACCTGATATCCGCCGCTGTCTGTCAGGATTGGCTTAGACCAACCATTGAATTTATGAAGGCCACCTGCTCTCTCCAGAATATCCAATCCCGGTCTGAGGTAAAGGTGATAGGTATTTCCAAGAATAATTTCAGCCTTGATATCTTGCTCCAGTTCTCGCTGATGGACAGCCTTTACGCTTCCGGCAGTTCCGACCGGCATAAAAATCGGGGTTTCAATCACCCCATGGTCGGTTTGGATGATTCCGGCTCTTGCTTTTGTCTGAGAATCGGTATGTGCTAAGGTAAACTTCATGTCTTGCTTTCTGATTCTGAAAAGACTATCGGCAGATTGCCTGATTCAGCCTGCAAAAATATACGCTTATTCTTAAATGACTTGCTGAATTTGATTTTATATTTGCCCAGCAAAATTGACCTATGGGCCTATTTTTACTTTGGTTTTTCTTCGGAATCGGTTTAGTAATTCAGATCGTTTATCTCTTATTCATTTTTGGCCGCGTAGCTTTTAACTCGTCCAAAAAATCCACTTCAACCGTCTCCCAAAAGGAGGAAGGTGTGACTGTCCTTGTGGCAGCTCATAATGAATTCACGAATCTCAAGACTCTCATTCCTAAGCTCTTCGAGCAAAATTACTCCAATTACGATGTAATGATTGTGAACGATCGCTCCACCGATCGGACCAAGAGATTGCTAGAAGAAATGATGGAGATTTATCCCCGGCTTCGCTCTGTTACCATCAAGTATACACCGGGTCACGTCACCCCGAAAAAGTTCGCATTGACCCTTGGAATCAAGGTCACCAAAAACGACGTGATTTTGCTCACAGATGCAGATTGCATTCCCCAATCCGACAATTGGATCAAAAAAATGACTGCTCCGGTTCGTGAGCATGGCAAAACTTTTTCGCTTGGTTTCTCCGGATATGAAAAGAAACCCGGGTTTTTAAACAGCTGGATTCAATTTGAAACCTTGCTGACTGCGCTATTTTACATGTCTTTCGGACTTTGGAAAAGACCGTTCATGGGAATCGGACGGAATATGTGCTATCGAAAACGCTTCTTTATGGAAGTTAAGGCATTCAAAGGATTTTGGCATGTGGAGGGAGGAGACGATGATCTTTTCGTGAATCAATATGCCACAGGAAAGAACACGGCAATTGTAATCGACCCGGAGGCGAATACGCTTTCCCAGCCCAAAACCACCAAGGCAGAATATTTTGTCCAAAAGAAAAGACATCTCCACGCCGGCAAATACTACCGTGGCGAGGACAAACAAAAAATTGGTTTTTACTCCCTTTCTCATGCCTTATTTTGGCTGGGAGGGATAGGTTTGCTTATTTATTTCGGATTAGATCAAAGTTGGGAACAATTTTTAATCGTTTTGGGTATTATTCTTTTGAGATCTGTTCTTATGCTGAGCGTTTTCAGTTCGGCAAGTAAGAAGATCCAAGGAATCAAAGCTCCAATCAATACCTGGGTTCACGACTTGGTTTATTTAGGTTATTTTTGGGTTTTGGGTTCTATTTCTCAGCAGGCAAAAGACATCAAATGGAAATAAACGAACGTGGTTTTTCAAACAAGGCTCTTGAGGATTTTGACCTGATCGATAAGGCTGTTCAGGAAAAGGATCAGCAAGCCTATGCTACCTTGATGAAAAGGTATAAAAAGGCCGTTTATTTCATGATTTTGAAGATGATCCGGGATGCAGACGATGCTGAGGATCTTACGATGGAGGCTTTTGCCAAAGCATTCAAAAACCTCGAGCGCTTCAAAAAAGACTTTACATTCAGTACCTGGCTTTTCCGCATTGCCACCAATAACGCGATCGATTTTATCCGTAAGAAAAAACTCAAGACCATGAGTTTGAATAATACGCTTTCGGATGACAGCGGAAATGCCGTGACTATCGATATTGAGGACGATGACAACAATCCGCAGGATGTCTATATCCGAACTCAGCGGATTGAGATGGTGAGAATCTTTGTCGATAAGCTTCCTGCCAAATATCGAAAACTTGTTCAGTTGCGCTATTTCGATGAACTTTCCTATGAAGAAATTGCCAAGGAACTCGACAAACCGCTTGGCACCGTCAAAGCCCAGCTACACCGATCCCGCGAATTGCTATTTGAGATAGCATCCGGAAAAGAAAAACACATCTGATGAATCCCGGTACCGAACTTATTAAATCCTATTTTTCCGGCCTTTCTGAACTTCAGATCGAGCAATTTTCACGTCTTCAGGAACTCTATGAAGACTGGAACTCCAAGATCAACGTGATCAGCCGAAAGGATATGGATGAATTCTACGTTCATCATGTGCTTCATTCCCTTGCCATTGCCAAAGTGATGGAATTCCAGCCGGGCACAAAAGTCCTCGATATCGGAACGGGAGGCGGTTTCCCGGGAATTCCTTTAGCAATCCTGTTTCCTGAAACTCAATTCCATTTGGTCGATTCCATCGGAAAGAAGATTAACGTGGTAAAAGACGTAGTGAAGCAACTTAAACTAGCCAACGTCGAAGCACAACAGGCAAGAGCCGAGGAATTGGTGAGGAAATATGATTTTGTGATCAGCCGAGCGGTGACCCGAATGGCGAATTTTTATCCTTGGGTGAAAAACAAGATCCGTAAGGAAGATTTCAATGAATTCCAAAATGGAATCCTGTACCTGAAGGGCGGAGAGGTAGATGAGGAAATGGAAGAATTGGACAAGTCCTACGTCGTATATCATTTAGACGATTACTTCAAGGAGGATTTTTTCAAAACCAAAAAAGTCATTTACATACCTTGGGAGGATAAGAGATAAAAATTTATTTTTTTTGAATTTCAGGAACATAAAAAACCACATAGTAAATGAATGGGTCAGTACTTTGCCCAATCGATATAATCTAGGTTTTTATGAGTTTGTATTTATTGCACCGATTGGCATTTTTGAGGCGAAGATATTTACCGGTATTTCTTTTGCCAATTTTGGGTGAAAATGATTTTTCCAAAATTTACTTATCACAACGAAGTATTTGTCACTTTTAAACTCAGAATTATTTCCACAGCTCCCCCACCCCATCTACCTAAATAACATTCTTTAACAAATTAGTCAGCCTCTTTTAGTAAAAAAATTACTATTCTTATAGTATTAAAATGCTCATCAGTATAATGATTAGGTGATTGCCGATTTTTTATTGAAAGGCAATACTTAATTGAAAGAATTTTTGATTTGTTTAAGAACAGCACTAAACGAAGAAGAGAGAAGTGAAAGACATCTTCTTCCAGAAATTGGGGCTCAAGGGTTATATATAATTAAGGTCAACTAAGGGATGCAAAAGTAAAATACACTCATTTTCAACTTAAATGGATTCATAAACTGTCCATTCAATCCTGAGTATGTCATCTTGCACAAAGAATTCTACTTGCAAAGATGAACTGGTAGTGATTATGGAGTGGAATATAGTTTTAGTCATAGATATTATAGTTAAAAAATATAACACTGAAAAAAAATGAAATTACTCCTTTCATGCCTTCTTTTGGTTGCCATCACTTTTGCTTCGCATGCCCAATCCAAACTTACTATTCGGGGAACGGTGAAAGACACCACGAATATCCCGCTCGACTACACCTCTGTACTTCTTCTTAGCCCAAAAGACTCCGCCTTGGTGGCCTACACCTTGACTAATAAAGACGGAGAATACCAATTTAAAAATATAGATCGGCAACCACTGCTCATCAAAGCTACCTATATGGGCTACCTACCCATCCAAAAGGAGCTGGTACTGCCTGGAACAGATGATTTGGAAGTGGAAGAGATTCGCTTAATGCCCATCTTACAGGAACTTTATGAGGTGGTGGTGAAAGCCGCCAAAGCGCCGTTAATGATGCGTGGAGACACGCTTGAGTATGATGCCAGCAAATTCAAAGTACCGCCTGGAGCGACACTGGAAGAACTGCTCCGCAAGCTACCCGGGATACAGATCGACAAGGATGGAAATATTGTTGCCCAAGGGCAACAAGTTCAGAAGGTAACGGTGGATGGAAGGCGTTTTTTTGGCGGAAATACAAAAATGGCTACGCAAAACTTGAATGCAGAGTCAATAAGCAAGCTTCAGCTATTCGACGACAAGTCAGAACAGTCCAAACTCACAGGAGTAGAGGATGGAGTGAAGGAAAAAACCTTGAATGTTGAGCTGAAGGAGGAAGCCAAAAAAGGAGGTTTTGGAAAGATTTCAGCGGCAGGAGGGACAGACGGGAGATGGGCTTCAAATGCCTCTTTTAATAAGTTTGACAAAGTAAACCAATTTTCAATCATCGGCTATGGCAATAATGTCAACCAAACCGGTTTGAGCTGGGATGACCTGCAGGAGTTTAAGGGGAACAGTGCTTTCCAATGGGGCGATACCGGAGATTTCGGTTTTAATGGCAGGGGGGGAACAAGTTACATTTCTTTTTCAGGAGGGGACAGTGAGGAATCCTTCGAAATCCCCTTCAACAACCTCAGCTCAGGCTTCTCCAATAACCAAGCTATAGGAGTCAATTATAACCACCTGAAGGACAAAAAGGATTTCAGTGGCAACTATTTCTATAGCCGCAGTGATCAAATCATGGAGAGCTTCAATATCAGAACCAACTTCCTTCAGGACAATTCCTCCTTCACTTCCACCGACCAAAGTTTACAAAACAACATGGCAGGTCACCATCGGGCAAATCTTCGATTTCAAAACGAACTAGACAGCGCCAACACCATCACCATCAATGCAAAGGGAAGGCTAAGTACACTCAATACATCATTGGCCAGCTTTCAGGAGCTGATACGCAGTAGCACGGAGCAAAGCCAAATGGAACGTAACAACCAATCGAATAAATGGTCTGGCGCCTTTCAGGGCACTGCAATCTATAGGCATAAATTCGAAAAAAACGGAAGAAACTTTGCAGCTAGCATCAGTAATACTTATAGCAAGGCAGACCAGGATGGTATCCAAAAATCCGTCGTAGACCTCATTAACTCAACAGACCCAAATACCTATTTTAGAAATTTGGACCAATTGAACCAGGCATTGAATAGTTCTAACATGATCAAGTCAAGCTTGCTTTATGTCGAACCTATCAAAAAAATCTTTTTTTGGGAAACGTTCTACAATTTCAGCCAATCAAAGAGCGAAACAAACCGAAAAGTATTCGATGTGGAGGCAAGTGATACCCGCGAGCTGAATCCTGATCTTAGTCGGTTTTTTGACAACACAATTACCTACAACAGGGTGGGTTCCAGTATCAGATATGCCAACAAAGGCTCTAACTTAAGTGTGGGTTTAGCCGCCTCCAACTACCGATTGAACGGGCAGTTTTCAGTGGAAAAAGAGAGTGAGATTCTAGGCAGAGTGGACAAAAATTACCTCAATTTCACCCCTAATGTGTCTTACTGGAAAACAATGAAGGGCAACAAGCGTATCAACGCAGGTTATGCCATGGGCGTCACTCCACCAAATATTTCCGATCTACAGCCATACAAGGACATTTCTAACCCATTGTATATCCGGGAAGGAAATCCCGATCTACAGCCCGAAGTAACTCATTCATTCAATACCGGATACAATATGTATGATCCTGCTACATTTGTAAATTTCCAGTTTTCATTGAATTCAACATTCTACCAGAGCCAAGTGGTTCAAAACCAAACCATAGACCCCGAAACCTTTGTCACTACCTATAAGGCAGGAAATGTTTCCGGTGGACAGCGTTATTATTCATATTTAGGCGTTGGATTTCCTATCGTGAAAACCAAAATTAAAGCATACTTATCTGCAAATCCATCCTATTCTAAAAGCATCTCCCTAATCAACTCCATCGAAACAGAGACAAATACCTTGAGCAATAACTTTGGGGTAAATTTAGACCTGACCCCGATAGAATGGCTCAGTCTATACGCCGGTACATCGTTCCGTCTGAGCAAAACCAAATACGATCAGAATCCCTCCCAGAACCAGAACATAATTAACTGGAATGCATATACGAACATGAACATTAAGCTTCCCAAAGATTTCTACCTAGACATGAAATTCAACTACAACCGATATGAAAACGAAAGTTTTGGATTTAACCAGGAAGTACCTATTCTAAATGCATTTATCTATAAACTTCTCGGCAAAGCTAAAAAATGGGAAGTCAGACTCTCTGCCTATGATATCTTCAAGCAAAATCAAACTATCAGCCAGTTTGCGGGTCAAAACTTCGTTTCCACTGGACGAATTGAAACTTTGTCAAGATATTTCCTACTCGGAGTGACCTACAATATGCGGGGAGTAGAAGTGAAAAATAAAAGATAATTTAAACTAGCAGCCAACCTTAACAACAATGAAATTAAAATATCTAAAAACCATTGCGCTGATACTGATTACCACAGGACTTAGAGCCCAAAATATAGTGGGCGAGGTAGAATACCGATACCGCATTTTCTATGATAAAATCTATTCCAGCTTGCCCCACCTTACCCAACAGGAAAAGGATAGAATTCTACTTACTTGGAGTAATCCTGAAGGCTACAGCACCCGGATGAAACTCCAGTTTTGGCCAGAAAAAAGTCTCTACACTTTCGGTGAACCCTATGAAGTGCGCAGCTACTCTTGGCAAGTGAATGACTATTTCATTGAAAACAATCTAAAAGATCAGACCTATCTGAAATACATGGATCAAATGGGCAAAACTTACATAGTCCGCGACAGCCTAAATGCTCCAAAATGGAGGGTAATGAACGAAATACGAGATATTCTCGGACACATGTGCATGAAAGCCGTGAGTGAAGATAGCATCAAAGGCCAAAAGGTCACAGCGTGGTTCGCCTCCGATATTCCCGTTCCAATCGGTCCTGAGGAGCAATTCGGGCTTCCAGGTTTAATTTTAGCCTATGACATCAACGACGGCATGCTTATCGTGGAAGCAGAAAAAATTACTTTTGGGGAACCGGAAGAAATCATCACCCTGCCAAAAAAAATGAAAGGGAAAGAAGTATCGGGTGCTAAATATCAGGACATGGTCAGAGAGTTTATCCAGACTTCCATCGAAAGCAAGCAAGCTTGGATGTGGGGTATAAGATATTGAGAAGGTTGTAGAGAGTACAAAGATCGAAAGTAAGAAGGTTGGAAAATTGCCAGGAAATGTACCATCCCCATGAAATTGAAAAATTAAAAGATTGAAAAATTAGAAAATTGCCTTAGACGTTCACCTATCCAAAAGGAGAAATCCTTTTGGAAATAGGCGGTAAGAATAAAACTCAAAATCAGGTAATACACCATGAAAACCATCTGGTCTTTTCAGATGATTTAGAATTTGTTGGGGAAAGCAAATCCCGCTTTACTTACTCGGATTTCTATATTGAAAAAAGCTATCTCCTTGTAACCATCGAATAAAGGAAAATAACTTGTACAAGTTTAAAATTACTCTCTCATTTTGGGGCAAACTTAGAGCTAGTTATTTCAATTTTCCCCGACAATTACCCCCGCTACCCTTAGCACCTTCCCCGGATTAGCCCTAATTTGAGGCTTCAATTCCCAAAGTAGTATGTACATTATTTTTGATACCGAGACCACCGGATTACCCCGCGATTACAATGCTCCCATGTCCGACGTGGACAATTGGCCAAGGTTGGTTCAGCTTGCCTGGCAACTTCACGATGAGCGGGGAAAATTACTTTCCAACCATAATTACATCATCAAGCCGGAAGGATTTACCATTCCTTT
The DNA here is from genome assembly GCA_036676605.1 of Algoriphagus sp. Classification (GTDB taxonomy): domain Bacteria; phylum Bacteroidota; class Bacteroidia; order Cytophagales; family Cyclobacteriaceae; genus Algoriphagus. The sequence continues at coordinate 30,234 of JAKFCO010000107.1, forward strand.
CAATGCTGAAAAAGTCCACGGGATTTCGACCAAACGTGCTTTGGCTGAAGGCCATGAACTCAAAGCGATTTTAGGGATTTTTGAAGGCGATGTAGTCAAGGCAAAACATCTGGTTGGTCATAATATCGAGTTTGATATTAATGTAGTCGGGTCGGAGTTTCTCCGAGGTGCATGGGGAATGCCACTAACAGTAAATCAACTCGACACCAAGGATCTTTCTACCGAGTTCTGCGCGATTCCGGGAGGGAGAGGCGGCAAATTCAAATGGCCGACACTCACTGAATTGCATCAAAAACTTTTCGGGGCAGGCTTTGGAGATGCTCACGATGCTGCCTATGATGTGGATGCGACGGCCCGTTGCTTTTTCGGATTGATTACTCATCAGATAATTGCCACCGAAACCGGAATCGCACCAGATGAGGTCATTTACCAAGCTCCGACTTTGGCAGAAGCCAATTTTGCGCAAACAAAACAAGGTGGAAAAACCGCGTCAAAAGGAAGTAAGGAGCCCGGAAAAGGCGCAGGAATCGATCTTACCGATGTACCTTTTACCCATTTGCATGTCCATAGTCAGTATTCGGTTTTGCAGGCAACATCCGAAATTCCGGCGATGGTGGCGAGGGCAAAAGCGCTTGGAATGACTGCAATCGCCATGACGGATCATGGAAATATGATGGGTGCTTTCCACTTTGTGAAAGAAGCCATGGGAAAAGACCTGAAGCCAATTTTGGGATGTGAATTTAACCTGACCCGTGACCGCAAAAACAAAGCAAACAAAGACGATGGCTATCAAACTGTCCTGCTTGCCAAAAATAAAGCCGGGTATCACAACCTTGCGAAACTATCTTCCTATGCCAATATTGAGGGTTTTTACTACCTTCCAAGAATTGACAAGGAGCTTTTGGTTCAGTACAAATCTGACCTAATCGCTACTACCGGGGGGCTTTGGGGAGAGATTCCTTACCTGATTCTGAATGTGGGTGAAACCCAAGCCGAAGAGGCATTCATCTGGTGGAAAGAGCAATTCGGAGAGGATTTTTACGTCGAACTCAACCGTCATGGAATCCCCGAGGAGGAAAAAGTGAACGAGGTTTTGATTGACCTAGCGCTTAAGTATGGAGTGAAGTATTTCGCAGCCAACAACACATATTATAACGATAAGCCCGATGCAAAAGCGCACGATATTTTGCTTTGCGTAAAAGACGGAGAGAAAATAGAAGGCCCTGAGAAAAAGCAGATAAAATACATCGGAAAGCGAGGCCGGGAATTCCGTTTTGGCTTTCCAAACGATGAATTTTACATCAAGAGTCCTCAGGAAATGAAGAAACTTTTCTCAGACTTACCCGAGGCAATTGCCTGTACCCAGGAGATCGTAGATAAAATCGAGGGATACAAACTTGCGCGTGAAGTTTTGCTTCCGGAGTTTGACATTCCTGAGGAATTCAAGAATCCTGAAGACAAAACCGATGGAGGCAAGCGCGGTGAAAATGCCTACCTGCGCTATCTGACTTACGAAGGAGCTAAAAAACGCTATCCCGTCATGACTCCGGATATTCAGGAGCGTCTGGATTTTGAGTTGAAGACGATTGAGAAAACCGGATATCCGGGTTACTTCCTGATTGTGCAGGATTTCACAAGGGCAGCTCGGGAAATGGGTGTCTCTGTGGGTCCGGGTCGTGGTTCCGCTGCGGGTTCGGCGGTTGCCTATTGCACCGGAATCACCAATGTCGATCCAATTGCATATGACCTGCTCTTCGAGAGATTCCTGAATCCTGACCGGGTTTCGCTTCCCGATATTGATATTGACTTTGATGACGAAGGCCGTCAAAGTGTGATCGATTATGTGATCAAAAAGTACGGTTCTAATCAGGTTGCCCAGATTATAACCTACGGCACCATGGCTGCCAAGTCAGCGATCCGCGATACAGCAAGGGTTCTGAATCTTCCATTGGCAGAGGCAGGAAGATTGGCGAATCTTGTTCCGGATATCAAATTGAAGACACTTTTTGAATTGGCAAAAAACAGACCTGCCTTACTTGAAAAGCTAAAAGGTCAAGGCGAATTCCTTGCCAATGCGGAAGAATTGATCCGGATTTCTCAAGGCAATGATGAATCTGCAAGAACGGTCAATCAGGCAACCATATTGGAAGGTTCTGTCCGAAATTTGGGGATTCACGCCTGCGGGGTGATCATCACGCCGAGTGACATTACCAACTTCGTTCCGGTGGCTTTGGCCAAAGATTCAGACATGGTTTGCACCCAGTTTGACAACTCAGTCGTAGAAAGTGCCGGTTTGCTCAAGATGGACTTCCTGGGTTTGAAGACCCTTACTTTGATCAAAGACGCGATCAAAATCGTCCAGGAGCGGCATGGAATATTGCTCGATGCCGATGAATTTCCGATCGATGATGCGAAGACTTACGAGCTTTTCCAGAGAGGTGATACTGTTGGGATTTTCCAATATGAATCTGCCGGTATGCAGAAGTATATGCGGGAATTGAAACCCACGGTTTTTGCAGATTTGATCGCCATGAATGCCCTTTATCGCCCGGGACCTTTGGCTTACATCCCCTCTTTCATCAAAAGAAAACATGGTCAGGAACCGATCTCATACGATCTTGACGACATGAAAGAATACCTGGAAGAGACCTATGGAATCACGGTCTACCAGGAACAGGTGATGCTTTTGTCCCAGAAACTCGCCGGTTTTACCAAAGGTGAAGCCGACGTTTTACGTAAAGCAATGGGTAAAAAGCAGAAAGACGTACTTGATAAGATGAAGCCAAAATTCATCGAGCAAGCTTCAGTCAAAGGTCATGACGCAAAGAGACTGGAAAAAATCTGGACCGACTGGGAAGCTTTTGCATCCTATGCGTTCAACAAATCTCACTCGACATGCTATGCCTGGATTGCTTATCAGACAGCTTATCTGAAAGCCCATTATCCAGCGGAATATCTTGCTTCGGTACTCAGCAACAACATGAATGACATCACGCAGGTGACGTTTTTCATGGAAGAGTGTAAACGAATGGGCATCAAAGTGGCCGGACCGGATGTGAATGAATCCAGAAATAAATTTACCGTAAATGCAGCCGGAGAAATCCGATTTGGAATGGCGGCGATCAAAGGCGCAGGTTCATCAGCCGTGGACGCAATCATTGAGGAGCGGGAGAAGAAAGGCCCTTACAAAAACATCTTTGACTTTGCGAAGCGAGTGAGTGCAAAAGCGCTGAACAAGAAAACCATGGAAGCGCTGGCAATGGCAGGAGGCTTTGATGGCTTTAAGGAGCACCATCGTCGCCAATACCTCGAGGCACTTGACGGTGATATGAACCTGATTGAGAAAGCGACGCGATATTCTCAAAAAGTACAGCAAGAAGAGGATAGCGCGCAGGTAAGCCTTTTCGGAGGTGGTGGCGGTAATATGGATATCCCGCTTCCAACCGTAGCACCAATGGAACCTTTTTCCCAGCTTCAGCAACTTAATATAGAAAAAGAAGTCGTCGGGCTTTACATCTCCGGCCATCCGCTGGATCAGTACAAACTGGAGATCGAGTCTTTTACAAATTGTACTCTTCCTGCCCTCAGTGACCTGGAAAGCCTTAAAAGCAAAAGTGAGATCAAGCTCGCGGGATCGGTCAGCAGCTTTGCGCATCGTACGACCAAGACCGGAAAACCATTTGGGACTCTCACAATGGAGGATTATAATGGGGCATTTACATTCTTCCTTTTCGGGGAAGATTATGTGAAGTTCAAGCAATATTTCATGACAGGCTGGTACCTGTTCCTGACAGGTGTGGTTTCGCAGAAAAAGTGGGCAGACAACGAACTGGAATTCAAAATCAACAGTATCATGCTCCTAAGTGAAGTAAGAGGCAAGATGATCAAAGGCTTGCGGGTAAACATTGATCTGGACGATCTCACATATGACTTGATGGAAAAACTTCAGGCAATCACTGAGAAATACAAAGGGGATGCTAAACTCTTTTTCGATGTGGTGGACCGAAAGGAAAACATTGCTTTGGAACTCTTTTCAAAGAAATTCTCGATCGATCCGAGTGCAGATATGATCAAGGAACTGAAGGAAATTCCGGAGGTGATCTATAAAGTGATGTAGAGTGATAGATTGAAAATGAGAATTTAAACATCGATCATGTCTTTTGCTCATTTTCAATTCTGGTAATTCTTTTGAATAAAGAATTCCATCATTGCTTTCATCAATGGCTCATAGACAATAATTTCAATGGGCGATGAACTTATTAAGTTACAATTCACTTTTGCTCATATATTTGAAAAATCGAATTCAATAAAACTTACAATACAATGGGTAAAGCAATAGAAATTACTGATGCTAATTTTGAAGAAATAATCAAATCTGAACAACCAATTTTGGTGGACTTTTGGGCAGAATGGTGCGGGCCTTGTAAAATGATCGGACCAGTAGTTGAAGAATTGGCCGGTGAATATGAAGGAAAAGCCATTATCGGAAAGGTGGACGTAGATTCCAATCCATCCGTAGCTCAGGCTTTCGGCATCAGATCAATCCCAACTCTTTTGTTTTTCAAAGGAGGTCAAATCGTGGACAAGCAAGTGGGAGCTGTTCCAAAGGCTGTTTTGTCCAAAAAGCTGGATGCTCAGCTTTAATTCTTAATTACAATATCTTTTGAAGCCGCCAGGAAAACCTGGCGGCTTTTTTATTTCCCAAGCCCAAAGTTTCTCCCTGAAATGGTAAAAATTTTCCGTCTTTCTACAAGGAATCAATCCCCCCAGATTCACTTTATCGCACTTGTAGCCGGATTGTTCGTCCCCGTGTAATTCCCTTTGTACAAGAGTTTAAAAACCTGAAATTGAGGTTAGCAAATTATCATCAATCAATAAACCCCAAAACCTATGAAACGATTACTCGCCATCCTACTCCTGGCTTCATTCAACACTTTTGCTCAGGTACCCAAAGAACTTTCCAGTGAATTGATCATTGTAAATGTGAAGTCCGGAAAAGAAAAAGTCCTGCTCAAAGAAAATCGACATTTTGAAGCTCCCAACTGGAGCCGAGACGGCAAATTCCTGATCATTAATGCAGCAGGCTTATTAGAGAAAATTGATTTGGAGGGAGAAAATCTGGGTAAGATCAATCCGGAAGGAATCAACACCGTCAACAATGACCATGGACTAAGCTTCGATGGCAAGATTTTGGTTTTCAGTAAAAACGATAAGAGCGCGGCACCAAATACTAATTCCCGAGTCTATGTAGCAAATGCTGACGGCAGCAACCCAAGACTTGTTACCCTTGATTTCCCAAGTTACTGGCATGGAATAAGTCCCGACAACAACTTTCTCCTCTATACCGCCAGAAGAAACGATGAATGGGATTTATATAAAATCCCTACTCAGGGCGGAACGGAAGTCAATATCACAAACACTAAGGGGCTTGATGACGGTTCCGAATACAGTTATGATGGGAATTGGATTTATTTCAACTCACATAGATCCGGCAGAATGCATATTTATAGAATGAAAACCGATGGGTCCGGAGTAGAGCAACTGACCAATGACGAACTCGATAATTGGTTCCCTCACCCAAGTCCTGACAATAAATCAATCGTTTACATTTCTTATTTGGAAGATCAAAAAGCAGGGCATCCGTTTGGAAAAGACGTGAAGCTTAGAATAATGAATCTGGAGACCAAAGAAATCAGGGACATAACTCCGGTTTTCTATGGTGGCCAAGGAACAATCAACGTACATAGCTGGTCTCCTGACGGAAAATCTGTAGCGTTCGTTCGCTATACTGACCTGACTAAAAAGTAAAATCTGAATTAGCTCTTATCTGACGATTAGATTTCATTTCGTCAGGTAAGAGTTCAATTCAAAAACGAAACACTGATTTTTTTTTTGGTTATGGCATTAAGCCAAGGATGTTTGAAGCTTTGTGGTTTCTAATTTTTATCTTCGGGCCGCTATGGCAGAACAGATGATTTCCCTGGATGAGTTTTGGACTTTGCGCGAGCAATTTCCAGTTATTGATGCAAGAAGCGAGGGAGAATTTGCACAAAGCCATATCCCCGGCACTTACAATCTTCCGATTCTGAATAACGAAGAGCGGGTAATTGTAGGAACTCTTTACAAAGAAAAGGGATCAGAAAAGGCAACATTAAAAGGTTTTGAGCTGGTTGGACCTAGATTTCATCTGATTCAGAAGGAAGCCCTCAAAAAATTCCCCGAGAAAAAAATCATAGTTTATTGCTGGCGAGGAGGAATGAGAAGTCAGATCCTTTCCTGGCTTCTGGAGATGGTCGGATTTCAGGTTTTCCGTCTGAAAGGCGGTTATAAAACGTACCGGACTTACACGTTCGAATTAATCAGAAAAGACTGGAACCTGATCATAATTGGAGGGAAAACCGGAACCGGAAAGACCCGGATTCTGAAAGAATTGAAGGCTCAGGGAGAACAAATCATCGACTTGGAAGGACTTGCCAACCATAAAGGCTCTTCATTCGGATCTATCGGACAGCCTCCCCAACCATCGGTTGAGCAGTTTGAAAATCTTTTTGCCGAGGAGCTTAGACTTCTCAATCCAACGATTCCAACCTGGGTAGAAAACGAGAGCCGGAAAATCGGTCGCTTGATTCTTGCGGATCGCTTTTATGATCAGATGATTCAAAGTCCTTTGATAGACATCCAAAAATCAGAAGCCGAACGAATTGAGTTGATCGCTGAAGAATACGCAGATTTGCCGGCAGAGGATTTGATAGCCGCTGTGAAAAGACTAAGCAAGCGTCTCGGCGGGCTTCGAACTGCCCAGGCGATTGAGGCTATTGAAGCAGGAAATCATCCGGAATGGATCGCTAATCTTCTGATTTATTACGATAAGACCTATGAGTTTGACCTCGACAAGCACGAAGAAAACAAAAGAATTCAATTGGACCTGACCGGAATGAATCCTTCTCAAGCGGTCTCAATTTTACTGAAAACAAAAACCAAGTTTTATGGAAAACACGCCAACCAGACTGACTGAATGGAGCGAAGGCTCTGGATGTGGTTGTAAGATAGCCCCGGCAATTTTGGATCAAATCCTGACTGCAAGCGGATCCTTTACTCAATCTGACCCAAACTTGCTGGTAGGAAATTCTCACAAAGATGATGCGGCTGTCTATCAGGTTTCAAAAGATTTGGCTTTTATAAACACCGTAGATTTTTTCACACCCATTGTTGATGATCCATTTGACTTTGGGAGGATTTCGGCTGCGAATGCACTTTCGGATGTATATGCCATGGGTGGAAAACCGATTTTTGCAAATGCAATCCTCAGTTGGCCGGTAGAAAAACTTTCTCCTGAACTCGCTGCCAAAGTTCTGGAAGGTGCCAAAAGCATTTGCAAGCAAGCAGGAATCGAACTGGCAGGAGGTCATAGCATTTCTGCGAAAGATCCGATTTTTGGTCTTTCAGTGAACGGAATCATCCATCCTCAAAAAATCAAAACCAATCGCGGAGCAAAATCCGGGGATATTATTTACCTGACCAAGCCTTTGGGAGTTGGCGTTCTGGCGACAGCATTAAAGCGTCAAAAAATCCAAGAAAAGGATTATCTCAATTTGATCGATACCGCTTGCAGGCTTAATACAATCGGCGAGACTCTGGGCAATCATGAAGAAGTCCATGCGATGACAGACGTGACGGGATTTGGCCTGTTGGGCCATCTGATCGAAATGTGTGAAGGAGCGAGCCTTTCGGCAGAAATCGACCTTTTCAGACTTCCTTTGATCGAAGGAATTCAGGAATATATCAATCAGTTTATTTTCCCTGATAATACTTATAGAAATTGGAACGCTTACAGTGCCAAAACCAAAGGAGTGGTAGGAATGGATCTGGTCAAACTCTGCGACCCCCAAACAAGCGGCGGATTGATGCTAGCTGTTGATTCTGCCAATAAAACCTGGTTTGAAGAAGCTATGAAACTAGAAAATCAGGTGATTTGGGAGATTGGAAGATTTAAAGAGAAGGGTGAATTTGTTGTAGAAGTGATTCAATAATCCATTTTCACAATTCTTTAAAAATCAAAACAGCCAGTCGAATCACTGGCTGTTTTGATTTTTGTCTTTAGATTTTCGATTAATGTTCCGTCAACGGAGAAACTCCTCCTGAAACCATAAATTTCATCACCTCAGAGCTTTTCACACCTGGGAGTGATCTTACCTTAACTCTTGGAACCAGAAAGACGTTTCCGGAAACATTGTAGCTATGAGGAAAATAAACGGCAACCAGATCAGGTTCGCCAATCACATTCATATCATCCTGCGTAATAAATCCCAATCTTGAAAGTGTGTCGCTGATCTGCACGATGACGGGCAAGCTGAATTTCTTCTTGTCCCCAACAAAGGCCCCCATTAAATCCTTGATACTGGTATAGATCAGATTGACCAAAGGGATCTTGAAAACCCCACGCTCAAACCACTCGAAAAGTGGCTTGGTAAAGAATAAACTTGCCAGATAACCGACAAACGTAATCAATGCCAATACCATCAAAATGCCGATGCCGGGAATCGGAACTGGAATCAGATTATCCAGGAACAGGATCGTCTGATAGATGATATAAACTGTGACGGATAAAGGTGTAAGAAAAAGCAAACCTCTAAAGAAATAGGAAATGATTCGCTTGTAGGTAAAGGCCATGATGGAAGATTTCTATTTAGCTGACAAAACAAATGCCTAATCAATCGACCAGGCATTTGTTTTGACTAATTACAGTTTTTTTGAAAAGAATTGAGACTGGAGAGATGTTTTTACCTCAAGGCAAAATCTTCACTTTGACACTTCTGTAATAGATTACACTTTCGGGATCATGCGCCTGAAGTGCAAAGGTACCGTGATCGATTTTCTTTTCTCCGGCATTTGCAGGTCGGTTTTTATCTTCAGACTCATCGTATTCCATTACAGTCTTCCCGTTGATTTTTACAGTTACCTGATCACCATTCACGATAATGTGCTCGGTGTACCATTCGCCGTCTTTCACAAAGACTTCTTTCACATCATTGAAGGAATATAAGCTTCCGGTTTTTCTCCAGTCACCATGGCTTTGATTCACCTGAACTTCGTAGCCTTTGTTTGGCCAACCAGTCTCCTGAAATATTGTATGGAAGAAAATTCCGGAATTGGCTTTCGGCATGGTCTTCACCTCCACCATCAATTCAAAGTTTTTGAAGTCATGGTTACCAACTTTTCCTTCATAAAATGCATGGGCTCGTGGTCCGTCCACTTTAATCACGCCATCTTCAACATTGAAAGAAGCAGGGTTATCTGAAATTTTCCAGCCATCCATGTTTTTACCATTGAAAAGTTCGATCCAGTCGCCACTTTGGGCCGAAAGGTTCATGGAGAGTAAGACAAATGCTAAAAGGGATACTATCTTTTTCATAGGATGTGGGGTTTGATTGTTAAGGATTAAAAGTTAAGATGGAAAAGGGAAAAAGCTACAACCATTTAAAAAGAAAACCCTGAAAGTTCATCTCAGGGTTTCAATTATAAAAGTCTTACAGGGTGATTTTACAAATCAATTCCCATGAATGACATGAAAGCGATTCCCATCAGACCGGTCAAAAGCATGGTAATTCCCAAACCTTTCAAACCATTAGGAACGTGAGAGTATTTCAATTTTTCACGGATTGCAGCAAGAGCAACAATTGCTAAAAGGAAACCTGTACCGGATCCGAAGCCATAAACCGCAGACTCAGCCAACGTGTAATCTCTCTGAGCCATGAATAATGATCCTCCAAGGATAGCGCAGTTTACTGCGATCAAAGGAAGGAAAATACCCAACTGACCATAAAGTGCAGGAGCAAATTTCTCAACCACCATTTCAACCAACTGCACAATACCGGCAATGATGGCGATGAACATGATGAATCGTAAGAAAGACAAATCGATGGCTGTAAAGCTTGCAGAAATCCAGGTCAATGCTCCTTCTTTCAATACAAACTCATTTAATAGCCAGTTAACCGGTGTGGTTACTGACAATACGAAGATTACCGCAGCTCCTAATCCCAATGCTGTACTTACTTTTTTGGAAACGGCCAAGAAGGAACACATTCCTAAGAAATAAGCGAAAATCATGTTGTCGATAAAGATCGACCGAATACCTAAGTTAATTAAGTCCATTTTCTTTTCTTCTTTTTAGTGTTCTACATAGCCTGTCTTAGTGCGCTGCACCCAGACAATCAGACCCAAGATGATGAATGCTCCCACCGGAGTCACCATCAAGCCATTGGTTGACAATTTGAAATCATCTCCGAATAAACTGGAAGCATAACTAAATGCCGGAATACCGAATACAGAACCGGAACCAAAAAGCTCCCTGAAAAACGCTACTGTCAAGATGATCCAGGAATATCCCAATGCGGAACCTAATCCATCCAGTAAGGAATCATAAGGCTTATTACCCAGAGCAAAAGCTTCCAAACGGCCCATTACTATACAGTTGGTAATGATCAAACCAATAAACACAGAAAGCTCCTTGTACATATCGTAAGAGAATGCTTTCAAAAGTTCACTTACCAGAGTTACCAAAGTGGCAACTACCGCAAGTTGAACGATGATTCGAACACGAGAAGGGATTGTATTTCTCATCAGAGAAATAACTACGTTGCTAAGTGCAACTACGAAAATTACCGAGATCGCCATTACCAAAGTTGGCTTCATCTGGGTAGTTACTGCCAATGCGGAACAAATTCCCAATACCTGAATGGTAATAGGGTTTTCATCGATCAATGGATCTGTAACCAGTTTTTTTCTGCGCTTTGATAATAAACCTTCAGCAGGTTTAACATCAATCACTTTTTCTATTGTTTCAGCACTCATGTTTATAACGTTCAGTGAGTTGAAAATAAATTAAAGTCCTGCTACCGCCTGTGCGGAACTCTTGGCCTTGATGTAGGCCCTGTAGTGACCTAAATAGCTTGAAAGCATGTTGTTGACCCCGTTGGCTGTAATAGTAGCTCCTGACATTCCGTCAACTTCATGAGGATTGGAAGAATAATCTTTTCCTTCCCCTTTTTTCATTTCAACGGCAACCAATTCACCATTATCATCGAATATCTTTTTTCCAACATAACGAGCTTGAACACCCGGTTCAGTGATTCTTGCACCCAAACCCGGTGTTTCACCAGCGTGAGCCAATGTAATACCACCAATGGTATTCATGTCTGTCTCCAAAGCGACATATCCCCAGATCGCATCCCATAATCCTGCTCCGTAAAGAGGAAATATATAGGATTTAACAGCAGTTGGATCACCTGTTTCGTGGTAAATGAATACCGGATATTGTCTTTCCTCAGCAGGCTTTTTGTAAAATTTAGCGATTTCAACCTTTTCGGCAGTTACACCTTCAGCAGTCACTTCCTGACCATTGATATCAACCACAGTTGAAGAAATGTTATTCTTATAAAATTCATTCACCTGCTCCGGAGTCATCGCATCGATTTCTTCACCACTGATTACAGCGCCAAGAATTTGCTTTTTCTTATCCAAAGCGATTGCTTCTTGCTGCCAAGGGGCGAGGAATTGAGCAGAACCTGAAAGAAGAAGACCAAGAATTACCGTCAGAACAGCTGAAAAGACGATAACATAAGTATTAGACTGTTGCACGTTGTAACCTCCTAGTTTTATTAGCTTTTACTACATAATAATCAATAAGCGGAGCGAAAACATTCATGAATAGAACCGCAAGCATAATTCCTTCAGGATAAGCCGGGTTTGTCACTCGGATAATCACTGTAAGGAAACCAATCAATATTCCATAAATCCATTTTCCGGTTTCGGTCTGAGCGGCTGATACCGGATCTGTAGCCATGAAAACGATTCCGAATGCTAAACCACCCATTACCCAATGATAGTGAGGAGGCAGAGCCATATATTCATTTACTGCGAAAAGATTCATTACGAATCCCATGATATAAGTTCCTGCAAAACCAGCCACAATTATCTTCCAGCTTCCAACTCCGGTTGCTATTAAAATTAAAGCCCCAATCAGGACCATAAGAGTTGAAGTTTCTCCGATTGAACCCGGAATCCATCCCATGAACAAGTTATAGAATCCAAATAAACCATCTCCTAATACGGAATTATGCTTATTCAAAGCATCTACTGCACTTACACCCTGAACACCGGCGTCATATACTACTGAAAGTGCCGTCGCTCCTGAAAATCCGTCAACGGGAGCTTTATCTCCTAGATAAGTCCATACCTGATCTCCTGAAATTTGAGCAGGATACGCGAAGTATAAGAACGCTCTGGCTGTCATAGCCACGTTCAATACGTTCATGCCTGTTCCTCCAAATACTTCTTTCGCAATAACTACAGCAAAAACAGTAGCTAAAGCAACTTGCCAAAGTGGGGTAGTTGCAGGAACAACCAAAGGAATCAACATCCCTGTTACCAGGAAGCCTTCATTGATTGGGTGCTTTCTGATTACAGCGAATATTGTTTCTACAATACCTCCTGCGGCATAGGCAACGATTACGATCGGAAGTACAAGGATTAAACCGGTGGTGAATTTATCACCAAAATTCTCCCAGATACCAGCTGTCTCTCCTGTCGCCAACATATGCTGATGACCTGTATTGTAGATTCCGAAAAGCAAACATGGGATCATGGCAATTACTACCGTGATCATCAATCGCTTCAAATCGATGGCATCTTTTACTTGCGCACCTTTAATTCCGGTGGTGTGCTTTGGGCTGAAAAGGAATGTCTCTCCCGCCTCGAATGCATAAAACAGACCTTCCAGTTTCCCTCCTTTTTCAAATAAGGGTCTCTGTTTGTCCAATAAATCTCTTAGAAACTTCATATGGATTAACTGTATTGGATTAATTCTATTCCTTTTCTCACCCACTCCTGCACAGGATGCTTAGACACATCCACGAATTCGCAAAGTGCCAAATCCTCTTCTACTACCTCATAGATTCCAAGTTCCTCCATCTCATCGAAATCTTCAGCCATGATAGCTTTCAGCAAATAGACCGGAAGAATATCCATCGGAGTTACTGACTCGAATACGCCAGTTTGAACAAATGCTCTTTCTTCGCCTCGACAATTTGAATCCATTACAAACTCCTTATTCGGAGTGAGAAATGAGAAAAGTCCCAAAGCTCTTTGATAACTCAATTTTGTCGTTGGCTTGGCCCAACCTAAGAATTCAAAATAATCGCCTTCCGGAATTACTGTGATTTGGTTATGATAAAAACCAAGGAAACTTTCCATGGTAATTTTCTCACCTGTCAAAACATTCCCTGAAATCACTCTTACGTGTCCTGAATTCAGATTTCCTTTTACGAAAGTAGAAACACAAGCTCCAACGTAAGTTTTTACATAAGCTGCCTTGGATACTTCAGAACCTGTAACCGCGATCATTTTCGATGCATCATAGATACCTCCCAAAATGAATTTACCAATCTGAACTACACCGGTTGGATTGACTGTCCAAACGATTTCACCTTTATTGATCGGATCAAGATGGTGAATCTGAACCCCCACATTTCCGGCAGGGTGAGGGCCTGAGAATTGGTTGGTCTGAGCATTTTTTACTCCGGAAAAAACTGCCGGAACCGGCTTAGAACCATCAATACTCAGATGAACCTTTCCGCTGGTCAGCTTCGCCAAAGCATCGATTCCCGCCTGGAAAGCTTTTTCTTCACCCTGAAGAGTGAAGCCGTAATCCGGAGCAAGAGGATGCGTGTCAAAAGCAGAAACGAAAATCGCTTTTGGGGTATCAGCAGGATTAGCTACGATCCCAAAAGGTCTCTGAATGATATTTGGCCAGGTACCGCTTGCTGACAGTTTTGCAGCCAAGGCAGCTCTGTCAAGAGAAGCCAAATCTGTTTTACCGGAAGTAAGATGAGTGATGGTTTTATCTGCCAGGATCTTGATTTCGAGAAGCTTTCTTTTATCTCCTCTTTTGATTTCAACGATCTCCCCGGAAACCGGAGCTGCGTAGATTACCTGATCCATAGATTTATCAATCAGGATTGGAGTACCAGCCTTTACGGTATCTCCTTCATTGACAAGAACTTTGGGACGCTGGAGGCCCACAAAGTCAGTCGGCTTAATTGCGAAGGTCTGGGCCGGGGCGAAATTTGCCAACTCTAGTTTGGCTTTTCCTACCAGTTTGATGTCGAAACCTTTCTTAAGCTTCAGTATTTTAGACATATCTGTTTTTGAACTATGGGCTTTTGAAAAACGCCCCAAATCTAATAAATAACCCTTTTAATTAGAGAATAATCGGACTTTAAAGTTTCAACTTTTGGGAGAAAGGTTCCCAATTCTTTCTAAGGGTTCTTTTGATCTCAGGCCGGTAAAAACTTTTCTTCCATTGACTCTACATAAGACTTCACTTGCTCCATCAGCCACATAGGTGTCGATGTAGCTCCGCAGATTCCGACCTTATCACCGAAATGAAACCACTCAGGATCCAGCTCTGTTTCGTTTTCCACAAAATAACTCCTAGGATTTTGATTCAGGCAGACTTGATAGAGCGCTTTCCCATTTGAGCTTTTCTTTCCGGACACGAAAAGGATAACATCATTATCTTCTGCAAATTTCTTAAGCTGAGGCTCACGATTGGATACCTGACGACAGATAGAATCATTGGCATTGTAATCCAGCTCTGTTAATTCTCTCTTGGCTTTTTTGATTCTCTCTTCGATTTTCTGCGAAATCTCATAGAATCCTTTAGTGCTTTTGGTAGTCTGACTGAATAAAGTCACCGGCCTGTTGAAATCAATCTTATCCAGATCCGATTCCCCCATCACCACTATCGCTTTTTCAAGCGTCTGACCGGTCAATCCAATAACTTCAGCATGACCCTTTTTGCCATAAATCACGATTTGACCCTGCTCTTTCTCCATTTTATCAAATGCAGTTTTCACTCTGTGTTGCAGCTTTAGCACCACAGGGCAAGAAGCATCAATCAATTCAATATTATTTTCAATAGCGGTCCGATAGGTTTCTGGCGGCTCACCGTGAGCCCGTATCAGCACTTTGCAATTCGTCAACTCCTGCAATTGATCCCGGTCGATTACCACCAGCCCTTTTTCACTTAGCCGCTTCACCTCCATATCGTTGTGCACAATATCACCCAGGCAATACAGTTTGTCGCTTTGTTCCATTTCGTCTTCTGCCATTTTAATGGCAAACTCGACTCCAAAGCAATAGCCCGAATTTTTATCAATGGTTACCTGCATAGCTTTGTTCTTTTTCAATGATTTGTCTGGCTTGTTGCACGATCTGTGCCACTTGACATTCGAAGGTCAAATTGCTTGTATCGATTTCTATCGCCTCAGGCATTTTAAGTAAAGGACTTTCTTTTCTGGAGGAATCAATCCGATCTCGCTCTGCAAGATTATTTCTGATTTCGTCCAAATCAACCAACTCCCCTTTTTCCAGCAATTCTTGTTGTCTTCGGACAGATCGGGTATCCAAATCGGCACTCATGAAAACCTTTAGCTCAGCTCCCGGAAAAACAACGGACCCGATATCTCTTCCATCCATCACCACGCCTTTCTTTTTTCCAAGTCGTTGCTGTTGTGCTACAAGTTCATGTCGGACAGTTTTCAAAGTCGCAATTTCACTCACTCGTTCGGATACACGCATGCTTCGAATCTCAACTTCCACATTCAAACCGTTCAGAAAAGTTTCTTGCTTTCCTGTTTCAGGATTTAGGTGAAATGAAACTTCCATAGTCTTCAACGCCTTTTCCACATCATGAGGATTGGTAGGTGAAAGGAAATTATTCAAAAAATGAAGGGTGGCAGCCCGATACATTGCTCCGGAATCGATGTAAGTGTAGTCTAGTTCTTTGGCTACGGCTTTTGCCGTCGAACTCTTTCCACAACCCGAATATCCATCAATAGCAATGACGATTTTACCCATCCAATAAACCTGTGTTGGTTCGCTTTTTAATTCAGGTGCAAATATAGTAGTTTTAATTCAAACCAAGCCGGAAACCAAGGAGTCATTCTAAGATTAACGATCTCCTGTTTTCTTTTTCACCACTAATTTTTATGAACATTCAAGGGCAATTTATTGACATTCCCAATCGCCAGATTTATCCCGTTTCGGTTAGTGTCGAAAAAGGAAAAATAGCCCAAATCGAGAAAATTGAGCCAAATTCTGAACTCCCATTCCTGATGCCGGGATTTATCGATGCGCATGTGCATGTGGAATCTTCCATGCTCGTCCCTTCGGAATTTGCAAGATTAGCTGTCGTCCACGGAACCGTAGCCACGGTCTCAGATCCGCATGAAATCGCCAATGTCTGCGGTATGGCCGGAGTGGAATATATGATCGAAAATGGGAAACAAGTGCCATTCAAATTCTACTTTGGAGCACCATCCTGCGTACCTGCAACTCCCTTTGAAACTGCAGGAGGAGAAATCAATGGGGAGAATATTGAAAACCTGATGAGCCGGCCGGAGATTCATTACCTGGCGGAAATGATGAACTGGCCAGGAACTGTCAATCGTGACCCTGTGGTGATGGAAAAAATCCGAATCTCCCGGAAATATGGGAAACCGATTGATGGTCACGCTCCCGGACTGAAAGGTGATTTGGCAGCAAAATACATCAGTGCAGGACCCAGCACCGACCACGAGTGCTTTACTGCCGGGGAAGCTGAGGACAAACTTAAACTCGGGATGAAAATCTCTATTCGTGAAGGAAGCGCTGCCAAAAACTTTGAAGCTCTGATCGACCTGATCGATGCCTATCCGGAGATGATCATGTTTTGCTCGGACGATAAGCATCCGGACAATTTGGCAATCAGCCATATCAACGAACTTGCCGCCCGGGCGATCGCAAAAGGAAAAGATCTGTTTGATGTACTTCAGGCTGCCTGTCTGACGCCTATTTCCCATTATTCATTGAAAGTCGGACAAGTTCGGGTAAGCGATCCGGCAGATTTTATTTTGGTCAAAGACCTGAAGGATTTCGAAGTAATCGCCACTTATATCGATGGAGAAAAAGTTGCTGAAAATGGAAAAACACTGATCTCTTCCATCAAAAATGAGATCATCAACAACTTCGAAACTTCCCTGAAGAACCCGGAAGATTTCCGATTGAAAGCCTCAGGAGCAAAAGTCAGAGTCATCGAAGCGCTTGACGGACAATTGATCACGCCGGAAATTCAAGGCGAAATTTTAGTAAAAAATGGTTTTGCTGAATCAAATCCGGACAAGGACGTTTTGAAAATCACCGTCGTCAATCGCTATCAGAATGCAGCACCGGCTGTGGCTTTTATCAAAAACGTCGGATTGAAAGCTGGAGCAATTGCCTCTTCTGTCGGGCATGACTCGCATAATATCATTGCTGTGGGCATCGATGACGAATCGATCTGCAAAGCGGTAAATCTTATAATTAATGCAAAAGGAGGAGTTTCGGCAGTTTCCGAAGGAAAGGAAGAAATTCTTCCGCTACCGGTCGGGGGAATCATGTCCGATGCTGACGGATATGAAGTAGCTGAGGCCTACACCCGGATCGATCGGATGGCAAAGGAAATGGGATCGAAACTCAACTCACCTTATATGACGCTCAGTTTTATGGCTTTACTTGTCATTCCTGACTTGAAGCTGAGTGATAAAGGTTTGTTTAATGGACAGAAGTTTGAGTTTACTGACGTATTTTTAAAAAATTGATTGCAGTCTAATTCAAATTTTCAAATGGGTAAAAAAAGAACAGTAATACTATTTGGAGCAGGAGCAGTCATCGATTGGGGCGGCCCTAAAACTGATGAAATCACAACATTAATTCGCAACAGTGGTTTTTGGGCAAAGGATGGTAAAACAAGAATTACTGAATTCATATACCAAAGGCTACTAGAATCTGGCTTTAGTGCTGATGAAGTCAATTTTGAAACAATCTTTAACGTATTGGAAGAATTGATTTCCTACTATGCAAATCAAGTTGGGAGTAAAGATCTTCCATCATATTTAAGATCCTTTTTCACCCCAATTTTCGAGAACGAACTTTTGAATTTCGAAAAGGACAACGTTTCACGAAGTATCAAAATCCATATACCTGGACTGCACAAAGATTTCAGCCCTTGGGCAAAGCATGGAGAAAATGCAAATCAGATTTTCTTTCAGGAGCTAGTTCAAACTTTGTTGACAACCATTTATGACTGTATACAAAAGTACGGAGATCACAGACTTAACGGTTCCAACGTAATTTGTGAAGAGAAAAAAGACTTGAACAAATTATTCTGTGACTGGATTGAAAAAATCAACCAAAACGGAATTCTCAGAATGTTTACACTAAACTACGAGAGGAATTTCAAAGTGATTCTGGAAAAGGGGATTTCAGATATGAGCATTTTTGAAGGATATGAAGCGAGGTCTGACATTAATTATAAAGACAGAATCCCGCCAAATACCTCCAAAATATTAAAAGATTTTGATAGCCATTGCCATTACAATTTACATGGCTCAATATACTGGGATATCGAATCTGAAAATGAAAATGGATTTATGGTTCCTAGATATTTTCTAACTGGATATGGAAATCTTACGATTAACAATGATTATCCAATAGTTCAAAGTGAAAAAGGGAAAACTGTTCTAATCACTAACTTTATAGCTGGATATCAAAAACTGCAAAAGGCTGCAATTACCCCATTTCGTCAAATGAAATATGCTTTTGATAGAGATTGCATTACTGCAAACGAAATTTATATAGTTGGCTATTCCTATGGGGACGAACACATAAATTCAGCACTCGGTGAAGCCTTACGAAACAACCCAGATGTAAAACTGATTTTTGTTGATCCCGGATTTCAAAAAATCGACACCAAAATCATCATCGCCTCCTTAGGACATTATTCCCAAGGCATAACATCATTGCCTAAGACTATTCGAAAAGGACTTGAACATGAGTTTAATTCTGGGAAAATCAGGGCATTCACAATGACCTTTAAAGAATTTCTAGTCGATCAAACAGAATCTCCTCATTTAAAGTACATGAGGATTTCAGCTAAATAATTCTATCCTTCTGGAAAATTCTAACCTCAACACTTAGAAAATAAACCCTCCAGATTGTGAAATCTGGCAGGTTTCGTTTTTCTCAATACTCCGAAGTGAAGTGGAACTCAATCTCCGGATAGTTGTCCTGAACCATCTGAAGCCAGGATTTGGATTCCGCCATGAAGACTACCTTTCCATCTTTGTCTCTCGCTATGTAGCGATTCTTTGATCGGATAAATTCGTCCAGCTGCTTCTTGTCCTTGCTCGTAATCCAGCAGGCTTTGTACAGGTTCATCGGAGCAAACTCGGCAGTGGCGTTGTACTCGTTTTTCAGTCGGAATTGGATTACTTCAAACTGAAGCTGCCCCACTGTTCCTACAACTTTTCTGGAACCCATGTCGAAGGTAAAAAGCTGGGCAACTCCTTCTTCCATCAATTGCTTGAGGCCTTTTTCCAGTTGTTTGGTTTTCATTGCATCCTTATTGATCACCTCGCGGAAAATCTCCGGGGAAAAGCTCGGAATGCCTATAAACTGCATGTTTTCACCTTCTGTGAGTGTGTCACCGATTTTCAGGTTTCCGGTATCGTACAAGCCGACAATATCCCCGGGGAAAGCTTCATCGATGATTTCCTTATCCTGCGCCATGAATTGGGTCACGTTGGAAAAGCGCAAAGGCTTTGGTCCGCGCACATGATTGTAAGGCTTATTTCGCTCAAACTTTCCTGAGCAAATCCTCAAAAAAGCAATTCTGTTTCGGTGATTCGGATCCATGTTTGCGTGGATCTTGAAGATAAATCCTGAGAATTTTGGCTCATCGGGCATTACTTCGCGAACATCGGTTTTGCGACTTTTCGGAGCCGGAGCGATCTTGATGAAGGTATCCAGCATCTCATTTACACCGAAGTTATTCACTGCTGAACCAAAAAATACCGGGGCGATTTTTCCTTCCAGGTAATCATTCACATCAAAATCCGGATAAACTCCTTCGATCAAATCGACATCTTCACGCAGTTGATTTGCGTTGTTGACTCCGATCAATTTGTCCAGTTCAGGATCTTCCAGGTTTTTAAATCCCTGGCGATCGTCACTCAGCTTTCGCTGTGACGGAGTAAAAAGATTCAGGTTTTGATCGTACAAATTGTAAACCCCTTTGAAGCCTTTTCCCATTCCAATCGGCCAGGAAAGCGGACGGACCTTGATATTCAACTTGGTCTCCACTTCATCCAGCAACTCATAAGGATCACGACCTTCACGATCGAGTTTATTGATAAAGCAGATCACAGGCGTGTTTCGCATACGACAGACTTCCATCAATTTCTCCGTCTGGATCTCGACACCCTTCACACAGTCAATGACCATGATTACTGAATCGACCGCTGTCAATGTTCGGTAAGTATCCTCGGCGAAATCCTGGTGACCGGGCGTATCGAGGAGGTTGATCTTGATGTCTTTGTACTCAAAACCCATCACAGAAGTCGCCACAGAGATCCCTCTTTGCTTTTCGATTTCCATCCAGTCAGACTTGGTGGCAGTATCGATTTTATTGGATTTCACCGCTCCTGCAGTCTGAATCGCTCCGCCAAAAAGCAAAAGCTTCTCAGTCAAAGTGGTCTTTCCTGCATCCGGGTGTGCAATAATGGCAAAGGTTCTGCGCTTCTGGATCTCTTCTTGCAATGTCATGGGTAATGATTTTCAGGGGGCAAATGTAGGCAAAAATGGTGGAAAGCCATTTTTGGAAAACGAAATACGAAGTACGAGTGGCAGAGAAAAGTACAGGTCACTTCCCGGATCAGGAAGAATTATAAAAAAGTCCTATTTCAAATTTTTGGATGGAAGCTATCCTAATCCTCGAATTTCGTGTCTCTGATCTCGTAATTCTGATCTCGTATTTCTGATCTCGTATATCTAATCTCGTATTTTTACCTCTTTCAGTATTCTAAAATCCCCTCCGTGATAAATTGCGATGCGCCTTCGTGATTGCCGTGAAGGGCGATTCTAAAAGTTGTTCCCTTTCCCACTTCAGAGTTTTTGACAAAAATCTTCCCGCCGTGGTAGCCTTCCACAATTCGTTTGGCCAAAGTCAATCCCAATCCCCAGCCTCTCTGACGAGTGGTGAATCCTGGGTTAAACACCCTTTTAAACATCTTTTTATCCATGCCTTTTCCGGTATCCGTGATATCCACCAGGACAAACTTGTCGCTGTCCTGCAAGACATTAATCGTAATTGTGCCTTTTCCCTTCATCGCATCGACTGCATTTTTGCAAATGTTTTCGATCACCCATTCAAAAAGAGGTTTATTCATCATGGCCTCCAGATCCTTGGAGTCCGCATTGATCGAAAGGTCCACTTTGGTTGAAATTCGGGGCCTCAGGTAGTTGATCGTTTCTTCGATCACTTCGTAAAGATTTTCCGGCTTGATGACCGGTTTGCTTCCAATGCTGCTAAATCGCTCTGTGACCATTCGAAGCTTTACCACATCTTTGTCCATTTCCTGAATGATTTCCTTGTTTTCATCCCATACGGGAGAATTTCGGAGGTAATCAATCCAAGCCATCAATGAAGCAATTGGCGTCCCTAGCTGATGTGCTGTTTCTTTAGTCAGGCCCGCCCAAACCCGGTTTTGCTCGGCGATTTTGCTTTGATTCAAAAGTGCATAAGCCAAAGCGCCAAAAAGTAAAATGACCGCCAGCTGGATGTAAGGGTAATATTTTAGGTTGATTAATAACTCGGAATTGCGGTAGAAAACCTGAATATCTGCTTCCTGAAGAAGAATCGGCTCGTACTCTGCCCGCATTTCTTCCAGTTCGCGTTTGAGAGTTTTAACCGAGTCATCAGCGTTGGCATTTTTCTTAAATCTGATATTCCGGAATTCCAGTGGATTCTCTTCCGCATCAACCATGATAATTGGGATGGAATAATTTTGCTGGATGATTTCCTGATTGATAAAAGTCAGATTTTCGGCAGTGGTGGCAGCGTATTCCAAGGCGCTTGACAGCAATTCTATTTGCCTTCTCTCCCGTTCACGAAGCTCCTCAACCAGCCTGTTGGTGTACCAGATTGATCCTCCGCCAATTACAATTGAAACCAGGACAACCAGCCACTTTACCTGCTTTTTGTTATTGTATAAGTCGAGGGATGTAAGATCCTGAAATCGGTTTTTCATCAAACAAACAAGAATTACTAAGGTTACTAACTTCCCAATCTCATAGATAGTATGCTGAGACAGAGAAAATAACTGTTGGGATAGCCCTTCTTTTATAGGTAAATTTAAAGTACAACGATTTAGAAAAATTACAACAGAAAATATGAAAAGGACAGCAATTGGATTAGAAATCGAAGAAAGCCAGGTTTTAGTGGATAAGCTAAATGAGCTTCTTGCAAATTACCAGATTTACTACCAAAACCTTAAAAACTTTCATTGGAATGTCTCAGGGCCTAATTTTTTCGAACTTCATGCAAAGTTTGAGGAATTGTACACTGTTGCAAATCTGGGTGTGGACGAAACAGCAGAGCGTATTTTGACTCTGGGATCAAGACCTTACTCTTCTTACCAGGAATACATCGACAACGCTGAGATCAAAGAGGCAATGGAGGTAAAAGATCATGTTGATATGGTGGAAATCGTCAGGAACGATCTCAACATCCTGCTAAAGCTCGAACGGGACACTCTTAATACAGCAAATGAATTGGGAGACGAAGGCACCTCATCGCTGATGAGTGACTACATCACGGCTAAAGAAAAGGTTGTTTGGATGCTTTCGGCATACCTTAGATAAAGAAGAAAATCAGGGCAAAACCCGGATTTTCTTTTATTGGCTGGTTTTGATCCATTTCCAGAGTGTCTTGTAAGTTGGCTTGGTACCGTGCATCAATATTCCGATTCGGTAGATTTTTCCCGCCATCCAGGAAGTAAACAAAAACCCTCCAATCAGCAATCCCATCGAAAGCGCCAAGTCCGTCCAGGGCACGCCGTAACTGACCCGACCCATCATTGCAATCGGTGAGGTCAGAGGTATGATGGAAAGCCAAAAAGAAGCATTGCTGTTTGGATCATTCAGCACGAAAACGAAAAGCCCCATATAGGCGACAATCAATGGAATAGTGACAGGTAACATGAATTGCTGAGCATCTGATGGTGAATCAACTGCGGATCCTATTGCTGCGAAAAGGGCCCCGTAAAGCAGATATCCGCCCAGAAAATAGAAAATAAAACTCAGCGTAAGTCCTATGAAATCTATTCCTGAGATCACCTGAAAGATTTGTACCATATCAGATCCGGGAGGCATGCTATCCGCAACTTCCGGACTTGCCATTTCCAAAGCTTGTTGTTGAGGCATTTGCATTCCCAAAACTCCGATTACAACCGAAGAAAGCGTGCCTATCAGCACTACCCAAATTAAAAACTGTGTTAATCCTACCGCTCCAATTCCGATGATTTTGCCCATCATCAACTGGAAAGGCTTGAGTGAAGAAACCAAAATCTCCACGATCCGGCTGGATTTCTCCTCGATCACACCTTGCATGATCTGATTGCCATAGACGAAAATGAAAATATAAATCAAAATCCCGGAGGTAAAGCCAAGTGCGTAATTCACCGTGGCGTCGCTCACAGTTTCAACACCCTGCTCATTAAGTGTTATTGATTTGATTGCTACTTTGGTTCTGACTTCGTTGATGATTTTAGGATCAATCCCGCTTTCAAATAGCCTCTGCTCCTCAATTTTCTTTTTCAGATTATTTTCCAAATAACTGATCAGATTCATACTCGGGTTCTCTTCTCCGTAATAGACGATCCCGGTTGGCTCTTTCAGATCAAATTCAGGAATATATAAGAACCCGTATCTTTCTCCATTCTGAACCATTTCTTTTGCTTTTTCCCGATCATTTCCGGAAAAAGAAAAAGCATATTGCTCGGAGCTTTCGAGGAAGAACAACTTGTTTTCATCCACAACCTCGATGATTCGGAGCGATTGTGTTTCTTTTTCCTCCATTGCTATCCAGACAAAAACCCCCATGA
The DNA here is from genome assembly GCA_036676605.1 of Algoriphagus sp. Lineage (GTDB taxonomy): Bacteria > Bacteroidota > Bacteroidia > Cytophagales > Cyclobacteriaceae > Algoriphagus. Next base: position 54,254 of record JAKFCO010000107.1, read on the forward strand.
TTGCCGGAAATATCAGGGGCGTGAGCAATGTGGCAAGGAGGAATGATTTTTTCTTTACCCGGGAGAGAAATTCCCGCTGAATGACGAGCCAGATTTTATTCATAATTGGCGGATCTGATCTGGTGGATGAAAATTTCTTCCATACTGGGAATTACCTCTTCAAACTGCTTGACCTGACCATATTGCATCAACTCGTACAATAATTCATTGGGAGTTTTCCCACTCAGAGGCAATGAAAAATGGTAAGAATCATCCGACACTTTGGCAATCCATTCCTGAGGCAATTCTTTGGTAAGACTTTCTAAAGTGATACTGAAAACCTCAGGCCTGAAACTTGATTTCACCTCTTTGATGGTTCCGTCGAGTATTTTTCTGGACTTATGGATCATCGCTACCCGGTCACACAAAAGCTCGACAGATTCCATTCTGTGCGTACTCAGGATGACGGTTGTTCCCTGAGCTTTGAGCCCCAGAATTTCATCCTTGATGATTTCTGCATTAAGCGGATCAAAGCCGGAAAAAGGCTCATCCAATATCAATAGAGCAGGATTATGAATGATCGTTGAAATAAACTGGACCTTCTGAGCCATGCCTTTGGACAAATCCTCAATCTTTTTTTCTTTCCAGGAAGACATTTCAAGTTTTTGCAGCCAATGGTTAATTCTTGATTTGGCCTCCTGCTGGCTCAAGCCTTTCAATCTGGCAAAATAGATCATCTGATCCCATACTTTCATTTTCTTGTAAAGCCCTCTTTCTTCCGGCAAATATCCAATTTGGCTGATATGGTCAGGGGAAAGTGGTCTTCCGTCAATCAGGATTGTCCCGCTGTCACCTTCAATAATCTGGTTGATAATTCGAATCAGAGTAGTCTTACCTGCTCCGTTAGGGCCCAAAAGGCCAAAAATTATTCCTTTAGGAACGTATAAATCCAGATCGGTGAGCGCTCTGCTGCTTCCATAAGATTTATTGAGTTTTTCGATTTTTAGCATTGATGTGAAAAAGTAGGGATTATTCGACAGTTAAAGAGCCGACTCCCACGTCAATTGTTAACTCAAGAAGTCTTGGATCTGATGGTTTGTACCCTCTGGTCACATACGTTTCTTTATCAATCGACCTTAAATATTTGGGAAGCGCAGTTCTGCACATAGCAGTTGTCTTCATTTTAATTTTGATCGGAAATGAATCAGGAGGCAAATGAAGATTGAGTGTTCCGGCACCAACAGCGGCAATTACTTGACAGGATGATGGCATTCCTTCGGAAAAATTAAGGTCAATTGAACCATAATTGACTTCAAAAATCATCATTTTGGCGTTCGTGAAATTTGCATTTTGAATCCCAACAGAACCCATATTTAATGTAACCAAAAGTGTGTCCATCTGGACTTGATTGGGATCAGAAGTACTGTAATGGATTAAAACATCAGCACTGGCGCTTTTTACTTTCATTTGAGAAACCGGAAGCTGGGCTAAATCGAAATCAGCCTTTCCCATTCCCAGATTAAAATCCAAATGATAAAGAAAGTTGGACGTCAAACCCAAATCCCAGCTATGGTCAAAGTCGCCTTCTGCATCGGAAAAAAGTTTTGAGGTGATGCTTTTTCCAAGATTTTCTGCCTCCACATTCTTGTGTGTGAGAGAGGTTTCTAAAATGTTATTTCGGATTTGATGGGAAAAAACCGGAAGAATATTGGTTTTCGCCAGGTGCCCGTGGATGTAAACCGGCTCAGCCGATTTGATTCTTTTGAGTTGGGTGGTGCTTTTGTAGGTCGAAAATTCCAAATGAACCATTTCGAAACCCGTTTTCTCAGGTGCTCTAAACTCCCTGACTAGTTGTGCTTTACTAAAACTCACACTCCCACAACCAACAAGAAAAAGCAGACACAATTTTCTCAGCATAGGGATAGGGTACGAGGCGACTTTGAAAAGGTTTTTTAAAAATATAAAAAAAGCCAGAATTGCTTCCGGCTTTGTTTCAATTAGAAAAACTCTTTCATCTTATCAAAGAATGACTTTTCCGATTTTCCCGGATCAGGTTTGAAATTATGGGATTCACGAAGGTTTTCGAGGATCTGTCTTTCTTCTTTAGATAATTGAACCGGAGTCCATACGTTGACCATGATTAATTGGTCTCCTCTGGTGTATCCATTTATATCTTTTATTCCTTTTCCTTTCAGTCGCAGCATTTTACCGCTTTGAGTGCCCGGATCTATTTTGATTTTTACTTTTCCGTCAATTGTCGGGACTTCGATCGATGCACCAAGGGCCGCATCGACGAAAGAAACATGCAAGTCAAAAATGACATTGTTTCCGTCTCGCTGTAGGATTTGATCTTCGACTTCCTCGATTACAATTAACAAATCACCGGGAATACCTCCGGGAATTTCGTTTCCTTTTCCAGACATGCTCAGCTGCATTCCTTCTGCAACACCACCGGGAATATTGATCGAAATGACCTCTTCTCTTACAATTAAGCCTCTTGCATCTGCTTCTGCTGGTTTCTTATCTACAATTTGGCCACTTCCACCACAAACAGCGCATGTGCTGGCAGAGACCATTTGTCCCAACATGGTGTTGACGACTTTTTTGATTTGACCCGAACCCTGACAGGTACCACAGGATTTGAAGGTGACACCCTGAGCTATTACATGGCGTTTAACTTTTATCTTTTTCTCGACGCCATTGGATATTTCCTGAATATTCAGCTTTAGTTTGACCCTAAGGTTTGTTCCTTTTTTAGTTCGGCGACCACTGCCACCTCCGCTAAAGAATGAACCAAATCCTCCGCCTCCACCGAAAATATCGCCGAATTGGGAGAAAATATCTTCCATATTCATGCCGCCGCCTCCATAACCCGCGTTTCCACCAACGCCTTGATGGCCATACTGATCATAACGTTGCTTTTTTTCAGGATTACTCAGGACCTCATAGGCCTCAGCGGCTTCCTTGAATTTATCTTCAGCCTCGGGATTGTCGGGGTTTTTATCAGGATGATATTGAATCGCCAGTTTTCTGTAGGCTTTCTTGATCTCTTCGGGGGTCGCAGACTTGGTGACTCCTAATATCTCGTAATAGTCTCTTTTTGCCATAATATTATGCTCCTGTCACTACTTTGGCGAATCGAACTACTTTTTCGCCCAGTGTATATCCTTTTTCTACTACATCGATTACTATCCCCTTCATATCTTCACTTGGAGATGGAATGGAGGTAATTGCCTCCTGAGTATCCGGATTGAAAGGTTTTCCGATCAAATTATCCATAGGCTTCAAACCTCTGTTTTCAAGAGTTCTGAGAAGTTTATGAAAAATCAATTGATTGCCTTCGCGGACTTTGACAGCATCTTCCTGGGATTCATTTGCTTTAAAAGCTCTCTCAAAATCATCGACAACCGGGATCAATTCCTTCAAAACATCCTCAGATGCGGTTGTAATCAGATCCAGCCTTTCTTTGGCAGTCCTTTTTCTATAGTTTTCGAAATCAGAATAGAGTCTGAGGTATTTATCTTTTAGCTCAGCAACTTCACCTTCCAATTTCCTTTCGATTGGCCCGGCTGTTTCACTTGCTGAATCTGAACCTGATTCTTGCGAATTGTTTGCAGAAGCTTCATCCAGTACTTGTTCCTCATTCTTATTGGACTCTGAATCCACTCGTTCCTTATTTTTCATGATTAATGATAAGCTCTAGTTGGCTTTTTCGGAATTACAATATTGTTGCCAGCCTGTATTTACTGACAATGTGGCACGCCAGGATTAATGAATCGCCTGCCAAATCATATCTTTCAATTTATCCAGATTCATCTGAGAAACTGAAGAAATAAATAAATGAGGTATGCCCTTAGGAAGCTCTTTTTCCATCTCCTTCATCAATTGCTCATCCAGCATATCGGATTTCGAAATAGCCAAGAGCCTTCTTTTGTCAAGCAGCTCGGGATTGTATTTTTCGAGTTCGCCAAGAAGAATATTGTATTGTTCTTGAATATTTGGTGCATCTGCAGGAATCAGAAACAGCAAAATGGAGTTCCGTTCGATATGTCTCAAAAATCTAATTCCAAGACCTTTCCCTTCAGCAGCACCTTCAATAATCCCCGGGATATCTGCCATTACAAATGACTTGTCGTCACGGTAACTTACAACTCCAAGATTTGGAACTAAGGTGGTGAACGGATAATCTCCAATCTCAGGTCTTGCGGCTGAAATCGAAGAAAGCAAAGTCGATTTACCAGCATTTGGAAACCCAACAAGACCAACATCCGCCAATAATTTCAATTCAAGAATAATCCATTCCTCGATTCCTGACTCCCCTGGCTGGGCATAGTGCGGAGCCTGATTAGTGGAGGTTTTGAAATGGTCATTCCCAAGTCCTCCTCTTCCTCCTCGAGTTAAGACTACTTCCTGACCATCTTCAGTGATTTCACATCTCTTTTCGCCAGTTTCGGCGTCTTTAGCTATTGTGCCCAATGGAACTTCCAGGATTACATCCTTTCCGTCTGCTCCGGTTCTTCTTCCTCCTTCACCGCCTTTTCCGGATTCAGCTATGACGTGCTTTTTATATTTGAGGTGAAGCAAAGTCCACAATTGGGAGCTTCCTCTCAGAATGATGTGGCCTCCCCGACCGCCATCACCTCCGTCAGGACCTCCTTTTGGCACATGCTTTTCCCTTCGGAAATGCATTGCTCCAGCACCTCCTGCTCCAGATCTGGAGCAGAATTTGACATAATCGATGAAATTTGAATCGGCCATTTTTTTAAAATAAAAAGGCTAAGCTTCCCAGCCTAGCCAAAGATTTGGATTGCAAAATTAGCAAAATATAGCCAATCAGTAACTATCTATTACCGAAGTGATGTCTTTAAAGATCTGTTCGATCTCGCCTACTCCGTTGATTTTCTGAAACTTGCCCTGCTTTGAATAGTAATCAGCCACTGGCAAGGTTTCATCGAGATATACTTTAATACGAGTATTAATTTTTTCATCGTCTTGGTCATCTGTACGATTTGAGGTTTTTCCTCGCTCTTTTATCCTGATTTTCAAAGTTTCCTCAGGTACATCCAATGCAATCATACCTGAGATGGATAATCCATGATGAGCAAGCATTTCGTCCAGCGCCTCAGCCTGTGCTGTGGTTCTTGGAAATCCATCAAAAATAAATCCCTCAGTATTTTTAGTTTCATTGATTTTTTCCTCAACCATTCGGATTACAACTTCATCCGGAACCAAATGCCCCTCGTTCATATACTTTTTTGCCAGCTGTCCCAGCTCAGTTCCTTCTCCCAAATGTTTTCTAAACAAATCCCCGGTAGAAAGATGAGTAAGCCCGTACTTCTGAATTAATTTTTCACTTTGGGTGCCTTTTCCAGCTCCTGGAGGGCCAAATAATACAATATTATACATTCTTATTGCTGTTAATTAAGGGGTGCTGAGTTGGTAAATGTCAGGTAGATTTCTACCCAAACCGTCATAATCAAGGCCGTAACCAAGGACAAATTTATTGGGAATTTCAAAACCCACATAATCGATCGCGTATTTAAACCGAAAAGCTTCTGGTTTAAATAATAAAGTTGCAATTGCAATACTCTCAGGATAGTGGTCAGAAATCGTTTTAAGCAGGTATTCCATGCTGATACCCGTATCCACAATATCTTCTACAATTATGACGTGTTTTCCCTTCAAGTCTGAATCTAATCCAAGGATGGATCGAACTTGACCAGTAGTGGTTACCCCTTGATAACTACTCAGTTTTACAAAGGTGCAGATCAAGGGAAGATTGATTTCTCTACACAAATCTGCCATAAAGATGAAAGACCCATTTAACACTCCCAAAACAACAACTTCCTTATTCTGAAAATCTCGGGTAATTTGCTCCCCAAGTTGCTGGATTCGTTTCTTGACTTCGGATTTGCTTAAATAAACTTCAAAAGTTTTATCCTTTAAGGAAATATTCATTTCATAAAGATTTAAAGGTGATCCATGAGAAATTTGTACATTCTGATCATTGCCTCCAAATCTACCAAAGAAACCTTTTCATTTGGGGTATGGACATTTTCTTCTGCCGCACCAATGAAGCACCAATCGACCGCATAGGGTGAAAATTGAACCTCGCGCCCATCACTTCCCCCACTTTCCTCAACTTCTAATTGGAAGGGAATACCACTTTTTTTAGCAAGAGAAATAATCCTGTCCAGAAACTTTTTTCTTGGAATAAACTTGTCCCTGATGGAAATAACGACACCTTCATGCGGTCTGACCCCTTCTGTCACCCAAGTAATATCAGCAATTAAAGCTTGTCGGATAGGGGAATTTTCCTGGATAAACTTCAATAAAAATGGCATACTGCCACCTCCATGTTCTTCATAGGTTGAGAATACAACCCATCCATTTTTCAGATTTTCGCAAATCTTCAGAGAAGTGTAAAGTCCCAATCTGTTGTCCAGATAAGCTGCTTCAATAAATTCTTCATTTACTCTGATGTTTTGATCGAAAGAAAGTCGTGTCCCATGCTCAATTCCCCTTGGAAAATCATGAAAAATTCCCTCCTCATCTCCCTTGAGTCTGCACGAAATTAAACCTAAAGAATCCTTCCCCACCAATTTGGTTCCCGGGATTATCTCAGGACCTCCAATTGCAACTAATTGATTTTCATATCTTGACATAAAACCAATGGTATCCATGTGAGCAAAAATTGCTGTATTTGGCGCACCAAATTTCAATAATATACAATCATGAAAATCATTTCCATAGAAAACCTCAGGTACAACATCCCAAGTCTTTTTTCGTTCAACAACATATTCAAATATGAAATCTGAAGTTTGAGACTCATCACCGGAAACCCCTTGCAAATCAAGCAAGTCAAATAATAATTTCATTTTGGCATCAATTGTGTTAACAGATCAACATACATATCATAAAAAAATTAAATTATTTTTAATCGTCAATTGTGTTTTAAATAATTCATCTAGATTTGCAGTAAGTTAAAAGTTTATAAATTTGTAATCATCTCAATCAAACACTTAAAATTTGAACAAAAATTTTTTGTTATGAAAAAACTAATACTATCAACACTTATGGCTGGAGCTTTGGCATTTTCTGCTAACGCCCAGAGCGAATTCGACAAATGGTCACTTGAAGTAAATGGCGGCTTTAACAAGCCAATGGCGCCATTGACCCCAGGCTACCTTTCTCCGACCCTTAATCTGGGTCATGTTGACTTAGGAGCTCGTTACATGTTTAACGAGAAATTCGGTCTTAAACTGGATTACGGATTTGGATCCTTCAAAGAGGCAGATGGTGAGCCATCTTTCGATACCAAATACTACAGATTAGATCTTCAGGGTGTTGCCAACATTGGCAGAATCATGAACTTCGAATCATTTAGCAGATCATTTGGACTTCTTCTTCATGGAGGAGCCGGAATCGGTAATGTTAATCCAGAAGAAAATACCTACAATGACTTCACGGATGATGTTTACAATTTCATCTTCGGTGTCACTCCACAAATCAAACTTTCTAATAACATCGCTTTAGTAGGCGATATAAGCACGATCCTTAACGGTCGTCAGACAGTTTCTTTCGACGGAGCTTCCGTAATCAGACCTAGTCAGGATAATGGATTTTATGGGGCAAATGGAACTTGGTGGACAGGTACTTTAGGTCTTCAGTTCTATCTTGGTTCTTCTGAGCAACATGCAGACTGGTTTATTGCTGCTGACAAGTATGCAACCAAAGAAGAATTGGCAACTCAGATCAACGGAATTAAAGACATGTTGAAAGATTCTGATGGTGATGGTGTTCCTGATTATTTGGATAAAGAACCAAACACTCCGGTTGGAGCTAGAGTAAACTCTGCTGGTACAACTATGGATTCAGACAGTGATGGTACACCTGATCATTTGGACAAGTGTCCATTCCTTCCTGGCCCTTCATCAACAGGTGGCTGTCCGGTTGTAGAAGCAGCTAAAGAAGAAGTTGATTTCTTCAAGAAGGCAATCAATGACGGTTATGTAAACGTTTATTACGCTTTCGATAGCGCTATTCCTCTAGGATATTCTGCAAGTGCTTCTAATTATGTTTCTAACTTCATGAAGAGAAATCCAGGAGTGAAGATGGAAATTAAAGGATACGCTGACGAGTTAGGTCCTGAAGATTATAATATGAAACTTTCAGAAAGCAGAGCGAAAGCAGTTTATGACTTACTAATTGCTACAGGAGTTGATGCTTCAAGATTGTCTTACAAAGGTTACGGTGAAGATACCAGCGTAGATAAATCTTCTGCTGATGCCAGACAACTTGCAAGAAGAGCAAGCTTCGAAGTGAAGTAATCCTTATACGAAATACATTTTTAAAGCCCGGTAAAAACCGGGCTTTTTTTGTTTAAATAGACTTAGGAAAACCAAGATGTTTTTCCCTACTTTTAGTCCTTAATCCCCCTAATCCTAATAGAATGAAGAAGTATTTAATGTTCCTGATCCTGTCTGGAATTGTGACTTTAGGGTACGCCCAAAAAGATTTTAATCGCTGGTCAATTGAGACAAATGCTGGTTTTAATAAGGCAATGTCACCTTTAACTCCTGGATATTTAACTCCCACACTTAATATCGGTCACCTGGATTTTGGTGTGCGATACATGTTCAACGAAAAGTTCGGAATAAAAGGTGATGGTGGATTTGGATCATTTTCTGAGGCAGAGGGAGAAAGTCCAGTGTTCAAAACCAACTATCAAAGAGTTGATATTCAAATGATTTTCAATTTCAGTAGAATTATGAATTTTGAATCATTTTCCAGAAAAATTGGGCTACTTGGGCATTTAGGTGGTGGAGGAGGAAGAATGAGTTTTGACCAGACCATTTTAAATACTCAACCAGATTATCATTATAATATCATATCTGGCTTAACAGGCCAATTTAAACTTAGCCAAAGGGTGGCATTAACAGCTGACATTTCTATGATCGTAAATGGAAGGCAAACCTATACGTTTGATGGTAACGAATACAATGCTGAATTACAACCCACTACTATTGGTTCCAATCCATATGTCCACGCAACAGGTACCTGGTGGACCGGAACCCTAGGATTGAATATTTATCTTGGCAAACAAGAAGAACATGCAGATTGGTACATAACAGCTGACAAATATGCAACAAAGGTTGAACTTGCAAGTGCAATCGATGGAATCAAAGACATGCTTAAAGATTCTGACGGTGATAGTGTTCCTGATTATTTGGACAAGGAAGCCAATACCCCGGTGGGAGCCAGAGTCAGTTTCTCCGGTGTTACTCTTGATTCAGATAACGACGGTACTCCGGATCATTTAGACAAGTGTCCTTTTATGCCTGGATCGGCATCCTTGGGAGGTTGTCCTTCGGTGGAAATTAAAGAAGAGGTAGACTACTTCAAAAAGACTATTAATGAAAATTATGTGAATGTTTACTTTGCATTCGACAGTGATAAGCCTCTTTCCTATTCTGTCTCATCTGCAAATTTTGTCGCAAACTTTCTGAAGAGAAATCCTGGAGTTAAGCTTGAAGTAAAAGGATTTGCAGACGAATTAGGTCAGGAAGATTACAATATCAAGCTTTCTGAAAAAAGGGCAAAAACAGTATACGACATGTTGATTTCCACAGGTATAGACGCTTCAAGACTTTCGTTCAAAGGATACGGCGAAGATACTAGTGTGGATAAATCATCCGCTGAAGCAAGACAAATGGCAAGAAGATCAAGCTTCGAAGTCAAGTAAAGTTTCACAATCCATAAAACGAACCCGGCTTCAAAAGAGCCGGGTTTTCTTTTACCTTAGCTTCATGTTTATACTATCAGAAACTCCTTCTATCGCCAATCAATTTATGGCAGAAATGCGGGATATCAGGATTCAAAACGATCGTATGCGGTTCAGAAAAAATCTTGAGCGCCTTGGGGAAATTTTAGCCTACGAAATTTCGAAATCCCTTTCCTACAAAACCCATAAGGTAGCAACGCCTTTGGCGAAGGCCAAGATTTTGGTACCTGAAAGCCAGGTAGTCTTGATTTCGGTTTTACGGGCATCACTTCCATTTTACCAGGGTTTTTTAAATTTCTTTGATGAAGCCGAAAGTGGATTCATTGGGGCATTTCGGGATGAAAATGAAAGCGGTGAAATAAAAATCAATCTTGGGTATCATGCCTCACCTTCTCTCCAAGGAAAAGTAATTGTCCTTGCCGATCCTATGCTTGCAACCGGAAAATCAATCATCAAGACCATAGACACCATCTTATCACATGGTATTCCCTCAATGATTCATATTGCGGCACTTTTCGCTGCTCCGGAAGGGATAAAATACATTGAAGAAAACCTGAAACTACCATACAAACTATGGCTCGGATCGATCGATGAAAAGCTTAATCACCTTTCTTATATCGTGCCAGGCTTAGGCGACGCTGGAGACTTAGCGTTTGGCGAAAAACTTTAAACCCTCATGATCTCTTATTTTCTTTTGGCTCTGGGCCTGGTTATTCTACTTTTTGGAGGAAAAATTTTGGTAGATGGTGCTTCTGCTTTTGCAGTTAAACTCGGGATGAGTACCGGTTTAATTGGATTAACAGTGGTTGCCTTCGGAACATCAATGCCAGAACTTATAGTAGGGATCAATGCTGCCCTGAAGGGTAATAGCGATATAACTATTGGCAATGTCCTGGGGTCAAATTTGTCAAACATCGGGTTGGTACTTGGAGTCACGGGTCTCTTTTATCCAATTTTGATCAGGCAAAGCCATGTTAGATTTGACTATTTGCTCACTGTTCTTGTAGCTATATTATTCTATGGCCTCAGCTATAATGGGGATATATCCTTCTGGGAAGGGATAATCCTTTTCCTATTATTTCTGGGATTCAATGTTTATTTATTTAGAAATCTGGGTTCCGGAATTGGAGATACACTGGAAGAAGTTGAAGCAGAAGTAGAACAGGTGAAAAACTATTCATGGATTGTAGCAACAGGTTTGTTTTTTGGAGGTATACTGGGTCTTTATATCGGTTCTGAACTTCTAGTGGTGAACGCAGTAAAAATTTCAAGGGAATTAGGTGTTTCTGAAAGAATAATCGGGATTACAATCGTGGCAATCGGGACAAGTCTGCCTGAATTAGTTGCCTCAATTGTGGCAGCGCTTTCTAAAAGAACGGATTTGGCCCTTGGAAATATTCTGGGCAGCAACATCCTGAATATACTTGCGGTAATTGGAATCACTGCAATCATCAAACCGATTGGAATTTCTCAGGAATTTATAGATTCAGATTACTTGTGGATGATAGGAATTACGCTACTCCTTTATCCTTTGATGAAAACAAAAATGCGTATTTCTAAGTTTGAAGGGGCAGTTCTTCTCACTTATTACATTACTTACTTGTTTTTCTTGTTATGACAGAAGCCATCCTCACTTTTCTGGGGATTTATTTTCTTTGCTGGTTTAAATTCATCGCAGGACCTGTTTTCGCATCTGCGGCAGGATATGGGATTGCTGAAACAATTTTTGTCACGGTAGCGGGAATGATGTCTAGCGTATTTGTTTTTAGCCTCATTGGAATTAAATTCAAAAAATACCTAGAACTGAGACGAAAATTTCCAAAACCTAGATTTTCCAAGAAAAACAGAAGGCTTGTCACAATCTGGGGCAAATATGGAAAAGTTGGAATCGCTTTCCTGACGCCAATATTCCTCACACCAATCGGAGGAACCTTAATTTTGATTTCATTTGGCACAAAAAAGAGGCATATCTACCTCCATATGTTTTGGAGCGCAGTTTTATGGGCAATAATTTTCACCCTTAGCATCGACCAGATTTTAAGTATCCCCTTTTTTCAAAATTTATTCGGGTGATTCAGAATCGGGGAGAATCTCAATATCACTTATCAGCACTCTCTTTGAAATTTCCTGGCCGGTAAGCGTCGCTGCCAATCCTCCCATCGCTGTTTCTTTATAACGGCTTTCCATGGAAGCTCCTATCTCACCCATCGCCTCGACACATTCATCAACCGGAATGACTGCATTGACATTTGCCAATGCTATTTGTGCTGAACTGAAAGCGATCGCTGCCGCGCTGGCATTTCTGACCACACAAGGCACCTCAACCAAACCTGCCACAGGATCACAAACTAATCCAAGCATGCATTGAATCGTAATAGCTACTGCAGTAAAAACCTGATCAGTATTTCCTCCCAGACAATATACAATCGCACCGGAAGCCATAGCTGCAGCAGAACCTGTCTCAGCCTGGCAGCCTCCCACAGCACCGGCCAAACTCGCTTTTTTCTCGATGATTAAAGCTATTCCTGCTCCGACCAGGAGTCCTTCTACGATCTCCTCATCTGATAAACCATGAATCTCCTGCAACGTCACCAAAGTCCCCGGAAGAATCCCGCTTGCTCCGGCGGTTGGGGCTGCTACTACCCTGCCCATGCAAGAATTCACTTCTTTTGCTGCCAAAGCGCGGGAAATTAGTTTTTGGAACTCGGGGGATAAAACTGCAACCGGATAATTGTAAACCTTTTTTGCTCCATTATTGATCATCCCGGATCTGGAGATCATTTCCTCTTCAAGACCGGTTTTAACAGCATCTTTCATTACTCCATAAGCCTTCAGCAATCCAGCCTTTATTTGGGAATCTTCTCCGTTTTTTTGGTCAACCTCGTATTCAATAACGGATTGAGGAAGAGAAATTTCCTTTTCCTCACAATAGGTTTTCCATCCTTTGAAACTTTCAAAAAGATAACTCATACTTGTTGGGTTTATATAGTAAAAATAAATTTCAAGAATTTTACCTTAACCAGAAATTAAAACTTACTGTCTGACTGAGCTTTAAACTTCCCTGAATACGGACTTTTTATAGTGGGCATAAACTCTTACTTTTAAAATTCAGTTAAAGTATTCAGACACTAAAATTGAGCAATATTTTTGACCATATCGAATGAGCAGGCTAAAATATATCCTTCCGTTTATTTTCATCTTTTCTATTACCGAATCATTTGGACAGCGAGAAGATGTCGGCAACTATGAATACGACAAAGAATATCTTTTTGGAGTAAATAAGAATACAAATGGCGGACTTATCGGCGGTTTCGTTTTCAAAGCCGGAACCAGAATTGATGATACCCAATTCAGCTTTTGGTCCATTGAGCTCTCAAATGTCAAAAACCAAAAAGAAGTTCGATATAATACGGTTTTAGGAAATAGCTACATTTTTGGAAAATCAAACTACCTCTATTCTATTCGCCCTCAATATGGCAGGGAGTTAATCCTGTTCAAAAAAGCTCCAAATCAAGGTGTTCAGGTTTCCGCTTTAGGAGCCATCGGCCCAACTTTTGGGCTAATCGCTCCCTATTATATCGAGTATGCAATCAACCGGGTGGAAACTGTTACCGAACAATATGACCCGGAAATCCATCAAAGCATATACAATATTTTGGGTACCGGCAATCTATTTGAAGGACTCGGTCAATCGGAATTTGCTTTTGGTGCCAATGCTAAAGCTGCTGTATCCTTCGAGTTTGGGGTTTTCAAGAGTAATGTGACAGGACTTGAACTTGGATACATGTTGGAGGGTTTTACCAAAGAAATACCACTGATCCCCACCACAGAAAATAATCAAATATTCCAATCCGTTTATTTCACCTTTTTTTACGGATTCAGACAATAATGCTGATTGGGTTTTATCCCTGTCGGAATTACCTTTGTGTTAAATAGTCAAACTGATGATCGAATTACCCGTCATTTCCGAAGAAGCAACCAGAAGAAAAAAACCAGATTGGTTACGAGTAAAGTTGCCAGTAGGAAAAGAATATGCAAGTGTCAGAAAATTAGTAGACGAGCATAAGCTTCATACTATCTGCGAAAGCGGAAATTGCCCAAACATGGGCGAATGCTGGGGTGCCGGCACAGCAACTTTCATGATTTTAGGCAATGTATGTACCCGATCATGTTCATTTTGTGCTGTAGCGACTGGCAGACCGCCTGAATATGATACAGATGAACCCAGGAGAGTAGCTGAAGCAATCAAATTGATGGGGGTAAAACACGCTGTGATCACCTCAGTCAACCGTGACGAGTTAAAAGACAAAGGATCTGAGATTTGGTATCAAACGGTTGTTCAGACCAAAGAACTTTCTCCCGCTACCACCATCGAAACGCTAATTCCAGATGTGAAATCCAACTGGGATGCACTTTACAGAATGATAAGTGGCGGTCAGGAAGTAGTATCTCACAATATGGAGACCGTCGGAAGCCTTTATCGGAGAGTCAGACCTCAGGCCAAATACGAGCGATCTCTGGAACAAATCAAACTGACGAAAGAATACGGAAAAAGAACTAAGACCGGAATTATGCTTGGTCTTGGAGAAACCAAAGAAGAGCTTTACAAAGCAATGGATGACTTGGCTGCACATGGCTGCGATATCCTGACTTTGGGACAATACCTCCAGCCTACCAAAATGCACATCGAAGTTGCCGAATTTATCCACCCGGACATGTTTGCCCACTACAAAGAAGAAGGCCTCAGACGAGGATTGAAATATGTGGAGTCGGGACCTTTGGTAAGGTCCTCTTACCACGCCGAAAAACACGTTAACGTATAAAAAAAATAAAGGCTTCCGATTGGCAGCCTTTATTTTTGGACTCTATTTCAGTTAAGCCAGTTCGGCCTCTTTTGCATATTCTTCTACCGGAATACAGCTACAAACCAGATTTCTGTCACCATAAGCAGAATCGATTCTCCTTACGCTTGGCCAGAATTTGTTTTCCTTCACATAAGCGATTGGGAAAACAGCTTTTTCTCTTGTATATGGCAGATCCCATTCGCCAGTCAACACCATTATCGCTGTGTGTGGCGCATTTTTAAGAACGTTGTTTACTTTATCAGCTTTGCCCTCTTCAACTTCACGGATCTCCGCACGAATGGAAAGAAGCGCATCACAGAACTTATCCAACTCAGCCTTGGTCTCAGATTCTGTAGGCTCGATCATCAAAGTACCGGCAACAGGGAATGAAACTGTTGGCGCATGGTAACCATAATCCATCAGACGCTTAGCTATATCCTCCACTTCTACACCCACCTCTTTGAAAGCCCGGCAATCCACTATCATCTCGTGTGCTGCGCGACCTTGTGAGCCGGTATAAAGGATCGGATAATGACCATTCAGTCTTTCTTTGATATAATTGGCATTCAGGATCGCCATTTTAGTAGCATTCGTCAAGCCATCTCCTCCCATCATCGCGATGTAAGCGTAGGAGATTGGAAGAATGCTGGCACTTCCATAAGGGGCCGCAGAAATTGAAGAAACTGCATGCTCACCACCTGTTTTCACAAGTGGGTTTCCCGGGAGGAATGGAGCCAAATGACTTGCTACGCAAATCGGTCCCATACCAGGTCCACCACCACCGTGAGGAATACAGAAAGTCTTGTGCAAGTTCAGGTGACATACGTCAGCACCGATTCTGCCCGGACTGGTCAATCCAACCTGAGCATTCATGTTGGCTCCGTCCATATAAACCTGTCCACCATATTGATGAATGACAGCGCAAATTTCCTGAATTGCTTCTTCGAAAACTCCGTGGGTCGATGGATATGTCACCATAAGACAAGCCAAATCCTGAGCATGCTCGGCAGCTTTTGTCTTTAGGTCCTCGATATCGATATTTCCTTTTTCGTCACACATTACCAGGACGACTTTCATTCCGGCCATCACGGCAGAAGCCGGGTTAGTACCGTGAGCAGAAGTCGGGATCAGGGCAATGTTTCTATGAGTATCACCATTATTCAGGTGATAGCCTCTGATGGCCATCAGTCCGGCAAATTCTCCCTGAGCTCCTGAGTTTGGCTGCAAAGAAGTATCCGCAAAACCTGTGATTTCAGTCAGCCATGTTCTCAGATTTTCGAAAAGCTCCTGATATCCTAATGTCTGATCGATAGGGGCAAATGGGTGCATCTGACCAAATTCAGGCCAGGTCACAGGAATCATCTCAGCAGTTGCATTCAACTTCATGGTACATGAGCCCAATGAAATCATGGAATGAACCAAAGAAAGATCTTTTGACTCGAGCCTTTTGATATAGCGAAGCATCTCATGTTCGCTGTGGTAATTATTGAAAACAGGATGTGTCAGATATTCTGATGTTCTCAAAAGAGATGCCGGCAATTCAAGTGACAGCGAGTCTGCCATTTCTGAAACATTCAGCTCTTTGGCTCCTTTTGCTTTCGCAAAAACATTCACAACCTCCTGAGTATCTGAAAGAGTTTTTGCCTCATCAAATGTGATGAACAATCCATCGGCTTCATATCTGAAGTTGATTTCAGAAGCACTTGCCAATTGATTCACTTTTTTCAAAGCCTCACCCTCTAAACTTACTTTCACAGTATCAAAATACTGCTGAGAGGAAATTGTATATCCAAGTTGAGAAAGTGCTTTCGCTGTCAACTTTGCCAAACCATGAGTTCTCAAAGCGATATTTTTCAACCCTTGAGGGCCGTGGTAAACAGCATAGAAACTTGACATTACTGCCAGGAGAACCTGAGCTGTACAGATGTTTGAAGTTGCCTTCTCACGCTTGATATGCTGCTCGCGTGTTTGCAATGCCATTCTGTAGGCTTTGTTTCCGGCTCTGTCAATAGAAACTCCTATAATTCTACCAGGGATTTGTCTTTTGTAATCTTCTTTAGTAGCAAAAAAAGCAGAATGAGGTCCGCCATAGCCCATCGGAACTCCGAATCGCTGCGCTGAACCTACCACTACATCGGCTCCCATTTCACCCGGAGGTGTCAATAGTGTCAATGCAAGTAAGTCAGCAGCGAAAGCTGTCGTTACTTTATTTTCTTTCGCAGTAGCTATAATCGCCGAGTAATCTCTCACCGCTCCGTCTGCATCAGGATATTGGAAAAGAACTCCGTAAAGGTTTTCATCCGTCAAATCCAGAGAATCAATCGGGCCTGAAACCAGCTCAATTCCGATTGGCTCAGCTCTTGTCAAAAGAACCGCCTTGGTCTGAGGGAATACTTTCTCGTCAACAAAAAATTTGGTAGCGTTCTTCCTCTCTTTCGGCTTCACCGCAAATAGCATGGTCATCGCTTCCGCTGCCGCAGTTCCTTCATCCAGTAACGAAGCATTTGCCAGGTCCATTCCTGTCAAATCCATCACCACCGTTTGGAAATTGATCAATGCTTCCAGTCTTCCCTGAGCGATTTCTGCCTGGTAAGGAGTGTAAGCAGTATACCATCCCGGATTCTCCAACACATTTCTCAAAACTACACCCGGAACGATCGTATCGTAATAACCAGTCCCGATGAACGATTTGAAAACTTTGTTTTTCGAAGCAAGAGTCTTGAATTCTTTCAGAAATTCAGATTCCAGTTTTGCAGCCGGCAAGTCTAGAGGACGCTCCAGCTGAATAGCTTTAGGTACTGTTTGGTTGATTAACTCCTCCAGGGATGAAGCACCGATTTTCTCCAACATCTCTGCGATTTCCGCCTCGGTCGGGCCATTGTGTCTGCTCTCAAATTTGACAGCATTAGAAAGATTTATCTGCATAAAGAACTCTAAGGAAGTATGAACTATTTGGGTAAGGAATCGACCTGATTTTACGGCTGCAAAGTTACAGTTTCTTGAAGGATAAAGCTTTTGCGACGGCCAATAATTTCCCCTGCAACAATTGATATTTACAAACGGTTTATAGGTGGGTTGAAAATTTATCTAGTTTAGTGTCCTAAATAAAAATTTAATATGAAAAAAGGTTTGTTCTTAACCGGAGCTCTGGTAATTGGCTTGACAGTGCCACTGCTCGCTCAAAATTCTCCTCAAGTAAAATACGCGACTACAATCACCGCTGATGATCTTAAAAAACATCTGACCTACTTGTCTTCGGATGAGCTTCAGGGAAGAGATACCGGAACAGAAGGCGGAAAAAAAGCCGGCAATTATTTAGCAGATTTCTACAAAAATATTGGTTTGGCTGGCCCGGTTAATGGCGGATATTTCCAGTCATTCAACCTGGTTTCTGTTTCTTACAGCAAAGTCATCTTGCAGGTAGAAAAAAAGAAGCTGGTCGAAAACACTGACTTCATATTCATTGGAGATGGTGATATGAAGAAAGTTGCAAAGACAGACTTGGTATTCCTTGGTCTTGTTACGGATGAGAACCTTGCAAAAGTTGACGTGAAAGAAAAACTCGTGGGAATCTGGGCGGTAGGAGCAAGGACCAACGATCTGATCACCAAAGTAATGGATGCAGGAGCTGCAGGTATTGTAGTCGTAACCATGGAAGGCCAGGCAAACTTCGACCGAATCGCCAATCGCTATAAGTCAAGTGCGGGAAAAGGCCGTCTTGGCTTCGAAAAACCAACTGACCAAAGACCGGTATTCATGGTGAGCTCTGATAAAATGGGTGAACTTTTCGGTGCTCCCGTTGAGACTTTGAAGGAAGCCGCAAAAAGCAATCCTGAAACCATCAAATCTCAGAAAGCTAGCTATCAGGTCGAAAAATCAAATACGGTCGTTCCTACAGAAAACGTAATGGGTTTTCTGGAAGGAACTGATAAAAAGGAAGAAGTGCTGGTTATTTCTTCACACTACGATCACGTAGGCGTGGACGGAAAAGGCGATGTATTTAACGGAGCTGATGACGATGGGTCAGGTACTGTCTCTGTGATGGAGATTGCAGAAGCTTTTGCAATGGCGGCGAAGGACGGCGTAAAACCAAGAAGAAGCATTCTTTTCCTCAATGTCACTGGCGAAGAAAAGGGGCTTTTAGGTTCTGAGTACTATTCTGAGCATCCGATTTTCCCATTGGCAAATACCGTGAACAACATCAATATCGACATGGTAGGCCGTATTGATTACGAATATCAGAAGTCTGAAAACAAGGATTACATCTACGTAATCGGCTCAGAGATGCTTTCTACTCAACTGAAAAAAATCAACGAATACAACAACATCACTTACACAGACCTGATTCTGGACTATCGTTATGATGCGGAAGATGATCCAAACAGATTCTATTACAGATCAGATCACTACAACTTTGCGAAGCATAATATCCCGGTGCTCTTTTTCTTCAATGGGGTACACGACGACTACCATCAGGTGACCGACACAGTGGACAAAATCGAGTTTCCGTTGATGACAAAAAGAGCCCAACTGATCTTCTATACTGCTTGGGATCTGGCAAACAGAGAAAAAAGAACTCCAGTCGACGGAACGAACACTCGAACGGAACGATAAAAGAAAAGGATCCCGAAAAAATCGGGATCCTTTTTTATGCTTTCTAAACATCTCCTTTTTTCTTCCACTTGGCCTTTGTCTTCATCTGATTCCGGTTTCGCTTGGCTTTGGAGTTTTTGTTACCGCGTTTTTTCTCTTCTTGAGGCTTGTTAGGATTTACCTTTGGCGGGCCTTTTTTCTCATGGAATGCTCCTTTGTATTCCGGATTATCCCTTTGTCTGAGCTTATCAAGTTCCCGATCGTAGCCTTGTTTCTCTTCGAAAGGAGTTGCAGGAACATCTACTTCGACGGGAATCTCAGCCACGTCCACTTTCATCCGGATGATTGTCTCGATTTTATCGAAATGGTAGGTTTCAGCCGGATTGACAAAAGTGATGGCTTTACCCTCATTCTCAGCTCTGCCTGTTCTCCCGATTCGGTGAACGTAATCTTCATAGATCAGCGGCACATCAAAGTTGAACACATGTGAGACCATCGTCACATCCAAACCTCTTGAGGCTACATCTGTCGCCACCAAGATTCTCACTTCTCCTCCTTTGAAATCCTCCATCGAGTTGATCCGGGTATTCTGACCTTTATTGGCGTGAATAACTCTGATTTCACCAAAATGCCTTTTGTCTAAAAAATGGAATACTTCTTCGGCATTTTTGCGGGATCTGGTAAAAATTATGGCCCGCTTCACTTCTTCATTTTGGAGAAGATGGCCAAGCAGGTTGATTTTAGTTTTAATATTTGGCACCAAATACTGAACCTGCGCAATGGTCTCAGCGGTCGTCGCCTGTGGTGTTACTTCCACTCGCTCCGGGAATTCAAGAAATTCAGCAGCAAGCCTTTCGATTCTTCCGCCAAAAGTTGCGGAGAAAAGCAGGTTTTGTCTTTTCACCGGGATCACTTCCAAAATCGACCGGATCTGAGGCATAAAGCCCATATCCATCATTTTGTCCGCCTCATCCAAGACCATTGTTTTGATCTCTTTCGTATAAATCAAACCCTTTTTATAGAGGTCCAGAAACCTTCCCGGGGTTGAGATAATGATGTCTACTCCGGCTGCAATCGCTTCGATTTGAGGTTTTGGCCCCAATCCTCCATACAAACTCAAAATTCTCAAGTCGGTGTTTTGCGCCAGCTGACGTGTCACTTCTTCGATTTGCATGACTAGCTCACGGGTCGGAGCAAGTATCAAAGCCTTTGGGTGAACGCCCTGAGCATATTTTACTTTCATCAAAACCGGCAACACATAAGCTGCAGTTTTTCCGGTTCCCGTCTGAGCAATCCCCAAAACATCATGGCCGGCAAGCGCAAGCGGAATAGCTTTCTCCTGAATCGGAGTTGGCTGGGTATATCCGGCAGCGGTGACTGCATCCAAAAGCTGGCGGTTTAGCTTAAATGCTTCAAAACCTAAGGCCTCATTGCTCATGATTCGTTAATTTTAAGGGAAAATTTGAAAGTAAAACTCCAATAGAGATGAAAAGTATTCTGATCACGGGTGCAAATATAGTCAATGAAGGCCGGATTAGCCCGGGAGACGTTTTGGTTAAGGATGGCATGATTGCCAAACTGGGTTCCGACCTGAGTTCTGAACTGGCTGATATCCACATCAAAGCAAATGGAAAATACCTTTTCCCGGGATTGATTGATGATCAGGTTCACTTCAGAGAGCCGGGACTGACTCACAAGGGTGAAATTTATACCGAGTCAAAGGCCGGAGTAGCGGGTGGTACCACTACATACATGGAAATGCCCAATACAGTTCCTCAATCCACAACAATTGAGTTATTGGAAGAAAAATATTCCCGGGCTACCGAAGTTTCCCTCGCCAATTTTTCTTTCTTCTTTGGGGCAACCAACGACAATATGGCAGAAATTCTGAAGGTTAATCCAAAGACAATTTGCGGGGTAAAAGTTTTTCAAGGCTCCTCCACTGGAAATATGCTGGTTGATAATCCGGAGGTTTTGGAGAAAATCTTCAGCCAATGCAAAACCATCATTGCAATCCACAGCGAGAATGACTACATCATCAAAGCAAATCTGGAATCCTTCAAAGCGATCTATGGTGAAGATATTCCTGTCAAGTTCCACTCCAAAATACGATCAGAAGAAGCTTGCTATGATGCTTCCAGCCGGGCTGTTGCATTGGCGAAAAAGCACGGCACAAGACTTCACATCCTCCATATCAGCACTGCGAAAGAATTGGAATTGTTCGATAACTCCATTCCCCTTGAGCAAAAGAAGATAACGGCCGAAGCTTGCATCCACCACTTGTGGTTTTCCGAAGCAGACTATGAAACAAAGGGTAATCTGATCAAATGGAATCCGGCAATTAAAACTGCAAATGATCGGGATCAGATTTTCAAAGCTGTCCTGGATGGTCGAATTGACGTGGTCGCCACAGATCACGCTCCTCATACACTTGAAGAAAAGGCACAATCCTATCTCAAAGCTCCGTCAGGCGGTCCACTAATCCAACATAGCCTGGTTGCGATGCTGGACTTCTTCCATCAAGGAAAAATCAGTTTGGAAATGATTGCACAAAAGATGTGTCATAACGTGGCGATTCTGTTCGAAATCGAAAAGAGAGGTTTTATCCGTGAAGGATATTATGCCGATTTGACATTGGCAGACTTGAATTCACCATGGACAGTGGCAAAGGAGAATATTCTTTCTAAGTGTGGGTGGTCTCCTTTCGAAGGTCATACTTTTCGCTCAAAAGTCACACACACAATCGTTTCCGGACATTTAGCGTACGAAGAGGGAACATTTCACGAAGAAAAAAAGGGAAAAAGAATCACTTTTTTGAGAAATAATTAAATCCGGTCTTGCGCTAAGTGGCTTAAATTATTACTTTTGCAGACCATTTGAGAATTTCACTCCCAGATGGTCCACACGGTGATTGTAGCTCAGCTGGTTAGAGCGCTGGTTTGTGGATCCAGAGGTCGCCGGTTCGAACCCGGTCTTTCACCCTTCACGGGGCAAACTCTTTTCAAAAAGATTTTGCCCCGTTTTATTTAGATCTAACTTGTTGATAATCTTATAGATGTAGTCGTAAGCATCGCTTACCGTAGCGGTTCGATGTTTTAGATTTTCAAAAGTGAATTTTTCAGGAAACATCGAACCAATTAGTTTTCTCTTTTCTTCAGTTCTTGATTTACAGCTTATTACGTTAAGCTTGGTGAAAGTGGTAATAGCTTTATCGATTATAGGCGCCAACTGCTCTTGAGAGTAGCTTTTCTTATCAACATCTGCTGATTGTGCTTCGATTGCAGATATGTTCCGTTCACAATCCTGTTTTATTTGCTTATAGTTTGTCCCGTCTATATCACCAGTTAACAGTAACCACCTAACTCTTACGGTTTTGGTGCTGTATTCAGTAAGTTGTTTTGCCAAAGAAGCTTTGTAAGCTTTATGTTCAGCAGTATCATTGGCGCAGATCAGTCAGAACTTAACGCTTAAACATTTCGGGAAAGTAATACAGATGAATATTATCCTTTATTTTTCCAATGAATGTAATAATTCTGTCTTACTGCGGCTTTAGCTATGAAAATAAGGTAAGGTACAAAATCTTCAGCCACCTGTAGATATATTTTGGGGTGGTTATGCTGGTTATTTAAATGGTAGTATTTGATTAAAGCATCCCCAAAATGAACAAAAAATATATAACCAAAGCAAAACCTGAAATTAAGACAATTGTTCCCCAGCGATAGTTTTCCCGGATGTTATACCACATTATCCAGCTACTTATACACAGATAGATAAGGCCGATTGCAATCGCATCCATTGAAAATATCCATATCCTGCTTACCAACCAATTCGCTCCTAAAGCCGGATTTTCCCTGTTAGCACCATTGAAAGTATGGAGTGTTTTAATTTTGCCCCAAAAATTGTATCTCAATTCATTCTGAACACAGATACCTTTATTGAGATCAACATGAAAATTTCTGATGTGACCCGGGACGGATACACGAAAGTCCACACTATCCGGTGTCATTTTCAGATTACTAATCTCTCCTGATATATTAAGGTTAAGCATGATCTTTTTTACTGTTTGTAAGGAATCAAGTCCTTTTGGAACAGAAATATTGGAAACCGTTTTAGTTTCCTTTTTTTGTTCCCAGAAACTTGCAAAATCCCAATTGCTATGGTTTAAGAGCAAGCCTGAAAAAGAGAAAAGCCAGATGAACAAGAGTAAAAATAAACCAATATGAATGTGAAGACGACGGTTCCAGTGAGCCAGGCCTTTTAAAAAGACTAAGTATTTCATCGATTTCATTTGAAAAGTAAAACTAAAAGGCAGGTAAATGATATTACTCCAAGTATGATGGCATATATTCCCATTGATCTTTCTGCTTTTAGAAAATACCATAAAAAGATTCCGCTTGCTGAAAGAAATATTAACAGATATACAAATGTATCTGCCCAAAATGCCCAGTTTTTTATTAATTGAGAATTTCCTCTGATTTTCACATTATGCGGTCCGGGCATTTTATGGAGATAGCCTGTTGCACGTAATGAGCCTTCATTTTGCCGCGTGATTAAAACTTCATTTGTATGCCGGTCTACTTTAACTATTGATCGTAGTCCGGGCAAGCTTACGGGGAAAGAAATCTGATCTGCATTTCTTTGAATATACTCTATCTCACCTTTGATCCCCAATTTTGCAATAATGAGCTTAGCTGTTACAAGATCTGAAGTATCATTAGGAATACTGTCTAAATGAGTTTGTATATCCGGTACCACTTTTACAGGGATGGCTTGCTTAAGGAACTCTGTGTGGTTTAATACCAACACACTAATACTGAAGATGATGATAAGCGGACTTAGGAATAAGCCAATATATAAATGCAATGTGCGAACATGGGGAAAATATTTTTTCATTTGTTTTGGCAGAAAGTTAAGTATGATTTACCTCCCGGGCTAAATTGACCAAGTGCTTGCGGTTTTGAAAATGAATAAGTTAAGTATGTGCGACACGCACTGAAGATATAAAAACTATTTTTTGAATTGCTTATATCTTTTAACTCTCCCACCATTTTAAAGGGAGGTCGATTTTATCGATTGAACTGCTTATTAAATCTGGTTTGAAGGCATAATGGCTGAGATCTTCCTTTTGGGCTATGCCGGAGAGAACCAGTATGGTTTTATATCCCATTTGAACTCCTCCCTGTATATCGGTTTCCATGGTATCTCCAATAACGGTTGTTCCGCCTGTTTCCAGACCTAAATATTTTCGGGCAGAACGCATCATTACCGGACTTGGTTTTCCGGTAACGAAAGCTTTGCGGCCGGTTGCTTCCTCTATCATTGCTGTAGTAGCCGCAATTCCCAAATTATTCCATCCCGGCTTCTTTGGCGAGGGATCCCTGTTGGTTGTAATAAATTTTGCCCCTGCCAGGATCATATCCACGGCACACTGAACCATTTCCAAAGTAAAGTTTCTGCCTTCACCTAATACAACAAACTCCGGATCTGTGTTTACCAGGGTAATCCCATTTTCGTGTAAACTGGTCAATAATCCTCCCTCTCCCAATACGAAAGCAGTACCCTGAGTACCCTGGTCACCCAGAAATTTGCCTGTCGCCATTGCGCTGGTGTACACATGATCGACAGTCACGTCAATTCCAAGATGTTTCAGCTTACGCACAACCTCAAGACGGGTACGCTGACTGTTATTGGTCATAAATGTAAAAGGTATGTTTTTTTTAAGTAAATTATTTATAAACTTATCAGCCCCCTCAATTAATAATTCACCACTGTAAATTACCCCATCCATATCTATTAAAAGCCCCTGTTTCATAAGAATTGATTTTAGTTCAAATTTGCATAAAAACTATTTCTTGTATGCAAACTCATAGCTGCCCGAACAAATAGTGTACAAAAATGGCTCGTAAGATTCTAATTTTGAGTTGCGAAACTTAAGAAAAAGAAAAATCCGAGCCAATGGCAAAATTACAAAAGAAAGCGATACAGTCTGCGATTAAAAAAGCAGGAAAAAAGTCAGACAGTCCTTTATTTGGGCAAATCATTAAACTCATCTCCGGCATCTTTTGATTAAATTCGTGGATATTTACCAATCCGACAAATACTGCTCGGCGCATAAAATCCTACGATCAATTCGTATCCCTTTTGTTCGACAGACTTAGGCTTAGCATAGAGCCCGGCCAAATCCACCATGAGCGATGGCAACGCCAAGCGTGATTATCGCGTTTTTGAAATACTTTATTAGGAATTGATCAAACATTACCCGACTGTTTATGCCAAAACAACCGACTATAAAATGATTGATGAGATCAAAGGCAAGAATATCAAGATCATAGATTCTACCACCATGAGTGTCAGCCTGAACTTATTTAGTCAACCCTTAAAAAAATAGATAAATATTTGATTATTAACATTTTGTTGATAAATCATGATGGTTTAATCTGCAAGTTTTGATTATTTTCGTATCAAAGCCTGAGGGTTAGTTTTGTTTAGTATGTTAATTTACTTTGCTTAACGCATCAATTTTTTTGTTGAGCGTTTCAAGTTGATAACAAGCGGTACTACCTTGAGTCTGTTTATTCTAATTCTTCAAGAATTTTCGAAAAATCACCAATTTCAATCAGTTCTTCAATAAAATGGTTTGAAGTCCGCACCGTTACTGACCCAAAATCCCTCAAATTGAGGGTTTTTTTCTATTAAATGGGGTACACTTGGCACAGCATTTGAGAAATTGAGTGTACCTAAACCAACTTGAGATGTTTACTTTATTTAAATCTTCTCCGAAATTCCCGGTATTGAAGCCAGTTAACATAGGAATGGCTAAAAACTATCTGAAAAAGTTTGAGGAATCGCTCAAAATCTTTGAGGAAATCCAGAAAGAAGCGCTTCATTCTTAAGTATTTTCAATTTTTGCAAAAGGTTACGGAGACGTAACCTTTATTTTTTTGCATTTCATTTTTCTTATCAGTTCAAAACTCTATTTTTAACAGCTTACAATTTTCCCTATGAGCTATATTCATTTCGATAAAACCCAACTGATTAACCTCAATTATTCCCTCGACAGGGAAATCATTAGGACTAATCGCTCAGGAACCTATACAAGTACCACGATTATTGGCTGCAATACGCGAAAATATCATGGCTTGTTAGTCGTGCCTCAGCCTCAAATCGACGCCCAAAACCACGTGATGCT
This sequence comes from Algoriphagus sp., assembly GCA_036676605.1. Lineage (GTDB taxonomy): Bacteria > Bacteroidota > Bacteroidia > Cytophagales > Cyclobacteriaceae > Algoriphagus. The sequence goes on from JAKFCO010000107.1 coordinate 80,643, forward strand.
TTCAACCGTCCACGAGACAGTGATCCAGCATGGCGCTAGTTTTAACTTGGGAATCAGTAAATTTCCCGGAAACTACTCACCCAGGGGACACAAGTACCTGGAGGACTTTGATTCCGAACCTATCCCCAAATTAACCTACCGGGTTGGAGGTGTTTTGTTGCAAAAGGAATTGATCCTGGATACCAATCGGGATCGCCTCATGATCAAATACACGCTACTTGAGGCTCATTCGCCAACTAAAATCAGGATTGCCCCATTCCTGGCTTTCAGAGGGTATCATGATTTGTCAAAGGCAAATGCTATTATCAATAAGAAATTTGAGAAGGTTCCTAACGGCGCCATGTTCAGACTTTATGAAGCATATGATCCATTATATCTTCAGGTAAATAAAAAATGTGAATTTGTGCCTGCCCCGGATTGGCACTACAACATCGAATACATTCAAGAGCGGGAAAGAGGCTATGACTATCAGGAAGATTTATATGTTCCCGGATATTTTGAATTTGAAATCAAAAAAGGGGAATCGGTAATCTTCTCTGCAGGCCTTACCGAAGCAGATCCTAAAACAAGACAAGCGGCTTTTGATAAAGAAATTGCCCGAAGAACTCCTCGAAATAATTTTGAAAACTGCCTGAAGAACTCTGCTTCTCAATTTATACGATTGAGAGATGGAGATACAAGGGTGATTGCAGGCTATCCATGGTTTGGATGGTGGGGAAGAGACACATTTGTGGCGTCACCGGGTCTGACCCTCGCTGTAGGTGAAAATCAGACTTTCCTCGATATCATGGACACCATGTCCAAAGATCTTCACGGCGCACTATTCCCGAATGTGGGAAGCGGAGTGATGACAAATATGAATTCGCTGGATGCTCCACTTTGGTATTTCTGGTCACTTCAGCAGTATGTATTTTTCACTGGAGATACCAAGACTGTAAAAGACCGATATTTAGGCAAACTGAAAGGAATTATTGATGGCTATCGAGCAGGTACAGATTTCAATATTCATGTTCTGGACAATGGCTTGGTTTATGGAGGTCAGGAAGGAATAGCACTTACCTGGATGGATGCTGTGACTCCGGATGGCCCGGTGACTCCCCGAACAGGTTGTCCGGTGGAAATACAAGCTCTTTGGTACAATGCGCTTTGCTTCTATCACGAACTTACAAAGGATGAGGAAATTGCCACATTTGCTGCCGTTGTAAGGGAATCTTTCGAGCGGGAGTTTTGGTCATCGGAATATGGCTACCTTGCTGATGTAGTGAATGGTCAGGAAATAGATTGGTCAATTCGTCCAAACATGGTTTTTGCTACGTCTTTGCCCTACACGATGTTGAGTGAAAACCAGAATGATCTGATTCTGGAAATTGTTAAGTCAAAGCTTTTGACCACAAGAGGACTCAGGTCACTTTCACCGGATGATCCCGGATACAAAGGATATTATTTTGGTAATCAAATCAATCGTGATCTGGCGTATCATAACGGTACAGTTTGGGCTTGGCCTTTAGGTCATTTTGTGGAAGGATACCTGAAGCTTCATGGCAAATCTGCCTTGAACTTTGTCCAGAAGATTATCAAAGGATTTGACGATGTGATGACTCAATATGGCATCGGTACAGTAGCAGAGATTTACGATGGAGATCCTCCACATCGTCCCAAGGGTGCAGTTTCGCAGGCTTGGAGCGTGGCAGAGCTTCTCAGAATGATGGACTTGGTCAAAAGGATATAATTTACTTTTTATGAAAGTGCTAATGTTTGGGTGGGAATTCCCTCCTCATATTTCCGGAGGATTAGGTACAGCCTGCTATGGGCTGGTCAAAGGTCTTGTGCATCACAAGCAAGATGTCATTTTTGTCGTTCCAAAACTTTGGGGGGACGAAGAGCCTTTGGCTGATTTTGTCAATGCCAGCGATGTAACTATCGACTACAGGGAAAGGCGATTTAAAAAATTCTGGAAAAACCTCACTTACCTTGAAGTAAGCAGTTTTTTGGTGCCTTACCTGGGACCTGAGCAGTTCAAGAAATACACGGATGCTTCCATGCATGATCGAACTGACATAGCAGAAAGTATCTTTTCCAATAAATTTGAGTTTAGCGGAAAGTACGGCAAAGACCTCATGATGGAAGTATCCCGATACGCCCTGGTCGCCGCTCAAATTGCTAAAGACAAGGAATTCGATATTATCCATGCTCACGATTGGTTGTCTTTTCCTGCGGGAATTGCTGCGAAAGAGATCAGCGGAAAACCTCTGATCGCTCACGTGCATGCTACAGAATTTGACAGATCGGGAGAGCGTGTGAATCAGGCGGTATATGATATCGAAAGAGCCGGAATGCATGCTGCTGACCATGTGTTGGCTGTAAGCCAACTGACCAAGAATATCATTGTCAAGAAATACGGCGTACCTGCCAGCAAAGTGACTGTAGTGCACAATGCAGTATTGGATTCAAGTATTATCAAATCTAACTATGAGAAAAAAGTCCCGGAGAAAATCGTGACTTTCCTGGGAAGAATCACCTTTCAAAAAGGCCCTGAATACTTTGTGGAAGCAGCTAAGAAAGTGATCAGACGAGATCCAAACGTTCGCTTTGTGATGGCTGGAAGCGGGGATTTACTTAACAGAATGGTGGATAGGGTAGCAGAACTCCGAATGGGAACGAAGTTCCACTTCACTGGATTTTTGAAAGGAGATGATGTAGATCATATGTATGCGATAAGTGACGTTTATGTGATGCCATCGGTATCTGAGCCTTTTGGGATTTCTCCTTTGGAAGCCGTGCGCCACAATACGCCGGTAATCATTTCCAAGCAGTCCGGAGTGGCCGAAGTCCTTAACAATGCAATCAAGATTGATTTTTGGGACATAGATTCTATGGCTGATGCCATATTTGCGCTTCTTCATTACGACGGTATTTCCCGAATGTTCAAAGAGTTGGGAACCAAAGAATTGAAAAAATTGAAATGGGAGCATGTGGCTGCCAAACTTGTCAAAGTCTATCAAAATACATTATCCCAGAAACCATGAGAACCATCTGCTTCTACTTTCAAGTTCATCAGCCAGTCAGGCTCAAACCTTATCGCTTTTTTGACATTGGAGAGGATCATCATTATTGGGATGATTTCTCTAATAGAAGTATCATGAGAAAAGTAGCCCAAAAATGCTACCTGCCTATGAATGCTTTGCTGTTGGACCTGATCAAAAAGTACAATGGAGCTTTCAAAGTCAGCTTTTCTATTTCCGGCACTTTCCTCGAACAAATGGAAGCTTATGCTCCTGATGTGTTAGAAAGTTTCCAAAAGCTGGTTGCGACCGGGCACGTAGAACTTCTTAATGAAACCTATGCGCATTCTCTGGCAGCTTTGAAAAGCAAGGAAGAGTTTCACAAACTGGTGAAAAAGCATCAGGCTAAAATCAAAGAACTTTTCAATGGCTATACGCCAAAGGTTTTTAGAAATACAGAGTTGATCTACTCCGATCAAATCGGTGTAATGGCGGCTGAGTTAGGCTACGAAGGAATTTTGACTGAAGGGGCTAAGCACATCCTGGGTTGGAAAAGCCCTAATTACGTCTATTGCAACAGCATTGAGCCAAAGCTTAAAGTCCTGTTGAAAAACTTCAGACTCAGTGATGACATTGCTTTTAGATTTGGAAACAGAACATGGGAAGATTATCCATTGACAACTGACAAGTTTGTCAAATGGATCAATAGCGTTCCAGAAGATGAAGAGGTGATCAACCTTTTCATGGACTACGAAACATTTGGAGAGCACCAGTGGGCAGAGACCGGGATCTTCGAATTTATGAAGCATCTTCCAGAGGCAGTTTTCAAACATTCCCACTATTCCTTTTCCACTCCATCTGAGGTGATTGCCAAAATCCAGCCGATTGGAAAAATCCATGTTCCGATTCCAATTTCATGGGCAGATGAGGAGCGTGACTTAACTGCATGGCTTGGTAACGATCTTCAGGATGAAGCCTTCGATCGTTTGTATGAGTTGGAAAAACTAGTGAATACCATCGATGATGAGGAGATTCAGCGGGATTGGAATTTCCTTCAGACTTCGGATCACTTCTATTATATGTGTACCAAATTCTTCTCGGATGGAGATATTCACGCATACTTCAGTCCATACGACTCCCCTTACGACGCATTTATCAATTACATGAATGTCTTAAGTGACTTTATGATAAGATTAAAGGAAAAGGCCAGTTTACAGGAGGCGTCCAAATAAGTGACTGGATAACATCTCAATAACCAGAAAGAAATAATTCTGACAAGTGCCCCGGATTATTTTTTGAAGGGATTTTAGAATACATAACCAAACACTTCCTTATTGCTTGGCTTGTAGAATATCATTCCGTTTTCCGGGTCAGAATCAAAAACAGGTTCCTTGTCATTCAGGACTATTTTCCCGGTTTCTTTCCCGCTTATCTTATCCACTTTCACCAGTCCAACCCCGAGAATACGCCTTTTTCCGTATTTTATTAAATCGGGTAGGAGAAACGGGATTATTTCCCTATCTGTCCTCTCACACCACTGTACGTACCGTTCGGTATACGGCAGTTTCTTGCTTTACCCACTCAATGAGTGCGAGTTGACGTTGTTTTCAATTATCTCCTGAAATAACGTCACTCTTATCTATTCTTCGGGTACCGCCCTATTTTTCTGATAAGGAGCCTCATTTAGAGCATCTAACTAAATTTCAATCGGTAATTTTCATTTACTGTCTACTTGGCAAGGGTCAGCCCTTTAGAGTTTTGTGAGACCTCCATGGTTAACATAGCTCATTTCCGCTCCTACTATGACCTCGGCTGACTTCTCATGGCTAGTTTTACTCCGTGCTTCTTACTAAAATTCACACGCCTGCCTGGGCAGGTCCATGAGACCTCCCCGGGTAAGAACGATACTTTCATCCCATCAACCTGCTGCATTTACCCCAGAGGCTCCGGACAGTATTGGACTTCGGTTTGTGGTGCAACCTTATCCAGCCTCCATAGGCCTCATATGCAGTTTCTGTTCGTCAGGCCAGGACTTTGCCGCCGACTTTCCGCCACGGCGGACAGGCTCTTCAGAACTTGCCTGACGGCAGTCAGGTTCGCAGTCGCCCGCGACACCCTTGTCTTAAGCTAACACTCCCTACTGCCAGGCGTGTTCGGGACTTTCACCCTATAGTTACCGCCCATGCCAGGCGCACACAAAAAAAGCAGCGCCCAAAGGACGCTGCTTAGTCTTTACAATAAGTATTTATTTAAGCGAAGCTGATCTAAATTAAAACTGTCAAACTTTTAACTCTTTCAATTTCTTTTAAGAATCATTCAATTTGAACAAATCTATATTTAAAAATCAGTTCAAATAATCTAATTACTTAGCTACTGTCATGAAGTATTGGAATGGTGATGCGTAGAAAGGTGCTCCTGCAACGTTTGTGGTAACGTTATTAGAATCGAACTTTCTTCCGAATTTATCATTCAATATCACTTGAAATTCGAATACATCTCCAACTTCCATACCTGCTGAAGTTAATCCAACAGCCGAAATAGCGTCAGTTGCAGATATTTCAAATGTTGACCTCAAGAATCTCGAATCCGCATTAGGAGCAAAATCAGTCTTTTGCAAGGTCTTAATCAACACATCCGCAACCGGAGTATATTGAAGACCAACACCCGGAATCAATCTTCTGTGACGAACTCTGATTTCAACTGTTTCAACAGTGGCACCATCTTCTATATCAACAGCCTCAAGAGTAAGCGCTAATTTTGCTGTACTCAAAGCTCCCAAACTGAAGGTAGTCGCACCGCGAGAAATAGTTCTCAGGTATGCTCCAGTATCAAACGTTGTATAGGGAATGTTAGGATCAACGAAGTCACGGCAAGAGCTTAGCAGCACCAAGGCACCTACCAATAATCCGAAACTATATTTAAATATTTTCATGTTGTCTGTTTTTATTGGTTAGTAATTCCAAGAATTTCCATCAGGATTTGTATCCCAGAATACTTTTACCCCTTGATCAGCTTTCTGGTTTGCCTTCGTATTTGTAACCATGTAATTGTTTGGATAAAAGAAAGAACGAGGGAAAGTTCCTGCGTTAGCTTCCAGACCAGGTTGCATCTTCTCAGGCTGACCAGTTCTTCGGTAAAGGTTATAAGATTCAACACCATTACCGAAAAGAGCAATCCAATACTCACGACCGATAATAAACATCTTATTAGGAGCAGTATCAAATTCACTTCCTACATAAGCTAAGTAGCTATTAACGCTCGCAGTAAAATCAACCGCAGGGTTGAAACTTGCAACAACACCTGCCTCACCCGAAGCAAGAGAGAATGTTCTTACATATTCCATTTGCTTCTTGATTCCTGAAAGTAGAAGTGCTTTTGCATCACCCGCTACGCCCATTGTCTGAACAGCTTCTGCCAACATAAAATCAACATAAGCTGACAACATGATTGGGTGTACACCTTCACCTTTTGCTCCAAGAGCAGGGTTGTTTACTGGTACACCTGAGTTGTTGTCAAATCGACCACCTGCAGGATAAAGCCCCCAAACAGTTCTTTTCAAACCATCCGGCGGAATACCATCCGGATCAAGGTGATCACGACCCCAATAACCTCTCTGACCAGGCAGGCAATAAATGAAACCACCGGCTAAGTAATGAGGAGGGGCAATTTGAGTGAGGCACTCTATTTCCTCTGGGTTAGTTGGATTTGCAGTTACCTGTCGATAGAAATAATAACGGGCTCTTGGATCATCAAATCCTTTAGCTTCAGTCAAATGCCACATGAAATATGTAGACATGTAGTCTCCACCACCGGAAACATAAGAACCGGTAAATCTTGGGTGTCTTGAATCCGGATCGGCGGATGTTGTACCAAATTTGAATACAAAATCATCACCTGCCTTCAGGAAGTTATTCTCAGTAAGCAAAGCAGTTATAGCAGCTTTAGACTCAGCAGCTTTCACCAACTTAAGGTTCAAATGATATCTAAGCTTCAAAGTATTTACCAGGCGAATCCATTTGGTATAGTTTCTTGCATAGTAATAATCATTAGGAGTACCAGAAGTAGTAGTTGACTTAAAATGAGCATCCGCTTCATTCAATGCAGTCAACGCAGCCTCGTAAACTGATGGACCCGCATCAACAGCAGGACTGAACTCATCGGGATTCAATGCCTGAGAATAAGGCACATCACCATAAGAATCTACCAGGTGGAATAATACCATCGCCTTGATTGTTTTAGCGATACCCAAGTGTCTTTGAAGGTTAGCATCTACAGCCAACGGCTCCAGGAACTGGATATCAGCCAAAATATTGGCATAAGCAGCTGTCCAATAACCATTGGTAGCAGTAATAGTGTATGCACCTTCATACTGAGCGCTTCCCTGATTCAGTTGTCTCGTCAATCTCATACCGGTATTACCTACGGTATTGAAGAAAGCCTGATAATCAAGCTGAATTCTGTTCAGAAGGAAATCCGGCGATGCAGTGGCAGCTGTTACCGCGTTTGGATCATCCAGCAAATCGAGGTCACATGAGGTTGCAAATATCATACTTGCAGCAATCAACAGACTATATATTTTTCTTTTCATTGTCTTAGTAGTTTGGGATTAGAATGTAAGAACTATAGTTCCACCTAATCTTTTAGAGCTAGGTCCTGTTACGAAGTCGAAACCTAAACCGTTACCAACACCGGTACCCAACACGTCTGTATCATAGTTCATGTTAGGAGGGAAATTCAGGGCTAAGAACCACAAGTTAGTTCCGCTCAAAGCAATAGATGCTCTCTTGAATGGGGTTTTAGACATCAAAGAAGATGGTACCTGATAAGCCAAAGACACTTCACGAAGACGTACCATAGATCCGTCAAACACGTTTGGAAGATCAGTTGCGCCCTGATAACCCCCGAAGAAATAGTCAGATGCAGAAATCTGATAATCGTTTGGAGTTCCGTCTTCTTTCACACCCGGCATGATGAAGGTAAGCTCTCTGTCAACAACCGGATCTTTCGTCACACCTCTTGCAAGAGTTGCAGTCACAGTACTTGAGAAGATATCCCCCTTATGTCTGTACTCCATCATTGCAGAAAGAGTGAATCCCTTGTAAGAGAATGAGTTGATCCATGAACCTGTCCATTTTGGATTTGGATCACCAAGGATTTCAATTTCATCAGAAGGCTTATGAAGACCGTTTGATAAAATGATCGGCAGACCAGTAGCCTCGTCTCTTGCAAAACCTATACCCTTGATAACGTTGAATGGCTGTCCCGGAATAGCGAAGTTACCAAGGTCAGTGAAGCCTGCAACAACGATTTCTTCCAAACCTCCACCCAACTCTATCACTTTAGATCTGTACATCCCATAGTTTAGGGTAGTCTCCCAAGTGAACCCTGAAGCCGTAGCAACCGGAGTTGCAGTAGCCTGGAATTCAACTCCTCTGTTTCTGATTTTACCAATGTTGATTGCGGTTTCAGTAAATCCAGTTGCCGGATCAATTGGTGCTTTAGTGATCAAGTCGTTTGTATTTTTCTCATAAAGAGAAAGGTCAAATCTCAATTTGTTGTTGAACATGACTCCTTCAACACCAAACTCAATTTCCTCATGAAGTTCAGGCTTCAGGTTTGGATTTCCCAAAGTATTGGAAACTGAGTGAGTCTGAGTCACGGCACCACCTCTGTCAAATGCTCTTGCTGTTTGAGCAAGTGTATTTCTTGTGCTGTATGGATCAGGGAAACCTGCTGAGGTACCATAACCCAATCTCAATTTCAGATCATTCAACGTAGAAGAGTTCCAATCGAACGCTGTAGAAGGAATGAAAGATATAGAAGCACCTGGATAGAGAATTCTTCTATTCTCTTCCTCAACAGTTGAAGTCCAGTCATTTCTTGCAGATACGTTCAGGAATAAGTAGTCAGCGTAATCAAACGTCAGGTTGGCGTAGATACCCATTCTTCTTTGCTCTTCAGTTTCGTTCAAAGCATTACCGGTATAAGCATCTCTGCTGGCTGAAGTAGTGAAGTTGGTATGACGAAACAATCCGAAAGCCAACTGACCCTGAGAAGCGATGCCATTCTGCTCGTAGTTATCATATCGGGAGTTACCACCAAGCAATGCACTCATACCAAATTTATCAGAAAATTCTTTCTTCCAATTCAAAACCAAATCCTGGTTCCAGATGGTATTTGTGATGTTGATTGACTTGTAATAACCGGAAGTAGTTGCCTGAGAAGAAGATGGTCCTCCTTTATTGTATCTCACTTCCTGCAATTCAGTGTAAGTATCCAAACCGAGACGGTAGGTTATAGAGAAATTATCAGTCACATCATAGTTCAGTGAAGTTGAGTTGAAGAAACGCTGAACATCTGAAGAATTCACATAATTTCTAACCAGCCAATTAGGGTTTACGATATCGTTACCCCCTCTGTAATAAACAGAAGAGTGAGTAACAGGATTTTCCCAAGGCAAGCCTTTCAAGTCAACAGAACGAGGAGTGTACAACACGTGTGCAAACACAGATGGAGCACCGTTAAATGGTCCTGAACCTGTTGCTGTATTCACAGGAGGAGAAAGCAAATCTGTGATCGCAAAAGTGAACGATGAATTCACAGAAAGCTTGTCAGTGATCGCTGAATTGAGACCTAAACCGAAGTTGTATTTCTTCAATTCGTTACCAGGAGTAAAGCCTTCATCATCTGTGTAACCAAAACTTGCAGAGAAACCTGTTTTGTCTGATCCGCCAGCAATTTGAACTGAGGTGTTACTTACCAGTCCGGTTCTGAAGAAAGCAGTAGAAGGATCTTCGTACGCTTTGTATTCGTAAGGAATTGCACCTCTTGGATTAGAAGGGGAGACCAATGCATCATCTCTGAATTCCGGAAATGCATCTCGAATGGACGCAACTGAAGAAGAAGCATAAGGGTGATTTACTGTCGATCCCAAATCCATCCTACCACCGAAGTTAGAGAAGAAGAAACCATTACCCTGCTGGAAACCATTACCATAGATCTGACCATAAGTTGGCAAAGAAGCCGCCTTATTAGAAAAGAACGATTGGTTGATAGTTACTTCAGCTGCCTTTCTTTTTGAAGCACCTGATTTGGTTGTAATCAGGATAACACCATTCCTTCCCTGATCACCATAAAGTACGGTTGCCGAGAGACCTTTCAATACAGACATTGATTCGATGTTGTTAGGATCGATGTCCAGGAATCTCGATGAAGTGGCAGTACCACCAGTTGAGAAACCATTTTGAGCATTTGTACTGGTGTTGAACGGCACACCATCTACAATGAACAAAGGCTGGTTAGAACCGGTAGCAGAAGAATAACCTCTGATTACCATGTTGGTTCCTGAACCAGACATACCATTTGTAGATGTGATGTTCACACCCGGTACTTTTCCTTGCAATACGCGGGCAACGTCTTGCTCAGGACGGTTCGTGAGCTGTTCGTCACCTACTGTGGTAACTGCGTAGCCCAGGGCCTTTTTCTCCCTTTCGATACCGATCGCCGTTACTACCACTTCGGATAGCTGCGCCGCATCGGTTACGAGGGTGATGTTAATGACGGAACGATTGCCGATTGTCTCTTCCGTAGTCGTAAGACCCACAAAAGAGAAAATCAAGACGTCTGATCCCGCAGGTACGCTAATGGAATAATTACCATCCAAATCGGTGGTAGTACCCACTGTCGTACCCTTCACGAGGACGGTTGCACCCGGCAAGCCTAGTCCATCTTCTTCGGAAATTACCTTGCCGGTAATTACCCGTTGTTGCGCCATTACCTCATAACTGAGGGTCATGGTGAAAAGCGCAACAATAAAGAGTAAAGCTTTTCTCATAAGGTATTTAGTTTAGTTGATGTGTAAATAAAATCTCTTTGTATTGAATTTCAAAATGCAGCGGGCAGAACTAAATGGATTCGTTTAATTATATTTTTTATTATTAAAGTATATTTATAATACTTTTATTTACTTTTAATTCATTATATTCATCATATTTTCATAATAATATCTATTTCGGGTAATTAGCGGTTAAAATTTTGTTTGAGCGGACACAAGAAGTGATTATTTGGTCTCTCTACCCCTATTAACAAAATTTAACAGAAAAAATGACTTTTTTTAACATTAGCAAAACAATATTCTGTTAAAAAGCCTAATTCCAGTTTTGAAAAAAAATTATTATTACGCGATAAAAAATTTTATAGAATAAAAAATGTTTTTTTGATTCAGTAAAAGAATTTTTACTAATTATTCATGCTTTAATCAAAATATTATTCTATTGATATTTAAAAAGCAGAATTAAAAAAAACTAAAAACTCATAAACAAAATTTTATGGGCCCATTTTTTTATTATTTGGTCTGTTTTTTCGTAAATCCTCTTAAAAATGGTTTCAATTTTCGCTATTTCAATAAAATTAAAATGCATATCTCAATGTAAAGGCTGCTTCATCTTCCCAAAGCCCGGTGAAGTCCTGAAAATTATATGCTGGTTTCCAGTCAAACGCAATATAAAAATTGGAATTGTTGATATTATAATCCACGCCCACAATCAGGTCCACCCCATAAGCAGTCCAATCCTGGTTCCTTCTGTCCGTCCATGGTGGCAAGCCCTTTCCTTCCTTCCAGACACCATAGTGCGCTCCTCCTCCAAAATACCACTCCATACCTCTGAATTCCCGGATATCCATGTGGTGCTCATATAATAAAGCTGTCACCCATCCATCCCATCTATTGTAAACCATCAATTCAACGGCGCCTTGAGGAGCAATAAATTGCTTGACAGAACCACCGACACAAGTCCCGGCTCTGAAACCTATCATCGTATTATATTCCAGTATCTGCGCTTTGGCATCATTACTGAAACCTATTATTGTAATCAGGGATACTGCGAAAATTAGTATGACTGTTTTCATTGTAAAAGTTTGAAGTTGAAAGACTGCCTAAAATGTAAATATTTTTTCCGGAGTGATGCAATAATCCAATGGCATATCATGCTCTTCGAAAGGAATCTTCTCCTCTGGTGAAAAATAGCTTAACCCGACCCTGATCACTTCCGGATTCAGTTCTTTTAAGAAAACATCATAATATCCTTTCCCAAAACCAATTCTGTTTCCTGCTTTGTCAAATACCAGTAATGGGACTAAAATAACCTGAATTTCATCTGCCTCCACTTTCTCAGTATTCACCGGAATAGGTATCCCCATTTTACCTTCCTCGAAAACAGTTTTTGGATTCAGGAGGAAAGTGTCCATTTCCAAACTCTTTGATTTGATTATGGAGGTGTAAACTTTCTTTTGATTGGCTTCGAGATACTCCTTAATTATATAAGTGTTTATCTCATTCTGCTTTTCGATAGGAAAGAATAAATGGAAATGAGTGAAATTCTCTCTGGCCGAAAGCCAAACTTTAAATTGATTCAGGATTTCAAATGAGTACTGCAATATTTCAGCCGATGTCAATTGAGCTCTTTTCGACTTGTAAATCTCCCGTAGCCTGGCCTTCTCTAGTTTCATAGTTCCAGTACCATCATTCGGAAAACAAGCGGATCAAAACAATCCAACAAGTCTTCAATCAATCCCGGATTATCTAAATAAAACTGCATCATGTTTACTACACGCTCCTGAGGATTTCCTCCGGGTAATGTAAAATCCCTGATCACCGCACCACGTTCAAGATGAATCTTAAGCCTTGTTTCCTCTGCTTTCCGCAACTTGGCGCTCATCTGCTCGATGATTTTTAAAGAACGGACTTTGCCTGCCTCAAATGCATGCTTCAGACTAGGGTCCAGCACTGCAACTTCGGTTCCAGTTTGATCAAATATCGATGCTAAAGTTTCCTTCTGCTTTTCAAGCTTGATATCCATACTCGATTCTGTCAGGACGAATTGTCTTTTCCAGGTTTCATAATCCTGAAAAATATCTGTGGGACTCCATCCTATCTGTTCAATCTTCTTCTGAATCCTTTTGTCGAGAATCAATGCAAAATTCCTGGGCAGTAAAACCGGAAATGGAACCTCAAAATGATCGAAAATACTTTTCAATTGCAGCCAGTAAATAACTTCTGCAGGACCTCCCAGATACGCTAAATTAGGAAGGATCATCTCCTGATAAAGCGGTCTCAGAACCACATTCGGACTGAAACGCTCAGAGTGTTGCTCTACCAATTCGCGGATCTCGGATTCTGAAAATCTCAAATCAGTATTCAGAACTGCAAATCCGGTTTCGGTGATTTCTATTCGCTCCCGGATTCCTTTGACCAGATAAAAAAGATTTATTTCTCTGGGGAAAATCTGGCTTTTGTAGCCCAGTGAAGAAAGTTTATCGCTGGACTCGGTTGCCTTTTTATAAGGTGTGTTTTGAATCAGATCTTCTAAAATGACCTTGCTGAATGATCGCTTTAATTCCGTTTCATTCCCATCTATAATCAAAAGTCCTTCTTTTGCAAAAAGGCTGTGAACATACTTTCTGACAGCCTCAGCAAGCGTTTTGGAACTCGAATAGGCTTCTTTGAAAAAATCAGGTGCGAAAGAAACTGTTTTCAAAAAAGCCTTGAAGCTTTCATCCAATTCAAAATCACCTACTGCACCAGTCTGGTTGCTTTTCCACTGGTATTTTTTACCGTCCAGTCTGAAATAATTGATTTCATCAAAGTCGTGATCTTCCGAAGCCATCCAATAAACCGGTACAAAATGAAATTCCGGGTAAGTGCTTTTGAGCTTTCTGGCAAGATTTATTGTTGAGACAATTTTATAAATGAAATAAAGTGGTCCGGTGAAAAGATTCAGTTGATGACCGGTGGTGACGGTAAATGTTTTTTCACTTGCAAGGCTGGTAATATTCGCCTCCGAAATTTCTCCGAGTTCCAATCCCTGATATTGATTTCTGAGAGAGGCGACTAATGTATTTCGCTGCGCAGTGGAAAAGTTCTTAACCTCAATGGCTTCTTTGAAACTTTCGATTTTGGGAGAATGTGAAAAGAAAGGCTTCAATTGCTCTTTTTCATTCAGATAATCGAGAAAAAATTGTGAAAATTGACCGGTTTGATCTAGCTCTACGCAGTGTTTTTTCATGAGTAAATAAGGAGATGTATATTTTGGGAAGCTAACTTAGGGAATCCATTCAAAGTTCGGTTTTTTTTGAAAAAAAACAGGATCGCTTCCACCAGTGGCTATACGAATCCACCCGGAATACTTTCGAAACAATGAAGGCTCAATTCCACTTTAAAGAAATTGAACGGAAATCCGATATTCAGTGAATATCTTAGCTTTGCACGTAAAGAAATCCATGCTTCCTTATCATAAATTTTACCTGAATAACGGCCTGGAAGTGATCGTTCACGAGGATCACAGCAGCAAAATGGCCGTTGTAAATCTGCTCTATAAAGTCGGTTCCAAAAACGAAATCCCCGGAAAAACCGGATTAGCTCATTTCTTTGAGCATTTGATGTTTGGCAGTTCTGCAAATGTGCCGGTTTTCGATCGGGAACTGGAGCGCGTTGGCGGATCATGCAATGCCTTCACGAGTTCAGATATTACCAATTATTACATCACCTTGCCAGCTTCGAATATCGAGACAGCATTTTGGCTGGAATCAGACCGGATGCTCCAACTCACTCTTAGCGAAAAAACCATTGAAACGCAGCGCAAAGTAGTTACCGAAGAATACAAACAGCGCTACCTGAATCAACCATATGGCGATGTTTGGCATCATTTCAGGGATTTGGCTTTTGAAAAGCATCCTTACCGCTGGCCCACAATTGGCCAAAATCTGGAAGATATTGTCGGCTACACGAGAGAAGACGTTTGGGATTTTTACCAAACTCACTATGCCCCGGACAATGCAATTCTGGTAGTGGGTGGAGATGTGACGCCTCAGGAAGTGGAAAGACTTGCCAAAAAATGGTTTGAACCTATTCCAAGCCAGCATATCTCAAAATCTCTCATTCCTCAGGACGATCCGCAAATTGCAAAGAAAACCAAGGCCGTTCAGTCAAAAGTCCCGACTGACGCACTTTACAAAGCTTTCAAAATGCCCGCTAAAGGTCAACCCGGATATCTGGAAGCTGATTTGGTAAGCGATCTTTTAGGTTTTGGAAAATCCTCCATCCTGGAGCAGCGCCTGGTGAAAAATGGGAAACTTTTCGCCTCCGCCGGATCCTATATTTTGGGATCCAATGATCCGGGATTATTGGTTTTTTCCGGAAAAATGGAGCAGGGAGTATCTGCTGAACTTGCAGAAAAAGCCCTGGATGAGGTAATCAATGATTTTCTCCATCAGGAAATCTCAGCCGAATCACTCCAAAAAATCAAAAATCAGGGAGAGGCTATGAAAACATATGAATCTATCCAATTACTCAATCGGGTGATGAATCTGGCTTTCGCCGCTAATCTAGGAAGCCCTGATCTGTATTGGTCAGAATTCGAAACTAAATCAAAACTGGAAGCTGAAGGTATCATGACCTGGGCAAATCAATTGCTCCGCGAGGAAAATGCTTCCGTACTTTATTATCAATCAATCACTGCATGAATAATTTCAGAATAGGTTTTGGCTATGATGTGCATCAGCTTCAAGCCGGATATGAGTTTTGGCTGGGAGGAATCAAATTGGAACATGAAACCGGCGCGGTGGGTCATTCCGATGCGGATGTCTTGATTCACGTGATCTGCGATGCATTGCTGGGAGCAGGAAATATGCGGGACATTGGGTATCATTTCTCCGACACAGATCCAAAATTCAAAGGAATCGACAGCAAAATCCTTCTCAAAGAAGTGATGGTTTTACTTCGGGAAGCAGGATATGAGATCGGGAATATTGATACGACTATTTGCTTGCAAAGACCAAAGGTAAATCCGCATATTCCAACCATGAAAACCTGTCTGGCAGAGGTGATGAATGTACCTGAAAGCTCCATTTCCATCAAAGCAACCACTACCGAAAAACTCGGATTTGTAGGAAGAGAAGAAGGTGTTTCAGCTTATTGCGTTGCATTAATCCATAAAATATGAGCGATAAATTAAGAATCATCACGACGGACGATGGCTCCCATTCAATCTATCATGAGGAGCTCAAAGAAACTTACCATAGTTTCCATGGAGCTTTCCGGGAAACCATCCACGTTTACATGCTTTATGGGATGGATTCTTGGCTCATGCGAAATCCGGAAAAGCGGCCAATCCGAATTTTTGAAGTTGGCTTTGGCACCGGCTTAAATGCCTGGCTAACTCTGGTCTGGGCCGAACAGAATCAAATCCCGGTTTTATATCATACTATCGAGCCTTTTCCCCTTTCTGAGGAAATTTAT
Source organism: Algoriphagus sp. (assembly GCA_036676605.1). Taxonomy (GTDB): domain Bacteria; phylum Bacteroidota; class Bacteroidia; order Cytophagales; family Cyclobacteriaceae; genus Algoriphagus. Next base: position 96,939 of record JAKFCO010000107.1, read on the forward strand.
TCCCGTCTTAATTACGTCGAGCAAGACCATTCCATCTGGCATTATCATAAGTATTTTCAGGCTCTGCATAACGCTCCCTGGAATGAGGGAGTAATCCTCTCCGAATATTTCAATATGAAAAAGGAAAATATCAAGCTGGAAGATGCTCAACTTTATCCCACTGATGTGGTCTTCTTTGATGCATTTGCTCCGAAGAAACAACCGGATGTCTGGAAAAAAGAATTGTTGGAAAATGTGGTAGAGGTCATGAATCCCGGTGCTGTATTCACCACATACTGCGCTGTTGGTAAGTTGAGGCGAGACCTGAAAGATCTGGGTCTCGAAGTGGAAATTTTGCCCGGTCCATTAGGCAAAAAAGAAATGACCCGAGCCTGGAAGAAATAAGGCATAGGCTTTGATTAGAAAGAGGAAACGACCAAAAATGAAAAGTCTTTCCCTCTTTTTCTTTTTTATCTCCTCCTCCATGGCCTTTGCTCAGGCAAAATTGGAAATGATGGTGCAGGAACGAGATCAGCTTCACTCTCAATGGAAAGCTTCTGAATACAAAAAAACAGGGATTTTTGGTAATCGCACCAAGAAAGACATGGTCGAAACCAATCAATGGCTGGAGAGAATCGTCGTGAAAGATAACCTGATCATAGATGAGCTCCGACTGAGCGGCGCGATAGAGAACACTTCAATTTCGCAGGAAAAAGAAGATTACAAATCAATCACATTAAAGCTGGAGCAAGACGTGCAGGCACTGAAAAGAGCCGTGGCGGACCGGGATAAGCAGATTGAAGAAAAAGTTGGAGAGCGAAGGACTTTTGAATGGGTTAGCTTAATTCTCTTCTGGGTCTGTCTTGGTTTGGGTTATTGGGCTTATAAGCAACGAGCCAAAATCAAAAACTCCCTTCCGGGAGTTTAGATTAAGCTTTAAGTCTGGCGATTGGCGTCCTGGCGCCTTTGGTCACCTGATCCAGGCTGACCAAAATTTCCGCATCAAGCGGAAGGTAGATATCTACGCGGGACCCGAATTTAATAAACCCAAATTCTGCTCCTTGTTCGAGTTCTGATCCTGCCTTCACATACCACTTGATCCTCCTCGCCAAAGCTCCGGCAATTTGTCTCACAAGTAATTTGGTGCCGTTTGCATTTTTTATCACCATGGTGGTCCGCTCGTTCTCGGTGCTGGACTTTGGATTCCAGGCCACTAGGTATTTGCCAGGATGGTATTGAAAAAACTCAACTACGCCCTTTATCGGAGATCGATTCACGTGCACATTGATCGGTGACATGAAAATGGACACCTGTATTCTCTTTTCTTTCAAATATTCTCCCTCGAAAGTCTCCTCTATCACAACCACTTTCCCATCTGCAGGAGCAAATACAAGTCCTTCTTCATTTGGTAGCGGGAAAATCGGATTACGGAAAAACTGCAATACAATCAGGTAAATCACCATACTTCCCAGCAAGGAGACATTGATCCAAAGTCTCTCATCCGGGAGGAAATAGTAAAGCAGGTAATTCAGCAAGGCTAATATGATAAGCAGCCAAAACAGTAATACTCGTCCTTCTCTGTGTATGGTCATAAGCGTAAAACTAAAAGGCGCAGGATGTCTCCCGCGCCTCAAATATAAAAGAATCTTTTGATTGAGCTCCCTTAGAAGCCTCCTCTGTAGTTGTATGTCTTGGCAACTTTATCGATTGCAACAATATATGCTGCAATTCTCAGAGGGACATTGTACTTTATTGAAGTTGCATAGACGTTGTTAAAGGCATCTTTCATGATTCTGTCAGAACGCCTGTTCACACGATCGGCTGTCCATTTGTAGCCTAATCTGTTTTGAACCCACTCAAAATAAGATACCGTCACACCGCCGGCATTTGCCAGGATATCCGGAACAGCCATGATTCCTTTTTCATTGATGATGGCATCAGCTTTTGCAGAAGTAGGGCCATTTGCACCTTCTACAATCAGTTTTGCCCTGATCTTGTCCGCATTATGGATCGTAATCACATCTTCAACTGCCGCGGGAACCAATACATCGACTTCCAAAGTCAGCAAATCTCCTGCATCAGGAAGTTGGTCTCCTCCGGTGAATCCCTGAAGGATACCATTATTTGAATCTCTGTACTGGATAGCTTCCTGGATATTTATTCCTTTCTCGTTGTAGAATGCCCCGGTATGATCTGAAATACCTACAATCTTCAATCCTCTTTCCTCCAAAAGCAAAGCCGCCCAGGATCCTACGTTTCCAAAGCCCTGAACTGCACAAGTAGCCTGGAACGGATTGATTTTCAATTTTTGCATCGCTGCCAAAGTTGTGACCATCACGCCTCGACCGGTAGCTTCTGTTCTTCCCAGAGATCCTCCGAGAACTAACGGCTTGCCTGTAACTACAGCATTTACGGTCATCCCGTGAGCTTTTGAATATTCATCCATCAGCCACGCCATTTCTCTTGGTCCCGTTCCCATATCCGGAGCAGGAATATCTTTATCAGGTCCAAAGACATCGATCAATGCCAGGGTATAAGCACGAACTAATCGTTCAATTTCGCCTTTTGACATTTCGCGGGGATTGCAACGAACTCCGCCTTTTCCTCCGCCGTATGGAATATCCACAACGGCACATTTCCAGGTCATCCATGCTGCCAGCGCACGCACCTCATCGATATTGACATCCGGTGCAAAACGAATCCCACCTTTGGCAGGACCTAAGATATTGGAGTGAATAACACGAATCCCTTCGAACACCTTGATCTTACCATTATCCATGGTAATCGGAAGCGAAACAATCACTTGTTTTGCCGGATTTTTCAATACGTTGTACACCTCATCAGAGAGTCCAAGCTTCTCTGCTGCGATGTTGAATCTTTCCATCATTGACTCCAACGGATTTTCTTTATCTACTATCGGAGCCGGTTCAATGTAAGCCATATTCGGGTCTTGATTTGTTTTGTGAAATGCTATGCAATATTAATCAGATTTTCAGTTTCCCCGGGGAAGAATTAGAAGATTTTCAAAAATGCGGTAATAAATGGTGCCGATAATAGCAATCCGTCAAAACGGTCCATAAATCCTCCATGCCCGGGAAGCCCCTGACCGGAGTCTTTTATCTCGATGGAGCGCTTGAAAAGCGACTCGATCAAGTCCCCATAAGTTCCGGCAATAATGATGATTCCGGCGATCACCAACCATTTCCAATCTTCAATGGTATGGAAGAACCTGGCTATCACAAATGCCACAGCAATTGCGGAAAATGCCCCACCCAAAAATCCTTCCCAGGATTTTTTGGGTGAAACCCGCTCAAACAATTTTGTCTTTCCAAATCTGGTTCCTGCGAAATAGGCTCCTGTATCACTTGCCCAAAGAATCAGCAAACAACCTATCAGGATTTCATAATGATAAACCTGGTCCACTGAGAAAACCGCAAGGTTCAAAAGGGAAAAAGGTACCGCCACATAGAAAATACCCAAATAGGTGAATGCAACTCCCGTGAAGGGTTTTTTATCTGTCTTCTTGTAGAGCTTGATGAAAAAAGTCAGGGAAACTATCGGGAAAATCAGGTATAAGTATTCATTGGGAAACTGCTCCTTTTCGATCAAAAATGTGAGTGAAAAGATCATCAATCCCAAAAAGGTCCCAAAACTCCGAAGCGGGAGCATGCCGTCCAAACCAGTCAGTTTATAGAATTCCATCTGGGAAAAACCCAAAATACAGGCAAAAATCAAAAAATACGTCCAATCCGAATAAATGCTCCCCACAACCACAATCAACCCTCCAATCACCCCGGTGATGGCTCTTTGTCCCAGATTGCTGTAGTTGTTAATATTAAAACGTGATTGCATTTTGGATTAATTTGGTGGCTTTCATGGCGTCCTCTCGTTTTACCAGCACTTCGTAGGTCCCGAAAATCTGATAAACGGTTTCTTTTTTACTGAGCACCACGGCCTGGATTTCGTTTTCTTCCAGTACTCCTTTTACAATTTCGGCTCTGATCTGCTTATCATCTTCAAAAACCTTAATCCAATTCTGCATCCCGGGTGATATTCATTTTCTTAAAGTAAAAGATTCCTGCCAAAAGAACCAACAAACCAAAAAATGCAACTGGGTAAGACACCTCATCCGAAGACTCAAGATCAAAGTCAATCATACCCTGATTGGCCATGTAAACCATTACCACTGTAAAGGAATTATTGAAAATATGTGCAAGAATAGGATAAACCATGCTTCCGGAATAAACATACAGATATCCGAAAACCGCCCCCAGAAAGACCCTGGGCAAAAATCCATAGAATTGAACATGGATCGCTGAGAAAATAATAGCAGTAAGCCAGATTCCCAAGTGAGCAGAACCTGTATAGAAATGCATTTTGGGCTGAATCACCCCCCTGAAAAACATCTCTTCGCCTATCCCCGCTAATACACCGATCACCAAAACCCCCATCAATAACTCAGGGATAGTCTGGAAATCTGTCAGGAATTTGGTCAGCTCCATCAATTGCTGCTCCATCTCTTTCATCCAGGTTTCCGTTTCCGACATGAATTCGGGCAATACTAGCTGATTATTGAAATAAACCAGAAAAGCATTGAAAAACATCGCTCCAACCGTGAGGACAAGTACCACAGCTCCGCCTATTAGATTAAATCTCGAAAGCTGAACATCCCAGCGAAGATTTGCTTTGTCAATCCTATTGGAAATTATCCAGGCTGCAAGCCAGAATCCGATACCTGAACCGATTCCCTGAACAAGAAGCATTGCCATCCGGCCATTTGGAACATCAAAGTCTCCACTCATCAGACCAACAATGTCCTCCAACGTGATATTAAAAAGACTGGGAACGATAGCCAAAGCAGCTCCCTGCAACACGACCAGAACTCCTAAAGTGACTAAAACAATGACTACCAGGGATAAAAGCCAACTCTTTCGTTTGGCTATTTCTGATTCGGTTTCGTAAATCTCCATATTTGAGGTAAATTTACGCGCAATTTTAGAATACAGAAGTGGTAAAAATAGGAAAGTTGGAGTTGGGCGAGTTCCCATTGCTTTTAGCACCCATGGAAGACGTGAGTGATCCGCCATTCCGGGCAGTATGCAAGCAAAATGGTGCGGATCTCATGTACACAGAATTTATCAGTTCCGAGGGACTGATTCGAGATGCTGCAAAAAGTATTCAAAAGCTCGATATTTTCGATTACGAAAAACCGATTGGGATTCAGATTTTCGGAAATGAAATCGAATCTATGCGGGAAGCTGCGGCGATTGCAGAAGAAGCGGGTCCGGATATCCTGGACATCAACTACGGTTGCCCGGTTCATAAGGTAGCCTGCAAAGGTGCCGGAGCCGGAATTCTGCTGGATATCGACAAAATGGTATCCATGACTGCCGAAATCGTCAAGCGTGTAAATATTCCGGTGACTGTAAAAACCCGACTAGGCTGGAGTCAGGACACGATACGAATCGTGGAAGTGGCAGAAAGGCTTCAGGATATTGGAATTCAGGCAATCAGCATTCATGCGCGTACGCGTCAGCAGATGTACAAAGGTGAAGCGGACTGGAGTTATTTGAATCTGGTCAAAGACAATCCGAGACTGCAAATTCCTGTTTTTGGAAACGGAGACATCGATTCTCCGGAGAAAGCACTGGAATACAAAAACAAATACAACGTGGATGGAATGATGATCGGTAGAGCCTCGATTGGTTATCCGTGGATTTTCAACGAAATCAAACACTACCTCGCAACCGGAGAAAAACTTCCTTCCCCTGATTTGGATGAAAGAATCGCCGTAACAAAAAAGCATCTTGATTTTTCAGTAGAATGGAAAGGTGAAAAGCAGGGAATACTGGAAATGAGACGCCATTACACCAGTTATTTCCGTGGGATGCCGAATTTCAAAACATTCAGAACCGAAATGGTCACAGCCGAAACTTATGAGCATGTTTGTGAAATCCTAAATCAGGTCTCAGAAGTATATGCTGATTATGAGTTTTAACGATTCGATCGAATCTTGGGCACTTTAAATAATAAAGAGCAGCGTTCCGGTTTTGGAATCTGCTCTTTTTTTTTATTCCATTTTGCGAAAAAAATTCGGCAAAAAAACGACTCTTCACTTCAACATTTTCCCAGTTTTCAACAAATGTTTTTGAGCGCGTTTTTTTTGCAATAAAACTGCCGGGGAATTGCTTCTTTTGCATCGGAAAAGGTTTTTCTTCAGCCGTCAAATGACACCAACCACCAATTACAGCAACCTAAAAAACTGGGGCTTGCTGGTAGTACTTGCACTTATCTGGGGCAGTTCTTTCATACTGATCAAGCGAGGACTCGAAGTATTTTCACCGGGAGAAGTCGGTGCTTATCGAATCGTAGCTGCAGCCACTTTTCTGCTTCCTCTTTCCCTTCCCCGGATCAAATTTCTGACAGGCGAGCAAGCTCAAAATCTGATTTTGATTGGACTCCTGGGAAGTTTTATTCCGGCATTTCTATTTCCTACAGCCCAAACCAGACTCAGCAGTTCTTTAACCGGAGTTTTGAATGCGTTGACTCCTTTGTTTGTGGTGATTATCGGAGCCCTGTTTTTCCGGTCAAAAATCACTCGAAGAAATGCTTTGGGATTGGTAATTGCTTTTATCGGAGTTTTGATTTTGATCACACTCAAGGAAGGCTCTGGACTTGATTCATTTACCGGAATCAACGGATATGCATTTTTCGTGATTTTAGCCTGCATCTGCTATGGCTTCAATTTGCACCTCATCAAATCCCGCTTCGTTTCGCTCAAATCCATTGAAATTACTGCCATTTCTCTTTTGATGGTCTTGCCGCTTGCCTTGATTTACCTGATGGCCGGAACAGAATTTTCCTATAAACTTGTCACCCACGATGGAGCTTTAAGGGCTTTGGGATTTGTGACTTTACTGGGAGTGATGGGCACCGCTATCGCTTTGATTCTCTTCAATATCATGGTGAAAACAGCCTCCCCTATTTTCGCCAGTTCAGTAACTTACCTGATACCTGTAGTTGCGATTTTCTGGGGAGTATTGGATGGGGAAGTGCTGCTTTTTGGGCATTACATCGGAATAGCCGCAGTCATCCTGGGTGTATGGGTAGGAAATCGCAAGAAAGTTATCCAGGGTTAAGGAATCATTTCCTCTCCTCAAAAATCTTCAATTCCTTTTTGCTCATTTCCAGGATGATTATTTCTCTTGGAAAGACAACCTCCAATTCTTCAGACTGAGAAATTTCACGATTCCCTGTTGCCGTGGAAAATTTCACAGGAATGTTCTTGTATTTAAATTTTTCTGTTCCCTCTTTTTCCGTTTTAAGGCAAACCATTCGAACATGTCTGCCCGAATTGTAATTTTCTCCCGCTGACTCCGCCAGTTCGTCTCCCGGAAAAACCATCTGACCAACCTTCACTTTCTGAGAACCAGGCTTCAGCACCATAATTTTGGTAAAAGTCCCGTCTTCATGGTAGAGTTCAATATGATTTTCGCTGCTGCGATAGTCCAGATTATCACTCCCCGGATTTTCCTGCATTTTAATTTCAGACACTACGCCCTTCCTCGGAGCAACAATACTGGTCGGCTCCTCAAATCGAAAAGAAACACCTCTGTAAGGATTATCGACGACCGTTTTCCCCAGTCGATCCTCAATAGTCGTCATTAAAACGGCCTGCACTTTCACTCCCTCTTTTACAGGAATCAGGTACACCGGCTCTGTTTTATTTTTGGCGTACACATTTCCTTTTGCAAATGAATATGTGAAAGAATAATTAGTCCCTTGACCTGCTAAAGTGGGCTTCAAGGTTGCCAATCGAATTCTTCCAGGCATAGCAACTCCCAATACAGATCCTCCACCAGTGGAAGTCATATTTTGAAGGGTTGAGAAGTTCAGGATTACTGAATAAGGTACGATCTCGGGATTTTTGGAAAAAAACAGAACGTTCCCGTTTTCGTCTCGCTCCGTCTCGATCGTAATCTGGGCAAACGCGGTGATTGAAAAAAGCTGAAATAAAAGAAAAATAGAGAGGAATTTCATGAAGTATGATTTTGAACTAAACATATATCAAAAACTTCATTCTTCAAACTAAGAAATCAAAAAATCAGTCTCCTTTCATCCGGTCTCTCCAGGCAAAGGCTAACATAGGAAGCTGCTGATAACTATTCACACCAGCTTTTACCCCCTGAGATTTCAGAAAAATATCATTGGATTTACGGCTGAGCTCAAGTGAAAAAGGCTTGACCGATTCAGTCGCTTTCTGGAGTGAGATCAAGTCATTCATGATTCCCCTATCCAGAGTCTTCATAAATGCTTTGAATTCATCAGGAGCAATCCGATAAAAATCCCGGAACTGATACATCAATAATCGCAACTGACCCGAGTATCGAAGTAAAGGATCATCGCTATTGCTGCAAATAACCCAGGCAATAAAGTTCGCCTCGCCTTCATCGGTCACTCCATAGCTATGGGCCATTTCGTGTGCGATGGTAAAAGGCTGCTCCAATGGATGCAAGGTCGGGTCGATGTAACTCTCTCCGGTAAATGGGAAATAGATACCCAAAATTCCCATTTTCCTCATAAAACCAGCAGGCGGAAACATCTTGGTTCTGGGATTTCCGGTAAAATTGAGACCCAGCATATCCAGGTTTTCACCCACATTGTTTCGGACCAATTTCTCCAGCTCGGGAAAAGGGAGTATTTCGGTAATTGCAACCGTATCCTGAGTGATGAATCCCCGATATTGCTTCACGAGTCTCTGCGTAATCCAAATTTCTTCCTTTAACTCCACTAAGTCCAAAGCCTTAGGTTTGAGTCCAAGCTGTTGGAAAATAGGAGTTCGCTGATAGTTGAATCCCCAAAGGATGAGGAAGAAAAAAACCAGGGCCCCCAGACCATTTGCCAAGGCCTTGAAAGTGTAAAAACCTCTTTCTTTCCAGCCAATCCTTCTGCTTAACTTTAGGGAATAAAGTCCTAAAATCAGCAATAGGAGTAGTATAAAAAGATAAACGCTGGGAAATGGCAGATTTCCCAGCGTTAAATCAATTAAGTTCCGTATTCCCGGAAAGAATGTTCTTGAATAAATAGTATCTGTAGCCTCCGGGTTTTGAATAGCCAGATAGCGAACTCCAAGAGCCAGGATGCCCAGAATCGCCCAAGACCAGTCTCTTTTTCCCATGAGGTAGTACGAGATTAGATTCCTTCTGCCTGAACTTCCTTTACCTCAGGAAGCATACGGGTAAGCAGGTTTTGAATTCCGGCTTTCAATGTGACAGTGCTCGATGGGCAACCGGAACAAGATCCCTGGAGGAGAACTTTCACAATTCCATTCTGAAAAGAATGGAATACAATAGCTCCGCCATCTTGCTCTACAGCAGGTCGAATGTATTCATCCAGAATACCTTTGATTTTCTTTACTATCTCCGAATCATTCTCATCGAAAAGAGGATCTTTATCAAAACTAACTTGTACTACAGCTTGGCCTGACTCAAGATATTGTTTGATATGATTGCGAATAATCGTCTGTATTTCTGACCATTCCACATCTTCAGTCTTGGTGACTGTGACAAAATTTGAGGCAATAAACACCCTCTGAACAGCAGCAAAATTGAAAAGTTCTTTTGCCAGTTGACTGTTTTCGGCACTTTCCAAATCCGGGTAATCGAAACTTACTCCATCATCTGCCAACATGAAATTGGCGACAAACTTTAATGAGTTTGGGTTAGGATTTGCCTCCATGTAGAGGTGAACAGGTCTTGCTTGTGCTTTCAGCATGGGATTCTTGATTTATATTTAGAAAACTGAAATCAGGGCTTTAAGTTCCTGATTTCGGAAAATTCCTGATTATTTTAACGGATAGCCTTTTGCTGCCCACCAGATACCACCATATACATGCTTCAGAAAATCAGGATCCTGGAAAGCACTTTCTACGTGACCTAAAGCCGTGTAAAAAGATCTTCCTCCGTCAAATTCATGATACCAGGCCATTGGATGATTTGGTCCGTTTCCTTTAGCCACTGTGTAGCTGGTTTCATCCGCGTTGATCAGGACTTTGATATTCGGATTGATATTTTTGAATTCATACAATTCGTCTGTCCAAAGCCAGGTAGCAGGCAAATGGAAAGTAGCAGGATGGGTTTTGTCCAAAACCTGAAGTCTGACAGTTTGCTGCTTTGGATGAGCCAGGAAATAGGCTCCGATCATCTGATTGTACCAAGGCCATTCGTACTCGGTGTCTGTTGCGGAGTGGATTCCGACAACGCCTTTTCCGCTTTGTACATATTTCTGGAAAGCCGCTTTTTGCTCGTCATTAAAGATGGTACCGGTAGTACTCATCAGGATGACGACGTCATATTTGGCCAGATTTTCCTCTGTGAATGCTCTTGCATCTTCAGTAGTATACACATCAAAAACATGGGTTTCTCCCATTTTCTTAAGTGCCACAACTCCATCAGGAATGGATTGATGGCGGAAGCCTGCGGTCTTGCTGAAAACCAAGGCCTTGAATTGCTGAGCCGGGGCGATGAAAACAATGCTTAGAAGCAATCCAAGCGTGATTAGGGTGGGTTTGAGATTCATAGTTTTGGGTTATTGGTTGTTTGTATTTTGTTAATGGTTATTGGGTTATTGGTTATTAAGTTATTGGTTATTGAAAAGCACATCCAGGATCAATCATATATCCGAAATCTAAAATCACTTGACAATTTCAAACTTCTCACCTGCTTCTTTTCGGGTGAATGCATTGAAATGCCACCATTCCGATCCGATTCCGGTAAATCCTGAGGCCTTCATTACTTTCCGAAGGATCTCCCGATTGGCAACCTGAGCACGTGTGATCTTGCCTTCAGCCATCATTTCTAATTCCCTGTCAGGATAGGCTTCATAGCCAAAGAAATCATAGCCTGTTCCCATGTCAATCGGTCTTCCGGCTTCATTATCATAGATGGTCAGGTCAACTGCCACTCCGAAATTATGTAAACTCCCGACTTTTGGATCAGCCACATAAAGCGGTTTGATGCTATCCGGCTTGTCCAGATTATCCCAAAGAATCTGCTGAACGCTTAGAGGTCGAACACCGTCATAAACTAGCAAAGTCAGGTTCGGATATTCATTTTGAAGCATTTCCTGAGCTTTTTTCAATCGATCCGCTACTTCAGGCTGCAAATACGCATGGGTCAAATCTCCATAAACATCCTGCTCAAAGAAATTATTTACAGTCGAATACATGAGTTCAACCTTCAATCCGGGAATAGCTACTTCGATATTGACCAATCCCTGACTTTTCAATGTTTCCTCCAGTTCCGTCATCCCCACTGTCTCAGAAACCTCCAGGCTATCTTTCGGGGTTTCTGCCTCAGGTTCCATAACGGTACCATCTCCTTTATCAGAAGCACAAGCCAATGAAAGGACCGACAATACCAAGAAGTAAAGTATGTTTTTCATAGCTTATTTCAGGTCTTTTTTTACCAAAGCTGCAGATCCTTGTGCCGTCGGCAAGACAACAATATCTGCCAAAACCACATGAGCCGGACGATTTACAGCAAATTCTATAATATCCGCAATGTCCTGAGCGATAAGTGGCTCGTATCCCTGATAGATCGTCTCAGCGCGTGCCGAATCACCTTTGAATCTTACCAAAGAAAACTCTGTCTCGACTAATCCCGGGTGTATTCCTACCACTCTTATTCCAAACGGATTCAGGTCAATTCGCATTCCTTTGGTGATGGCATCCACCGCATGTTTCGAACCGCAATAGACGTTGCCATTTGGGTAAACTTCCTTACCGGCAATTGACCCTATATTGATAATCATCCCGGATTTACGCTCGCACATTCCGGGAATAATTGCTTTAGATACATACAACAAGCCTTTTACATTGATATCTATCATCGCATCCCAGTCGTCCATATTTCCGGATTGAATTGGATCCATGCCATGTGCATTTCCTGCATTGTTGAGAAGCACGTCTACATTTTTCCAGTTTTCTGGAAGGTTCCCAAGGATTTCCATCACCGTATCACGATCTCTCACATCAAAAACCAATGGGAGGAAATCAATTCCTTCCGGCATCTCAGATTTTAATTCTTCAAGGCGATCAGCCCTTCTTCCTGTAGCGATGATGTGAAAGCCCATTTTGGCCAAAGTGATAGCAGAGGCACGGCCAATTCCCGAAGTAGCTCCGGTGACCAACGCAATTTTCTTTTCCATGACGGCAAGATAACTGATTTAGAAAAAAGGTGGGTCAGGATTTTATCTCTGGCGAAAGCTAAAAGGAGAATTTAACGATTTCTGAACATGTATGGCGCAATCCTGCCACTGGTTTATTTAAACAATTGAAAATCCAGAGGAACATTTAATTTTGGATTACTTCGGTCATCCGTCATCGCCTGCCCGCGGTGGCGGGGTCTTCCAGCCCTTTATCTTACGAGAATTCCATTATTGGCAAGAAAGAGTCCAATCATATTTCCAAATTCTCTTACTGAAAATTCAAATAAAGCGTAATAGACTTATTCTTGATTGAGGAGATGGCATCCCGGATTTCAGGGATTGTATTTTCAGCCTGATAGAGGTTGTTCAGACCATGGGAAAAGCGGATTTCCGGGGCAAACTTAAAATAGCGAAAATAGATTTCGAAGCCCATTCCCATTTCAATGGTAAAATCCCGGCCGGTTGTCACCAATTCATCCAGATTTGCCTCCTCCTGACTTTTGGTACGGAACTGATAGCTCGCGCCTCCGATAAAATACATTCGGGTATTATTGAAACGCATGGAGCGATATTTAAATAATAGCGGCAACTCCACCATTGTTGCTTCATTCACGATCACAGTCGGAGCATTTACAATAAACTCATTATTTGTATTTCCGGCACCTGGCGCATTTGTCGGGACATCCCCATAAAAATTTACCTCTGTCCGATATTCATAAAAGCCGACTTTGGGAGTAAAGAGTAAATGGACCTGATCATGCAGCCGAAGCATCCCGACGAAACCCAAGGAAAACCCGGGGGTAAATTGAGTATAAATCGAGGCTACATTGCTGGTAGTCGTATTTGCCGGATCAAAAAAAGCCTCCGAGTATTTTAATCGATAAGTATTGGTATGAGCAGCAAGAAAAAAACCGTAAGACACTAATTTATCATCGGACCCTGACCCGCTGGTGAGGCCAAACATTCCCTGTGCAAAAGAAGTAACAGAAAAAAAGAAAATCAGAGCAGTCGCGAAGGCTATTTTGTGCCTACGTAGATCGAGCTTATTCCAAAAGTGAGAGGTTTGCATAGAGTTCTGGTAAAACCGACTTTTTTCAAAACCGCCAGAAAATCTTCTCCATCAGGGAAAGCCTGAACAGATTCCGGCAGATAAGTATAAGCAGAATTGTCATTTGATACAATTTTGCCTATTTGAGGCAGAATATGGTTGGAATACAAAGCGTATGCCTGTTTCATCGGAAAACCCTTTGGCTTTGAAAACTCCACAATAACTGTCTTTCCACCCGGCTTCAATACCCGGTACATATCCGCCAATCCCTTTTCCAGATTTTCGAAGTTTCTGACTCCAAAGGAAACGATGACCGCATCGAACTTATTATCTTCAAAAAGCAACCCTTCGGAATCTCCCATCTGAAGTTCGATTTTATCCTCAAGCCCGCGCTTTTTCATTTTCTTTTTCCCCTCGGCAAGCATACCTTCGGAAATGTCCACCCCAATGATTTTATCAGGATTCAGTGCCAAAGCTTCAATCGCAAAATCTCCGGTTCCTGTCGCAATATCAAGGATCAATTTGGGCTGATCTTTTTGCAAAAGCTTGATCGCCTTTTTTCTCCAGATGATGTCAATCCCCAGACTCAGCACATGATTTAGCAAATCATAGCGATGACTGATATTGTTGAACATCTCAGCGACCTGAGCTTTTTTGGGGTCTTGCTTATCTTTATATGGAACTACAGACATTAGAAATCAATCTTTGGAGGCGCAATAATACTGAAGAAACCCGAGGAATCGAAAATTGTTGCTTTCAAAACCAAGAGAATGAACGAGGAATAGAATCCCAAAAAATATATTAGCAACTCTGTTACGGGTTAGAACTGAGGCAAAATCACTCACTTTTTTGCCATTTTCAATCCTGCCTACCGGCAGGTTCACCATTTCGGTGCCTAGCCTAAATTTCCAAACAGTCTGATTCAAGTGCATTTTCAGGCCTTCCCGACATTCGTCGGGACAGGCTATGACGAATCCCGATGCATAATCCGGGATTATCGTACTTTTGTCGGGAAATCAAAGTTTATGATCCAGAAAGCAACTTTTGTAATCAGTAATAATAATCCGGGAAAATGTCCCAAGCCTGATCGTGCTGAGATCGCATTTATCGGCAGATCCAACGTGGGGAAAAGCTCCCTGATCAATATGATCACAGGCACCAAAGACCTGGCTAAAACCTCAGCCAAACCCGGAAAAACTCAGTTAATCAATCATTTTTTAATCGATGATCGCTGGTACATGGTCGATTTGCCGGGCTATGGCTTTGCCAAAGTCAATAAAAAAGTAAAAGATGGCTGGGAAGCCATGATCAGTACTTATCTGACGAAAAGAGAAAACCTTTGCGGAGTTTTTATCCTGATTGACAGCCGGCTTGAGCCACAGGGGATTGACCTTGAGTTTCTTTCCTGGTGCGGATCTGAGGGAATTCCTCTTGTTATAGTCTTCACCAAAGCTGATAAACAGTCCAAAGGAAAGACCGATCAGAATGTGAAAGCCTTTCTCAAAAAGACCACAGAGATCTTCGAAGAGGAACCTGATTACTTCGTGACTTCTGCAGAAAGCAGCACGGGAAAGGAGGAATTGGTCAAGTTTATCGAAGAGTTGGTCAAGGAATACGAATCCGGGGAAATCTATTGACCTGAAACTCTATATTTGCATTCTGAAAAATTTTAATCCATGAATTTCAAAGACCTAGCGACAGTATCCGGTAAGCCCGGATTGTATAAAATATTGAAACCTTCCAGAACAGGCGTGATCCTTGAAAGCCTGGATGAGAAGAAAACCAAACTGGTAGCCGGAATGGCACAGCGGGTATCCATCCTCGGAGATATTTCTATCTACACCCTGACAGAAGAGGGCGCTGAGCCATTAGAGTCAGTGATGAAAAAAATCGAAGCAGAATTCAAAGGTGATCTGGGATTAGATGCCAATCCTGATGACTCCGAGCTGAAAGCTTTTATGAAGCATGTGCTTCCAACCGTGGATGAGGGCAGAGTATATACTTCTGACATCAAGAAATTGGTTTCCTGGTATAAAATTGTGCGTTCTCAGGCTCCTGAAGTGCTTGAGGATACTCCTGAGACAAAAACTGAAGAATAATCCCAAGCCTGAGAAATCGGGCTTTTTTTATCTTTGATCATGGAAAACTCTCCGCTCTCTGATACTTTTTCTCTGCTCGCCAAAGACTTCACACTTCCGGAAATCAAGGAAGGTTTTGACGAGGAGAAAGCCATTGAATTCCTTTCCAAAGCCATCATCCAGCTCCTGGACAGGGATTTTGAACGGCTTTTGCAGATTTGCTACCGAATCGATCTGGGAGAAACCCGGCTGAAAAAAATCCTCCACGAAGCAAAACCTGATCAGGTCGCTTCCGATTTGGCGAGAGCCCTCTGGGAGAGACAAAAGCAGAAAGTGGAGATCAGAAGGCGATATTCGGAAGGATAGAAGTTGGAGAATGGAAGTTGGGAAGTTGGGAAGTTGGGAAGTTGGAGGCTGGAAGTTGGAAGTGAATCCCTAATCCCTATTCCCCAATCTCTTAATCTCTATTCTCTTTTTCTCTATTCTCCAATCTCCAATCTCTTAATCTCCAGTCTCCTAATCCCTATTCCCCAATCTCTTAATCTCTATTCTCTTTTTCTCTATTCTCCAATCTCCTAATCCCTCATTCTCCAAACTCCCATTCCCCAATCTCTTAATCTCCAGTCTCCTATTCCCTTTCCCCTTTCCCAATTCCTTTTCAATTTTTACATTCGCATAAACCCTAAAAAACCATGGCAAATCCCATCTGGATCATGACATCCGCTTTTGATCAGCTCAACCTCGATCAAACTATCCAAAAAGCGATTGAAATCGGCGTGCAGGGACTTGACCTCTGTGTTTTCAGAAAAGACGGAACCCGCGATGATTTTGTCGCCACTCACCTGGATTATGAGAATTTCGGTCCGGAGGAAGCCAAACTGCTGATCGAAAAATTCAACGGAGCCAAACTCCGATTATCCATCGGGGCCTTCGAAAACCTGATCGGTGGAGATCCCGTCCACCGTGTGAAAAATCAAAATCACCTCCTTCGCCTGATCCGAATGGCGCACTTGCTCGGTGGCGATGAAAACGATGTGAAAGTCGGAACATTTGTCGGATACAACCACGAACTGGGAAATGAGGAAGGCGGATTTGAGAAAAATCTCTTCGAATATCAGCGGATTTTCACTCCGATCATTCGCTACGCGGCTGATCTCGGCGTGACAGTAGTCTATGAAAACTGTCCGATGGAAGGCTGGAGAAGCTCAGGATTCACCGGAACCTACAACAATCTGACAGGTGTACTCGCAGCGAGGAAGCTGATGTACGAACTCATTCCTGAGAAAAATCACGGTGAAATCTACGATCCTTCTCACGATGTCTGGCAGCACACTGATCCTGTGTCAGTCATCAAAAATACAGATATGAGCCGATTGAAGCGGATTCACGTGAAATCAACAAGAAATAATCCAGATCCTTTCTGGGGAAATATGTATCCCCTGCAACAGATCCGTCCTGAATGGGCCGAGAAACTTGGAATCCCATCCAGCAAAAATCCTTGGGATCGCCATCACTACGAGGCCACGCTTCCGGGTTTCGGTTTGGGCGATTCAATGGACTGGAGAGCTTTTGTGGGAATCCTGAAGGAAAAAGGATTTTCAGGATCTTTTGAAATTGAGAACGAAGCCGCACTTTCCAAACAAACCGGAAAAATGGGAGCTATCGTGCAGGGATGCAAAGCGGCTGTTCAGAATCTTGCTCCGCTCCTTTGGGAACTTGGAGACGAAGGCTGGCAATTTCCAATCCGGGAATATCATTCACTTTTGGAAGTAAACCGGAAGGATTTGTCGCTGGTGACGATGGATTCTCTTATGTAAAATTGGTTATCAGTGAGTTGTAAGTGGTAAGTTCCAGTACTTTTCTTCGATTGCTGCCATTTATCAAAGCAATCTTGGGAAGTGGTTTACCCTTTTTTATGGGCTTTTGATTTTTGGAATGGCTATTCGATTATCATGTCTGATATCAAGGATTTTTCGCTGTTTTACAATGAGACGAATGTCAATCAAATGGATCAGGAATGGCCGGCGAAGAACTTGAATTTTGAAGAATACCATGATTCTGAAAAGAGATTTGCAAAAGCTTTTATCCCGAAAGAAGAGGCTTCAGAAAATATGCTAAAAATTAGGAGTCGTGCGATACCAGGGAGATTCCAAAATCATGAAACGAATCAAAGCTGATTTTAATGTATCACTTGATACTTTGGCCTGGCATGAATTCAATGAAACCGCTGATTTACACCGGATCTACCTGAATGATTCTTTAACCCAAATATGCATTAGCAAATCTATTACGGCTTGAAACTGCTGCAGAATCCCGGGTTTAATCAACATCGAGAACTGGAGTAAGGTCAGGCTGACAGCTTCCGGGCAAAATTTGTATCAGTCAGCATTCCCGATCGAAAATTTATCCAAAGGGAGGCATCAGATAAGAATTGAAAAACTGGTATTGGCCTATGATTTTTTTAACCGATGAACCTGAGATCAAACTCCTTAAAAATTTGGCGAAATTTGAGTTTATCAAACGATAAGCTTTTTTTGTAGAACTAGTTTTTTATCTTAACAAGTAGTTTCTAAACAATCACATGATGAGAAAGCTTTCCTTGATTACTTTTCTAATTAATGCAGCACTGGCGATTTCATGCATTACAAAACCGGACAAAGAAGTCCCAATCCTCGATTTGGCAGATTTGATCGTTGACACACTGTATTTGGAGAAAGATACCCTGACCAAAGATTTGGGTACAAATTTCAGCTATTACAAAACTGATTCTGGAGAAGTATTAGTTACTTTTTTAAACCATCAATTAATGGTGTATAGCTATCCGGAAGGAAAGCTGTTAAGAAAACAGAGGTATGAAAAAGAAGGCCCAGATGGAATAGGCTCCTTCGTTACTGGGAATTATATAGATGAGAATAGTATCTATGTACTTTCTCAACAGAAGGAATTAATTCAGTGTGATTTTGAGGGAAGAGTAATCAAACGATCGGATTTCCCTAAAATAAGTACCGCCAGGAAGTATGCTAATTATTCCACTGCAAATTTTAATAGAATTCGAAAATCTGGAAATGAACTCTTTTTTGTAGATATACCCCATGTTTTTCTGGAGGGGTTTGAGGATTATGACAAATGGGGTGTAACCTTCAATACTGAATCTCATTCCTTTTCAAATTTTAATTTCCTGTATCCAAAAAACATCACAGAATTCACAAATGAGGACCAGTTAGGTCTTTTTAGTCATATTTATCTTCCAACTAGCGATGAACACCTGATTGGTTTTGCTATATCAGATACAATAGCCTTGGTAAAAAATGGGAAGCAAACCTGGAAATGGGCAGGAACAACTGAGCCTCTAGTCTTTAAAAAAGGAACAACGGTTCCCAGCGGAGACTATATTGTATATAAACCAGACCATGAAAGCAGTAAGTACAATGGACTTGATTTTGACACCCATGCTGAAAAAATTCTTCGATGGGTGAGAGTAAAAGGTCCTACACTTGAAAATCGAGATCAGGAAAAGAATCGTTTATTAGTATTTGATAAAAATCTGACCTCAGAGGCGGAACTAGATTTTAAATCCAAGGAAATGGGTATTTCTGGATTCAATATTCCTAAGGGGTACGCACTTAGTCTTTATACTGAAACAAAAGATGATGTGACGGCATTCGCTGTAATTGATTTCTCTAAAATCAATGATCGAAACTAATTTGCAAAGACAAACAAAACATCTGGCATTCCCTCCATCGAAATAAAACACAGTAACTACCAGTAAGCTTTGTGCATCCTTTGCGCACTTAGTAGCTACAAGTATTCAGGCATAAAAAAAAGCGAGACTTACTCAGTCTCGCTTTTTACTTGTAGTTCAATTTCTTCACCAGATTCATCTAAGAATCTGTATTCCGTCACTGGTAGGGAAGAGTCTCTGATCAGTTTTACCCACTTAAAATACTTGAAAAACCACTTTGCTCTACGGCTAATTAGACCTTGTGTAAAGAAAGCGTGCAGATAGGGATGTAACCCAATTTGAATATTTGCTACGTTTTGGATCGTGGCGATATGCTCCAAGTCTTTCTCCAGCTTATCGGCAATCAGAATGGATGCCTGGATTTTGCCGGTACCGTTACATGCCGGGCAGATTTCTTTGGTCACAATATTGACCTCTGGTCTTACTCGCTGCCGGGTGATTTGCATTAGCCCAAATTTGCTCAGGGGCAATACGGTATGCTTGGATCTGTCGTACTTCATCTCCGATTGCATCGCTTCAAAAATGGCTTTCTTGTTCTCTGCCTTTTTCATGTCGATAAAATCGACGACAATGATGCCTCCCATATCCCGGAGGCGGAGTTGTCTGGCAATTTCTTTTGCAGCCACCAGGTTGGTTTTAAGTGCTGTTGATTCCTGGTCACTTTCCTGATTGGACTTGTTGCCGCTGTTGACGTCGATGACGTGCAGGGCTTCGGTATGTTCGATGATCACATACCCTCCCTGAGGAAGGCTGACCGTCTGCCCAAAAAGGCTTTTGATTTGCTTTTCGATTCCAAAACTTTCAAACATCTTGACTTTACCGTTGTAAAGTCTTACAATTTTTTCTTTCTCAGGTGCAATTGTCCTGATGTAGGTTTTGATCTGATCGTAGGTCTCTTCGTCTTCTACGGTGATTGCGTCGAAAGATTCATTGAGCAGGTCTCTCACAAGTGAGGAGGCCATACTCATCTCTCCGATAATTTTGTCGCGGCTTTTGGCTTTCAACAGCTTCTTCATCCCTTCTTCCCAATTTGTGAGAAGATTTCGAAGGTCTTTATCCAGTTCGGTTACGGACTGGCCTTCGGCTACTGTTCGGATAATTACTCCGAAATTAGCGGGCTTGATAGAAGAGATGAGCCTCAAAAGTCTTTTTCTTTCCTCGTTGCTTCTGATTTTTTTAGACACATTTACGGTGTCTGAAAAAGGGACAAGTACGAGATAGCGACCGGGTAGAGAGAGCTCACATGATAGTCGGGGACCCTTCGTTGAGATAGGTTCTTTTACGATCTGAACAAGCACTTGACTGTTGCTTTTAGACAGGATATTGGAAATCTTCCCAATCTTGTCTATTTCAGGTTCGTTTTCGAAGCCTTTCAGCATGTAATTGCTGTAGTTGTTGTTGCGCACCATCTTGGTGAACTTCATCATGCTGTTGAAATTCGGCCCGAGGTCCTGGTAATGAAGAAAGGCATCTTTCTCATAACCTACGTCAATGAAGGCTGCATTGAGCCCATTGACGATTTTGCGGACGGTTCCCAGGTAAATATCTCCAACTTTGAATGAATTGTCCATCCCTTCGGAATGCAACTCAACAAGGCTTTTATCTTGGAGGAGGGCGATACGACTACCGTTTTGAGCAGAATCAATTAATAATTCCGTACTCAAAATCGTATCTATTTATATGTAAATGAACGTGTTTGTACTAAAACAGGAATAAGAAGAAGTGATTACTTCTTCTTATGTCTGTTTTTTCTTAGTCTTTTCTTACGCTTGTGCGTAGCGATTTTATGTCTCTTTCTTTTCTTACCGCAAGGCATAGTTTTATGAGTTTAAGTGATAAAATAATTTATAGCCTGTCGAGATAGCTTTGGACACTTCCAAGGATCATTTGATCATCGGTCATTCCCTTTACTTTCTCAAACTGAGCTTTTGCTTTGTTTTTAAGATTGGCTTCGAAGTAGCTCACTCCGAGGTAAAACTGACCCTGTAAGTTTTCAGGATGATACTGAAGAAGTTCTTCAAATCGCTCTATGGCTCTTTTGTACTGACCTGACTGCATCGAAAGTACCCCCATATTAAATAAGGCATCTTCGTTTTGGGGATCTTGCTCGAGAATTTCTCTCAGCATCGTGATTCCCTGCATCGGGTTAGCAGAAGACACATAGGTCATTGCTACTTTCGTCTTCAAATCCAATCGTGAAGGATCTTTCTCCAACACTTTTGAAAGATAACTTCTTGTCAATTCAGCTGTATTAGCAACTTTATCGGGATCAAGCGCAAAACTGAAAGCTTCATAGTAGGCAAGGCCTGCTTTTTCTGCCAACTCCAATTCTTGCTTTTCTTCAAATGCGAGCCCAAGATAGTAACCTGCGCTATCGTATTTGCTCAACCCCTGATAAATATCTGCCAATGCAAGAGCTGCCAAGACTTTACCTTCCTCCGGATCTCCTCCTTCGACTTGAGCCCTCAACGAGACAATCTCGGCTACTTGATCTGAAGAAAGCTCCGACTCATGAAGACTTGCAGGATCTGTGGTTGTTGAGGAGGCTTCTTCATTTTCCCGGGAAATTGAATCTGCATCACCTTTAGTATCCACCACCGCTGTTGGCAAAGCATAAAACCCTGCGATTGCGATAATTCCTGCTGCGAGAAGTATGAGCTGAGATCTTTTCATTTCAAATTGCTCTCAAGACTTAGTCTTGAGGAGCCAGTTGCTTAATTTTCTTGCTGTTCTTGATCTTTTCTACAAACACTTTAGATGGCTTGAAAGCCGGGATGTAGTGCTCTTCGATCACGATAGCTGTGTTCTTGGAGATGTTTCGGGCGATTTTCTTAGCTCTTTTCTTATTGATGAAGCTGCCAAAACCTCTAACATAGATGTTTTCTCCGTCTGCCATAGAATCCTTCACTACTTTGAAGAATGCCTCAATGGCTTGTGTAACATCATCCTTTTGGATTCCTGTTTTATCAGAAATCTTAGTGATTACTTCTGCTTTTGTCACTTTGAAATTATTTTAGAAATTACGAAATAAGCTTAACGACCTATTAACCAAGTGTTTTTGGGACTGCAAATGTACGAGAAGCAATGCAATTAAAAAACAAATTCGAAAAAATTACCTTGGTTTGCAGTATAGATTTTATTCCCCAATGAACCATAAAGACACTGATTTTCAGGCTTTTTCGCATCAAATTCTTTCTTGGTATAGAGCAAATCCGCGCGATTTACCTTGGCGTGGAACAGATGATCCGTACAAAATCTGGCTATCCGAAATCATCCTTCAGCAAACCAGAATTGCTCAGGGATTGCCTTATTACAACAAATTTGTGGATGCCTATCCGACCGTAAAAGACCTTGCACTGTCCGGAGAAGAAGAAGTACTCAGACTTTGGCAGGGCTTGGGCTACTATAGCCGAGCAAGGAACCTCCATTCATGTGCTAAAACAATTTGGTTTGAACATGGAGGAAAATTCCCGGACACGTATGAAAAGCTTTTGAAATTAAAAGGTGTTGGAACTTACACGGCTTCTGCAATTTCCAGTTTTGCTTTTGGAGAGGCCCAAGCCGTAGTCGATGGAAATGTCTTTCGTGTTTTAGCAAGGTATTTTGGAATCGAAACAGACATTGCCGGCCCAAAGGCTAAAAAGGAATTTGAATCGCTGGCAAACCAGCTGATACCGCAGGACAACCCTGGAGAGTATAATCAAGCGATTATGGACTTTGGATCGAGGCAATGCGTCCCTCAAAATCCTGATTGTGGTCAATGCCCGCTTCAATCATCCTGTTTTGCCTTCAGCCATAATTTGGTAAAAACCCTTCCTGTTAAAATTAACAAGGTGAAGGTGAAGGAAAGACACTTTCATTATTATGTGATCAAGTGCGGTGAAAAATGGGTTTGGAAGAAACGGGGCTCTGGAGATATCTGGGAGGGTTTATTTGACTTTCCGCAGGTCGAAAAAAGTACAGCCGAAGAGATCTCAAACTTCAGCATGGAATCTGTCGATCCGCAGCAAATACAAATAATGCCAAAAAATTACCGACATATCTTGTCGCATCAGCGATTAAATGCAGTCTTTTCAGAAGTTGAGATTCCAATGGCCAATTATGAAAAACTTGTTGATTGGTGTCAAAAAGAAGGTTTTTTGCTTGTGGAAGAGGATCAGATCGAATATCTGGCAAAATCGAAATTGATCGTTAACTTTTTGTCTGATCAGGGTATTTAATTAACTTCATGGATCTATTTTTCAACCTAAAATCAATTTATAATGGCAGGAGTAAACAAAGTAATCTTATTAGGAAATCTGGGAGCGGATCCTGAGGTAAAATATTTGGAAGGAGACAAAGCGGTAGCTAATATCCGACTGGCCACCACGGAGTCTTATAAGGACAAAAGCGGAAATCGCGTGGATCAGACCGAATGGCATGACTTGGAAATGTGGGACGGACAAGCCAAAATCGCGGAGCAATACCTCAAAAAAGGCATGCAGATCTATGTAGAGGGCAAAATAAAATCTGATACTTGGCAGGATGATCAGGGTCAAAACCGAAAGCGAACAAAAATCAGAGTCATCAGTTTTACGATGCTTGGAGGAAAACCTGAAGGAGGAAGCGCACCTTCAATGCCTTCTTCAGCCCCCCAACAAGCAAGAGCAACGAGTCCGGCTCCAGTGTCAAGCGCACCTGACATGGTAATGGACGATGGAGATGATGACTTACCATTCTAAAACAATTCCCCCGAAATTTACTTTTGGGGGAATTTTGTATTTTTGCAACAACCTTTTTGGTTAACCAATGGACGACCCCTACCCGAGTTACTATTTATTAGCACAAATCACCGAGCCTTCAGTAAGCTATCTGGTTATTAACGGCTTACTTTTTATTCTACTTTTAATCGGGTCAGCCTTAGTTTCAGGATCTGAAGTGGCCTTTTTTTCACTTTCTAATGAAGACATTGCCTCCATTCAGGATGAAGATCCCGCCAGAGGCAAGCAAGTTTCCAAACTGCTTGAAGCTCCAAAAAATCTTCTCAGCACAATATTGATCCTCAACAATCTCATCAACATTGGAATCGTAACCCTGACCACCTTCGTGACCTGGTCAATATTCGGCCCGACTGCAACAGGCATTGTAATCGTTCTTGTTCAAACAATCGGAATCACTTTTGCGATCGTGTTTTTCGGAGAGATCGTGCCAAAAGTCTATGCTAACCAAGCGAAAATTAGCTTCAGTATGATGATGGCTCCACATATCAGCTTTTTCGCTTCTTTACTCCGCCCCCTTTCAGCAATGCTGATGGCACTAAGCAATTTGATTGAGCGTCGAATTGAAAAGAAAGGATATTCACTTTCGGTAAATGAAATCAACCAGGCTCTTGAATTGTCCACAGAGGACACCCCGGTGGAAGAAAAAGATATTTTACGGGGAATTGTAAATTTTGGAACCCTGACCGTAAAGCAGGTCATGAAAAGCCGAATGGAAATCACTGCTGTTGATATGGACATGGATTTTCATGAGCTAATGGACAAAATCAACAAAAATGGATATTCCCGAATTCCCGTGTTCGAAGAAACAATCGACAGTATTCAGGGAATTCTGTACATCAAAGATTTGCTGCCTCATATCGACCGGGATGAAAACTTTGAATGGAAAGAATTGATCCGGAAAAGTTTTTTTGTCCCTGAAAACAAAAAAGTGGATTCTTTGCTTAAGGATTTCCAACTCAAGCGAGTCCATATGGCAATCGTAGTTGATGAATATGGAGGAACATCTGGTCTGGTGACTTTTGAAGATTTGATCGAAGAAATTATCGGAGAGATAAACGATGAATTTGATGACACCGATGACATCTTCTTTCAGGAGATAGATCCTGCAACTTTTATCTTTGAGGGGAAGGTTTCTCTGAATGACTTCTGTAAAAAGCTTGAACTGGATCCTCAGGCCTTTGAAGAGGTAAAAGGAGAGAGCGAATCTTTGGGGGGATTGCTTTTGGAACTCAATTCCAAATTCCCCAAAAATGGGACAAAGATTCATTTCCAGGATTTCGAATTCACCGTTTTAGCAGTCGATGCCCGCAAAATCAAAAAAGTTAAAGTTCATCTCAAATCGATGGAAAAGGACGGAATGAGTTCATTTACAGATTAATTTTTCAGTAAATTATATTCTTAATTTTCTTAATTATGCAGAATTTTATTCTGCTTTATCTTTGATTCACAGCTGTAAGAAAACGCAGGTTTCATAAAGGCGGAAAAATAATTTGTATTTTTTTTTATTTTTTTTCTAAATTCCAAAAATCAGACTTTTTACACCAATTTGGATAAATCTGCTTCAAAATTGATCCATATATTTCAAATTCGTTGTCTAAAATTGAGGGTTTGATTGGTTTTTTTAACCAAAATTCATTTTGCCAAAAAATCAATAAAGCTAGTATTCATAGTTAATACGGCATTTATACTGCTGTTTTATTGCCTATATTTTAACAAAAGAAAAATTTTCTGTAATTTTTGGAAATTTTGAACCTATTAAATCATATTTAGAAATGCAAGAAGGGTTATATCGATCAGAGTTTGAGCATGACTCCTGCGGTATAGGTGCGGTTGTCGATTTGAGTTCTGTTCCATCACACGAAACGATCAGCGATGCCTTGTATATGCTTAGCAATATGGAGCATCGTGGCGGTCGGGGATCTGATCCCAAAACCGGTGACGGTGCTGGCATATTGATTCAAATGCCTCATCAATTCCTCAAGGATATCACGGCCAGATCTGAAATTAATCTTCCGGAGGCCGGATACTATGGGGTAGGAATGACGTTTTTCCCAAAGAATAAACAGCTGTTTCAAAGGTCCAAAGAACTTCTGAATCAACTCATCAATGAGTTAGGTTTCGAATTGATCGGATACAGAGCTGTCCCTGTGGACGAAACTGTTCCCGGTTCGGGAGCTTTAGAGGTAATGCCCAATATTGAGCAGCTATTCGTCAAACACAAAGACGGACTCACCGGCATCGAGCTGGAGAGAAAGCTTTATGTATTGAGAAACTACGCGACCTCAGAAATCAACACCAAAATTCCCGGTGTCAATAATTCCTTTTATTTCGCCAGTCTAAGCAGCCTTACACTTATATATAAGGGACAATTGAAGACTGATCAGGTTTTGGCTTTTTACAAAGACCTGCAGAACAATAAAATTGAGTCTGCCTTTGCAATCGTCCATTCCAGATTTTCTACGAATACTTTCCCTAACTGGAGACTAGCTCAACCATTCAGATTCCTGTCGCACAATGGTGAAATCAATACCATTCGAGGCAATTTGAATAAAATGAAGTCTAAGGAGAACTTGATGAAGTCTAAGTTTTTCACAGACGAAGAATTGGCTAAGCTGCTTCCAATCACCAATAAAATGAATTCCGATTCGGCGAATCTGGATGCAATGGTGGAGCTTCTTACACTTAGTGGAAGATCCCTGCCGCATGCGATGATGATGCTCGTGCCGGAAGCTTGGCAAGACAATGAGGTGATGGATCGTGACCGAAAAGCATTTTACAAATTCCACGCTTCTCTGGTTGAGCCTTGGGACGGACCAGCTGCTTTGCTGTTTACAGATGGCAAGTCTGTAGGAGCAACCCTCGACAGAAACGGACTTCGTCCTTTGAGATATTTTATCACAAAAGATAATCGTCTCATTCTTTCTTCTGAAGCCGGAGCATTGCCAATTCGTGAAGCGACAATCGTGGAAAAAGGCCGGGTCAGTCCGGGAAAAATGCTTTGGGCAGATTTGGAAAAAGGCCGTGTAGTCTTTGACGAAGAAGTAAAAGGAGAAATCTGCAAAAGACAACCTTACGAACAATGGGTAAATGAGCAAAGAACCAAGCTTCGGGTTGAACCGGATCCTGTTCAGCTTTCGCATCCATATTCCACCGAAAATATCAAGAAGTGCCAAACAGTCTTTGGGTACACTTCCGAGGAGCTAAAAATTATTTTGGCACCAATGGGAGATACCGGATACGAAGCTGTTGGTTCGATGGGAGCAGATACGCCTTTGGCAATACTTTCCAAGCAAAGCCAGCATATTGCTAACTATTTCAAGCAACTCTTTGCTCAGGTAAGTAATCCTCCAATCGACCCTATCAGGGAGCGAATGGTGATGTCACTTTTCACCCGAATCGGTGAAGGACATAATATTCTGGAGGAAACACCTCAGCATACCAAGCAAATTCATATTTCTCAGCCAGTTCTTCAGAACAAGGATCTGGAGAAAATCCAGAATATGGAGGATAAAGACTACCGAACCATCAAGCTTTTCGGTCACTTCAATGCTGACCATAAACCGGGAAGATTATTGGAAGCACTCGACAAGCTTTGTCAGGAGGCAGAAGATGCTATCCATGCGGGTAAAAATATTCTGATCATTTCAGACAGAAACAGCTCTGAAGAACTTGCTCCGATACCATCCCTTTTGGCAATCGGCGCAGTGCATCACCATTTGGTGAATAAGAAAATCAGAACCCGGGCAGGTCTTGTTTTAGAATCCGGAGATATCCGGGAAACCCATCATTTTGCTACTGCGATTGGATATGGGGTTTCTTGTATCAATCCATACCTTGCCTTAGAATCTTTGGTGGAAATGTTCGAAAAAGGACAGCTCCCAAAAGTTAAAGATCAAAAAACATTGTTTTCGAATTATCAGGAGGCTGTAGGAAAAGGCTTGCTGAAAGTGCTTTCTAAAATGGGAATCAGTACACTTCAGTCTTACCAGGGCGCTCAGATTTTTGAGGCACTCGGACTTGGACCTGAAGTAATTGATCGATGCTTCAAAGGAACTGTATCCAGAATCAGCGGAATTTCTTTTGATGAGTTAGCCGAAGAAGTATTGATCAGACATCGTGCAGCCTATCAGACTAATAGTCCTATCCTGGAAAATGGAGGCGTTTATCAGTGGAAAAGAAGAGGCGAAAAACACCTTTTCAATCCTGAGACCATCCATTTGCTTCAAAAATCCACTCGACTCAATGATTATGCATTGTACAAGAAATTTGCAACGCGAATCAATGACCAAAGTAAGGATGCGCTTACTCTGAGAGGCCTTTTTGAATTCAAAAAGAGAATTACTGTTCCGATTGAACAAGTGGAACCGGCAAGCCAAATCATGAAGCGATTTGCAACAGGTGCTATGTCATTCGGTTCGATCTCTCACGAAGCTCACTCTACTCTGGCTATAGCCATGAACAGAATCGGCGCGAAGAGTAATTCCGGAGAAGGAGGAGAAGATGAAATCCGTTTTGCCCGCAAGGAAAATGGTGATTGGGAGCGTTCGGCTATCAAGCAAGTTGCTTCCGGTCGATTCGGCGTAACGAGCAATTACCTGACTAACGCAGCGGAACTTCAAATAAAAATGGCTCAGGGTGCCAAGCCCGGAGAAGGAGGACAGCTTCCGGGCCACAAAGTTGACGATTGGATTGGTAGAGTGAGGCATTCCACGCCTGGCGTAGGATTGATTTCACCCCCACCTCACCATGATATTTATTCGATTGAAGATTTGGCTCAGCTGATTTTTGATCTTAAAAACGCAAACCGAAAAGCCAGAATCAATGTGAAACTGGTTTCTCAGGCAGGCGTAGGAACAGTAGCTGCCGGTGTGGCAAAAGCTATGGCCGATGTGATTCTGATCTCCGGAGCAGATGGAGGAACAGGCGCATCTCCGCTTAGCTCAATTCGTCACGCAGGTTTGCCATGGGAGCTTGGGCTCTCTGAAGCTCATCAGACTTTGGTGAAAAATAACCTGAGAAGCCGTGTGGTCCTTCAGACTGACGGGCAACTCAGAACTGGTCGTGATCTTGCGATCGCAACTCTTTTGGGTGCTGAAGAATGGGGAATTGCAACTGCGGCGCTGATCGTTGAGGGTTGTATCATGATGCGTAAATGCCATCTGAATACTTGTCCGGTCGGTGTTGCAACTCAGGATCCTGAACTGCGAAAGTTGTTTACCGGAGATCCTGACCACGTAGTGAATTACTTTAATTTCCTGGTGCAAGACCTGCGTGAGATCATGGCATCTCTAGGTTTCAGAACCGTTGATGAGATGGTTGGCCAAAGTCAAATTCTGCAATCCACAGGTCATTTGAACCATTGGAAGTGGGATAAAGTGGACTTAAGCCCTATTTTCCACAAAGTGGAAGTCCCGGATCACGTGGGAATTCACAAACAGATTGATCAGGAATTTGATCTGAAAAAGGTGCTTGACCGTCAGCTAATCAAAGCTGCTCACCCAGCTCTTGAGCAGGGAATGCCAGCAGGCGGTCATTTCCAAATCAAAAACATCGACCGATCAGTTGGTGCCATGCTTTCCAATGAAATCTCAAAAATCTACGGAAGTGCAGGATTGCCGGAAGATACCCTACAATTCAAATTTACCGGTTCAGCAGGTCAGACCTTCGGAGGTTTCCTGGCAAATGGCGTGAATTTCGAACTCGAAGGTGAAGCCAACGATTACTTTGGAAAAGGGCTCTCCGGAGGAAAATTGATCATTTACCCGAGCCGAAATGCCCAATTTGTGCCTGAGGAAAACATCATCATTGGAAACGTTGCCTTCTATGGAGCAACTTCCGGTGAAGCTTATATCAATGGAAAAGGAGGCGAAAGATTTTGCGTTCGAAATTCCGGAGTAAAAACGGTAATCGAGGGAATTGGTGACCACGGTTGCGAATACATGACCGGAGGTTTGGTGATCAACCTTGGTGAAATCGGCAGAAATTTCGCTGCAGGTATGAGCGGCGGTGTCGCTTATATTCTGAAAGATTATATCACAGAGATCAATGCTGAAATGGTCGACATAGATATCCTGGAAGACGAGGATTTTACGATAATCAAAGCATACCTGAAGCGTCATGTGAAGCTGACAAATTCAGCTTTGGGAACAAGATTCCTTGCAGATTGGAACAAAACCAAAGAGAAATTCATCAAGGTAATGCCGCGGGATTACAAGGCAGCATTGCAAAAGAAAGTGTCAGAACAATCAAAAACATTGGTGTAAGATGGGAGCGAAAGAAGGTTTTATTCAGTTTAAGAGAGAAACTCCTCTAACCCGAAATCCTGAAGAGAGAATCGGGGATTACAAGGAAATATATGAGCCATTCCCTGTTGAAAAATTAAATCATCAGGCTGCAAGATGCATGGATTGCGGAGTCCCGTTTTGCCACAATGGATGTCCATTGGGCAATGTGATTCCCGATTTCAATGATGCGGTGTACAATAATGAGTGGGATCTGGCTATCAAAATTCTAAGAAGCACGAACAACTTCCCTGAATTTACCGGCAGAATTTGCCCGGCGCCTTGTGAAGCCAGCTGTGTGCTCGGCATCAACAAAGATCCTGTTGCGATCGAGCTGATTGAGAAAAACATAGCCGAAAAAGCTTATGAACTCGGTTTGATCAAAGCAAATCCTCCTCAAAAAAGAACAGGCAAACACATCGCTGTGATTGGCTCTGGCCCATCCGGATTGGCAGCCGCAGACCAACTGAACCAGGCTGGTCATGAGGTAACTGTCTTTGAAAAAGATCATAAACCAGGCGGATTACTTCGCTACGGTATCCCGGATTTCAAGCTTGAAAAATGGGTCATCGACCGCAGAATTGATTTTATGAGGCAGGAAGGAGTGATTTTCTTGTGCGACACTGAAGTCGGATTCAACATCAAAGCAGATCATATTCTTAAAAATTTTGACGCTGTGGTACTTTCCACTGGTGCAGCTCAACCCAGAGCTTTGAACATTAAAGGAAATCAGTTTAAGGGAGTCCATTTTGCAATGGAATTCCTCGGAAAGCAGAATCAGGTAATCGGTGAAGAAATCCACGAAAATCCGATTTCTGCCAAAGGAAAACACGTGATCGTAATTGGCGGCGGTGATACAGGAAGTGACTGTATCGGAACGTCAAACCGTCATGGAGCAGCATCTGTCACCCAGCTGGAATTGCTACCGAAACCTCCGAAACAAAGAAATACGCTGAATCCTTGGCCGGAATGGCCAATGACCTTGCGGACTTCAAGTTCTCATGAGGAAGGTGCGGATCGTATGTTTTCAATTCTGACCAAAGAATTTACAGGAAATGAAGCCGGAAATGTAACCGGCCTTACACTTGTCGATATCGAATGGAAGGAAAAAGGAGGCAGAATGACTTTCGAAGAAATTCCGGGAACTGAGCGAACCGTTCCATGTGATTTGGCATTCATTGCTATTGGCTACATGGGCCCTGCTCAAAATGGTCTTTTGGAAGCATTCGGAGTGGAAGCACTTGAAAACTCCCTTCCAAAGTCAAAAAATTATCAAAGTACTAACCCAAAAGTCTTCCTGGCCGGGGACATGCGCCGTGGCCAATCACTTGTAGTATGGGCAATTTCCGAAGGAAGAGAAGCTGCCGTAAAAGTGGATGAATATCTGATGGGTACATCTTCACTACCACAAAAGGATGAGTCATTCTTTCAGGTAGAAGAGGAAATCGCGGGAATTAATTGAGTTTACACTCAATTTCCAATAGAATCCCTGTTTAGTTGACAGCCTGCGAAAACAGAAAGCCACCCATGGGTGGCTTTCCTATTTTTAACCTGAAATATTATTTGCCGTCATGGTGTCCTTTTCTTCCAATTTCACCTTTGTGATGAACTTCTCCTCCCGGTCTGCCTTTTCGGTGTTCCTTCCGCTCATCTTTTAGCTCGACCCATTTTGCCTTTTGGTCTTCAGTCAGGATCGCCTGGATTTTAGCTTCATGTTCTTGTTGTTCCTTTTTTCTGGCTTCCATTTCGGCTTCTCTTTTTTTGGCATACTCCATATTGATTGCCAAAACTTGTTTTTTCTGCGCTTCACTCAACTCAAGCTCCGTAGCGAGCCTCTCTGTCATTTGCTTTGCTCTTTCTTCCGGGTTAGGCTTTTCGCCGCTCTTTCCATGCTGCGCAAAGGAGCTCAAGCTGATCATTACTATCAAACCTGAAGCGATTATCAATCTTTTCATGCTGTTTGTGTTTTTGTTTCAAGGGTTAGACCAGGTTCATCCAGTTCGGTTTAATCCTTGCCTCTCAGTTATTTGTTAACAAATCTTAATCAGTTGTTTTCTACTCAATCAGGTCTTTCCTTTCACTTTCCCTCACATACCTTGGCTTTATTAAAAGGCGCAGACTTGGATCAAAACGCAGGTAATTCCAGGACCAGTCGAGAAAAATAATAAGCTTATTCTTAACTCCCAGGATCGCCATTAGGTGGACGAAGAGCCACGTAAGCCATGCAAAAAATCCCTGAAACTTAAAAAACGGAAGATCCACTACTGCCAGTTTTCTGCCCACTGTCGCCATGGATCCGAGATCTTTGTAGCGAAAAGGCTTCCTTGGCTTACCCTTTTGAACTCTCAATAGGTTTTTCGCAAGATTTTCAGCTTGCTGCAGCGCTGTCTGAGCTACCTGAGGATGACCTCTAGGATAGCGGTCTTCTTTCAAAAGACTACCGTCTCCCAGAACAAAGACATTCGGCATTCCCGGTACTTCCGAAAACTCATCCACTATAATCCGCCCATTGGGAGCGTACTTTTCATCCGGAAATCCGGCAATTTTATTTGGTTTGATACCTGCCGCCCAAAGGAGTGTATCTGTCTCCAGTATTTCGCCGCCGTCCAGACTGACGACCTTGCCATCGTAATCTTTGACTTTAGTATCTAACATGACTTCGACTCCAAGCCCCTTGAGATAGGCTAAGGCATGCTCCTGAGACTCTTTGGACATCGTGCCAAGCAGCGCAGGCCCGGCTTCGATCAGCACCACCTTCATATTCTTAAAGCTAAGCTCCGGGTAGTCTTTGGGAAAAACGTTATTTCTCAGTTCAGCCATCGCTCCGGCCAGCTCCACACCGGTAGGCCCTCCACCTACAATGACCATATTCATCAATGATTTGCGGTCTTCCATCCTCTCAATATTGATAGCGCGCTCGTAGTTGGAGATGATTTTATTCCGAATGTATAGTGCTTCGGAAACGGTTTTCATGGGGGAAGCAAAATACTCGATGTTCTCGGACCCGAAATAATTGGTATCAGCCCCCATTGCCAGCACGAGATAATCGTAATCTATATAGCCCATGTCGGTAAAAACCCGTTTTTTTTCAGCATCCATCCGGGCCACTTCCGCCATCCGAAAAGTTACATTCTTAGAGTTATGAAAAATCTTCCTAAGCGGAAAAGAGATCGCGCTGGGTTCCAGACCGGCTGTCGCAACTTGATAGAAGAGAGGCTGAAATTGATGGAAATTATTCTTGTCTAAAAGTATGACCTGAAAAGGCTTATTTCGAAGAGTTCTGGCGAGTTTCAACCCTGCAAATCCGGCTCCGAGAATGACAAGTTTCGGCAAGTCAGATTTTGGAAGGTTGGGGATTGGCTTTTGGTGGATATCAGGCATAGCTCATTGTTTTTTTGAGTAACGGAAACGGTATCCTGAAGATAGGATTAGCCGGATAAATTTTAAAAAATCAGGAGTTAATTCTGATTCTTTCCGAATGAAAAAATTAACTATTTTTACCCCCCCCACTAGGTGTAGGTGGGGCAAAGTGAAGCGTTTTTACGCCTTGCAGATCAAAGATTTTTCATCGAAATCCCTGCGTCTAATTTTTTGATCAACACATCTCAAAAGTAGCTCAAGTCACCACTGATGAGTGGAAATGCTATCCTCCTATAGCAAAGGGTTTCAAGATTACCCAAGTTCCCAGTGAAATGGGATTAAATTTCAAAGCCCTACACACCTTAATCCACCAGGTTAATCCTGGATTAGAACCACAATTTCTTGGGTGAGTAAACAGCATATTGAGCGATACGTGAACGAATATTCATTTCGACTGAATAGATCCCAAACAAACTATTTTTCATAATCTGGTCAATAGGATGGTAAACGCTGAAAAACTTTTTGTTGAAAATTATTATACAAACTAAAATTATAGAAAAAGAATATTTTTTAAAATCAATACCCTGTACAGGGTATTTTTCAATGGTTTTTAACCTTGATTAGTTTTTCTACTTTTGTTTTTAAAACCAAACTTCCATGACCCGAGCCGAGCTTTTCTCCCAGATCCAGAAAAAATCATCCTTCTTATGTGTGGGTTTGGATCCTGATCTGGCAAAGATCCCGGCTCATTTGAAATCAGAACCTGATCCGATCTTCAGTTTTTGCAGACAAATCATTGAGGAAACAGCTGATTTTTCGGTGGCTTACAAGCCCAACATTGCGTTTTTCGAGGCACTTGGACCTAAGGGATGGGAAAGCTTGCAGAAAGTTCTGGATGTGATCCCAAAAGACATTTTCAGCATCGCAGACGCCAAGCGAGGGGATATCGGAAATACTTCAAACCTGTATGCAAAGGCATTTTTTGAGGCCATGGATTTTGATTCGATTACCGTGGCGCCTTACATGGGCAAGGACAGCGTTTCGCCTTTTCTTGAGTTTGAAAACAAATGGGTGATTCTGTTGGCATTAACATCAAATGCCGGTTCCTCTGATTTTCAGTTGATCAAAGACGAGGCTGGCAAGCCACTTTATCAATCAGTTTTGGAGAAAAGCCAGGAATGGGGAAGTCCTGAAAATCTAATGTATGTGGTGGGAGCCACTCGTGGTGAATTGATCGGAGAAGTCCGCAAGCTGGCACCTGAGCATTTCTTTCTGGTTCCGGGTGTAGGAGCTCAAGGCGGAAGTCTGGCAGATGTCGCCAAATTCGGGATGAATTCAAGCTGTGGTTTGCTCGTCAATTCCAGTCGTGGAATTATCTACGCTTCGGGTGAAAAGGACTTTGCGAAAGCGGCAAAAAAAGAAGCTCAAATCCTGCAAGGGGAGATGAAGGGGTTATTGGAGAAATATTTATAATTTTTTGATATGTGTATTCGCTTGATTGCACGTAACAGAATTAAGTTGGGATTTGAATGAAAAAATCCCCCTAACCCTCCGCCGCGGCAGGGGGAGTCACATTTCCGCATCCTGATAGCTATCGGGATTAAAACCGATAGGCTTCTATCCATCGTGTAGATATCCGGATACGCATATTTTGTTTTCTATGAACGAAAATAACAGCACCGGGAATTATAACCCTGCTTCTGGAGAAGCAGAGTAGCTGAGATAACTCCACAGATTCAAACAGACCTGTGAAAATCAGTGACTTTTTCGATGATTATCTGTGTGAACTACTTTCGAAAGAATGATTTAAAAACCTCCAAACACTGACTCATGATTTCCCACAGATCTGCACGGATAACTCCACAGATTCAAACAGATCTGAGTAAATCAGTGACTTTTTCGGTGATTATCTCTGGGAAATACTT
>JAKFCO010000108.1:0-1625 GCA_036676605.1 Algoriphagus sp.
AAACTTGTCCAGTTTCAGAGGAAAATGCCGGCACCGAAATCAAACATCCGACTATGGATACGTACCATCTGCTTTCTTTTTTCACTATTCAATGCTCCGACGAACAAAGTCTTGTGGGGTATTGACAAACAAACGGGACAGATGTATTTAAGGTCCACGCCAAGTTAAAAGCCGTCGAGCCATAAAACGAAGACCTCAAGCCTACCCCTTGCTGACCAAATCACGTCGGGCAGCAAGGGCAGATGTCAGAAAAAATGGGCACGCTAAACATGTTAAGTAAGTGCCATTCAAATCTGTCCCCTTTTATTCGGCAGCATGCTAATTTCGATCTTTAGCGCGATATGCAATAATCCTTATTTTTTACCGATGCAGGTATACGTGAAGATTTACCAAGCGCATTCATCTTATTGACATAATTTTTGTAAAGCGGACAAGCATCGTCCTTCATACCTAGATCCCAATAAGCATCTGCCAGATTCAGTGTGGCAACCACTCTTTCAGGGTACTTTTGGTGAATTTTCTTCAAAAGCATTGCTGCCAAAGCGGTCTCTTTATTACGGTATAGATAATAAGCATAATCATTGATCGCTCCAACATTGTCATCTTCAACGATTAATGTCATTTCATATACCAAATCTTTCGGAATACTTATTCTCTCCCCACCTGTACCGGGCCGAAAAAACAGCGCCCCTTTCTCCCCTTCGGGCAACTTCTTCATTACATACTTGAAGTCCTTCTTAATTTCTGCAACCTTATTATCTTCACTCATATTTTTGACAACCGGCCCATTGCCAACAAACTGAGAAAACTTTACGCAACACTCAATGCGACGAACATCAAATACACGAGGAAATCTATCCTCGCTTGGCACACTCTCGCCGCCAATAGAATATTTTTCATCCCGATCCGGCTCCTCCCAACCCGACATTTTGTATAGCACAAAATCATTAAGATTCAGATCCCATCTGAAATCGTATTTCGTCATTAGGGTATTGCGAGGGTAATAGTCAATCAGCAGTGAAAAATCACCTGGTATATACCCACTAGAAAGCCCACCATCGCCGAGCTCAAAACTACCTTTTATTTTCTTATCACTACCACCAATGCCGATCGTAATATTTGAAAAAGTCTCGCCTTCATTGGAAGAAGACACAGAATATTGATCACATATCCCATCGACATTCAGATCGACTTCACACTGGGTGGCTGCCTGCACGGCGCCAAACACGGAAAAAAGAATAAAAACAAACAAAACCTTCATCAAAGCGCCCCTCCAAGAGCAACTATTCGAGCTTCAGCGTGCTGTTTCGCGACAGAAGCGGTGCGGCTTGATGCGTAGTATTTCCGCGTAGTATTGCCACTCACAGACGAGTCTGAATTATATAGCTCAATAAAACGCTTATACCCTATTATCGCTTGATTTCGGTCTGCAGCTTTCCCACTAGTACCTCCTCCTGGATCGCTCCATAGCCCCCAAGCAAATGAAAACTTCGCATTTTTATAAAAGGAAAAAGGGGACAGATTTATTTATGCCTAACCACAAAAATAGATTTGCCCCCCTGCGTTGCAGTTATTTATCACTAGGCTCAACGTAATACGTTTCAGCATGCCTAAGCAGCGACAGA
>JAKFCO010000109.1:0-1964 GCA_036676605.1 Algoriphagus sp.
TCAGTCACTTTGGAGAACGAGGCGTAGCACCGCTACGGTGAGATCGAAAAGTGAAGCGAAGCGACTGATTTTGAGGCGGTTTGAGACCGCAGTAGATTTTCTAATGCATATTGCGGGTTAAACCATCATTTCACTTTTTCGATGATCTCTTTTGCTTCTACCATTTCATCTATCATTTCCAGATATTCTGCTTTCACAGGCACATTGGCCACATTTTCCAAAAACCCGATCGTCGCAAACAGAACACCTTCCCAATCTTTGGAAGTAATTGAACTTGCGATCACGTGATCACCGGCATTTGGGAAGGCCATTTCCTTTTTCAAGTTTTCAGGTGTGCCCAATTGCTTGAACATTTCCTTCATCCTCGGTACGGAAACTACAAAATCCTGCTCTTTTGAACTTTTGTAATAATAACCAAGGAATACCGGCTGAGTGATTTTAGCAAAAGTGGCTTCGTTCATTTCGCTGTAAAGCAATCCCGCCAAAC
The DNA here is from genome assembly GCA_036676605.1 of Algoriphagus sp. Taxonomy (GTDB): domain Bacteria; phylum Bacteroidota; class Bacteroidia; order Cytophagales; family Cyclobacteriaceae; genus Algoriphagus. The sequence continues at coordinate 488 of JAKFCO010000109.1, forward strand.
TGCTGTACCCGTTGATATGGTAATCTTCCGACCAGTAAGCAGCTTTTTCACCTTTACGTTCCTGATGAATTATCTTATTTTCCATCATCGTCATTTCCATCAATTTCCTGGTCCATGGCTGGAAAAATGCCTCCAATTTTTCTCCATTATCCCGAATAGCCGGGGAATACACGACCACGCTTTGTACTTCCGGCTGTTGGCTAGCGAGGAGTAAACTAAGCGCTCCGCCCATTGAAGTTCCGACAACGATCACAGAATCCCCAAGGCTTTTTCCGATTTGGAAAGCTTCTCCTGCAGCATCTGCCAACCCCTGAGGAGTCATGTATGCCATCCCGTTTTCCCGGCGGATTCCATGTTCAGGAAGACGGGTTACGAAAAGATTAGCTCCGAAATGTTCTGCTAAAAATCGATGAACCGGATCACCTTCCATCGGGCTTGCGCCGAATCCGTGGATATAGATAATCGAAAAGGGAGTTTTGCTTTTATTCAGAGTATCCGCCCATTGTATATAGGCTTCATTTCCGGGCTTGAGGCCTTTGACGGAATCTTCCCTCTGGGCTACGTAGGCTTCCAATTCAACAGCCTGAGTAGGAACTTCCGGGAAATGAATCGTGATAGGTTCGCGGTCCATTTTTGGGCCGAGCATGTAGACAATTACCAGAATCATCGCAAAGGCGAAAATCCCGAGGAATATTTTTTTAAGCATAAAGGTCAGCGTATTTGAATAGCGGGTGAAGAGGAGTCAAAGGTGATTTGAGTTCTATTCCGCAAAAATAAGATAGTTTTCGTTTTGAGGCGCTCAATATTTTCAGGTTCCTTCTTCAGGGTTAAAAGAAAAAAGTTGGTAGTGTTTTGAAAATCTCTCAATTTTGAAATTCTGGTTTTATCTGAAAGTCCAATAAGCAGGAAATGTCTGTTCCGTTTTGAAGTCCTGCAAATGGTGCTGTCAGGATGATCGAGATATTGGAGATGTTTTTAAAATTATAAGCTGGGCACAAGACAAAGCAAGTGCTTGGTCGGGAAATTTTCCAACCAGATTTTCACTGAGCAACTCAGGAGTAAGTTCCAATACGATTGCAAATTCCTTTAACAAAACAGTGTTTGTTTCTGTGGAATATCTGGAGTTTTCTTAAGGTAAAAATTGGGTTTTAATACCTAAAGCATTGGCAGCTCCGGGGAGCAGGCCACTCTCCAAAGGATTTTCGATTGAAGTATTATCAAGACAAGGTGCCAATACCAGCAAGAGCAAGTGAATCAATGAAATGACCGGAATCATTTTAAAAATCTTTTTGGTGAATAGATTTTTCATTGTCTTTGATTAAATCTCTTCAGAAACTGACTTTCTAATAAATTTAATATGTATATCCGCTACTTTGCCAGTAGATCAAAATGGCCTCGACTTCGCTCGGCCACCGGAGATTTGATTTAACAGAGGCAGGGGAGAAAATGCGGCGAAGCCGCATTTTCTCCCCTGCCC
>JAKFCO010000110.1:0-127508 GCA_036676605.1 Algoriphagus sp.
AGAATTAAGTTGGGATTTGAATGAAAAAATCCCCCTAACCCCCTTTAAAAAGGGGGAGTCACATTTGCGCATCATTAAAACCGATAGGCTTCTATCCATCGTGCAGATATCCGGATACTCATATTTGTTTTATATGTATGTCCGCAATCTTGCTACTAGTTTATTTAAACAATTGAAAATTCAGAGGAACGTTTGATTTTGGATTTCTTCGGTCTTCGGTCTTCGGTCATCGGTCTTCCAACCCGTTACTTAAAGAAAATTCGCCTAATGGCAGAAAAGCGTATATTCAGTTGTTATAAAACTCACCGGCATTTTTAAAACGAAACCAATCCTCAAAAATCACGTCCTTAGATTTCAATTTTAAAACCAATTCATTGCTAAAAGAAATTTCCGATCCGGACAATTTTCCCGGAATCAAACTATTTGAAACGAACCTGATCCTGAAAGGAAGTGCAATCTGCTTGCCCGGAATCGGGATTTTCATTCATTTTGGAATAAAAGAAAAAGCCAAAAATCGGGTTTTGCAGCATGAATATGGCCATTACCTGGATTACAAAACGAGTCAGAATCTGCGAAGGAAGCGAACTTTGAAGTCTCCGATTCTGGGATTTTACATGGGCATTGGCCTTCCCAGTATTTTGAACACAATCCCACTGATCAACAATATTCCCGGACTTCGCGGAAGTCACCGGGATTATTGGACGGAGGTTCGTGCCAATCGATTGGCATCCGACTGGTTTGGAAACCGATTAGCCGCTGATTTCAGCAAATTTCACCCTTCGGAAAAAGCCTGATTTTGCAATAAAATCGGAATCAAAGCCTGAAACCTACTTGAGCACGTGAATTGCCAGGGTTTCTGCACTTCATATACATTCACTGAATTGCTGAATTGCTTCCGGATACTTGGCTCCTACTCGCTCGAAACCCAGATTTTTGCTCAGCGTCCTGATCAAACGTCCTGAACTCTCAACGCTGAATCGGGAAATACTTTTGTAGGATATGGATTTGTATTCCGTTTTGCTTCCTGTTAAACCTTGCTTATCGATCAGAATCAATCTTTTTGCAGTAAAAATAAACGTGTCCCGAATCAGCTTAAACTCTACTTCGATTTCCTCTCCGGCAATAAGAAGCTTGCCATAGTCCTTCTGCAAATCCTCTTTTTTCACCTCTCCGGCATTGCGATTAACCCACTAAATAGTCCCATGAATCAGTTATATTTTTTTAAAAGTTATTTAATCGTATCAGAGGTCTTCTAATTTCCACAATTCGAAATAATTTTTGTTAACAGAAATCTTCGGGTTCCAAAAACAAGGATTTCAAATTTAAATCCGGATTTAAAATTCTAAAAAACCATAAAAGAAAAATTCAAGTTGATAAATATTCTTCAAGGACTATATTCAGGATATTAAATAAGAGAAAATGAATAAAATATTTTCAACGCTAGCATTTTTCATCATTTTGGTCTCCTGCCAGTCTAATCCGGAAGTAGTGTTCACTCCTTCGGAATCGGAGATTTACAGACCTGATTATCACTTCACTCCACCTGCAGGATGGATGAATGATCCGAATGGATTGGTCTATCTGGATGGAGAATTTCACCTTTTTTATCAGCATTATCCGGACTCCACTGTTTGGGGCCCCATGCATTGGGGTCATGCAGTTTCCAAAGATCTGGTAAGCTGGGAGCACCTACCGATTGCGATTGAGCCTGACAGCTTGGGTTATATTTTCTCAGGAAGTGCAGTGTATGACGCGGGAAATACCAGCGGTTTGGGAAGCGCTGAGAATCCTCCATTAGTTGCGATTTACACGTATCATGACGCTGCTGGCGAGAAATCGGGAAAGACGGATTTTCAAACGCAGGGAATTGCATACTCCATCGATAAAGGACGAACCTGGATCAAATATGAGGGGAACCCGGTTTTGCCAAACCAAGGAATCCGGGATTTCAGAGATCCGAAAGTATCTCAGCTAATTCAGGCTGATGGAAGTAAAACCTGGGTAATGACTTTGGCAGCCCAAGACAGAATTCAATTTTTCAGTTCCCCGGACCTGAAAAACTGGAATATGTTAAGCGAATTTGGTCAGGGAATCGGAGCTCATGGCGGAGTTTGGGAATGTCCCGATTTGCTTCCCTTCAAGACGCCTTCAGGTGAGGATAAGTATGTCCTGCTGGTCAGCATCAATCCCGGCGGACCTCAGAAAGGCTCAGCAACACAGTATTTTATCGGAAACTTTGACAACGGAACCTTCACTCCGGACGATACCATGATTCGCTGGATCGATTACGGGCCGGATAATTACGCCGGCGTGACCTGGTCTAATCTACCCAAAGAACAAGATCGCACCCTCTTCATCGGATGGATGAGCAACTGGCTTTACAGTCAGGTGGTGCCTACTGAAACATGGAGATCTGCTTTGACAATTCCACGTGAATTGAGTCTTTTCGAAGTGAACGGCACCTTATTACTAAAATCAGCGCCTGCACCTGAACTGGAAAATATTCGCGGTGAGGTCATTGAAATAAATAATGGCGCTTCAAATCTTCCTTCCCAGGCTGTCGAAATCATGGCAAAATTGGATGGGTCGGATTCCTTTTCGGTGTTGTTTTCCAACGAACTCGGAGAGAAACTTCTTATCAAGAAGGATCAGGGGTTGGTTTCCATAGATCGGACTTTGGCCGGGAAAAGCGATTTTCAGGAAGATTTTGCGACGGTTCACTCTGCACCTATGAGTTGGGAAGCAAAAGAAATAAGAATATTCCTGGATGCCCATTCGGTCGAACTTTTCGTTAATGAAGGCGAATTGGTGATGACATCGATTCTTTTTCCCAACCATCCATGGAAAACTGTGGAAGTTTCTGAGGGTGTTTCTGATCCAAAAATCTATCCTTTGAAAATTAAATAACAGCAAGTTTGATTACTGGGATAATTAGATTCTAATTTGCTGATCAGTTCTATTTAGATGAAAAACCGGTTGCCATTTGTAATGCTTTCTTTGGGTTGGCTGACAGGCTTTATAGCTGCGTTTTTCTTTTCGGCAGTTGATGTTAAGCCTTCCGAAAAATCAGAAGGAACCTCAATTATACAGGAAATCTCGAGTCCTGATTTTCATGCAAGAACGATCACTGAAAAAGTCGAAATTCCTTCGTTGGAAATCGATTGGAGGCTTTCCTGGAATCTGAATTCTGAATGTATTCCTTCATTTATTACCCCACTTACTTTTTTCTTTGCTCCGTCATTTTTTCAAAAATCGCGAGCATTATTTGATGTAAAGGCCCTTTTTATGCATTTTTTCCATACTTGGTAGGTTGAATTGACCTTCGCTCTCGTCAGAGATTCAGTAAAATCAATTCATCAAATTAAAACCTATCCAAATCATGTTCGACATAGATGCCTCGACACTATTTGTGTCAATATTCTTCATTATTGCTATAAGTTCACCCTTTATTTACTACAGCTTTAAAAACAAAAAACATCAAAAAATCTTAATGGATAAATTTCAAAACTTCTCAAAAACGATTGGGGCAAATCCAACTCAATTTGAGAATTGGAGAAATCTATATTTCATGGGATATGACTCCAATGCAAAAATTGTTGCTTATTTCAGGGATGGTTCAAATCCGGAAACGGCGTTTATTAACCTTGAAGAAGTCAATAAAATCAATATTTACGAAAAATCCCGTCTCATAGGATCGGGAGTAGAAAAACGAAATGTATTAGATTATATTGGCATTCAATTTAATTTTAAGGATCATAACAAGCCGGAAAAATTAATTGAAATTTATGATTCGGAATTATTCACCGGACAAGACGGAGAAGTAGTCATGGCAAAAAAGTGGGTTGAACTATTAAATACACAATTGATCAAATAATTCTATTGGGTAGTCTCTTAGGCTACCCAATTTAACTAACACCATTATCTAATGAGTAAACAAAAAGAATCCTGGGGCTCAAGGGTGGGTCTTATTTTGGCAATGGCGGGAAATGCTGTTGGTCTTGGGAATTTCCTGAGATTTCCTGTTCAAGCTGTTCAAAATGGAGGTGGCGCTTTTATACTCCCTTATTTGATTTGTTTTCTTATGATGGGTATCCCCCTGCTTTTTGTAGAGTGGTCTTTAGGCCGCTACGGAGGTAAATTAGGCAATCACAGTACTCCGTACATTCTCGATTCGATTACAAAAAAAGCGGTTTGGAAATACGTGGGTGTGTTTGGAATTTTCACCAACATCGCCGTAGTGGCCTACTACACCTACATCGAGTCCTGGACCTTCGTTTATGTCTTCCATACAATATTTGGCACATTCACCGGAATGAACCAGGCAGAAATCAGTATGTATTTCAATGAATATGTAGGGTTAACAGGCAATCTTTTTGGAATTGAATACATGCCCGCGATAGTTTACATTGGGATTTTAGCTCTTAATGTTTACATCCTTTCCACAGGATTGGGAGGAATCGAAAAAGTGGCAAAAATCGGTATGCCGCTTCTTGTTTTATTTGGAATCATCCTCGCTTACAGAGGATGGACGATGGGTGCTGACTTTGCCTCAGATGCTTTCCCTGATGCTGATGCATGGGACGGTATCAATTTCCTTTGGACTCCGCAATACTCTTCTCTTGCCGATCCAAAAGTTTGGCTGGCAGCAGCAGGTCAGATATTCTTTACACTTTCCGTGGGAATGGGCTCTATCCAGTGCTACGCCTCTTATATGAAAGAAAACGAGGACATTGCGCTGAACTCAATCACTGCAGGATTCACAAATGAATTTGTAGAAATTATCTTAGGTAGCGCGATTGTTATTCCTATTGCAGCCGGTTTCCTTGGGTTGGATTGGGTGATGGAAAACGCTGGCTTCGGGATGGCTTTCCAGACGATGCCTTTCCTCTTCCAGCAATGGGGCGCAGTATTTGGAGTCATTGCCGGGGTATGCTGGTTTGGCCTTCTGTTCTTTGCAGGTATCACATCATCACTTGCTATGGGTACTCCCTGGATGGGATTCATGCATGATGAATTCGGCTGGGGCAAAGTAAAAGGAGCTCTTTCTTTTGGTGCGCTGGCATTAGTCATGGGGCTTCCTACCGTTCTTTACTTCCAGTTTGGGTATTTTGACGAATACGATTATTGGGCAGGAACCGTAAGTCTGGTAGTATTTGCTTTGCTGGAAATTGTTCTGTTTGCCTGGGTATTTGGGATGGAAAAAGGCTGGGAAGAAATCACCAGAGGAGCGGATATCAGAATACCGGTGATCTATAAGTTCATCATCAAATACATTACACCTGTGTTACTTTTGATGGTTTTCATAGGTGCATTATTCACTCCTCATGGCAATGAATGGGCGGATGCTATTTCAGGTTCATGGGAAAATAATGGCTGGGCACTCGATAACAGTTCTCTGATTTCAAAAATTACTCTTGAGGATTTAAAAGCAGAGTTAGTCTTAAATCCTGAAAACAAGGAGTTTATTGAGAACAAAATGTTCTTTGCCCAGATGGCTCGAATTCAATTACTAATTCTATTTGTATTTATTTCAATTGTAGTTTGGTTCTCTACCAAAAAACGTAAACTCGAAGGTCGATTATGAATACTTCAGCATTAATCCTGGCATTGATCACTCAGACATTGGTCCTGAGTATTACCCTGTATTGCTTCTACCTGGTTTTGAGAAAACCTAAAGTCAAATAGATTGCTCAGACTTGCCTATAAAATCCTGCGTCGGAATTTCTGGAGCAGGATTTTTTTTTGTCCCAAAAGAATAAATTTCCATGTCCAATCGACACTTAAATGGTGGCTTTTTGGTATACTAGAGAGGCGATGAAAATGGCCAAATTTGATCAATTTTTAAGGTTAAGTATAAAATTCCATGCGGAAAATCCTGGTCCTCTTTGCTCACCCAAAATATGAGCACTCCGATGCAAATCATGCATTGATCCAGTCAATCGAAAATCTGGAGAATGTTCAGATCCGGGATCTTTATGAGTTGTATCCGGATTTCAATGTGAACATTCAGGAGGAACAAGAGCAACTTTTTGAATACGATGTGATTGTCTGGCAGCATCCTTTTTATTGGTATTCATGCCCACCTTTGTTGAAACAATGGTTGGATCTGGTACTTGAATTTGGTTGGGCGTATGGTCCGGGAGGAGTTTATCTGAAGGGAAAATACATCTTCAATGCAATTACCACAGGAGGTTCTCCTGAAGTCTACTCGCATAAAGGAAGGAACAGATACACCATTTCTGAGTTTCTCAGGCCATTCGAACAAACAGCCAAATTATGCGGAATGCATTATTTACCCTATTTCCACTTAGGTGGCACGCATAAAGCTTCCGAGTCTGATTTACTAAAAAAAGGAAAAGAGTACCGTGAATTGATTCTTCACCTTCGGGATTCGGAATTGATCGCGCTTCAAACTGATCCTCTAAATCACTAAGCCATGGATGGATTTTTAGTAAACTCAATCATTTACATACTGGCAGCTATTGTTTGTGTGCCCATCGCCAAGCGATTGGGAATGAGTGCTGTTTTGGGCTATCTATTTGCGGGCATCCTGATTGGACCCTATGCACTTGGATTTATTTCAAATGAAGGCGAGGGGCATGATATCATGCACAACGCGGAATTTGGAGTCGTGATGATGCTATTTTTGATCGGACTTGAACTGGAACCCCAGAATCTTTGGAAAATGAAAACCCTGATCATCACCGTTGGTCTGACTCAGGTTTTGGTAACGTCCGTTTTGATTACAGGTGCAGGCATTGCCTTGGGATTTGACTGGGGACTTTGTCTTGCTGCCGGATTATCAATGGCTCTCTCATCTACTGCGATTGTGATCCAAAATCTGAATGAAAAAAACGAAATGGGAAGTCCCGGAGGCAAAATGTCTTTTGGAGTTTTATTGATGCAGGATATTGCAGTGATTCCAATTCTGGCACTTTTGCCTCTCCTGGCCGTGGCTACCGTTGGAATTCAGGGTGATTCCGGTTCACATGGGATTTTGGAAAATCAACCCGGTTGGATTCAGACTCTGATGATTTTCGGAGCAATCGGCATGGTGGTTTTACTTGGAAGATTTGGATTTGGTCCATTGCTTAATTGGGTTTCGAAGACCAAACTTCGGGAATTGTTTACCGCCTCAGCTTTGTTGATTGTGGTTGGAATCGCATTTCTGATGGAACTTGTGGGCCTAAGCCCAGCCCTTGGCACTTTTCTGGCTGGTGTGATCCTGGCAAATTCCCCTTACAAACATGCACTCGAATCTGATCTTGACCCATTCAAAGGATTACTTCTGGGGCTTTTCTTTATGGCAGTTGGTGCCACGATCAATTTCTCGCTGATAGCAAATGAAGCTTCGTCGGTCATTTCGATCACCCTGGGAATTATTGTTTTGAAGACTCTGATTCTGCTGGTAATCGGAAAATTCAAAAAACTCAAACTTTCTGAAAACCTGAATTTTGCACTCGGACTTTCGCAGGTCGGTGAATTTTCCTTCGTGACTTATGCTTTCGCTTTGCAGCTGGGAATTTTGACTCAGGCAAACTCCGACTTGCTGATGGCCGTCACCGCTTTGACTATGACGGCAACTCCCCTATTTATGGTTGTATTGGATAAATTGATTCAGCCAAAACTCATGAAAGCATCCTCCCGGAATGAGCGAAAAATGGATGAAAATATCGATGGGAAAAATAAAGTGATCCTGATTGGTTTCGGACATTTTGGGTCGACTCTAGGGAGATTCATGCGGGCAAATGGTGTCGAAGCCACCATCCTTGATGCTGATCCTGATCAGGTGGATTTCCTTCGGAAAATGGGGTTTAAAGTCTTTTATGGTGACGGAACAAGGCTGGAGTTGTTGCATTCCGCAGGTGCTGAACAGGCTGAAATTCTGATCTCCGCTATTGATAATACCGAACACAGCTTGAAATTAGTCAAGCTCTGCAAAGAACATTTCCCTCATTTGGAAGTAATGATCCGTGCCAAAAACAGGTTCGACGCTTATGAAATGATGGAAATGGGAGTAAAAAATGTCTATCGTGAGCACCTCGATACTTCCATCCGGATGGGTGAAGATGTCTTACGAAAGCTTGGATTCAGAGCTCACACGATCCACCGTCTTGCCAAACAATTCAAAGCCTATGACGAGGAAGCGCTCAAGGTACTTGTTGAGTACAAAGGTAATCAGAACGAATACATCTCCAAAGTCAAAAAGCAGATTGAAATGCAGGAATCACTGCTTTCGGGTGAGTTGATGCGCAAGTTCTCAATGAACGACAATGCCTGGGACAGCGAGGTCATGAAAGAGACCCAAAAAAAATCATGAGATTGAGGGATTTTCTTTTAATTAGTGCAGAATTTCACCCGGTTCCTTTCCTGATGTTTTGACGAATGTCAATTTCCAATCGTTTCATTCATTTGCTTAATTCTCAACGCTCAGGAAAAGCCATAACTTTCCATAAAAGCCTACGAATCAATTCTGGCTTTTTCCTTTTTTCATTGCTTGTTCTTCTTCCCTTTTTTGGTCAAGCCCAAACTCAGAGTTTTTACGATTCTCTTGACCGGGCAAAATCCTTTCTAAACCAAAATCAAATTCCGGATGCACTTCAGCAATTAGAACAACTTGAATCTGATCATCCAGGAAATGAGTACGTGATCCGACTCCGGGGACAGGCTTTGTACTGGTCCAAAGACTTCGAAGCAACCAAAACCTATTTCAGAAAATCGATCTCTGGAAATCCTGAAATTCAATCCGTTCAACTGGATTTCGGACGCATCTTGTTTGAGTTAAATGAATTGAATGAAGCTGAGAGCATATTAAAATCCTTTTTGAAATCAAACCCTAATGATCCCGAAGCCAATCAAATGCTGGCTTCCATAAATTATTGGACAGGCGGCAGGCCTTCGGTTTCGATTGATTATTTAGACAAGATTCTGACGCCCTTTCCGGAAAATGAATCTGCTAAGGCTCTGAAAAAAGAGATAAAATCTTCGACTTCCCCAAGGATCGGATTGAACACCGGGATTTACAGCGACACTCAACCCATGCAGTATTTAGATTTCCAGGGATCCGCTGACTTTTATCACTCAGCCTTGATTCAGCCCGGGTTTTCGGCAGAATTGAGAACCTATGAAAGCGGGGAATCTGTTTTGATTTCGCAGATAAGAAACAAAACGAATTTGATCAAGACCGGAACAGCAATTTCGCTGCGAGCGGGCATAGCCAAATCCTCAGAATGGGCGGAAACCAGCCCTACCTTTGGAGCGGAAATCAGCCAACAAATAGCCTCCGGAATCCAGCTTGCAATTTCAGCGGATCGTGAACCTTACTTTTATACCCTGGCAAGTATTGATCAGGAGATTTTACCAACCACGATCAGAGCATCCATTGGCAGAGAATCGGGTGATAAATGGATCGGAAAGGCTTTTTACCAACAAAGTATTTTTGAGGATGATAATTCAACAACTTCCGCCGGGCTTTGGGCATTGATCCCCGTTTTCAAATCTGAAAAACTAAAGGCGGATCTGGGCTATTCTTTATTAATTGCTGATTCCAGGGAAATGCGGTTTTCAGAAGATTTGCCAATCCAAAACACCGTCGGAAATACCGAAACAGGGGCCGTAATTCCCGGTTCCTACAATCCATACTTCACTCCTTCCAATCAAATAGTTCACGGAATTTTAGCCGGTTTAAAAATCAAACTGGCTGAATCTGTAAGTTTTGGGCTAAATGGAAACGCCGGAATCTATGCGCAAATTGACAACCCAAATACCGTCTACTACGGTACGGCAACACCGGGCAATCCTAATCGTCCCATTAATCAGAAAGATATTTATCTGATACAAGTGACCACGACCTATTTCCCCTGGGAGCTGAAAGCAGCGATGGACTGGAATATTTCTGAAAAATCCCTCCTGACAATTTCTTACCTGCATCAGACAACAATCTACTTTGACAGCAATAGCTTCAATGTCGGTTTAAAACTCAATTTGTGGAATGAGTAAACCGGAAAAGAAAAACCTTTGGACTTCCCGAAGGGCAAAAAGTGATTCTCTTCTTCAGAAGTTTTTCTTAGGATGCCTGATCATGGCCGGTATCATTTCGATTTTCAGACTTGCAGATTGGTGGTTTCGGGCTGAGCATATAGGGAATCTCGTTCTGTTTATCGTTCTTTCTTTGGTGTTCTGGTTTGGGATGTTGCGTCTGATTATCATCTGGATCAATTATCTGGGAATCAAAAGACCTGAGAAAATCCCCGCACCTGCCGGACTGAAAGTAGCTATCTTCACTACCAGTTCCCCGGGAGAACCGCTGTCCATGTTTGAGAAAACTCTTGAAGCATGCTCTAAAATTTCTTATCCTCATACTACTTATTTACTGGACGATACGCGAGATCCGAGATTTAGGGAAGTTGCTGAGAAATACGGAGCTGTTTGGCTTGAGCTGGTGGGCATTCCTGGTGCCAAAGCAGGAAAGATCAACGCCGCACTTGCAAAAACTTCTGAAGAATTTATCCTTGTTTTGGATCCTGACCACATCCCATTTCCTAATTTCCTGGATGAGGTTTTGGGTTTCTTTCAGGATGAAAAAGTCGGCTTCGTGCAGGTTTCTCAGGCTTACTACAATCAATATAGATCTTTTACTGCTCAAGCTGCCGCCGAGCAAACCTATACTTTTTATGGACCTACCCAGATGGGAATGAACGGCTACAATTGCAGCGTGGCGATCGGAGCAAATTGCACTTTCCGCAGGAAAGCATTGGAATCCGCCGGAGGTCATGGAATCGGGCTGGCTGAAGATTTGGTAACTTCTATCCGGATCCATGCCGAAGGATGGAAATCCGTTTATCATCCGGTTGTAATCAACAGAGGTTTGGTACCGGAAGACTTTGGCTCCTTTTGCAAGCAACAACTCAAATGGGCAAGAGGCGTTCACGAAGTTCTTTTTGCGGAGGTTCCAAGGCTTTTCAGGAAACTCTCCTTTTGGCAAAAGCTCTCTTACATCACGATTGGAACCTACTATATCGAAGGGGTCATTTCATTAATTTACATTCTGATTCCATTTCTGTATTTCTGGATGGGAATCCTTCCTGCCCGAATGTTCTTCATTGAATTCCTGTACTATGGCATTCCGGTATTATTATTCTCGGTCTGGATTTACTTTCACGTCCAAAGATGGCTTACCCATCCTGCGTATGAGCAAGGATTCCACTGGCGGGGAATGGTGATGAAATTTGCCTGCTGGCCTGTCTATTTTATGGGGTTTGTGCTATCGGTGATCGACAGAGACATTCCTTATATTCCTACCGCAAAGCAGGCAGTGATTGGCAAAATCTCTCCTTTTGCGAAGCCCCATATTTACCATATTGCCCTTTTCCTGATTACGGTGAACTGGGTGATTTATGAAAGAATGAGAATGATGAGTGAAGTAAGACTAATCTCAACGACAGAGATAACCTACGGAATGTTGGTCTTCGCTTTCATTCCATTTGCATTGGCAGTAATAAGTATGTACGCCGTTTGGGAATCAACCCGGTTAACTCCCGAGTCTCCCTGGGAGACCATTGATTTAAGTAAAATCAAAACTGAAAAGCCTTAAAGAACCTCAGCATGAAGAAAATAATCTACCGATTTGCAATTGTTCTGACAGCCTTGGCAGTTGGGATTTTGCTGGTTGCAAGTCTGAGCTATGTCGGAAATGAATCTTCCGGACCGGTTGAGGATTTTCTTTCAAAGGTGAAAAGCGTGGTTGCAAATCTGGAGGAGGACTACATTCTCAAAAAACGGGTGACTTCCCGATCAGCAGAATTGCTTTGGCTTAAGCCCCTTCAGGAAAATGCTGAGAAAATGAAGAATCCTGAAAAGCTATTGTTAGGTGCTTTTGACAATCAGGCAATAACCACTTTGCAGCCAATTATCGTTTTTGAAGATTCGCTGGACACAGTTTTTCCGCTTATTCATATTTACAGTGCCTGGGGAAGTAAGCGTGAGCAGCGATTTCCAAAAGATGAAGTCGAGTCGATTGTCATGCTTGGTTCTATACCTGTGATTACCTGGGAGCCATGGCTCAATGACTTCACTGAAGAGGATATTCCGGGATTGCCGGATATCGAGGAAAGGGATAAAAATGGGTTAAAATCAATCTCTTCAGGATTATACGATTCCTATCTCAAAAAATGGGCGAAGGATGCTAAAGCTGAAAAAGTGACTATTTTGATCCGTCTTGGCCATGAGATGAATGATCCCTATAGATATCCCTGGGGACCTCAGAATAATGAACCCCAGGATTTTATTGATGCATGGAAACATGTGGTGGAGCTTTTCCGCAAGGAGCAAGTGGATAATGTGCTCTGGGTTTGGGCACCTCACTTAGCCTATGGAAAGTTCAGGGATTTTTATCCGGGTGACGGATATGTGGATTGGATTGCAACGGGAACGCTCAATTATGGAACTGTTGCTCCCTGGAGCCAATGGTGGACATTTGATGAGATTTTCGCGAAGTACTACGAGGAATTGGCTACTTACCATAAACCTATCATGCTTGCGGAATTCGGATCTTTGGCTGTTGGAGGAGATCGTGCCAAATGGTATTCAGAAGCCCTTTACGACTTCCCAACCAAATACCCGGCAGTTAAAGCACTGATTTTCTTTCACAACCGAAAAGATGCTACGACTACTTTCCAGACTCTAAACTGGTACATCAAAGATGAACCTGCTGTCGCCAAAGCGATCAAAGAACAGTTTTTAAAATGGCCGGTAAACTGACCCTGTTTTTTTAAGTAAGGTTATTTAAAAAGGAAAAAAGAGCGGTTTTAAAACAGATTCACCTAACTCCCGAAAAAAGTCTGACCCCGGTAAAGTGATCCTTGTCACCGTGTATCTCTTTTTGATTGAATTACTTTTGTAATCTCAAATCTCAAAAGTTCTCTGGCATCGTACTTTCTAACAATCCACTGAGAATAGTAGTTATTATGGTAGAACTTTTGATTTCGGGGAAATCTTTACCTCTCCTTTCTGTTCTGCGCTTATCCTTTTGAAGGGTTTGAATTTAAAAATCCCATCCACCCGGAAGATTTTATTTATCAACTTCCAAAGAATGAAAACCTTTGAAGCCGGTAATTCGTGAAGGAGTGAAAATCGGGTTTTACCGATTGAGTTAATTGAATGTTTGATCAACTCAATCTTCTTATCAAGAGTCGTCACTCAGGTGATGTTAACCTTATTACCAGAAAAACTTTGAAATCTATGAACCAACAAATTTCAAAAATCAAAAAAGCCATCGAAGTATTCAATACGTATGGCATCACTTTGACAGGTCAGAGAAAAAACGATCATTTTGTCAAACAACTGAATATGGATCCGGTTTTTGTAAATGGACTGATCTTCGAGTTGGAATTCAATCTTCAAGTTTTCATCCAGGAAGAAAAGCTAAAAGGAGCATGTACTCCGCGACAGGTAATCGGATTGTTGATGGAGATTCATCAGAGCAATTAAGCTCGTTTTTATTTAATTGAGTAAATACAGAAAATTAAAGATATCGGCCGGACTTAGTTCGGCTGTATTTATTAGCTGGATTACCATTTCAACCATTACAAATGATACTCCTGAAATGTCCTATACATTCAATCCAAAACTAGAATACGCAAAGGTTCCCTCCGACTGGAAAGGAACTCCTAAACTTAGCGACGGTACTTTTCAAAATCTCCACTACCCTTTTGAATCAAAATTCACCGATGTCCTGAAGTGGCAGCTCAGCAAAAATCCACAGGCTGAGGAGAAAAAAACAGACGTCCGAAAGCTTCAGGGTGAGTTTATTGAGACTTTTAGCCCTACGGGAAAAGATGAATTGATTTGGCTTGGGCATGCCAGTTATCTGATTCACCTGGATGGGGTCACGATTCTGACCGATCCGGTTTGGCTGGACAATTGGGCTCTGAAGCGCCAAAGCCAACTACCTATCGATCCGGAGCAATTGCGGGATGTAGATTATATTTTGATTTCTCATGATCACAGAGACCATTGCGACGAAAATACTATAAAGCTTTTGGGTTCTCTTTTGCCGGATGTCAAAATCCTGACCGGGCTTAACATGAAGCCGTTGATCGAATCCTGGACTCCCAAAACTATGATTCAGGAAGCCGGCTGGTTTCAAAATTATAATTTGAGCGATTCCCTTCAGATCACATTTGTGCCATCAAGACACTGGTCGAGACGTAGCATTATGGATCAAAACGAGCGACTTTGGGGTGGATTTTACATTCAGTCAGGAGACAAAAGCATCTATTTCATGGGGGATTCCGGTTACGGACCGCATTTTCAAATGATCTCAGAAACCCTCGGAGCTCCGGATTATGCACTGATGGGTGTGGGTGCTTTCAAACCTGAATGGTTTATGAATCCGGCACACACCAGTCCGACGGATGCTGCGAAAGCTTTTAGAGAAATGGAAGCAAAACACTTCATCCCAATGCACTTTGGCACATTTGACCTTTCGGATGAACCACTTTTGGAACCGCTGGATTGGTTGCTCGCCAATCCCGATTCAGTCAACAGGAGTATGATTGTGCCAGTTTTGGGAAGGAATTTGTTTAAGGATTAGAATTACTTTTCTGCTTCCCCCACCCGTCTTTTGCTTTACGAAGCTTCGAGCCAGGCACTGCTTCCAGCAATTCTATATATACACCTTCCGGATCATGCATTCCACCGAGATGAGTTCCGGTTCGGGTACTTACTGATGGCCCGGAAGCTTTGATTTCTGATTCCTGAAGACGTTTGACCAATTCCCCCATCTCACTGGTTTCCAAACCGAAATGATCCAATCCTGCCGGCTTTTCGGAACTTGCAGGAAGAAGTTCGATAAAAGTATTTTGATCGATCTGGAAGTAAGCAATCACTGGTTTTCCCTGATCGTCTTTAATGTAGAAAGCCTCTGGAAAGCCCATCGAATTTTTATAAAAATCAGCAGCTTTCTCAAAATCATTCACCCGCAATCCCACATGGCTTAACCCTGTGAAATCACCTTTGGCTTTTACAACAGGAGCTATCGAAAGGCCGATTCCAATGCCGGAAGCCAGGATGATGACCGAACCTAGAATTATTTTAAAAGAAAGAACCATTGCTTTTTCAGTGATTAAAATGGGGGTAAATTTTGAAATCAGAATTTGGGAAGTTCCCAGGGTGACCGGTATTTCGGAGTGATGAATTCATTTGCCTTTTGGCTGTTTGTAAAAGTCTGCCTGGCATCGTCCCATTCCAAAACGGGCTCATTTATTCTCCCGGCTATATTTGGAATATGAGCATACAATGCCGCAATCCTTCCCGTCTCCGGTGGACAAATCGGGATTTCACGGGATTTGACACATTCCAGGAAGTTTTTGACATGCAGGTTATGCGACTCGCCTCCTTCGGTAAAATTTACAGCTTCAATTTTCGGTGCTTTAGCTTCAGCATCCCACTCGGGAAAAACCTGGAATGATTTGCGATCAGCTACAATTGTCCCTTTCTCTCCGATAAAAGCAACTCCATAAGGCTTGTCATAGGGACCAAGTTGAGTCCCGGCGATCATATCCCAGGTGATTGGAAACTCTTCATTGGAATAAGTGACAGTCATCGTATCAAAAGTCTCTCTTTGCCTGATATCGGTCGATAAATTACCGGCATAGGTCAGGACTTTTGTAGGAGCTTTTGGGTTTTCCATCGCCCAAACACCCATATCGAGCAAGTGAACACCCCAGTCCGACATCAATCCTCCTCCATAATTCCAGAAATGTCTCCAGCTGCCATGAAAACGATTCGGATTGAAAGGTCGCTGTGCCGTTGGGCCTAACCAAAAATCATAATCAACTCCGTCAGGCGGTGTACCGTCCTGAGCTGGAATCGAACCTGTTCCGTAATTGAAATTTCCCCAGATATTCACCTTCCTTATTTTTCCGATGTCTCCATTTCGGATCATTCGGATGGGTTCACTGAAGGTGTAGCCACTTCGCTGCTGCTGTCCGACCTGTACTACTCTTTTATAATAATCAGCAGCTTGAACCATGATTTTACATTCTCCGATTGTGTTTGCCAAGGGCTTTTCGACATAGACATCCTTACCTGCTGCACAGGCTGCGACCATAATCAGACAATGCCAATGGTCAGGAGTTCCGATGATTACAGCATCGATTTCTTTTTCTTCCAGGAGTTTTCTGAAATCGCGAAAGGGCTTTGGATTTTGCCCAAAACTATCCTGAACTTCTTTTATCCTTCTGTTCAGCGCATTTTCATCCACGTCGCAGATTGCCGCACAGTTCACTCCCGGAATATTCAGATGATGTCTCAAAATCCCAAAACCATGGCCGTTACATCCGATCAATGCGACATTGATCTGATCACTTGGTGAAATCGGTGCAGACCAGACTTTCGAAGGAAGGATAGAAAACAGACCAACTCCAAGAGAGGCTGCCATTGTTTTTTCAAGGAATTTTCTTCGGTTAGTTTCCATGTATTTTGGGTTTGAATGTTAGAATCTGAAATGAATCATGTCTTGGTTGACTTTCAGCAAGTCCTGATTGTAAGCTAAAATAAAAAAGATTCAATAATCTGGTTTTTCCTTTTGAATTTGGCTCCCGGGTAAAAAATTTGAAAGGAGGAAAAAAAAAGACTGGATTTGATCCCGTCTTTTAGTTGAAATGATAAATGAATAATCCCCTTTCCGGCAAAGCAGGCAGGGTTTATCAAATTGGTTTTTAGATTGTTATCTGAGGCTCTCCAAAATGTAACTCTAAAAATCCAGCATAATGGAATTTGAGTTTTTGAGCGCGTTTCGGTTTGCGGCTACCCGAAGGTGGCGATTTGGAAGCGCTTCACTGTCAGCCAAGCACAAACTTTGATAGAAGCACAAAGCTTCATTTAACCACTGAACCGCCAATTTCTTGTAGGTACTGTTGCACTAAACCTACGGCAGCTTTAATTTCTTCCAAAATTTTTAAATTGTTGTTCGTTTTGATTTTTGAATCTGAAATTTTAACATTTATAATTATCTGATAATCAGTAAAATAAAATTTTATTTTATGTAACTTTTTCTGTTTTAAAGCACTGATTTTCAATGTTTTGTATTCTTTTTCAAGAACAACGAAAAACCCATATATATAAGGTGTCCCAATTCCGGTTTCGTGCAGCAGCAGTTTCATTGTCCGTGCTACGCACCAACAAAAACCTAGTTGTTAGGCGTATATGCTTTTCTCTATGGTTTCAGCCAGTTACTTTGCGGTTTTACAATTAGTCTTGCGTTGTTATATGCCATTTTTAATGTCAAACAAGTCCTCGCTGTATAAGTCGTGTCGTTTAATTTATGAATGACTAAAGCTAAGTCAGGATTTGGAGAACCTGAAGTCAAACACATTGGAAGAAGTAATTGGATTTTACTATCGTAATATTGGGGAACTGCAATTTTATAATTCGTTCTCACTTTTTTCTTTACCTCGTCAATTGCCCCGACAAGCTGTCTGCGCAATTCTGCATCGTCAGCTTTTTGGAGATGAGCAGGAAAACGAGATAAATTGTCTTTAATAATATGGTCTAAATCTGGAATTAAATCACATTTAGGATTGAAAATCAATAATTCAGGTTTGTCAAAAAAGTCCGCAACGTCAGGTATTGAATGTGAAAAATGTCTTAGCACATTATTGTCGCTTTTCTTTAAAAATGCTTTAAAACAAAATGGAGTTGTAAATCCTGGTCTTGGATTTTTATATTCCTCAAAAAACGCAAAAATGTCTTCTAAATTTTCGGTTACAAGTCCGGTGTTAAAACAAGCAAATTTGTTGTCTGACGTAAAACGAACCTTTTTTTCTTGAAGTAATTTTCTAAACGTAAATTCAAGATAATTCTTTAAAATACCGTTGCTTTTGGTAATAGTGTCTGAAAAGTCCCAATCTTCTCTATCTGCAAGAGTGTCCGCTAAGAAAGTTATAGCTTGGTCGTAATTTGGAAACACTGCGAACTTAAAAAGCTCGGAATTAAATGCTGTTTTTGCCATATTTATGTAAAAAAATAAGAGCCATCAACTTTATCAGGATGGCTCTCTTTATGTTCTTTTTGTTTTTATCTAAGTCTTTGCAGATAGACCTGCAACCATCTATATATAACAATATGTTACAAGTGTATGCACTTTTTTTGTAAAAACAAGCATTTAGCATCATTTTTTGACTGTTGTTTGCAATTTGGTGGGTCGCAGTAGCATTACGCCTAACTAGGAACCAGAAGAATCACAAGATAAAAGCTCAAGTTTACTGAGGGGTATTTTTCTGCCAAAGGATTTGATCTTAAGGTCAATCGGCAGATAATCCTGTTGATTTGGTTTTCAAACCTGATTTCCCTTTTTGCCCGTTATCCTCTACCCTCCGATTACACCTGAATAGTCTTCCACCTTCCCTTTCGGAAAAAGTAAAAAGAAACCAAAGCATGGAAAGAATGGCTAAACCCAATCGAAATAAAAATCCCTAAATGGGCCAAACCATACGGGAAAGCCAACACATACGCCAGCGGAATCTCCAGAAACCAAAGCACACCAATATTGATCCAAGCCGGAGTGCGGGTATCTCCTGCCCCATTGAATGCCTGAGTGACCACCATCCCCAAAGCGAAAAAAACATATCCAATCACAATCACCCAAAGTCCCTGAGCTGCAATATCTTGAACAGCGGGGATTGAAGTGAAGAACCCTGCCATTTCATCCGAAAACAACAAATAAATCCCGGTCACAGAAGCCATGAAAATCACAGTATAACGAGCAGTGAGCCAAACAGCCTGTTCAGCACGCTGGGGTTGTTTTGCCCCTAGATTTTGTCCAACCAGGGTAGCCGCAGCTCCCGAAAGTCCCCAAGCAGGCAAAATCGTGAATACCAGAATCCTCGAGCAAATCGTATATCCTGCCAATGATGTTGAACCAAACTCTGCTACCATTCTGGTCAAGGCAATCCAGGAAACTGAATCGATCAGAAATTGACCCATTCCGCCTATGGCGATGTCCATGATTTTTTTGATGATTTCCCAATTGATATGGAGGTTTTCCCGGAGGATTTTCAGCTTATGTTTGCCGTTGAAAAGATGATACAACTGGTATAAAACCCCGAAGCTCCGCCCCATAGTGGTCGCAATCGCAGCTCCTTCCAGTCCATATCCATCCCAGGAACCAATCCCAAAAATCAACAATGGATCGAGCACAATATTAAATCCATTGGCGATCCATAGGGTACGCATCGCATGATGTGCCTGTCCCGCTCCGCGAAATGCACCATTCAATAAAAAGAGCAGCATGATCGCGGTATTTCCTGCGAAAATAATCCGGGTATAGCTGACTCCGGTTTCGATTACAGCTGGTTCAGCTCCCATCAAAGCCAGAATATCAGGTGCTAAAAACCAGCCAATTATTCCCAAAAAGATGGAAATCACACCACCAACAATCAATAACTGGAAAGCTGCAGCTCCGGCTTCTTTGTATTCTTTTTCTCCAAATCTCCTTGAAATCAATGCAGTCGCTGCCATGCTTATTCCAAAGCCCATTGCATAGACCAACACGATCACAGACTCTGTCAAACCCACAGTGGCAATCGCGTGCTCACCCAATCTCGCTACAAAAAATATATCAACGACGGCAAAAAGTGATTCCATCATCATCTCCAGAATCATTGGGATTGCCAGGACGAAAATGGCTGTTTTCAGAGGAAGGCTTGTGAAATCCTGCTCTTTACCTAAAATGGCGTCTTTGATGAGTTGCCAGGTCATTAATTGGAGTTGAAAATTAAAGGATAAAAGATTTTAAAATTGTCCCGAATGGCAAAAATAGGATTTTTAAAACGAAGAAAAGCCTGCTCAATTAAACCTGAGATCAGCTTTAATTCATTCTCGAAGCAAATGTGTTTTTCTACTGTTTTTCTGTCAAGACCGTTTCATCAATAATCAAATCCACATTCGGATGAAGCCAAAGCATGGAAGCCGGGAATTGGGTGGTAATTTCCCGGGTTAGCAATTGCTCAAGTGCTTGTTTTTTACCTTTCCCGGAGATGAAAAGAATGATTCGATTTGAATCCATGATGTTTCCAATTCCCAACGTCATCCCAAAAGTTGGAGGATGAGTCAAGGTTTTGATCATTCCATGGTTCAAAGTTGTTGGAGCAAGTTCCGCCACATGACAATCCAACTGGAGTTTTTCCGCAGGTTCATTCAGCGCAATATGTCCATTCACCCCGATTCCCAGAATGCAAATATCAATTGGCCCGTTTTCACTCAATTCCTTTTGAACACGCAGGCATTCATCTTTTGGGTCTTCCGCCATCGGGTCGATGGTGATGTATCGGTCATCCCCGATATTCAATGGCTTGATAAACTTCTCCTGAACATCGTATTCTGAAGAAAATGTTGAACCATCTTCCAAACCACCCCATTCATCCAATTTGATTACCCTCAATTCGCTGAAAAAATCCGCATTGAACCTGAAATTTTTAACCATTTCCTGATAAAGCCCGGTTGGTGATCCTCCGCTCGCTACGCAAAAAAGCAAATCAGATTTCCGTTCGATTTCTCTCATGACAATCTCGGCACCTTGCTGACTCATCGCCTCGTAGTTTTCGCAGTAGTGGATATTCATGGTTTTTTTGATTTGAGTACAAAGTAGCAAAAAGGAAAACTTAAGAAAACCTTACTTCCACAACCACACCCAAAATGATTCGGGAATGGTAATTGTAAACTTCCCCGAGGCAGAGATTTAGAAAATTCAATTTTTCAGATTGGATTGAAATCTCCCAAAATCACCTGATCTCCTTAATCGACAAATCCGATTCAACCTATGGAAGAGAAACAAAAGATCGAAATATTTAACTGGGAACGATTACTCATGGGGGAAGAACTTCCCTACACTTTCCTCCTTGAAGTCATGTTCAGGTCCGTGACCATGTTCATGGTCCTGCTTTTTGTGCTTCGCCTTTCCGGAAAGAGGGGAATTAAACAACTTTCAATTTTCGAATTGGCAATCATTATCAGTTTGGGTTCTGCAGCAGGTGACCCGATGTTTTACAATCAGATCGGTTTATTGCCTGCCATCTCCGTGTTTTTGGTAGTGATCACGCTATACAAAGCCATTACGTACATCTCCGGAAGGGTGGAAAAAGTGGAGGAATTTATCGAAGGGAAGCCATTGAAACTTCTTGAGGATGGCGTAATCGTTTATGAGAATTTCAAAAATGAATCCTTGGCTTATGATGAATTATTTTCGGAACTAAGGCTCAATAACGTGGATCAACTGGGTCAGGTGAAAAAGGCATTTCTGGAAACCTCAGGTGAGTTAAGTGTATTTTTCTATCCCGAAGAAGAAGTGAAATGGGGCTTGCCCATTCAGCCTGATGTTTTTAATCAAACAGAAAAGGTGATCTTAAAAGTCGGAGTTTACGCCTGTTGCCATTGTGGATTGGTAAAAACGATCACATCAAGCGAATTAATTTGCCCAACCTGTTCGAAAAAATCCTGGATTGAGGC
Organism: Algoriphagus sp.; assembly: GCA_036676605.1. Lineage (GTDB taxonomy): Bacteria > Bacteroidota > Bacteroidia > Cytophagales > Cyclobacteriaceae > Algoriphagus. The sequence continues at coordinate 21,508 of JAKFCO010000110.1, forward strand.
TTGGAAAAACAAACGGGTTGTATAGAAATCAAGAATCAAATTCCTGTTAATTATTAATTTTCACTCTGATGAGATTTAATGAAAATGACTCTCGAATAAAGTTAGAGAGCCATTTTCATTAATTAACCGGGCAATCATTTCGATCAATACCAGGCAGGTTGACCTGGATTCAAATCCAAACAACCTTCGTATGTACCCGGAATTGGGTCGTATCGGAGAGCTTTTGTGGCTCCAACTTCTGACGTAAAATATCCCCAAATTGTCAATTGCTTCATCAGCATGAAAAAATGCGGGGGATCATTTTCACTTTTTGCTTTTGCCTCTTCATCAAATCCATTTAAAATCTCCAATCGCTGGGAGCCGGTAAGCTTGAGAAAGGAGTTTTTGAATTGTTGATCGGCTTTTTCCTCCACCTTGATTAAACCGGATTTAAAAATCCCTTGCTCTCCTCGGATGAATAGCAATCCCGAACGATCTTTCGCATGAAATCCGCGATTTTGGCAGCTTTTGCTCCCGGAGATTTGGAGGTTTCAGGCAGGATCGTTTCACCGATTTCATCCAGAAGGTTCATTTCCTCTGATGAAAAAAAGGTGATTTCAGAGTCCGAGGTACCTCCGGCCAAAAAGGCTTCTGCTCCGCTCCAGAACCAGGGTTTTCATTCCTTTTTCGCAGAGTTCTTTTGCAGCCAATCCGCCGGATATACCGGAACCGATCACGATTACGTCAAATTGTTCTTCCATTTTTTTGGTCTATTGAATTTGGTCTGACTGTGGTTAGGAGATTAGAGAATAGAGATTAAGAGATCAGAGAATAGAGATTAGAGATCAATGATTCTGTACTCACTCTTGGCCTCCGGTTTTTTTTTGTCAACTGACAACTGACAACCGATAACCGACAACAGGAAACCAACAACTATGGGCTATGGTCTATCGGTCATCCCACTTTCTTCGTAAAAACATTCCCAAACCGATCCTTTGCTTCTACCACCAGATTCTCTGTTGACTTTGGTTGGAAGAAAAACATATGATCGTTCAGCTGAGGCTCAACCCACTGACGTCTTGCCGGCAATTCCGGTCCGGTATGGAGTTCGACACTCCAAGGATCCAAGGCAAGGATTTTCTCAGGACTACCGGCTTTTACCCCATTTTCGTACCAGGACAACTCCCAAGCCGGATCGTAATTCCAGCAGTTGAGCGATAAATGATCCGGATGATCCTTGTGATAGCCTTTTGCATAAACTCTGAATTGCTCTTCCAGCGGGGTTTCTGAACCCTTGAATTTCCATTTCAATTCGCTTCCTCTTGCTTCGTAAATGGCGTATCCGTTTGGAGTTCCATCAAAGCAAATCGGCCCTGACCACCACGCTCCGCAGACTGTTCCGTGACAATGCTCATACACATTCCCCGAGATCATGTTGTCATTGAAGTGGGTGTGACCGGAGAGCAAGTGTGCATTGTATCCTTCCAGTAATTTGTAGAGATGCTCGCGATTACTGACCGTTCCGCCAAGTGTGTCCCGCTGCGGATAGCGGGTGACAGCTCCAGTGAACGTGGGAATATGAAGGGAAACCACAACCGTCTTACCCTTTTCCACCAATTTCAAATCCTGCTCCAACCAGGCTAATTGCTCCTCGCTGATGTAGCCAATGTATTTGTTCGTGTTGCCCAGGTAAAACACATCATCCAGGACGACATAGTGAATTTCTCCGCGATTCCAGGAATAATAAGTCGGACCAAAAAGCCCATTAAACGTCTGATTACTCCATGCGTCAGACCTCACTCCATAATCCATGTCATGGTTTCCTATCACCTGAAAGAACGGAACTCCGGTGCTCTGAACTCCCTGATTGTATTCTTTGAAAAGGGCAAGATCATCAAAAACCAAATCCCCGCAACCAATTCCAAACAGGTTCGGATCTGCAATGGATTTGATCGTCTTCTGAACATCCGGAAAAGCAACTGTCAGCATCAAATTTGCCTCGTATTCATTTTGAATCTGAGTATCCGAAAGCAGGAGGAAATGATGGTTCTCATCGCTTTGAACTGTTCGGGAGAGTTCGAATGAAATGTTTTGCTCAGCTTTTGTTTTATCGATCAACTGAAAAAAATCAGCCGAGCCATTCGCTTGTTTTTTAAACTCAAAACCTGAAGGAGTTGACACAAAAATAAACTGTCTGTCAGTTCCTGTATTCAATTCAAATTCACCGGAGGAATTGGTTTGCACGACAGTTCTTCCGTCTGAAATAGCTGCCCGAAATACGCCTTGTCCGCCGACATGAACTCTGCCCCGGATTCTAATCGGACTGAAAACGGTGGGCAAAGTCTGAAAAGGCTTTCCATGAATATCAGCTAAAACTGAATCTCCTAATCCAAGGAATCCCGCGGAGGTGAGTCCAAGGGCTTTGATAAATTCTCTTCTTTTAAACATATAGGTTGGGGGTTTTGGGTTATCTTTTGTTGGGACAAAGGTTTTTTCAAAGACTGAAAGGAACTACCTGGGTGGCGAGTAAGGCTCCGTTTTCTCCCTTGATTTGGAAGGTCACTTCCTGCTTTTTCCAGTCGATTAATGCAAGTCCGTAATTGAGTTTGGCAATCAATTGCCCTATTCTGTATTGATTTGGTTCCGGTGAGATTTCGCTCCAGGTATGGGTCAGTCCGCTGGAAGTAATCTCATAGATTCCCTTCGGAAATCTCGAATCCGTTAATTTCATCACTTCAGCAATATGTCTGTCTCCACTTAGCAGGACCGGGGTTTTAGCACCTGATTTTGCGATCAGATCCAGCAATCTTTCTCTCTCCTTCGGAAAATTCGCCCATTTCTCATAGGCATGTTCGGTTGGCAAAATCTGCACACCGCTTGAGATCAGATTGATTTTTGCAGGGCTGTTTTTCAATTCCTCTTCCAGCCATTTCCATTGGGCTTCTCCCAATACTTCCCCGTTTTGATTGATCTGATAAACCCGATCAATTCGCTCCAGCGTATCCCTGAAATATCGGGCATCAAGCAAGATTATCTTGACCAGATTATCCCCGCTTCCTATCAAATGGCTCGAATAGGCTCCCTCTCTTTTCCGCTCTGGAGCAACTTCAGGCACACTCAAAAAGTCAAACATGAGATCTCTGGATTCCTTCTTCTGAGCATAATGCTTACCTCCGTCATTTATTCCGTAGTCGTGATCATCCCAAACTCCGATAATTGGGGTCTTTGCTTTCAAAGCCTGATAATCCGGAACCTGATTTTGCAATTCATATTTCGCACGAAGCGTATCCATATTGGGCGTATCGCCATAAATATTATCCCCCATCCAGATCCAAAGGTCCGGCTGATCAGAAATTATGGATTGCCAAAGCGGCTGCGGCCGATTCTGCCTGTTGCATGAGCCAAAAGCAATGACGTCTACTGATTCACCGGAACCGGAAACAGATTTTTCTGCAGGCTTACAGGAAAAAAAGGAAGTTAGGATCAGGGAAGAAAAAAGCGTGAAGCGTGTGAATTTCATCTTTCGGAGGATTATCTGTTAAAAATGGAAATAAACTGCAAAAGAGACCTTCCCTTTGATCAAAATTCTCAATTTATTAACCTCAGGATCGGATCCTTAATATCTGAATCATTGATTCTGCGAATGGCTATCGAATCAATTCTCTTTGGACTTATGGAAGTTTTGACCATTTTTGGCGGCATTTTGGATTGAAGATAAATCCAAATCGTTCTTCACGCACCGACATTTTCCTAAGCCCTAAAAAAAAAAAATACTACCGAATGAAACCTATTTTAATCATATGGGCATTGTGCATGCCTTTTCTTGCCTTCTCACAAGAGAACAAAGGCTTTCAACAATCAGCAACCGGTTTGAAATACCAATTCTTCAAGGATGAACCTGGAAGACTTGCATTGGTGGACGACATCATCAAAATTAATTTTAAGATGATGACTGCCACGGATTCCGTACTCAGAGATACCTGGCAGGAAGAAGGAGCCAAAATTTCGCAAGCGCCGGAGCCTATTTTCATGGGTAGCCCGGAGGAGGCTTTCCTGATGATGTCTGCAGGCGACAGCGCTGCTTTCCTGATCAGTGCTGATTCTTTGTTTGAAAAAGCTATTCAGCAACCCATGCCTGAATTTATCACAAAAGGAAGCTTTTTGAAGTTCATTATTAAGATGGAAGGCTTGTACACCATGGGGGAATTTGAAGAACTGATGAATAAAGAGGCTGCTGAAATAGTGGAAAAAGAAGATGCCACTATTCAGGAATACATGGCTTCAAAAAACCTGGTTGGGGTGAAGCAGCCTTCCGGATTGTATTATGTCCAACTGACGCCGGGAACAGGTTTAAAGGCAGAGCCTGGCAAAACAGTTTCGGTTCATTACACAGGCATGTTATTAGACGGAACCGAATTCGACAGCTCATTGGACCGCGGACCTTTCGACTTTGGTTTGGGGCAGGGCCAGGTCATTGCAGGTTGGGATGAAGGCGTGTCTTTGATGAGTATCGGAGAAAAAGGATTACTCATCCTTCCTTCCGGCTTGGCTTACGGCGCCAGAGGAGCTGGCGGAGCTATTCCTCCCTACAGCATTCTGATTTTTGAAATTGAATTGCTTGATGTGAATTAAAAAGAAGGGGAAAGCTGCAATGAAGCTTTCCCCTTCTTTTTTAATCTGAATTTTTACACCCGTTGACTGAGGTAATCAAGGTCAATACTTTTGTTATTAATCCAATATTTTTTGATCTTAAGGCAAGTTATTGGCCTGAATTCAGGTAAATGCCATCGGTCCTGTCAGCTTTTTCAGCAGGTTTTAGCACGAATACTCTTTTTTAAAATCTTTTTACTCAAAACACTTACAATCAATGGTTTCACACTACATCGTCACCAATCGGGAGGTGACTTCGCGCAAAAGTGCCAGCTACATTTCTGTCAACGAAAAGGAATTTATGCGAATGGACGGAGACGAAGAAGCCAGGCACAATCTCCGGTATGGTACGGTTTCATTTGATCCGAGAAAGGCTAAAAAACTCAAGGATTTCAAAATCCATATTCTGCCTGAAGTGGAGGAAACCACACTTGCCAAATACGCAGACGACAAGGATGTGAACAAAGCGAAGTTTCCCTCTACACATGTTTTTGATGAGCTCTATGAATCGGGTTTAAAAGCAGAAAAGAAAGAAGGAGACGAAGAAAGCCACGAAGACATCCTGCTCTTTGTTCACGGATTTAAATCCGATTTGGAAACTGCCATGCAGACCCTTTGCGAACTTCACAAAAAATATGTGGCTCCCCAAGGGTCCACTATCAAACACCTGGTCCTTTTCACCTGGCCAGCCAGAAAAAAACTTTTGAAATACCGGGACGACGCTTACGATGCGACTCAGTCAGGATTCGCTATGGCCCGATCAATGGCTTCACTCAGGGAGTTTTTCAAAAAGAAATTCGTAGACGAAAAGAAGCCCATGTGCAATCAAAATATCCATTTGATGTGCCATAGCATGGGAAATAGGGTTCTTGAAAACATGGTCAAAGGGTTGTCCGACATTGGAATTGAAATGAATACTATTTTCAGTGAAATGATTTTGGTTGGAGCAGATATCGACTATTATGCTCTTGAGCGTCCCAATCCACTTTACAAACTAATTGACCTCGGTGAACGTGTCCACGTCTATCACCATCGAAATGATCAGGCGCTCGGGATCTCCGAACTCACCAAAAATGCTTTCAACAGACTTGGACGCTGGGGTGCCAAGAATTCGGTTGGACTCCCGGATGATATTTTCCAATGCGATGTATCCGAAATCAAAGACGACAATGGACTCCTGCATGAGGTGGTTCACCATTGGTATTACACCAATTCGGATACTGTGGTCGAGGATATCAAAAATGTATTGAAAGGCGGCAATTCCGCATTTAGCAGGTAAGCTATGAAAAGGAAATTTTCAGACCTGCACTGCCATAATCACATGCGGGCACATTTTCAGATGCAGGAAAAGCAGAAGAAATTCGAAAGAAAGGATGAATTCAGTCCCTGGACCGTGATCGCTTCCAGCAAGAAAAGTGAGGATGCCGGCAAAATGGGTGCATCCTACAGTCAGATGGATCTGGTGAAATGCTGGAATTCCAACCTTCGACTCACGTTCAATTCTCTTTATCCTCTTGAGCGGCAATTTGTAAAAGGCTTCAAGCCGACGATTGGCGAGGACAAGTGGTTTAAATTTTTGGTTTCCTTTGCCACTTCACACAAACTTCCGCTTCGGGATTTTATCCAGGTTGCTTACATGCGGATTCCGGATAAGGTCGTGGATTATGTCCAATCAGATTTCTATGATTATTGGGATTCTCTCAGACGGGAATTGGCCTTTGTGATCAAGGATTCCGGGAAAGTAATTGCAAAAAATGAAATCCACGTTCCGGGTGCGATTTTGGCGCAGTACAAAGCTGAAATCAAGCGCTCGTCGCGATTTCCGCAGGAATACATCGCAAAAAATGCCTGCTATCGGGTGCCAAAATCAAAAGCCGAACTCAACTCTTCCCTGGCAAATGACAATGAGATCACCATGGTCCTGACCATCGATGGGGCTCATTCCCTCGGCACAGATCGTGCGAATGTTGATGAAATTTCCAAGCGGGTTCAGGAGATCAAAAAAGGATGGGCAGTTCCGATTTTCTTCATCACGTTTGCCCATCTCTTCGACAATAAGCTTTGCGGCCACGCTCACTCTATTCCCGATCAGGGCAAATTGCTCCTGAAGCAAAACACGAACATGAATAAAGGCTTCAATCCCAATGGAAGGCGAATCCTTAAAGAAATTTTGGGGCTGGATCAGAATCTGGAAAAAGATCCTGCCTTGGGCTATAGAATCCTGATCGATGTAAAGCACATGAGCGCAACTTCCAGAAAAGAATACTACTCGGAAGTGGTTTTGCCTTGTTTGCAAAAAGGCGATAAAATCCCTGTCATTGCATCCCATTGCGGGTATTCCGGCATTTCCACGTTAGACGAACACATCAAATTAATGCCCAAAGAGAAGGATGATTACACCGATGCAACCGGAAAATTCAACGCATGGAATATCAATATGTGTGATGAAGACATTGAGATAATTGTAAAAACTCAGGGACTTTTTGGACTATCATTTGATCAGCGAATTCTCGGAATCACCAAAAAAGAAAAGGAAACAAAGCGAAACGGCATTCAGCTGATCTGGGAAAATATCGAGGCGATTGTGAAAAGCGCTTATTCAAACCCCAACCTGACCGACGTTCAGAAACCTCAAATATGGAAATCCATCACGATCGGAACCGACTTCGAAGGGCTGATCGATCCTGTCAATCCCTATCCTACCGCTTTGGAATTTGAGTTGATGGCCAACAATCTTGTTTTCGAAGTCGATCAGGCAAGAAAAGATCCAAAAGCCAAACATCTCGCCCACCTCAAATCCAGAGAAGATGTTGAAAAAGCTGTGGATGACTTTTGCTACAACAATGCCGAGGCATTTGTCAAAACAAATTTTCCTTTGTGAAAAACGCCAAACCCCAGGCGATAGAGTGTCAACCAAAATTGGGCAAAATCAGACAGTCTTATGTCTAAAATCTTATATCTAAAATCTTATGTCTAAAATCTTATGTCTTAAATCTAACGTCTTACATTCAATATCTCCAGATACAACTCATTCAAAACCTTTTCTGCATTGATGTGAATAGGACTTCCGGTAACGGTGCAAGATTGATCGCGAGGAAAATGTAGGTTTTCTGTTCTGGAATATAGTATAGCCGGCTGCCGGCACCCAATCCTCCCCCGCTATGTCCGATCGCTTCTTTTCCCCCGAGAGTAGTAAGGCCAAACCCAAGCCATATTGAAGAATTGCTTTAAGATCATTTACCCAGGTCTTCATTTCCAGGTTGGTATTTCTTGGCAACTGAATGATGCACCCGCTTTTCATGGAGTTATTTATGCTGGATTTCTTCCCCAAAAACCTCCTTTACCACCCAACCTTTGCCCCACTCCTCTTTCTCCTGTTCGGTCCATAGTTCAGGAAAAAAGATAACCTTCTGAAAACGCGGAGGCAGGTATTTCTGCCAGTTGGTGCCCCCGGTCGCGGCGATATCCCCCGGGTCTTTATGTAGATACCGAACCGCAGATTTGTAATGGGCCAAAGGCCAGAAGATGTTGGCTTTGAGGTCAAATTGCTTCATGAGTTCAGTCAAATCCTTGCCCGGATTTTCGACTTCAATGAACTTTTGCCAGATGTTTTTTCTTCGGTATGCGTCAATCAACTCTTTAAGCATTTTTCCATACTTGGCTTCAAAGTCATTCAGTGTCAAAGTTTTATCGCCTGTCGCAAGTTCAATTGCTCCCTGCTGCCAATAGAGGTTTTCAAAGATCACATCCGCCGGTGTATGAAAATCAGGTTCTTTTCGCTTCGACAAAGCAACCAGATTAAAAGCATCTGTTGCCATCAATTCAATCTCGCGGTATTGAGCACTTTGAAAACCGCTGGAAGGCAAAAGTGACATTCGGAATTTCAGAAATTGCTCGCGCTCCATGCCTTTCCACATCATGGCAAATGAACTGATCAAATGATCGAGGTACATCAGAATTCTCTCAAGTCGCTGCTTGAAAAACTCCTCCGAAACAGGATCCTGATCAGAAATTTGCTCCATTTCTGAGATGATCAGCTTGAAATATAGCTCAGTGATCTGGTGGTAAATGATGAAAATCTTCTCGTCTTTGAAAGACGTTTTTGGCTGCTGGAGATTTAGCAACACATCGAGATTGATGTATTCCCAGTAAGTCAGGTAATCGGCATAAAGCAAGCCTTCTAGATAAGAAAGCATATCCTGCCCGGACGCCTTGAATTTCTCTTCTAATTGATGGATTTTCTCTAAAATCTTAGGATCAAATTGGGATTCGTGCATGGGGATTTTAATCAAAAAGGTAGTTTTTTAGGGGCAGATCTATTTATTTAGTATCGGCTGCCGGGCCTTTTCTTCCCGACAAAAATCACTCATTCAATTTAATAAACCAAAAATATCATGTCGGCTGTTGGAATTCAAAAATCCCTGAAGCAGGATTTGTTCGAAGGTGTAGATTTCCTTGATGTGGATGATTTACTTACCGAAGAGCATAAGCTTATCCGGAGTTCAATTCGGGATTTTGTGAAGCGTGAGATTTCCCCTTACATCGAGGATTGGGCTCAGAAGGCGCATTTTCCTTATGAGATTGTAAAGAAATTTGGAGATGTGGGTGCTTTTGGTCCGCAGATTCCAGTGGAATATGGCGGAGGTGGTTTGGATTACATTGCCTATGGAATCATCATGCAGGAGATTGAGCGGGGTGATTCAGGAATGAGATCGACTGCATCTGTTCAGGGTTCGCTGGTGATGTATCCTATTTATAAGTTTGGATCGGAGGAGCAGCGAAAGAAATACTTGCCCAAACTGGCTTCCGGTAAATTTCTAGGTTGCTTTGGCCTGACCGAACCGGATCACGGTTCCAACCCAAGCGGTATGGTGACCAACTTCAAAGACATGGGCGATCATTATCTTTTGAATGGTGCCAAAATGTGGATTTCCAATTCTCCGAAAGCAGATATCGCGGTGGTTTGGGCAAAAAATGAAGAAGGCAGAATTCACGGTTTGATCGTGGAGCGCGGAATGGAAGGATTCTCTACTCCCGAAACCCATAACAAATGGTCGCTGCGTGCTTCCTGCACCGGTGAACTCGTTTTTGACAATGTGAAAGTTCCGAAGGAAAATCTGCTTCCTGGGAAATCAGGTTTGGGAGCTCCGATGATGTGTTTGGATTCAGCCCGATTTGGAATAGCCTGGGGAGCGATCGGTGCAGCGATGGATTGCTACGAATCCGCCAGAAGATATGCTGCGGAAAGAATCCAATTTGGAAAACCTATCGCGGGTTTCCAGCTGACGCAAAAGAAACTGGCAGAAATGCTAACCGAAATCACCAAAGCGCAGCTTTTGGCCTGGAAAGTCGGTAAGATGATGAATGAGGGAAAAGCAAAGACTGTCCATATTTCGATGGCCAAGCGAAACAATGTGGAAATAGCATTGAACATTGCGAGAGAAGCCCGTCAAATCCATGGCGGAATGGGAATCACCGGAGAATATCCGATCATGCGACATATGATGAACCTGGAATCTGTACTGACTTACGAAGGCACGCATGATATTCACTTGCTGATCCTCGGTCAGGAGATTACGGGATTGCAAGCGTTTAAATAAATTTCTTAAAAGTGATTTTATACGCTTTAACATAAAAATGGCTGCACCGGAAATGGTGCAGCCATTTTTTTATAGCATCTATTATGTTTTTCTATCTGGCGAAAAGAGTCAGTTTCTTCATCGCCCAAGGTTGCTCACCCTTCTCAGATGCTTGAATTCGAATAAATTTGCCTTTTGACTGAGCTTTCAGCCGGGCTGTATTGATACCTTTTACACCGGTTCCGCTGCCTGCTTGCACCCACTTGATACCATCTGCAGAAACTGAGACAGTATATTTCATCGGGAACTGCTCGTCTCCGGAATCAAACTGTATTTCCGCAAGATTTTGCTCTTTTGGAAGCTCTACCTGAAACCACATTCCAGGTTCCTGAGGCGTTTCTGTTTTCCATCCTTTGAAGCTGAAGGCATACGAAGGGTCTTTTGTGGAGCCTACTCCCTGCAAAGAAGTGCTGCTGGCAGTGACTTTCCAGGTATCCTGAGGGAAAAGTGCCTTTGGGATTTCCGAGATCAGTTCATCATAGCTGAAGTTCGATTTTCTGGATTCTGTTTCTTTACGGACCTGAGCTACGAATTCCTCATCCACAAAACTTCCTTTGTTTCCAAATTCATTTCGGATATAAGAAACAACCGACGCAATCCACTGGTCATCATTGGTATTCATGGCAATCATGACCCCTTCATATTCTTTGTCTTCGATTGACCCGGTCAAGCCATGTAGTAAGGTTTTCACAGCATATTCAGGATGTCCTAAAATACGGGGAGAACCTGAGAATGCAGGCGCTATAAGTTCCCCTCCTCCGGTTGGTGTTCCCAGTCCATTTACTCCGTGACATGTAGAGCAATAACTGTCAAATATGGTTTTTCCTTTTGCAAAAAGCACCTGCTCAGCCGGAGTGTATTGGGTCGAAGCTAATTTTTTCGCTTCCTCCATTTTTTCCAAAATCTGGCTTGCTACCAGTTGTACTCCTTTAGTCTTGTTGGTTTGTAAGCTGGACTGGAGGAGTTTTTCTGATTCATCCACCTTCAGAATATAGGCACTTTGCAAAGCCTGGATTGCTACGCCTGGGTCCTGATCATTTGCCATCGCCCGGTAATCTACTGCCAATCCTTTTTCACCATACTTATAAAGAGTTTCGCTGGCTCTGAGTGCTTGAATTCGGATGGCAGGACTTGTGTCCTTCATCAATTTTCTGACGATTTCAACTTTCAAAGCTCCCAAACCTTCCAAAGTCCAAAGGGCATGAATTCTCGCCAATTCATTTATTGATGTATTTACCATCTTTTCCAAATCCTTCGCCACGGATTTATCCTGTCTTAAGATGATGTTTTGCTGTGCCTGATCTCGCCACCAGCCATTCGGGTTTTCCAGATGTCGGACAAGTTCGGCAGTTGTCTCATCATACATCCGGGGTTTCTCCTTGCTTCTTGGCATCCCGTCATAAGTCACTCTCCAGATTCGTCCGTTTCCGACGATATCATCCATTTGGTATTGCTGGATTTTGGTCCGCAAATAGCTGCCATCCTGTGTCCAGTTTCCTTCCTGAATAATTCCCCGGTACATATCCACGATATACATAGTGCCGTCCGGTGCTGTAGCAATGTCAACCGGTCTGAAGAGTGGATCTGTGGACTGGATAAACTCAGACTCTGAATCAATGTATTCGTTTTGAATATAGGTCAGGCCTTCCTCTTTTTCTGATTTCACTTGTCGGATTATCCGACCTACAGGTTCACCATAAAAATATTGCCCAATCAGTTCCTTGGGTAGTCGATCCCCACGAAACACATCATTCCCTGCTGATCCGGTCACATTGTTGAGTGAACCATCAGGCTTGGTTTCACGCATCCCTGGTTGGAAATCTGCGAGTTTTACTAAGCTGTATGGCACCCTGAAACCTTCCTGAAACTGCCCTTCGACTCTGAAATTCCCATAGACGATTGGAAACTGAAAATTCTGTGGCACTCCTCCTGCACCATCCTGAAACCACATTTGGCCATAGTTATCCTGGGCCACTCCCCATTGTCCATAAGGATTTCCGGTGGGTTCCTGAATCACACCATCTGGAGTCCAGCGGATTCTTCTTGCATTGTAGGTGCTATACATCCAGTTGTCCATGGTCCAGGTCAAAAAGCTGGTCTGGTGTTCCACATTTCCGGATCGGCCGAGACCTGCAGCAAAAAGCTCTTTTTTGTCTGCTTTGCCGTCATTGTCAGTATCGGTGTATTTATAAACGTGATCCTCGTTAGACTCCATGGACAAAATTGTATTTGGCCCAAAAGGAACAATAAACCGAGGGAAAACAAGGCTGTCCAAAAACACAACACCCGTTTCATAGATCCCGTCATTATCCTCATCTTCCCATCTGGAAATACGGGAAGTGGCAAACAATTCACCGTTAGCATCAATATCCTGCATGTAACTTCTGAGTTCGAGTACATACATTCTCCCGTTTCCATCAAACTGGATTGCTGCCGGCTCCCTGATCTGAGGCTCAGAAAGAATTGGTTCTATTTTATAGCCGGGCTTCAGGACGAAGGTTTTCATTTCTTCGTTTGCGGACAAAGGCACCACCGGAGGCTTGGGTGAGAGATCAATCCCTTTCCATATGGCTGATTCCATATCTGCATCTGCAGGAATGGAGATACTTGGGAAAGGAGCTTCCGTCCTTTTGGGATCCAGACTTTCTGAAGGCGAAACATCAAAAGGTGACCTTTCCTGCTTACAGCTTGAAAAAACAGCAATGGAAATACAGGAAGAGACAAGAAGTTTTACTGATGAATGCATTTTTAATAGGTTTTTGGGCTAATTGATTTGGCATATTATCAAAAAAAATTGACAGGACCATCCGCCGGATGAAATGGTCCTGACCGAATCTGAGTTGGAAAGCATCTGAGGGAATCCAGTTGGCGTAAAAGAAACTTTCAGAAAAGCTAATCGAGGTTCTTACCAGAGGTTAGCTATTTCCCGGGAAAATTGGAATGATGATGAATACAGCGACTGAATGAACAACTTCTTTCCTATTGACTCGCTTTCAAGTTATCTCAAAACTCGAAAGTTTGAATGCAAAAAGCCCCGGGAGATATCTCCGGGGCTTTTTGATTTTGGTTTTTTTCAATTCCTATTCATCCTTGATAAACCTGCCAAAGAAGGTCCTCTGATCATCTCCCTCCAGGTAAACCAGGTAAGACCCGTAGGCAAGTTTGGTTATATCGAAGCTGAAGGCATTTGATCCACTCTTGCTAATAATGACAGAGGAAGTAACTTCTTTTCCATCCATTCCAAATATTTTGATTGAATTGACAGTGTTGATTTGGTCGGAAATGATCTCAACTTCGAGGTATCTTGATGTAGGATTCGGGAAAATTTTCAACTCTTCAGGCTCTACAACTCTATTATTGCCCAACCCTGAAATAGTCACGACTACCGATTTCAGTTTGGCTTTGCAACCTGCTTCACTCGTCAGTTCAAGGGTAAACTCTCCCGTCTGATTTACGATTAATTCTCTGGTAGTTGCGCCCGGAATTAATTCCCCGTTTCTAAACCATTGATATTTAAAGGAACCAACCGGAGCGGTCAAAACATTTCCTCTTTCTTCGATTTCACCTTTTGGCAGTGGATTCTTTTCAACCACAAAGAGAGCGGTCTCGGACAAACAACCTCCCGCGTAGCGAATGACTGCATGGTATTTTCCGCCTTGTTCAATCTCCAGCGTCTTTCCTTTCTGTCCTTCTATTTCAACCCCGTCTCTTCTCCATCGGATGACTTCAAATTGGGATTCAGAGTTCAGGGTTAAAAGGCCCTTATTCCCTTCACAGAATTCAGCATCACCGGACAGGATCACTTTTCTGGTTTCAATTCTGTTTAAAGTGAGAATAGCCACCGCTTCCACCACATTACCGGAAGCATCGACAGCTCGGATTGCAACAGGAATCTCTTTACCCAAATCCTCACAAGTGGCAGAAGTTTTATTGATAGTCACTTCTTTCACTCCGCAATTGTCCGTCAATTCCGCGATAAAATCTGCCGGATTCAGCGCTATGCTTCCCACTGTGACATCAAAATCAACATTGAAGTTTTTAGGAATTAATACTGGCTTGAGTTTGTCCTGAACTTTGACAATCGTCTTTTCCTCCCAGGTTTGCCCAGTCTGATTTTTGATGGTAATGGTAATCTGCTTTTCTCCAATATCTGAGCAGGTGAATTCAGATTGACTTAGCTTAATATCCAGATTTGGATCGGAAGGAGGCCAGGAAACAAATACGTTTTCCGGCTTCAGAGAAGCTTTTTCCGATTCATAAAGCTGTAGAGTTACGATTTCTTTTATCTGAGGAAAAGGAACTTCAGTGAATTCAACTTTTACTTCTTTCGATTCTAAAATGCAGCCTTCTTTGGGTGAAAGCTTTGCAAAAAAAACACCGGTGGTTGAAACAATTAGCTTCTTTTCCTTTTGATTTGGAATAAGTACGCCATTTTTGTACCACCCGGAGACTGTGTATTCAAACTCATTTCCAAGAGTCAATTCCACCGTTTGACCAAGAGGTTTCAGTATTGGCCCAGCTGGAGAAATGGTGATTTTTTTTGATTCAATTCTTGTAAGAGTTAAAATCGCAACTGCTTCTTTCACATTACCGGAAGCATCGACCGCCCGGATAGCAACAGAAATTTCCTTTCCCAAATCAGCACAAGATGCCGTCGTTTTATTTATTGTCACCTCTTTGATTCCACAATTATCCCTCAAGTCAGAGATAAAATCCTCAGGTTTAAGTGTTAAACTACCGACTGTAACATCAAAATTTGCATTGAAATTTTTTGGTACCAAAACCGGAGGAAGCTTATCCTTAACCCAAACTTTCGTTGGCTCAACCCATTCCTGACCTGTTTGGGTATTCTTTGAAGTAATGGCCACTTCGTTAACCCCGATATTCAGACAGCCAAATTCAAATCCTTTTGAAGATGTGTAAGAAAAAGGCTCATCTGGCTGCACTTTCAAAAAGTCATCGGCAGTGAGAACAGCTTTTCCCTCTCCATTTAAAAACAATGCAACTGAATCCTTTACTTCCGGAACAAAGGCAAGCTGCTTCAGCAAAACCTTCAATTCGACCTCATCCGCATAAACTCTTCGCTCGACTTTTTGAAGGTTGTAATTAATGTCTAAAACCGGAAATGAATAAACTGGTGTGAATCTGATTTTGGCAAATTGCTGATCGCCCTCCGTGATTTTTTCAAGATTGACTTCAAGATGCCCATAATGCTTCCCCCCATCAATCAAAACCGGAACAGCTCCTGAAGTATTCCAATTTTCGACGGAATTCTGATCCGCAGTCCACTTTCTGTATTGGTTGTAATTGAATGTCTGTAAAGGCGTTTTCAGCCAATCTCGCTTCTCACCCCGCATGCCATCTCCCGCCACGCCAACATCGTAATAGTGGACTCCTTTCCCATCTCCATCTTCATCCACAAAACTTCTTTCAAATAATTCATCATGACCGGAGAGGACAGCTATGACTCCGTATTTTTCCAAAAGTGGGTTCAATACACGCATCGGAGTCCCGACCTGGCCGATCGAAAGTTCGTGATTTAACGGAACTCCATGCTCTCCCGAGCTAAAAGCAATATGATGGTATTGGACAAAAATCAGTTGCCCGGAAGCACTCGCTGTCTTCAGATTTTCCTCCAGCCAGATATACTGATCAGTTCCGGGACCGAAACCGCTGAGGTCAGTTCCTCCATAACCTGCATATTGAGCTTGGGTAAAATTCTCCTGCGTATCTGTACCCGGAACAGTAAACTGGGTTCCTGTTAGTTTGGTGGTTCCGTCAAAATCAGAAGCTTGCTGATCGGGAGTCCCATTGCTTGAGTCCAAAGTAAGAATGGTTACCGGACCATAATCCACCCGATAATAACTCTGACGATGTTTCTGGAGCGGATCAGTTGTGGGAGTTTGGAAATAAGCATAAAACCGAGATCTTCCAACAATCGGCAGGAATTCTCCTCTTTCATTTGTTCCATATCCACCATTAACGGCACCAAAATCCTCCCAGTTTCCGATGGCAGGAATGATCGGATACTTACTCAAACCCTTATCAAACTCACCTGCATTATGTCTGAAAAACTCATCCCAACCCGGCTGATAGGCTCCACCCTGCACCAAATCTCCGGGCATAATCATGAAATCCGGGTTTCTGGAATTGATGATTTTTAGATTTTCAGCATAACCAACTTTTTCACTGAGCAAATAATTGGGCAATTCATAACCTTGCTCGACCGTGGTGCCAAATTTATCTTTCCAAAGTTGGGGGATTGCAAACGGCCTGATAAAAGGAGCTCCAGGATACCATGCCCGATTGGTAACCCTGCCTCTTGGCTCTGTCTCTGAATCTGCCAAAGCGATAAATCTGATTTTATCCCAATTTGATTTGCTGGCAGGGGTCTTAAAACTTGAAGTAAACGTATTCCCTCCGAGAGTCACCGTGTATTCGACTGAAATTCCGGCCGGCAAATCTGCCTGAATCCGGTATCGATAGGATTTATCGCCTTTGATCCAGCTTCCCTGCGGAAGCCCGGTAATGTTTTGATTTTTCTCCTGGATAGTGTAATAGATTTCCGGAACTTCCTCCCCGATCACTTCTTTGCTTACCAATTCAATTCCGGAGGAGTTCTTGATAATAATCCGGCTTGCAAGTGGACTATCGCTGAACCAGGTCAGCTGAACTTTTCCGGTTTCATAAACTTGCAGATATGGAAAAATCCTGAAGTTCTCTTGAGAAAAAGAATAGGTGTAACTCAGTAAAAAAATACAGAACAACAAAAAAGCCGTACGACATAGAAAAATTGAAGCTTTCATTTTTAGTAAAATGTTTCTCCAAAAAAACTAAATTTTGAGCGTCAAACCTAGCTTTAACCCTTATTCCACCCTGCTTTTCACCACCACCAACTGCACGGAGTTGACTGGGTCATTGCTGAAAATATAAATGTTGCGCTGATCGATTCCGAATCTTCCTTTTGGATCAAAAGTGATTTTCATTTCAAGCGTTTCTCCCGGATTGATAGAGGTCCTGACCATTTCCAGTTTCAGGCAATCACAGTTCCCCTGAATCTTTCGAATCTCCAGAACTTGCTGGCCTTTATTTATCAGACTCACTGTTCGGGTTTGAATACCATTCGGACTGATTGTTCCCAGGTTGATTTCTTTGTTTTCAATGAATAGTTGAGGCACCATATTCAGGTTCTCTTTGGCAAAAGGCGCAAAGTATTCGAAAACATCAGCCATTATATCCAATTCAAATTTCTGTTTTTCTCCCCAGGAAATGACAGTCCTGTCTTCAAAAAAACCTAAATCATTTTTGGCTTTTCCATCATAGGAAATCAGCAAAAGCCCTCTTTCCTGTGGTCGGATGGATTCCTGAACTTGTGAAATCTTAATATAAGATGGCGCCTGAAAAACCAACTCAGACTTCTCCAGCGTCGATTTGGAGAAATTATAAAACTCCACTTGTTTGAACTTTGGTTCATTGGTAAATGCCTCACCCATGTTCACCTTCGAAAGTCTGAATCCCAAATCTGCCTTTCTTACCCCGTATGTTGCATCAGGATTTTCAGGATAAGGAACAGCCGTCCCTTCAATAAACAACGTGTCCTGAGTTCCTTCCAAATTCCCCTTCACAACTATCATTCTCGAAAAGAATCCTGCTCCTGATGCCGGATCAAAAGATACTTTTAATGTTCCTGTCTCGCCGACTTTTAGGGTATCTTTTGTAAAGTCGGCTGTTGTGCAGCCACAGTCCGTCCAGACTTTTTCAATAAAAAACAGGGAATCCTGCGTATGGGTAAAACTAAACTCAGCGACCTGCGGGCCTTGCTCCTCCAGCACGGTTCCCAAATCCACTTTATTGACTTTCCATACCAACTTGGAAGTTGGGGCTTGCTGAGTCTGAGCATTTTGGCTCAAAACCGTTAAAAAAACGAATGAAAAGAGGATGCTGTAGATTCTGTTCATGCCTGCAATTAACGCATATTTTCAAACGTATTGTAGGTCGTTTTACTTAATTTGCGCCAAAATTCAACCAATGGCAAGAGTACTGACAGGCATTCAAAGTAGTGGAAGACCGCATCTGGGAAATATCCTCGGGGCGATCGTGCCGGCAATCGAACTCATCAATCAGAATCAGGAAGAGTCCTATATTTTCATCGCGGACCTTCATTCTCTGACTACTTCGAAAGACGGAGAACTTCGAAAGCAAAACACACTTGCTGTTGCCGCAGCCTGGTTGGCTTTTGGCTTGGATATCAAAAAGACCACTTTTTACAGACAATCCAGAAGACCGGAAGTCACCGAACTGACTTGGTATCTGAATTGCTTCACTCCTTTCCCGATGCTGGCAAATGCGCATAGCTTCAAAGATAAGGCGGAGCGATTGGCAGATGTGAATGCCGGGCTTTTTACATATCCTGTGTTGATGGCGTCGGACATTTTGCTTTATTCCGCCAATTTGGTTCCTGTCGGAAAAGATCAGCTTCAGCACCTTGAAATGGCGAGAGATATCGCTTCGGCTTTCAATCATCAGGTTGGTGAGGAGGTTTTGGTGCTGCCCGAACCCCGAATCAGCGAAGCGGTGAAAATTATTCCCGGAATCGATGGTCAAAAGATGAGTAAGTCTTACAACAACTTCATCGATATCTTCCTTCCGGAAAAAGAGCTGAAGAAAATCGTCAGCAGCATCATCACCGACAGCACTCCGCTGGAAGAACCCAAAGATCCGGACACTTGTAATGTCTTCAAACTTTTCAGCCTGATGGGAACTGAGGATCAAATCAAAACCCTGAGAGCAAATTACCTTGGCGGAAATTATGGCTACGGCCATGCAAAAAAAGCCTTGCTGGAATTGATTCTGGAGAAGTTTGCAAAAGAAAGAATCGCCTTTGATTCCTTTATGAGCAATCCTGCCGAAATCGAAAAGAACCTTGCTGCCGGTGAAGAAAAAGCCAAAGCCGTGGCGATGGAACTACTGAATCGGGTAAGAGAGAAATTGGGATTTTTATAAAGTTCTTCTGCCTGTTTTCAAGCTTTAGTTATCCTTCCATTGCCAATCATTTTGTCCGGCATCGGATAAATTCGACTGCAGTTAAGGAGGCACGTGCGACACGCACGCGCCAGCGGAATATAAGAAACGCTCTGGATAACCAAAAAACAAAAAAGCCCGGCAGAACCGGGCTTTCATTTTATATGCTTC
Source organism: Algoriphagus sp. (assembly GCA_036676605.1). Lineage (GTDB taxonomy): Bacteria > Bacteroidota > Bacteroidia > Cytophagales > Cyclobacteriaceae > Algoriphagus. The sequence goes on from JAKFCO010000110.1 coordinate 40,968, forward strand.
TCTTATCTGCTTTTCCAGAGATCCTTCAGCGGCTTGCCGTTGATGATCATTAAGACTCGAACCGGATTGGGAACCAACACCAGTCTCACATCCTGACGATCAAACTGATCTGACTCGATCGGAACTCCTTCCCTGCCTGTCACTTCGTAGGTAACTACGCCGTTTGCATCAGGAAGTACCGGTTTGTATCTATTAGCGATATAGGCCGTTGGAAGCAGGATGTCTGTGTCCGACTTAAGCCGAGTGTAGATCTTTTCAAATTCTTTCTCCAGAACTATCTCGTAGTTTTCATTGAAATCGTCTTCCAAGTCATGAATCGCTTCTTCAAGGTCATCATACTTTTCGTCGCTGTAGTCCATTGCACTCAGCTGATTCTTCTTTTCGACAATTTCCGTTAGCTCCTTATCCAGCTTTTCCCAATTCATTTCTTATTCCTTTTTTGGTTCGTGATGCAAAGATGCGATTCCCTCTTTTTATGACCTATATAATTTTGAGAAATTAACTTACCAACAGGATTTTTCCGTTCCTTCCGGGAGTTTCATATGCTTCGATTGCTTCTTTGAACTGTTCCAAAGGATATTTCGCAGCCACATCGACTTGCTCAGAATGTTGAATCAAAAATCCAAAAACTGTCTTGATCGCTTTTCCTTTCTCAGAATCAGACAAAGAATCCATCCAGCTTGACAGCCAGAAACCTTCTACTTTCAAATCTTTGAAGATCAGCAAACCGCTGTTTAGCGGGATATTCTCCAGGCTGAGCAACCCAAAAACCATCATTTTTCCTCCCGGTTTGAGCGAAGCCAAAGCTTTGGCACCCAATACTCCTCCTACTGCATCAAATACGACAGAAACCCCCTCGCCAGTTTGCTCGCCGATTACTTTCTGGAGTTTCTCCTTTTCGGTATTGATCACCAGATCAGCGCCCAACTTTTGCAAAAGCTCTTTTTGAGCTTCGTGTCTGACAGTCGCTGCTACTTTGATCCCTTTGGCTTTGGACATCTGAATCGCTAACTTTCCGAAGGCAGAAGCCCCGGCTGTAATCAGCAACCAATCGCCAGCCTGCAAACCTGATTTTTCGATCATTCCGTAAGCGGTGATCGGATTGACAAAAGCCTGGCAAGCCACATCATCGCTCATCGCATCGGGAACGGGAATCACGAGGGCTGCAGGAACGCAAAGAAACTCTCTCCAGGTGCCAATCGCAGTGAACATCACTCGGGCTCCAACCGGAACTTTACCAGCTCCATCAGACTTGGTCACCACCCCGGTTGCCTCAAAACCTGCGCTGCTTGGCAATTTTGGAGTGATTCCATACATCCCTCTCACAAACATGATGTCGGATGGATTGATATTTCTGGCCTTCACACGGACCTGAACCTCATGTGGTTTGGGGTCCGGCATCGGCGATTCTTTCAATTGTAAAACGTCCTTTGGCAAACCTGTTGCTTCAAAAATTACTTCTTTCATTGTTGGATCTATATTAAAATGGATTGGGATATCTGAATATGGGTAAAGGTAAGAATATGTCTCAGGGTTCGACTTAGGACTGCAAATGTTAGTCCCAGAGGCAGGGCTTCGACTTCGTTTCCCTCTGGGAAACTTCGCTCAGCCACCGAAATATCATTCTAATAGAGAAAGGAAGGGGAAAGAAGCACGACATCACTGCGTTTCTTTCCCCTTCCTCCTTCTAAAACCCAAACACCGGTGGCTGAGCGAAGTTTGGTGTAACCAAACGGAGTCGAAGCCTATTTTTTCTTTTTGCTAAGGGTCTTTAAATCAGCAAAGTTCCTATTTATCAAGGCTTCTTTTTTTGCCCTCGACCAACCTTGAATCTGTTTCTCTCGCTCAAAGGCTTCATCGATCCGGTCAAATTTCTCAAAATAGACGAGTTTAACCGGTAAGTTTTTTCTGGTAAAATTGGCTCCTTCTCCAAGTTGATGCTGTTCCATCCTTCGATCAAGATCGGTTGTACTTCCTGAATAAAAATTCCCATTTCCACAAAGTAGAATATATAGATAGGCTTCCATAAGAGAAAAATATAAGTGGCTCAAAAACAAAAACTTGACAAATTAATTTAATCAATTTTAGCCTAATCAAATGATCTTCTTTCTCTTAAATTCCTCTATAAAAGTTTGGTTAGTTTCGGATAAGGGCTTCGACTTCGTTTCCCTCTGGGAAACTTCGCTCAGCCACCGAAATGTCATTTTATATAGTGAAAGGAAGGGGAAAAATGCGTTGCACCGAGACGCATCTTTCCCCTTCCTCCTTCTAAAACCCAAACACCGGTGGCTTAGCGAAGTTTGGTGTAACCAAACGGAGTCGAAGCCCCAATACTCTAGATTATTACTACAAATTCTTAACATTCCATACTTATGGTTAAGTTTAGAATTAAGGAAATCCTCTTTAAAACTACGTAGAACCACTTTTTTTCTTATCTTAATACGAAAGAAATAAACCCTCAAATTATGGACTTATCATCGGTTTTTTCATTGGACAGCAAAGTCGCACTTGTCACCGGGGCAAGCAAAGGAATAGGTTTTGAGATTGCAGAAATATTTGCAGCAGCTGGAGCAAAAGTGGTCCTGAGCAGCAGGAAACAGGAAGCAGTGGTCGAGATGGCAGATAAACTTCGTTGCCAGGGGTACGAAGCCAGCGGAGTTGCTTGCAATGTCGGCCATATGGAAGAGCTTCCTCTTTTGGTAGAAAAAACTGTAGCCCTTTATGGACAAATCGATATTCTCGTCAATAATGCTGCGGTAAATCCGGTCTTCGGACCTGTTCACGAGACAAGTCTGGAAGTTTTTGACAAAATCATAGATGTCAATGTGAAAGCAGCTTTTGAACTCTGCAGACTTTGCTATCCGCATCTTCGAAAATCAAACGGTGCATCAGTTATCAATATCAGTTCGATCGGAGGAATATCTCCGGAACCCGGACTGGGAATCTACAGCATCAGCAAAGCAGCCCTGATCTCATTAACAAAAGTTTTTGCAAAGGAATGGGGAGATTCCAAAATCCGTGTAAACGCTATCTGCCCCGGATTGATTAAAACTAAATTCTCTGAAGCACTTTGGTCAAATGATAAATTCATGGAAGTGGTTCTGAAACAACTTGCGATCAAAAGAGTCGGAACAAGCGAAGAAATCGGTGCAATGGCACTTTTCCTTGCATCCGGGGCTTCCTCCTACACCACCGGAGCGGTGCTTACAGCTGACGGCGGTTTTTCTATTTAACGGAACTCATGCAAGAATCCCAAAATTTCCCGGCATCTGAGCTCCAGTTGTTGCTTGAAAAGTATCGCTCTTTTGTAAAAGCCCATTTGTTTCCGATTGACCTGGAAGTCGTGATCGGTCCCTTCAAAAAATATATCCCATCCCTTTCTGAGTTACGCCAAAAGGCCAAAACCGAAGGATTATTTGTTCCTCATCTTTCAGGAGAAGAAGGCGGACTTGGGTTGACCCTCGTCCAGTTTGCTCAGGTTTCTGAGATTTTGGGACAAAGTCCCTTAGGCCATTATGTGTTCAACTGCAATGCTCCGGACATCGGAAACATGGAATTGCTTCACCTTTTCGGTTCGGACTATCAAAAGAAAACCTTCCTTGAACCACTTCAGCGAGGAGAAATCAGAAGTTGCTTCGCCATGACCGAACCCAAACTTGCCGGAAGCAATCCTGTAAATCTGGCTACAATGGCTGTTAAGGAAGGAAATCACTATCGCATCAACGGGCATAAATGGTTTACCACCGCTGCCGATGGGGCGCAGTTTACCATCGTGATGGCGGTGACAAATCCGGAATCAGAATCGCCCTATCAAAAAGCAAGCATGATCATCGTGCCTTTGGATACGCCAGGTTATAGGCTGGTCAGAAATATTCCGGTCATGGGGGAAGCCGGGGAAGATTATTTATCACATGGTGAGGTGGTTTTTGAAGATTGCCTCGTTCCCATCGAAAACCTGATCGGACACGAAGGACAGGGATTTGCTTTGGCACAGGAAAGACTCGGTCCGGGCAGAATCCACCATTGCATGAGATGGATTGGGATCTGTGAGCGGGTTTTTGACCTGATGTGCCGAAGGGCTATTTCCAGGGAACTGGATTACGGAATGCCTTTGGCTGAAAAACAGACCATTCAAAATTGGATAGCCGAAAGCCGTGCCGAGATAAAAGCAAGCCGATTAATGGTAATGGACACTGCTGAAAAAATGCAGCAGTTCGGAGCCAAAGCAGTCCGGGAAGACATCTCCACCATCAAGTTCTTTGTTGCTGATATCCTTATGAAAGTGATCGATCGTGCTATTCAGGTTCATGGAGCATTGGGAATTACTGATGATACGCTGTTGTCTTTTTGGTATCGCCACGAACGCGGGGCCAGAATCTATGACGGGCCTGATGAAGTGCACAAATCAGCATTGGCGAGAAGTATTTTAAAAAGTTACTCAGATGCAAATGCCAAATGAACTTGATTTCACCAGGATCAAAAAGCATCTGGAGGGGAAGCTTTTTGGTGATGCGGAGTTAACAGAAATTTCTCAAATTTCCGGAGGCTACTCCAACCTTACTTTCCTGATACAATCTCCAAAGGGAAAGTATGCTCTTCGAAGGCCTCCGTTTGGTGAGAAAATAAGCAAAGCTCACGACATGGAGCGGGAGTTTAATGTCCTGAGTTCTTTGAACAGAGGCAGCTACTCCAAATCTCCGAAACCTGTTTTCTTTTGTGACGATCCGGATATTTTTGGTGCTCCTTTCTTCGTGATGGAGTTCGTTGAGGGCTTAATCCTGCGGAATAAAATTCCGAAGGGAATTGAATTCACTCCTGAAAACTTCCGGAAACTATCTGAAAAGACAATTGATTGCCTGCTGGAACTTCATTCCCTGGAATTGAATAATTTCGGTTTGATCCAACTTGGAAAGCCGGAAGGATATGTCACCAGGCAAGTCGAGGGCTGGATTGACAGGTATTTCAAAGCCAAAACCAATGAGCTTCCGGAAATGGAAAAAGTAGCTGAATGGCTGAAATCCAATATTCCTTCAATGGAAAATGTCGGTTTCATCCACAATGATTACAAGTACGATAACCTTGTCCTCGATCCTGAAAATGTCTCGGATATCAAATCAGTCCTTGATTGGGAAATGGCAACAGTCGGTGATCCTTTGATGGATTTGGGAACTTCCCTTGCCTATTGGGCTGAGCCGGGAGATCCCGAAATTCTCAAATTGTTTAACCTCAGCTATCTTGAAGGAAATCTGACCCGGAAGGAAGTAATCAGGTATTACGGTCAAAAAAGTCAGCTTGACCTGAGCAATATCTTATTCTATTACATTTTTGGCCTGTTCAAAGTCGCAGTCATTGCCCAACAGATTTACAAGCGGTTCACCCAGGGGCATTCCAATGATCCGCGGTTTTCGGCTTTGATTCATGTGGTGGGAGCTGTCGGGAAACGAGCCCATGGAAGTATTCTGACAGAAAAAATCTAACCCATGAACATTCAAAATATCACCATTCTCGGCGCAGGAACTCTTGGTTCAAGAATCGCACTCCAGTCTGCAATTTCGGGATACCAGGTCACTGTCTATGACATCAGGCAGGAAGCGCTGGATTTTTCGCTGAATACAATGAAGAAGATTCTTCATCAGCTGCACAAATCCGGGGAAATCAGTCAGGGACAGGATCATGTGATTTTGGGCAGAATTAAGTTCACCCTCGATCCGTCTGAAGCAGTAAAAGACGCTGATTTCATCAATGAAAGTGTGACCGAAGACCTGCGATTGAAGAAGAAAGTTTGGCAGCAGTTTGCCGCTTTGGCACCAGAGAAAACCGTCTTCACTACCAATACTTCCTTTATGCTGGCATCCATGTTTGCAGAGGATTCCGGACGGCCAGAGAAGTTTTGCGCTTTCCATTTTCATGATGTTTTCTATTCGCGAGTGGTGGATATCATGCCTCATCCGGGAACTGATCCTGCAATTGTCACTATGCTGGAAGAACTTGGGCGAAATCTAAATCAGGTTCCGGTGATCGTCAAAAAAGAGAATCCCGGTTACATCTTCAACTCGATGCTGCTGGCTCTGATCGGATCAGCTGGAAAACTCCTGACCGGTGAAGTCGCTGAAGTGGAAGCAATCGATAAATCCTGGATGGTCAATTTCCACATGCCGATGGGGCCGTTTGGAATTCTGGACAATGTCGGACTTGATACCGCCTGGCATATCACCCGAAGCAAATCTGATCTGGCAAGTGAGGCTTTCGCAGCCTTATTGAAAACCTATTTGGATCAGGGAAAACTGGGTGAAAAGTCAGGCGAAGGTTTCTATAAATACCCAAATCCGGCTTATAAAGATCCTGCGTTCATTAAATAATATGCGTATCCGGATATCTGCACGATGGATAGAAGCCCATCGGTTTTAATGATACGGAAATGTGACTCCCTCCGCCGCGGCGGAGGGTTAGGGGGATTTTTTCATTCAAATCCCAACTTAATTCTGTTACGTGCAATCAAGCGAATACACATATTAAATAAACCTGAACTTCAAATACTTGATTTTCTCTCCTTTATCAGAGAACATCTTTTCATACTTGGTCTTGATTCCAAAGTGATCGTCTTTCCATTCACTTTGGTAGAAATCACTCGTGAATCCAATCATATCGATGTCTTCTCTGGATTGAACCAGTTCAAGGGAATAATCAAAAAGGTCGGTATTGTCTGTTTTGAAATGGATTGTTCCACCGGCTTTGAGCATCGGCTTGTACATTTCCAGAAATCTAGGTGAAGTCAATCTGCGCTTCTCGTCTCCCTCTCTTGGATAGGGATCCGGGAAAGTAATCCAGAGTTCAGAGATTTCGCCTTCGGCAAAAAACTGCTCTAGTTGCTGAATCTGAGTTCGCAGGAAAGCAACATTATGAATCCCTTCTTCAGTAGCGGTAGAGCTTCCCTTCCAGATTCGGCTTCCTTTGATATCGACGCCAATGAAGTTTTGATCGGTGAAAACCCGGCCTAAACCAACGGTAAACTCCCCTCTTCCACAGGCAAGTTCAACTACAATAGGATTCTGATTCTCAAACTGCTTCTCGTTCCAGTTGCCTTTAATTTCTTCAAAAATGGGTTTTCCGAACTGGATTACGTTGGGATTCTGTTCGTTTTCTGCAAACCGAACCAGCTTTCTTCTGCTCATTTATAGGTCTTCAATTTCTGCGACCACAAAAGTACTCCCTCCGACAAATATCAGGTCATCCTGCCCCGCATTTTTTCGGGCAAAGTTGTAAGCCTCATTCACGTTTGGAATCACTTTGCCATTCAGTCCGACTTCTGAAGCCTTTGCTGCAAGCTGATCTGCTGCCAAAGCTCTTGGAATTTGCGCCTGGCAAAAAATGTAGCGGGCTTCCTTTGGGAGCAAAGCCAAAATCTTGGAAATATCTTTGTCCTGAACCATTCCGACCACCATCCAAAGTTGCTTGAAAGAATAGGTTTTCAGCTGATCCAGAATCTCTTTTATCCCGGGTTCGTTGTGACCGGTATCGCAGATTGTCAGCGGCTTTTCAGCGAGAATCTGCCACCGACCTTTCAATCCGGTCAATGCAGTCACTTTGGCAAGCCCGGTTTTCAGATTTTCATCGGAAATTTTCCAGCCTTGTTTTCGCAGTTGACTTACCCCTTCCAAAATCCCGGGAAGATTAAATCGCTGATAATCTCCCAAAAGCCCGAATTCCACCTCGCGGATATTTCCTTCATTCTCAACCTCAAAGGTTGCAAGACTCCTATTCTCGATTCTCTCAATCTCTTTTCTCTTTTCAACTTTCCAAACCTGATCTGCAAAAACAATCGGCGCCTGCATCTCAGCAGCCTTTTCCTTGAAAACAGAACTCGTTTCCTCCTGAGTTTGGGAAATGATCACCGGTACATGATGCTTGATGATTCCGGCTTTCTCTCCGGCAATCAGCGGAAGCGTGTCGCCCAGAAACTGGACATGATCCCAACCGATATTGGTAATAATGCAAAGTTCGGGCGTAACCAGATTTGTACTGTCGTACTTGCCTCCCATCCCAACTTCAATCACGGCGATATCGACTTTCTCCTGCACAAAATACCAGAAAGCCATCCCGACAGTCATTTCAAAAAAGCTGGGATTAAGTTCGTCAAGGAATTCTTTATTCTCTTTCACAAACTGAACTACAGCATTTTCGGAGATTTCCTTTCCGTCAATTCTGATTCGTTCGGTGAAAGACTTGAGATGGGGAGAAGTATATAGGCCTGTTTTGTAGCCTGCGGATTGAAGCACTGCAGCGAGCGTATGAGAAGTGCTTCCCTTTCCGTTGGTGCCGGCAATATGAATCGATTTGAACTTCGTTTCGGGATTGCCCAAGTGATTGCAAAGCTCGATCGTATGATGAAGATCCTTCTTGAACGCCGAAGCTCCTACCCGCTGAAACATGGGCAAGGCATGAAAAAGATAGTCCAGCGTCTCCTGGTAATTCATGGGTTAATCTACCTTGATGACAAAGGTTATTTTTCCGGTGGAAAATTCTGCAGCAGTTCCTCCCTGCTGACTTTTAAATGAAATCTGATTGACAACCTGACGATAATAAGCCAGGACATCATTGGAAACATTGTATTCGAGCGGAACAGCCTGTACTACACGACCATTGTCATCGACGGTGATTTTGAAAACAATCCGGCCATTTCTGGTAGATACTTTGTCATTGATTGCCGGTCTTGATGCAAAATCCCAACCCGCCAAATCCAAACTATAACCTGCACCTGAGTTAGTTCCTTTTCCACTTCCTGTTCCCATGATAGCTCTGCCATCGACGGTTCCTTTCGGATCGCCTTCGTCACCTTTGGCAGTAGAACTTCCCTGAGCACCGCCTGAAGCAGGCTGAGTTCCTTTTCCAGCTGTTCCGCCAGCCCCCATTACTGCTCTCTGATCTACTTTTGGTTTTTCAGGTGCTTTTTGGGTAGTAGTTGAAGCTTCGGATTTTGCCGGTGCAGTTACTGTTTTAGCAGGTTCAGTTTTAGCCGGCTCTGGTTTTTTAGTAGATTCAGAAGCTTTCTCAACTCCCTTGATCGGGGATGGTTTTGTAGTTACAGCCTGATTGGCCGCCGGCTTAGTAGCGGATTTGGGCTTTGCAGTTTCTGTCTTTGGACTTGGGGCCGGCGTGGCAGGCTGTGTTACCGCTTGCGCAATTTCCCCTGGAGCTGCCGCTTCAGTTACCGGAGTTTGGGTTTCCGAAGGAGCATTTGGACTGTTTCGATCACCGGAACCTGTCGGCGTAAAACCAAGGTTCAGCTCCAAACCAAAAGTCGGAAGCGGTGGAATCGGCTGCTTCCAAACCACAATAAAATAGAACGCCACAAGCAGAAGCACATTAAAAGTGATCGTGATTATCCACGACTTCTTTTTGCTTTGACTTTCTTCTTTATCTGCGTCCCAATATTCCATGGCCTAGTAAGGTTTTGTAGCGATTGAAACGTTTGCTTCCAAACCAGCGGCAATACCGCCTATTTCTACAAGGTATTCTACGGGAACTTCCTTGTCAATGTGCAATACAACCTGACCTTTTTTTCCTTCCAAAAGTGCAGCTAACTCTCCTTTGATTTGCTCCCTGGAGACCACTCTGTCATTGACAGAAAATCGTAAATCCTTCGTCACTGTAACCGTAACTTCCTGCATGATAATATCTGTGGTCTCGCTGGAAGGAAGATTCACAGGAAGTCCTGAAGGCGTAATGAAGGAAGAGGTCAGCATGAAAAAGATCAACAACAGAAAGATAATATCTGTCATGGAGGACATACTGAATGCTGACTCAACTTTATTTTTTGATTGAAGTGCCATGATTATTTGTCTTGAAGCAAGTCAATAAACTCAATGGAAGAGTATTCCATATTGTGAACCAATTTGGAAACTTGGGTAACCAGGTAATTGTATCCCAGGTAGGCTACAATACCGACAACCAATCCTGCTGCCGTCGTGATCATGGCTTCATAGATACCTGAAGAAAGGAGTTTTGGTGAAACCATGCCTTCTTCTTGCGCAATCGCTATAAATGCCTGAATCATCCCCGTAACTGTACCAAGAAATCCGATCATCGGAGCTGCTCCGGAAACAGTCGCTAGCAAGTTTAGATTTTTCTCGAGTTTGTAGATTTCTACTTTCCCGACGTTCTCAATTGAGACTTCGATATTTTTCAAAGGGGAGCCAATTCGCTCGATTCCTTTTGCAATCATATTTGCAACCGGGGTTTTTTCTCCGGCACAAATGATTTTTGCTTTTTCGATTTGTCCGCTTTGAACCAGGATTTTTACCTGATCCATCAAATGTGAAGAGGTGCTCGAAGCCTTCTTAAGCGTAATCAATCTCTCAAAAAAGATGAAAATCGCCAAGACAAAAAGGAGGTAAAGCGGAATCATCATATAACCTCCCGTGATCAATAGATCGAGGAGTCCAATGGGTTCTTTTGTGGGAGCAGTAGCTGCGAGTCCTTCTATGTTGGTTAGAGAATCTGTACTGAGGGTTTGTAGTAGCGTCATATTAGTATTTCAAAATCCATAAGGCTTCTGTGTAGAGCCCTTTGGCGCGTTCCAATTCAGCGGTCGCTGAAGAGAAACTTCCGAAAGCCCCAATCGCCAAACGATAGTTTTTCACATCGTCGTATGGTAAGATCAGGTAAAGTGTCGGTGCCCGGTCGAAATACAGGGCAGCTTCTTTGACGGCCAGGGCTTCACTTGGGAGACTTCCTACCACAATGAAATACTGAGGTCTTTCTTTTTTGCTTTCGATTCGCACCAAAGTTCCTGACTGCTTACTCTCAATAGTTGTACCAGTTTGAGGGGTTTGCGCAGGTTGGATTTGAATACTGGTTGAATCTGTAATAGTTTGTTGATTTTCAGGTATTTGAATTTCCTGAGCTTGGGTGTTTTTTAATTCTTCAGCTACCTGATTTTGATTGTTTTCAAGGGCTGAAGACTCAGTTTCAGATGCATTTTCTGTGGTATCAGCAGTGCTGCCTTTTTGGATCTGGAAAATGATCATCCCTACAATTATGAAAGCCAAAAATGCTGCGATCCAAATCCATAAATTTGAGCTTTTCTTTTCCGGAATTTCTTTTGCTTCCCCGGGAATGGGCGCATATTTTTCCGGTTTGGATTTCAATTCAGGGAAAGTTTCAGCAGCAACGGGCTCTGCTTCCTGAATAACTATCTCCTTTAAAAGATCGAGCTTTTGAACAACTTCTTCCTTTACAGGCTTTTTCTCCTTCGAGACTGGCTCAGGCAGAAGCGGAGTAATTTCCACAAACGGAAGCCCGTAATCTTTGGGATCCGTCCATTGCGAGTTATCAGAAGTTTTTGAGGCCATGAGTAGTAAGGAAAGCTACGAAACTAAACCAAATGAAGGTAAACCCCAACCCCAGCCTGCAAACAATCTTAGAATTTGAAAGAAGCGCCTCCAATCAGTTGGATTCCGCGAACTGGATAATTCAGCCATCTTGTGTTTTTGCCATTCAGGATATTATTTCCTTCTGCGAAAACAGAGATTCTATCCGTGATTTTATAATCGGCCTTCAACTGAAGATCTGCTATGGTCTTTAGGTTTTCCACTTCAAAAACTTGATCTACCATTATTCCTCCAATGGATCCCAAATCTGGAGAAATAGGCATTCCTCTCGCTTTTAAGCCTCCCATGAAATTCACATTCGCCTGAATCAGCAATTGTTCTACCGGTTTGATTTGATTGTTCACACGCACTTCCCAAGTTGGTCTATGCCAAGCTTCTTGCTGAAGATTCAGATCATATTGATACAAATCCAATCGGCTTCCCAAAGTGTACATCTCTGAAATCCTGAATCCCAACTCCGCATTGATATTGAAAACGGTAGACTTGTCATCGTAAACAACTTCAAATCGCGAGGAATCAGAACCTGAATTCACGAAGAAATGCATTTGATTGTATCGGCTTACATCGATTCCGGCATTGTAATGGAAGGATTCCTGAAACTGCCCTTCTATCCCACCTTTGATTTTATAATTGTTTACGGTATTCAGCAATTGCCTACTTGGGCCCAAAAATGGATTTTCTCTTACAAAGCTGAAATAGGTGTTTCGATTCACATCACCTGAAAACTCGCCATAGAAACCGAATTCTTCAGCAAACTGATAGCTGGCTTTTAAGACCGGAAAGATTCTGAAATCACTCGATTTATCAGCGATGGAGTCATTTTCTGAGACGATATTCAAACCTGCGGAAAAGCGAAATGCATCATATTGATAAGAAACTTCCGGCCGGATTGCGAAGTAATTTCTGTTGACGGAGTAAAATAAATCCTCCGGATTAGTGGTGAAATAAGAAATTCCAACCTTTCCTGTCCAGTCATCACTTGGTCTGAATTTCGCAGCTGCCTTGATTCCAATTTCGTTTTCTGTGACCATATAGCTGTCATTGAAACTTCGAATGCTGAGTTCACCTTCGTACGTAAATGGTCCGGTCTTCTCGATTTCCCGGATACCGGCTTTGAATTGGATTGTATTTAGGACGTTGTCCGAAGTTTCGTAAGTCGGATCTTCGAAAACGGAAGGGTTGACTCCATAGAAAGAATATTTATCCTGATTCCATTTCAGTCCTCCATACACTTCGAAAAGCCCGCCGAAATAACTCGCGTCTGTCCCGAAATTGGTGTGGGAATCTGCTGACTGCTCTGCTTTTACCGGACCTTTTCCAAAGCTCTGATGATTGAGCTGCAAAGCATAATTGAAGTCGGCAACTTTCGTAGCCATGTATCGCATTTCCAACAGCGGAGAAGCAAAATTACCATAGCCGGCACGGACAAATCCAGGATACAAATCCAGTCTTGGAGGAGCGTAATTCTTCTGCAAAGGAGTTGCTTCCAGTGTCAGCCTCGGCAAACTCAGATTAATCGGAGTGATCGGATAAGTGAAATCACTCAGGCCTTTCGGTTGCGGTAAAACGGGTAATTTCTCATAGATCCGCGGCTGAGTCGGAACAGTCAGAACCCGGTCCTTTCGGATCACAAATTCCTGATCCGTTACCTCGCCCTTGGTTTTGGTTTGGGCCAATGCCTCACCGGAAATCCAACAAACTGCTCCGGTCAAAAGAAAAGATATTGCTAGCTTTTTCATGGTTTAGTTCAGGGTTTGAAGTTTAGCTTGAGCCGTGGATTTGATTTCTGCATTCGTAGAGTTTTCCACGATTGATTGAAGCGTTGCTTTCGCCTGAAACTCCTCCCCGGTCTTCAGATAGTTGTCGGCCAGCAAAAGGAAGATCCTGCCATACCAATAATCGTAATCGGCAAATGGAGCCGAGAAATCAAAAATCGTATTGTTAGATTGAGTGAAATCACCTTTTTCCTGGAATGAAAACGCCAGCCAGTATAAGCCTTCAGCTCCCTGAATCGTTTTGTATTCGTTCACCAAACTCATCAAAGTCGTCTCAGCCTGAGCCTTCTGATTGATTTCCCGCTGGGCTTTTGCTTTCGTAAGTAAAGCAGTCGGCGTAGATTCAGGAACCACTCCATCCAGCGTCAGCAGTCGGTCTGCATTTGCAATCGCCTGATTGTACTTTTTGATTTCGAAGTTGGCAATCATCAATCCTTTCAGCGCGTCAACTTCTTCCACCTTATTTCTGGCGTTATCCGCTGCCATTTGGAGGTACGGAATCGCTGCTGCATAATTTCCTCTTTCGAGTTCGATGGCACCGATTCTCTGCATCGCTCTCAATCGCTGAGGGGAAGCAGGTTCTTTTTCCAAAGATTTGAATTGTGCCAAAGCCTTATCCTGATCGCCCGCCTGGAAATAACTGTCTCCCAGAAAGTAAACCGCATCAGCACGCTGGGCAGACTGAGGATAGCTTCTCAGGTAATTTTCAAAAGCCCGAATCGCCTGGGTAAAGTTCTTATCGAAATACAAGCTTTTTGCAGCTTCATATTCGAGCGCCTGCACACTCCCACTTGATGGATTGGAACCTTTATAACCTTCCAGATAATCTCCAAACTCAGCTGATCTGCCTTGAAGCGCAAGCGTTTCCTGAAGTCCTTTCAGTGCTGTTTCGGAATTCTGAGCATTTGGATGATTATCCAAAATATTCTTGTAATCGCTGATTGTCTGATCGTAATTCTGCAAAGAGAAATTCGCAACTGCTCTTCCCTCAAGGGCAAAAGGAACAAAAGGACTATTCGGTCTTCCCGAAATCAACTCTGTAAATCCTCTTGAGGCTTCCGTGTATTGGGTTTCTTCCATCAAAATCTGGCCTCGTTGAAAAAGTGCATCCTCGATGTAAAGGCTGTTTGGATAGTTCGAAATCAAGGTATTAAGCTGGTTAATCGCCTGCTGATTTTGAGACTGGAAGTTGTAAACAACCGCCGATCTGTAATAAGCATAATCAGCTCCTGAGTTGGATTCTGAAATCGCCCGCTGGAAAGTCGAGGCAGACTCTGCAAATCGCTTTTGCACATACTGGCAATCGCCCAATCTCAGCAAGGCATCTTCGTAATTCTCTTTGTTTTCTTTGCTTCTGAGACGATCCGTGTAGGATTTGAAATGCTCTTCAGCTTTTGGGTATTGCTGAGAATTGAAATAGGCATATCCCAATCCGTACAGACTCTTGGTCAGATAAGCACTTGAAGTCGTTTTTCCTGAGGCCAAAGCTGTTTCGTAAGCCTTGATCGCTTTTGGCAAATCACCTGAAGCTGAATAGATCTCTCCTTTCCAGAAGTTGGATTCCAGAACCATTTCCTTATCTACCGGGTAAGCCAAGGATTTGTCAAGAAAACTGATTGCCTGATTCCATTTCTGATCCCTGTAATAAACCATCGCCTGATAGTAAGCGACTTTCTGATAGGCCGCCTGGATTCTAGGTGATTTGGTACGAATCTTATCCATCTGATCGATCGCTCTCAGATAGTCATTTGTATTGATCAATGCTTCGGAAAGCAAAGTTTCAACTTCTGATCGGTGAGCTCCTGACGGGTATGTTTCCAGATATTCATCCAAAGCCGAAATTCCCGCCTGAAAACTTCCCTTTTGGAGGTTAGTTTTTGCAAAGTTGAAAAGTGCTTCTTCTTTGATTTTAGGATTGAAGTTGGCTTTCGCAGCCTCATTAAAACTTGTGCTGGCAAACTGGAAGTTTCCCAGCTTCAAATAGGCATGACCCAAATAATAACTGGAAGACTGTCCGATTTCATCTGCAGCGGAAGCTGAGTTTTTCAGGTAATCTGTTGCTCTCTGATATTTTCCGATTTCAAACTGAGAAATGCCCGCTTTATAAATTTCCTCCCGGGAAAGATTTCCCTTTCTGGAATCAATGTATGCATCGTAATTTACTGCTGCTTTCGCAAAATCCTTCTTGGTAAAATATGCCTCTGCCAGGTACAGATGAATGATTTCTTTACGATCCAGTGTTTGCTTGGATGCCAGAATCGGCTCAGCATACGCGATCAGCTGATCGTAACTTTGCTCTTTGTAATAAAGCGCAGCAAGCAAATACGGCACTTTTCCTACATAAAATGAAGATCTGGATGCCTCCTGAAGATCAGCAATTGCCTTTTGGGAATTACCGCCTTCCATCGCGATGAAACCGCTGTAATAGTAAGCGTCCGGACTGATCGGCTGGTTGAGAGTTTTTGCCAGGTCAAAGAAAGGAGCCGCCTGGCTGTAGTTTTTCAGATGGAAATGAGAGTAACCTTGTTTGAATAAGATATCTGCTTTCCGGACATCAGGTAGGTTTTCAGAATTCACTAACTGATAGCCTTCAAGTGCTTCCTTGTAGTTCTTCTTGTAGAAAAAATGATCACCCAAGTAAAGACCTGCAGTGGTTACGCTTGGGTGAGTGCCATTGTCAAGGATGTAAGATTTCATCAAACCGGGGCCATCCGGGCTTTCAATCTGCAAAGCAGCCATGGCACGATGAAGCTCAACAGACTTTGCTTGCTCAGAGTTGAGGGTTTTGTCCAGCAGCTGGGTGTTGTCGAATAAGCTGGCCGAAAAGAGTTGTTTGTCAAAAAGCTCCAGATTGTGATCCAGAGGAAATTGTGGACTGGTTTGATAGAGGGTAGACTGGGAAAAAGCCTCCATACTCAGCCCAAAGCCCACAAGGAGCGTCAGGTAATATCTCATAGTTTGGCTTAGGTAATCAGTGCAAAATCTTATAAACGAGCTCTCGGAGGTTTTCTGCTTCAGTCATGCTTCCGGAGTCAACTCCTTTGAAACGTAGATCTGCCTCTTTGATGTATCGGAACACATCAATTACCTTGCCCAATTTATAGTTTCGCGCCGCCTCGGTGTACTCTCTGACCACAAAAGGCGGTACTCCAAGTAAGCCTGCAAGCTGTTGTTCGGAAGCTCCTTTTGCCTGGTGAATGAGCGCTATTCGGGTGAAATAGCTGTACATCAGACTGAAAAGTGGAATCACAGGATGAGCCTTCGGATTCTGAATAAAATAGTGAATGATTTGATTGGCTTTGACAACATTCCTGAAGCCAATTGCTTTCATAAACTCAAAATTGTTGTAGTCTTTGTTGATCCCGATAAATTGGGAAATATGCTGGGTACTGATCTTGGTCGGCCCCTGGAAATTGATCAGCATCTTCCCCACCTCGTTCGTCAGGACTTCCAGATTATTCCCGATCGAATCAGCCAATAGCTGAGCAGCTTTCGGCTCAATGGTATGGCCCAATTCCTTGATGTACTCGTCTATCCAGGCATTCAGTTTGTATTCTGTAACCTTCTCAGAACGTACAAAAACAGCCTTTTTATCCAGTTCTTTTGTGATCGCAAGACGTCCATCGAGTTTTTTGTACTTATGGGCAAAAACCAGAATGGTGCTTGGAAGCGGATTCTGGACATAGCTCAGCAAAAGCTTTTGAGCATCCTCTTTTCCAAAATCAGAAATACTTTGCGCTTCCTTCACAATTACAACCTGACGCTCCGCCATCATCGGGAATTTCCGGGCATTGTTGATGATCAGACCAATTGTACTGTCTTTCCCGTAAAGCACAATTTGATTGAATCCTTTCTCGTGATCAGCAATTGCATTCTTCTCAATATAGTCGGAAATCTGATCGATAAAGAAAGGTTCATCCCCCTCCAAAAAGTAAATAGGTGCAAACTTTTTCGCTTTCAGCTCTTTGAGTACGGCTTGGGGTGTTTGAGGCATGGATGGAAAATTCTTACTGGCTTAAAGATAATAGCGAGAGCCGAAAGCCTGCAAAAAGCAATGAAAGATTATTTGGTAAACTATTCAGGGCTTACCTTTGTAGTAATAAGAAAAAAGGAAGATGAGCTTCGAAAAGGGAATTGAGTTATATAAAACGGGCGAATTTGAAGAGGCATTAAAATGCTTCAACGAACTGATAAACATAAAGTCTGGCGACACAGAACTACACTTATACCGTGGCCGGATTTTGTCCAGATTGGGGAAAACCGAATTAGCACTGGAAGACTTTGAGCTGATTTCAGAATTGGAACCCTATAATACCGATTTTATGAGCGACCGGGCAGTTGTCCTGCATTTGCTTAAAAGAGATGAGGAAGCCCTGATAGAATTTGATCGGGCTGTCAATCTTGACCCCAAAAATCCCTACCGATACAGCAGCAGAGCATTTTTCAAGGATAGAATTGGTGACCTGAAAGGATCGATAGAAGACTATGAGATAGCGATCGAATTGGACCCGGAAGATGCTGCAGCCTACAATAACAAAGGAATCGTAGAAGAAAAGCTTGGCTATCAGGCTAAAGCGAAAAAGAGTTTTGAGGAGGCTGATAAGTTGGTCGGCTATTCTCCGTCGACACCAGATTCATCGGATTTTCCATTGGAAAATCCTGTTCCAAATTTCATTTCTGAAGAAAAAGCTGAGAAAATGAATTTGAATCATTTTATAAAAACCCTGACTGCGATCTTCACTGATCCAAAGGCCAGAACAGAATTTACAGGCTTTATCAAAGCCTTCTTTTCCGTAAAGAAAAACTAAAAGGACTTGATCACCCAAAGTGGCTTGCTGGTGAAATATGCCATTTTCTTAGAGAGGTTCTTTGAGAAAATCAGATCAAAAAATGATTTTTTCTTGCTCAGGGTGATCAACATATCACCTTTGGAAGTTTGGAGGTACTTTTCCAATCCCAGAGCCAAATCGTCTCTGAACGATTTAAGTATAAAATTGACCTTGTCGTATCTGATGAAAGGAGTAATCTCCTCAATCATCACCCGATGAAGTGTTTTATCAATTACTTTATGGGTAGAACTCACGTGGACGAGGTCGATCTCTGAATTGAAAAAACCAGCCAATTCTACAATTTTTTGAATGGCAAGTTTATCTTCCTCCAGATAGTCGCTGGCATAAACAAGTTTTCTGGGAATTTTGAAAAAAACTTTTCTTGGTACTACCAATACATCAATTTTAGATTCCTGAACGATTTGGCTGGCTTTTGAACCGATGATATTTTTCCGCATTTCATTCATCCCTTCCGTGCCTATCACGATCATATTAGCTTTCTTCAACTCAGCGAACGCCAAGGTTGAAGTCACTATATTTCCATCCTGAAAGGCAATTTCACAAGACTTCAATCCCTTTGGAATACTTTCGGTCTCGACAGCCCTTTGAAGAGTTTGCATCTTCTCCCTCACAAATTCTTCCTGGTATTTTCCATTCACATCGAGAGGAGAAAGCTTCAGGTAATCACGGGTATTCAAAACATGAAAAAGAATCAAATCGGCTTGGTATTTCTCACCCAGCCGGCTGGCATATTCGATCGCATTCAAAGAGCACTCTGAAAAATCTATCGGGCAAAGAATTTTGAATGAGTTTTCCATTTTTAAAAATTTTAATACCCTCTGGATCGGTTAACGTAATTAATTAACGGTCTATTGGACTTTATCCGATTAATGTTTTCTAAAATCTGGGGTGCGGCCGCTCTTGGATTGGTTACACTTGCAATATGAGGGGTAAGCACGATTCTCCTGTCCTCCCAAAACGGATGTCCGAGTGGCAAAGGTTCCTTTCGATACACATCGAGCAAAGCTCCTGAGAGATACCCTTTATCCAAAGCAAGAGTTAAATCCTCTTCGACAAGATGTTTTCCTCTGGCCACATTAATCAGGTAAGTTCCCGGCTTGCATAGTTTGAAGAGTTCAAAATTTAGGATGCTTTCAGTTTCCGGTGTCAGCGGGAGCAGGCAAACGAGGACGTTAACTTCGGCCAGGAATTTCCCAAGCTGAGCTTTTGAATAATACGGATACTGGAAATTTTCCTTTTCCGAGAAGCCAAAGCCTACCACAGGAAAACCCATGAAACTGAGTTTTTCAAGCACATCTCCGCCCAAAGCACCCACTCCCATCACTCCTATTTTTACCTCAATTTCCGGATGAGACATATCCCAGATTTTCTTTTCCTGATTTTCCTGAAAATGAGTAAGGCGCCTGTGAAAATTCAAAACACCCATGACCACATAATTGGTCATCGAGAATGTTAGTTTATCATCCACAATCCGGACGATGGGAAGGTCTGCAGAGATTGACTTATCTGTCAAAATATGATCTACGCCAGCTCCCATTGAGCTGATTAATTTCAGATTTGGAAAGGTTGAAAGGATTCCTGCAGGATGTTGCCAAACCAGAGCAACTTCGACTTCTTCAGGTTCGTTGATTTCCGGGTAAACCTGAATTTTAAGATCAGGATCCAATTCACGAATGACTTCAATCCATGAATCAGGATTTTTTCCGGGGCAGATGATTGCTAAACTCATTTGAAAAGAATATTTGAAATTGAAATAGCTGAAAAATTTCGAACAGTCTATTTTTTTGTAAAGAAAAAGGAACCTTTTTCTTTACAAAAATGCATTAAAAAACTTCAAATTGCAGTTCATTCCTGAACTATCACGATTTTTCGGGATTATTATCAAAAATCAACGGAATCATAAAAAATCCAAATGAAACAGAAAATCACATTTACCCTGGCAATTTTATTGTTAGCCGGAATGAGTGCATTTGCACAGCAAATCCAAATGCCACAAGCTTCTCCTTCTGCGAAAATCGCACAAAAAGTAGGTTTAACAGATGTGACTGTTGACTACAGCAGACCAAGCACAAAAGGACGAAAGATCTTTGGGGAGTTGGTTCCTTATGGAGAAGTATGGAGAACCGGTGCCAATGGAGCAACAATCATTTCATTTTCTACTGATGTAGAGATTGACGGAAAAAAAGTCCCACAAGGACAGTATGCACTATATTCCATACCTGGAAAATCTGAGTGGACGATCATCTTATCCAAAGACACCAAACTTTGGGGAGCCATCGGATATAACCCGGATAATGATCTGATGAGATTTAAGGCGGTACCAGAAAAATTGAGCCGGGTATACGAAACCTTTGAAATCAGCTTCAATAACATGACTGATAATGGAGCTGATCTTTCCATCAAATGGGAACAGACAAGAGTTGATTTCCCTATCACTACTCAGGTCGATGCTATTGTGATGGCTCAAATCAAGGAATTGGTCATAGACAAAGATGCCACTGACCCGACTTTGCTTTACTCGGCAGCCAATTATTACTTCACTAACCAGAAGGACATTCCACAGGCATACACTTGGATCACCAAATCTGTCGAAAGTGATCCAAAATACTGGACTATGCACTTGAAAGCTAAAATTGAGTTGAATCTTGGAAAGAAAACAGAAGCATTAGAGTCTGCTAAAAAATCAAAAGAAATGGCAATTGAAGCTAAAAATCCTGACTACGTCAGTTTGAATGATCGATTGATCAAGTCCATCAAGTAAAATCAAAAATGCCTCTCAATCGGGAGGCATTTTTGATTTTAAGCCAATTATACTTCAACTTTATCTCTTTGGAAAACTATTATCCCTTTCCTGTTAATATGATCTATTAAATCGGGATTTGTAATTTTATTCAGATCAACTAAATCAAAATCCTGAAGCAATTCTAAATTTTCCAAAGCAATATGCAGATTCAGGAATTCTTTAAAATCAAGGTTTTTACATTTCAACGCCAGATCAATATCTGAACCCGAATGGAAAGTGCCCATCGATCTTGAACCATAAAGAATTACTTCTGCTACCTCGGGAAATCTGGCTATCACAGATTTTATTTCTTCCCAGTTAGCATCTGAAATACCTGTGTTTTTCATATAAATAAATTACCTGTTTTTCCTGACCTTAAAGTTTCCAGTTGTTTTTGAAGGAATTGAAACAATTCGTTGTACTCTTTAATGATTGATGATGATATCTCCTTAGCCATTTGGCTGTTATAGGTATGAGAAGTAAGTTCACGGCTCTTTTTTAATCTTCTCCATGCCTCTGGATTCTCAATTAATCCTATCTGTAATGCTTGATTTAATACTTGACTTGGCCCAAATATCCCTTCATATCCGGACGATTTTAAATAATCTTGTAGAGTTTTCCATGCAAGTTCATACGTATATTCAAATCGTTGAATCAAACCTTCCATTTCAAGTTCGGACAATTCATCTTTTTTGGAAAAAAGAATTGCCTCTTCTAATTTTTTGAAGGCTTTATTAAAGTTTGAGAATCTTTGTTCCCACCGAATATCCTCCACCATGGTTTTATTTTCAGTTAATATACAAAATTGAAAATAATGCGATTTGAATCAGTCTTGCTATTTTTTGAAGAACAACTGAAGTATTGCCCCCAAAGCCATTACAAACAAACATCCGATGGCATTGTACCAAAGAAATCCGATGTCCCATACAAATCCGAAAAGTCCAACTCCGTTTTTCCAATGGACAATCAGAATCAGGAGTTGGGACGCCAGGGCTGCAATGAAAACTGCCCTCCCTTTCACCCATTTCATAAAGAATCCAACGAAGAAAATACCGAGAATGGTACCGTAAAACAGCGAACCAAGCAGGTTAACGGCTTGAATCAAATTCTCAAAGAGTGAAGCGTATGTTGCAAAAAGAATTGCTCCAAGACCCCAGAAAGCAGTGAAGAACTTTGAAGAAAGCACGTAATGCTTTTCAGACGCGTTCTTATTGATCGACCGCTTGTAAAGATCAACTGTACTTGTAGATCCCAAGGCGTTAAGTTCTGAGGAAGAGGAAGACATGGCAGCAGCAAAAATCACCGCGAACAACAACCCAATAACTCCCTGAGGCAAGTGATCCATCACGAATCGCATAAAGATGTAATCGGTATCCCGCGTTTCTGCCAAAGGATCATTTGCGACGATCAGCTCTTTCACTTCATCTCTGATGGCACCTTGCTCGGTTTTGAGTTCTTTCAGGTTTTGCCGAATCGAAGTTTCCCGAGTTTCATCTTTTTGATCTATCGCTTTGAGCAGCTCCAAATAAGAAGATTTACTTGCTTCGAAATTTCGGGTATAATCTTTTTCCAGCAATTCATATTCCCCAGCATATTCACTTTGCCTGAGATTATCGGTGTGAACTTTATTGAAAATTACCGGAGGAAGAAAAAACTGGTAAAAGACAAAGACCATCACCCCGATAAACAGGATGACGAACTGCATCGGGATCTTCAAAAAACCATTCATGATGAGGCCCATCCTGCTTTGGGTCAGCGTCTGACCGGAAAGATAGCGCTGCACCTGACTTTGGTCAGTGCCAAAATAAGAAAGGAATAAGAACACCGCGGCAGTCATCCCCGACCAAACATTGTATCGGTCTGCCAGATCAAATTTGAAGCTGACAATGTTCAGCTTCTCCATTTTGCCAGCTACATGCAAAGCCTCCTGAAATGAAATCGGGAGCATTTGGATCACAATTACTCCTGCAAGCAACATCCCTCCCATCATCACAGCCATCTGTTGCTTTTGAGTAATTGAAACCGCCTCCGTACCTCCGGAAACAGTGTAAGCAATCACAATAACTCCAATGAAAATATTGGTCATGGTCAGATTCCAGCCCAACAACGTGGAAAGAATAATCGCCGGCGCATAAATAGTAATGCCCGCTGCCAGACCTCTTTGAATGATGAACAGCAATGCTGCCAGCGTTCTTGTTTTTAAATCAAATCGATTCTCCAGAAACTCATATGCCGTGTAAACTTTCAGTTTGTAATAGATCGGGATGAATACAATCGAAATGATAATCATCGCCAAAGGCAAACCAAAATAGAATTGGATAAACCGCATTCCATCCTCATAGGCTTGTCCGGGGGTACTCAGAAATGTAATCGCAGAGGCCTGAGTTGCCATGATCGACAGACCGATGGTCCACCAATTACTGGAATTGTTTCCTCTTAGATATGAATCAAGGCTTTGCTGCCCCAATGTTTTGTAGATACCATAAACTGCAATGAGCAGCATGGTACCAAAAAGTACAACCCAATCAAGAGTACTCATGAATATGTAACCATTAACCAGTAAAACAGGACAATCATCAGAACTAAACTACCGAGCAGTCCCACATACAAATATTTCCAACGGATAGGTTTCTCTTCCAAAACTTATTGTTCGATCAGGTTTACAAATAATTTAATGGCTCCCGGTACACCGGCAGGAAGCTGTCTGAAAAAGGAAATTCCGGTGTAAACATACGTTCCTTCTCCAAACTTCGCATAGATCAAGGCCCCCTTGCTGGAAGGTTCTTCGGGATCCTTCATTTCCAAAGGCGCAGAATATTGCTCCGCTACCTCAGTGGCAAAGTACAATCCTCGCTCCTGAACCCAGTCTTCAAAATCCACCTCACTGATTTTATTTGGTGTTGATAAAACAGGATGTAACCAATCCGCTTTTACAGCTGAACCCTGAACGGTCACCCGATCTCTTCCGATTGTAAAAGGAAATGGCCCCAATTGATTGGTCAAAAGCGGTGAATTGGTATTGTATTGAACGATCACATTTCCGCCAGATCTGACGTAGCCCATCAAACTCTGCTGATTTGAACTCAGGTCACCATTTATATTGTAAGCACGAATTCCTACCACAATGGCTTTGAACTGGCTCAAATATTCAATTGAATAATCCCCGGGACCAACCAATGTAACCTGATAGCCAAGTGCTGAAAGCACTGCGGAAACATCATCTCCAGCTCCCGGAATGTATCCAATTTTAGCTCCTGAAAGATTCCAATCAGCCTGAATCAAATTAAATGAGGCGGGCGTGGAGTACGTAAGATTCGGAATATGTTTGTAGGAAATCCGATGGGTAATCAAATCGAAGCTTTTTCCGGAATCCGTTGTATAGCGAGCAGTGACAACTTTTTTGCCTGCGCCATTGGGTAAAAACTCGACTTGAAAAACTCTCTTTTTCTGGAAAGCATTATCCTCAATCATTAAAATTCGATACTGAGTGGAATCCAAACCTTCAAAATCAAGGTTTCCATCCAGAATCTGATTTCTGAAATTAACAGTGACAGTCAAAGTTGGCTCCGCTCCCGAAATCAGGAATATATTCTCTTTTGAAACTGTCAGATCAATCTCAGGAACTATCGTGAATGGCTGTTTTACCTCGCCATCAACCTGATCGTTGAATTTATAATTTAAGGCCAGAGGAATCGTGAATTGCTGACCATCCAGTTCAAATGAAAAATCTCCCTTTGGCTGATTGCTTTTAAATGGCTTCCCTATATCCTCCTGGTTTTTCACAGAATACAAAGAGCCATCAATCGGTTCTTTCAGCCAATAAGGCTGCGAAAGTGGAAAATCCTCCGGAAGAGTAAACTTGATCGGGATTCTAACCGGTTGATTGCTTTTTATTTCGGCTATTGAAGAAGGGGATTTTGATCCAAACAGATTCATAGAACCTGACTTCAGCGGGATTCCTGACGGATTGTTCACGATTAGTTCAGTCGTGATTTCCTGTCCGTTGAAACCCAATTCAGATTTCACATTCCACTCCGCCTCCAATCCTATGGCTAAAAATATCAGATTGTCGATTCTATGGAGTTTTTCTTCAACCCAGTTTTCAGTGGATTTCAGAGTAGCCAGGTTTTTTCTGATTTGTAGAAGATTTGAAACGTTTGCAGACGGGATTTTAAAGTCAAACTCCTGAATGGCTTTTTCAATTGCTGTCTCAGTTGCTTTTCCTCCATCCACTTCATTCCATCTGTTTTGTACTCCTTCGAAAGGGTTTTCAGTATACTTTTCACCTTTTAAAAATTGAATATAATCTTTCGCTTCGCCAATACTTGCTGTAGATCCGAAACCCTGGGACTTGTGCATGGTACGGCTATCCGCAGCAATCCGACTATAGCTTTCACCCAAAACACCGTCAAATTCTCCTACCGGAAAGACGTGATAAACCTTTCCCGCTTCAGGTGTAAACTCCCCTCCAAAATTATACGCATTGAAGAAAATTCTCTTTGGCTGCCAGGTCTTGACCAATTTCAGTTGCTCCGGAAAAGCTGCAGGATCCCCCGCCAAATCAAATGCCTCTTCAGCTAAAATCGCAGAAGCAGTGTGTTGTCCATGTGTGATTCCCGGGATTGTATTAAACCGCGTGATGATGATATCTGGTCTGAAGCTTCGGATTACCCATACTACATCGGCAAGCACTTTTTCTTTATCCCAGTTTTGAAATGTTTCATTGGGATTTTTGGTGTACCCAAAGTCCATAGCTCTGGTAAAAAATTGCTGTCCTCCATCGGTTTCTCTGGCTTTGATCAGTTCCTGAGTTCTGATTTGGCCAAGCTCAATTCCAAGTTCTTTTCCGATCAAATTCTGGCCTCCGTCTCCTCGTGTCAAACTCAGATAAGCAACCTGAGAATGCTCTCCATTGACTAAATAAGCAATCATGCGGGTGTTTTCATCATCCGGATGCGCTGCAATATAAAGGACTCTTTTGGTCTCTTTTAGCTGCAGAAGCTGATGATAAATCTTGGAGGATGGGATGGATTGTGCCTTTAAAAAAGCGCTCCCGAGGCAAAAGAAAACAAGGACTAAACTGCGTTGAAGTTTTGTTATTCTCATATTGAAATGAATGTGGACTCAAGCTAGAACAAGCACTAATCAAAAAAAAATAAATTGTGATTAATGGAGCAAATGCTTCCGATTGCTGGTGTATCGGATTTTTCCGGGGATAGTATAACCAACTGTAAACTCAAAGAAATCTGCTTTCGCTTTATGGGCTTTGATTTGGAGTCCTGCAAAAACATTGGATTCAAATCGATACCTCACTCCTACCCGCTCATAAAACCAGGAAATCTCCTCATTCAACTCATTTTTTTTCAAGTATGCTCCGAATCCTATCGGCAAATAAAGTCGTTTATTGAGTTTCCATTCCCAGGAACCTACCAAGGCAACAGAAACCTGATCAGAGAAATCAAACTCCTGATCCGGATATCGGCTTTCCATACCCGGAGCAAAAAACACATCCATTCCCAAACCAAAGCGATATTTATATGCTGCCTCCCAGAGATAATTGACACCAAATCCTCCTTTGAAGTAGTCAGGATCTCCAATCGTATAATTTTTCATTCCGGCATAAAGGGTAATATCCCAAAACCATCGCTTTTCAAGAGGAGGAAATTCCATTTCCTTATCAAATTCAGAGCCTTGCTTTCCCAGATTTGTCCTGAATCCAATTGAAATCGGAGCCAGATTAATTCCTGCATTTGGCTTTCTGGTAGCGCCATTTGAATAATGCTTCAATCCAAACATGGTGAAGGCCATCAATTTTGGAGTAAGGTTATAATTGGCCTTAAACCCAAGATGGATGTAGGCATTCATTTCAGATCCGATAAATTGATTGGCAGGATTCGTATCAGCATCGTAGGGATTCAGGTTGAAACCCAAACCAATCTGCCCATAATAGCTGAGATTAAATTTTCTAACCAACCCATTGTGAGTCAGTGGAAATTCTCCAAAAGCATAAACTGCTTGCGGCCTTCCTATTTCAGAATAATAAGGCAAGGTGACTGAATAGCCAATTCCAAAAACCGGATATCGGTATAAATACATGTAGTGGCTTTTCGCAAAACTTCTCCATCCTAACCTGACGTCAACTCCCTGATAATTGATGACATTGTATAATTCATCGGCCCAATCTTTCCCATTGCTGATCAAAGGACCTCCCTCATAGGAAACTTCCAGCATCTTCTGATACTTGGATTGGCCTTTTAATTCAAAAGTGAAAAAACTTATAAATAGAAGGAAAAGGATGACAAACGTCCTGCTCAGCATGAGAAATGTCTAATTATTAAATTCAAAGGTAAAAACTTTGGTAAAAGAAAAGCCGGCCTTTTGAAAAAGGTCGGCTTAATTAATCGAAAGATTTCAAATCAGAATATAAACTTCGTGCTAAGGAAGTTGGATTCCTGATCCGTGATGATCTCATTCAGCAAATGCTTATTTCCTTCGGTAAGTTTTGCCGCGACAAGTGACCGAATACTGAAAGATCTCAAGGCATCCGAAACTGAAAGAGTGCCCTCTGCACTGTCCTTTCTCCCGGTAAAAGGGAAAACGTCAGGGCCTCGCTGGCATTGAGAATTAATATTCACACGACTTACCTGATTCACAAGCGGATCAATCAGGCTGGCGAGCTCTTCACTATCACTGCTAAACAAACTTACTTGCTGTCCATGGGGAGACTCAATCAAATACTGGATCGGCTCTTCAATGTCCTCAAAGTGTAATACGGGAATTATCGGCCCAAATTGCTCTTCCCGATATAGCTTCATTTTGCTATTGACAGGATAAACGATCGCAGGATAACAGAATGATTCGTTTTGAACTCCTCCATTGGGATTGATTACTTTGCCTCCGTGCTTTTCGGCATCATCGAGACATTCCCTAAGGTAAGTTGGTTTCTGTGGTTCGGGCAGAGGTGTGATATTTACACCTTTCACCCAAGGCATTCCAACTATCAGTTGAGATACTGCTTCGCTCAGTTTCTCGTTGAATTTTGCAACAACCGATTTATGGACAAAAATGATCTTGATCGCAGTACAGCGTTGGCCATTGAAGGAAAGAGAGCCCATCACACATTCTTTTACTGCCAAGTCTAAGTCCGAATTGGCGGTGACGATTGCGGCATTCTTGGCATCCAAACCTAATATTGCTCTCAGGCGATTGACCTTTGGATGAAGCTTTTTAAGTTGGTCCGCCACTTTGCTCGACCCAATCAGGGTCAGAACATTGATTCGGCCGGATTCCATCAAAGGTGGAATTATATCTGCTCCCCGTCCGTAAACTGAGTTGACCACTCCTTTCGGAAAGCATTCACCGAACGCTTCCAGTAAGGGAAAATGCAATAATGAGCCATGTTTTGGTGGCTTGAAAAGAACAGTATTTCCCATGATCAAAGCAGGAATCAGCGTTGTGTAGGTTTCATTCAAAGGATAATTGAATGGGCCCATACACAAGACAACTCCAAGAGGTGACCTTCGAACCTGAGCTGCGATTCCGTCAACGATCTGAAACCCGGAAGATTGACGGTCCAAATCCTTAAGCGCATCGACAGTGGCATAGATGTATTCGACCGTACGGTCAAATTCCTTAATGGAATCGGTATAAGACTTGCCTATTTCCCACATGATCAGCTTCGCTACTTCCTCCTTTTTTTCGATCATCCGATGGGTGAACTTCTCGATGCATTTGATGCGGTCTCCAACACTCATGGTTGGCCAAATGCCTCTGCCATTGTTGTAGGCTTTTTCCGCTGCATCCAAAGCTATCATCGCTTCCTTTGCTGTACAAATAGGATAAGAGCCAACCAATACTCTGGTTAAACCCGAAGGTTTTTCCACGCAAACAGGAGAAAAAACCTCGTGGGATTTACCGGTCCAGGATCTCATTTCTCCATCGCAGAGATAAGTCGTTTGTCTTACAGGACCTGATAACCGAAAGTCCTCAGGAATCTCATTTTCCAGAGGGAATTTTAAATCAAGCATGAAACATTGTTTTTGAGAAAACAGAAATAATAAATATTTATTAGAATTTTGATCGGCAATCTCCCCATTTATTGCAATTATTCCAATAAATAAGAATTTTTAATGAAAGGAATCTATTTCGGAAATGAAAAAGAAAAGCACTAAAAAAAGGCCAACCTGATAGGCTGGCCTTTGATACTTTATTAAGATTCGAATTAATTATCCATCCAGTTAGGACCTAATTTTTCGATCAGCATTTTATTCATTTTCTCCGCTTCAGCAGTGTTTTTCAAACGATTGTGAACCTGGAAAAGAACTGCCATGATATCTGTGTTATCAGGTCTGATCTCCAAAGCTTTTGTGAAGTAAGGAACAGAGCTTTTGTAGTAATCATCAGCTTTCTGACCTAAAGCAGCAGACTGCTTTTCCCACTCTGCATCAGATAAATTATTCAGATCAGCAAGGATTTTTCTTGAAGCTTCAAGCATCAAAGCACCTGTGTAATAGTTTCCTTCGAAGTAGTTAGGATCAGCTTCAACAGATTTCTTATAATCTGCCATAGCTCCTTCAAAATCACCAGACTGCTCTTTCAAATATCCGGATCTCAAAAGGATAGAAGGGTTGTTTGGATCAGTCTTCAGAGCCTCGTTAATTGAAGCCATCGCATCGTCCATTTTGTTCAACTGAAGCAACAACTGTATTTCGTATTCAGCAAGGATTTTATCTTCAGGATATTCTTCTCTTGCAGCCATCACGATATCGTAAGCGCCTTCAGGGTTTTTGTCTTCCCCACTCAGAATCTGAACCATGAAGTAATATGCATTCAGTTTATTGTACTCAGGGATCTCAAGAAGATAACCGAAGTGTTTTTTTGCATCTTCGAATTTACCCAGATCATTTGCAAGGAAACCTGCATTGTAATGGATCACCGAATCCTTCAAATCTACCTCACCGGCAAGATCAAAGAAAGAATAAGCCATCTCCAAATCCTCTTCATTGTATCTGTCAATCGCTTTATCGAAAGCCACGTTTTTAAATGTGAAAATAGAATAAGGTCTCAAGTTATCCGGAACACCCAGGATATCCTCAGCATATACTTCTTTTCCTACTTCGGAATCTTTACCACCGGCCATTTCTGCAGTCTGCAGATAAGTTGCCAAAGCTGTTTTACCTACTTCCAGGTTTTCAGCAGTGTTTGTTGAATCAGACCCAAACAGCTTAGTCTGGATTTTTGCTTTCAACAAATAGGTAGCAGGATCGCCACTTGTTTCAGGATCTTTGGTCGCAGCCTCGATTTCAGTAAGGGCTGTTTCCAGGTTACCAGATTTGAAGTTCTTTTCGGCAGCACGATACACCTTTTTTTGTCCAAAGGCCAGTGTCGTAAATCCGATCAGGGCCATTGATAGAATTAGCTTCTTCATTAGTTAAGTTATTATCTTGATTGTTTGGTTAATCTGTTGTTTCCTCTTTTGATTCTGGTGCTTCGGGAGATTCAATTCCTGTTTCCGGAGTTTCTGTTGGTACTACCACTTCTTCTCTGGAAATTTTCTCGACTGATGATATCGCATCATCTTCGTTCAATCGAATCAACCTTACTCCTTGTGTCGCTCTTCCCATTACCCTTAGCTCATCAATTGAGATTCGGATCGTGATTCCTGACTTGTTGATGATCATGAGATCATCGGTTTCCAGTACTTCTTTGATCGCAACCAATGCACCTGTTTTCTCGGTAACATTCATCGCTTTCACCCCTTTTCCTCCACGATTCGTGATTCTGTATTCGTCAAGGTTTGAACGCTTTCCGTAGCCCTTTTCAGAGACTACAAGCAGGGTTGCGTTCTCCTCTGAGGCACAAACCATGCCAATGACATAATCATTAGCATCTGTTAACTTAATTGCTTTTACTCCGGTCGCTGTTCTGCCCATTGGCCTTACTACGGCCTCCGGGAAGTGAATGGCTCTGCCGGATTTGGCAGCGATCACAATATGGTGACTACCATTTGTCATGTCCACCTTTACAAGCTGATCATCCTCCCTGATATTCAAAGCGATAATACCGTTTGTTCTTGGTCTGGAGTATTGCTCAAGAGTTGTTTTCTTGATGATCCCCTGCTTGGTCACCATAATCAGGAAGTGATTATTGATGTAATCAGGATCATTCAAATCATTTACCTGAATGATTGAACGGATTTTATCATCCTGCTCAATATTGATCAGATTTTGGATCGGTCGACCTTTTGAAGTTTTGGCTCCTTCAGGAATCGCATAGGTTTTCAGCCAGAAAAGTTTTCCTTTATCTGTGAAAATCAACAGGTAATTATGTGTTGAAGCGGTGAAAAGGTATTCAGTAAAGTCATCCTCTTTGGTGCTTACACCT
Source organism: Algoriphagus sp. (assembly GCA_036676605.1). GTDB lineage: Bacteria > Bacteroidota > Bacteroidia > Cytophagales > Cyclobacteriaceae > Algoriphagus. The sequence continues at coordinate 72,148 of JAKFCO010000110.1, forward strand.
CTGGAACCTACCCCTCCTCTTCCCTGTGTTCTGTATTCTGTCAAAGCAGTACGCTTCACATATCCCTGGTGGGAAACTGTGATCACCACTTCTTCATTTGGAATCATGTCCTCGTAACTGAAATCTTCAGCATTGTGCTCGATCGTAGTTCGGCGATCATCAGCATACCGGTCTTTCATTTCTGTAAGCTCGGTTTTAATGATCTCCATTCTCTTCTCTTCGCTTGCCAGGATTTCTTTGAGCTCCTCGATGAAAGCCATCAATTCTTTGTATTCCTGAATGATCTTATCGCGCTCCATTCCGGTCAATCTCTGCAATCTCATATCGAGGATCGCACGTGCCTGAATCTCACTCAATTCAAATCTCTCCATCAAACCATTTCTGGCTGCTTCAGGATCTTGTGAACTTCTGATCAACGAAATAACCTCATCCAGGTGATCCAAAGCAATCAGATAGCCCTGCAAGATATGAGCTCTCTTCTCCGCTTCTCTCAGTTCATATTCAGTTCGCCTTACTACTACTTCATGTCTGTGACTTACATAGTGAACGATCATATCCTTCAGATTCAGCGTATAAGGACGACCCTTTACCAAGGCCACGTTATTTACTGAGAAAGAAGTCTGAAGTCCCGTATGCTTATAAAGATTGTTCAAGACAACGCTTGAAATCGCATCTCGCTTCAATTCATAAACGATCCGCATACCCTGACGATCAGATTCGTCCCGGATCGCAGAAATTCCGTCTATTTTCTTTTCATTGATCAGCTGAGCGGTCTTTTCAACCATGTTGGCCTTGTTGACCATGTAAGGAATTTCGGTGATGACGATCATCTCCTTAGTTCCGCCTTCTTTGATCTCTACAGCGGCTTTTCCTCTCACCACCACTCGACCACGACCGGTTTCAAAAGCGGCTTTTACTCCATTATAACCATAGATTATTCCGCCCGTTGGGAAATCAGGAGCAATGATATGCTCCATCAATTCAGATATGGTAATGTCTTTGTTTTCGATGTAGGCGATAATACCCGAAATAACTTCTCCAAGGTTATGGGGAGCCATATTGGTAGCCATACCTACGGCAATTCCTGATGCTCCGTTGAGAAGCAGAGCCGGTACTTTTGCAGGAAGGACTACAGGTTCTTTTAAGGAATCATCGAAGTTGAACTGAAAATCAACTGTTTCTTTGTTGATATCAATCAACAATTCTTCAGCAATTCTCCTCAGTCGGGCTTCGGTATATCGCATCGCAGCCGGATTATCACCATCGATCGAACCAAAGTTTCCTTGTCCGTCAACAAGCGGATACCTCAGCGACCAAGGCTGGGCCATACGAACCATTGTTTCGTACACAGCAGAATCACCATGCGGGTGATATTTACCGAGTACCTCTCCAACGATTCTGGCTGATTTTTTATAAGGTTTGTTGTGTAAAACGCCTAGTTCCTGCATCCCGAAAAGGATCCTTCTGTGAACTGGCTTTAGTCCGTCTCGGACATCCGGAAGTGCTCTTGAAACAATGACCGACATCGAATAATCGATGTAGGCACCACGCATTTCCTCTTCAATATTAATTGGTATGATGTTCTCGTTTTCTCCTTGAGCCATATTATGCTATTCCTGAGGGTCGATTAGGCCCGCAAGATAGTAAAAACAGAACGGTTTTGAAAAGGGAATCCAAAGACCAAAAAGCACTTTAGGAACTTAATACCATTGGCCAATTTTTCGGTTTTGAAATTTGAAAATAGAACTTCCACGGTATTCGATTCCGTTGTGCATGTGTTTCATCACGACTCCGCAACCCTGGATTTTACACTTCTTGGTTCCCGGCAGAGTCATGGCCATGCCAACTTGAAGCGCGTAGACTGTTTGATCCATGTTTTGGACCTCAGAAAAATCCGATGCAGCATAGGTGAAATTCCTGAACTCCGCTCCTCCTTTTACAAAAAACTTAGCGTACTCAGAAAACTCCCGCTCGATCCTCAACCCAAATCCATAATACGGCTCGTCAACTAAGGCAACTCTAGGATCAAATGACTCTTTCAAATCCAACTGTCCATATTCTCCCTCCAGAATAAATCTCCAGGGATAGTTTTGCCTAACTCTTTGACGAAGTTCAGACTGCATATACAAGTTGGCTGATGCGTAACCTCGGTATTGCCATTTCAAAAATTTCGCTCTTTTTCTGGCATCCCAAAGGATCAGTCCTACTGTCCCATAAAGTTTACTGACCTGATAAGTACTCCCTTCGAAAGTAAATTGATGATCGCCGCCTTCGAGCGGAGAGATACTTCCCCATTCTCTTCCATAGCCTCCGCCAATTGTTATCGTGTTAAAAAGATTGACCCGAAGTCCAACATTTAAAGGGAAAGCCCAGTCATTTCCTTTCATATCCAGAGGAATTTCATCCTTCAATTCCAGCTGATTCTCAAAATTCCTGACCTGATAAAAAGGGTATAAACTTGGTGATTCCGTGTAAAAAGGCATTTTGGTTTGGTGGTAAGCTCCACCTCCGGAAATTTCCAGACTGAACATTTCCATTACGTTTCGGGCAATGTTTCCAACAGCTGATTCACTTTTCGGATTCTTGGCTTTATCAGAAATCCCAAAAATATCGTCTTCCTGTGCATTGGAGACAGTAAGGACGAAGAAAAAGAGGATAGGCAGGAAGAGCTTTTTGAATTTCATACTTTGGTAAACGAAGACCTTTGATTGAAAGTGTCAAATTATAAAAAAAGCCTCCGGATTTGGAGGCTTTCTTTTCTCAATTCAAAATATGTCACTCAAAATCGATTTAATTTCCGGCTCCGTCATCTTTGACTTTCAGGACATTGATCAGGCTATTCATTTTTTCTTTGGTAGCCGGATCTTCTTTAATAGCCTTATTGACTTTATTGTATGTGGCAATTCCAAGTATTGAATCGTTTTTGATCAATTCTGTTTTAAACTCTACCACGACCTGTTTCATGGAGGTCATGAAGTCAAGGATTCCCTGATAAGCTTCTTTTTCTTCCGGAGTCACATTGATAGCAGTCATTTTTGCCTCATCACTCCAGGCAGCTTTGATTTCATTGTAACGAGCTCCGCCTCCCAGCACTTCGTTATTGGTGATCATATCGACAAGCTCTTTGTTTTTGCCTTCCACAAAATCTGAAGTCATTACTTCTACATTTGCAAATTTTGTCATTTCCTCATCCGTAATCGCCTCTTCGACAACTACATCCTGTGCGTAAACGGAAAATCCAAGGAGCGCAAATATCGCCCCAAACAAGATTAATTTTTTCATGGTTGTTAGTTATATAGTTTGAACTCTGAGAACCAATAAAGTACCCTAAGTCCTAAAAACCAAGCAAAAAAATTTCTTTTAGTATATTTTATGATAAGTGGTAGAGCCCTTAAAAAAAATTTAGAACGTGTTAATTCTAAATCGCTTTCAATTCCTCGATTGTTGCAATCGGATTGACAGAGCTGAATACAAAGCTCCCCGCTACCAATACATCTGCACCAACTGCCATCAGTTTTGGAGCATTTTGAAGATTCACTCCCCCATCGATTTCAATAAGGGTTTTTGCTCCTTTGGAAAGGATCAGATCTTTGAGTCTGGAAACTTTATCGTAGGTGTTTTCAATGAATTTTTGTCCTCCAAAACCAGGATTGACGGACATTACGCAAACCAAATCGATATCCTGAATGACATCAGCAAGCAGATTAATCGAAGTATGTGGATTGATCGCGACACCGGCTTTAGCACCCAAATTTCGGATCGCCTGAAGGGACCGGTGAAGATGGTTGCAAGCTTCGTAATGAACTGAAATGATCTCAGCACCTGCATTTCTGAAAGCCTGCAGGTAATTATCCGGATTGACGATCATCAGGTGCACATCCAGAGGTTTGGTCGCATGCTTGTGAATCGCCTCCGTAACGGGTATCCCAAAAGAAATATTCGGTACAAAAACTCCGTCCATGATATCCACGTGGATGAAATCTGCCTTTGACGCATTGAGCATTTCTACTTCTTTCTGAAGATTTGCGAAGTCAGCTGCGAGGATGGAGGGAGCAATTTGTGGGGACATGGAGGCTTATAAATTCTTACAAAGCAAATAAAATTTTGCTCAGCCCCCAAATTCTTATTGCCTGAAAAGTTTTGCTCGCTTGATCAGCTGCCCATCAACCATCTGAACGATGTAGAATCCGGGCCTGACACCCTGAAGAGAAATTCTGAAAGGTTCCTTTACTCCATTTCGGGCCAAAGTGATATTCTGGATTATTTTCCCGCTCTTATCGATCAATGTAAACTCAGCGGTCAATCCTGATCCGAAATGAATCGACAGCTCCTCTGTAGCAATTGGATTTGGATAGACTTTCCATGATATCGATTCAGGAGTTCCTTCCACAGACAGGATTTCTCCATAATAGGCATCAAAGAAATTTGGAACCCCAAATCCAATCAAATTATCCGGCTTGTCGGCTTGTGTTCCGCTTCTGAGCAGGTTCAGGATCAATTGATCCTTCGTCCATTCCGGTTTGGCTTCCCAGAGTCCGGCAGCTAAAGCGGAAATCTGAGGAGCTGAAAAAGATGTTCCGTTGGAAAAGCCAACCGTGCCATTTGATCTTACAAGTGCTGCTCCATCACCCATTGCCGCAAGATCAGGCTTGATTCTTCCATCTCCGGTCGGGCCCCGTGAACTGAAACCTGAAACTGTCAAATCCTTATTTACAGAACCGATTGCCAAAATACCCTTGGCATCTGCGGGAGCTACAAGACTGGAAACACCCGGTCCATAATTTCCGACACTGTTCACGACCAAAATTCCTTTTTCCGCAGCGATCGTGGCTCCTTTGGAAATGATTGCGGTTTCGCCATCTAAGTCTGCAATTGTGTAATTCATTGCCGGATCATCAAAATCCCAATAACCTACCGAACTGCTTATAATATCTACTCCAAGACTGTCAGCGTACTCGGCACCGCGAACCCAGTTGTATTCTTCCACCCAATATTCCGTCGCCACTTCTTCAGTCATGACCAGGATATAATTAGCGTCAGGTGCACCCGAAAGCATTTTACCGGGCTCATTAGAAGCGATCAATGAAAGCACATTGGTGCCATGCTGATTGTCAGTGTACACATCCGTGTTCCAGGGTCTGACGAAGTCTCTGGTCGATACAATTTGTTTGTTGGTCTGTAAATGAATGAGTGGGGAAGCTGTATTTGCTCCGGGAAAACCAGCGTCAAAAACCGCTATCGTTATTCCTTTTCCTTTAAATCCTTCCTCATGCATTTCAGGAATTCCAATCAGCTGATTTTGAAAATCATACGAATTCTCGTTCAATTGCAATTCCCGGCTGGAGGGTTTTTCTTCTTTGCGATTTTTGGGCTCATTGGGAGCATAATTCCTTTTGGTCAACCTGGAATTTGGATTGTCCAGGTATCCGATTCCAACTAATTCGACTTTGGCTACAAATGGAAGGGCCTTGATCTCATCGGCCTTTTCTTTGGTTGTCACCAAAACAGCTGCGTTTAGCCATTTACTTTCGTAGAGCAAATAGTCTGCTTTTTCTTTCGCCGCATCCACATATTTTTTTGAAACCGGCAAATCAGTACTGTCTGCCTGAATTCCTTCTCTGATTCTTCTGTCGATCGCTTTTTGCGTCAAAAACTCCTGTGGTTTGTTAAGGGTAAAAGTTGTTTGAGGTTTAAATTTGAAATAGACAGCATACCGATCCTGAGCAGAAAGGCTTCCAAATAACCCCGTCAACAGGATAAAAACTGATAAAAACTTATTGCTTACCATTTTCAACCAACTTCATATAAACTTCACTTCCTGAATCAATCAATTGCTTTCCCAGACAGTCATTTCGGGAGCAATACGTTATCACCTGGTCGTATTTTTCAATTATCCCGACTCCCTTTTCAAAAATCTCGTAGCGAATGTCTCTGAATGTAATCTTATCATCGGAGTCTTCCTGATTTACACGAACAATATTGTCAGAATTCCCTCCTCCCATCATATTGTTTCCGACGGAGTCAATCTCAAACTCGTCCTCATTCTTATCCCGGTAGATATTTCCATCCCAGGTTGTCCCAAGCTTTGGAGGAAAAACCAAATTGACAACAGTTTGATTTTCGATTGTCCTTAAAAGTTTGAAATCCCGACGCAAAAGCGTGTATTCAAATTGAGTTGTCCAATTTGATCTGTCGGTAGATTTGGCGCGATTAATTACAAAAACCTGCTCTCTTTCCTCATTCAGGTAAAACGTTCTGACTAAGTCACGATAAAAAAATTGCTCATCCTCCGAATCATTTTCTCCAAAATAAGTGGTCTGGTCAACTTCATAAATCCAAAAAAGACCGATTTCCAAGGGCTGATAATCAAACCCAAAATCAGTCGGAACTTCTTCTACCTCAGTTTCGCAGGAGGCAAAAATCAGAAGAATCATAAAACACCAAACTGGTAATATTGCTCTCATAGATGGAATTTGATGACTAAAAATACAAGGAAATTCTAAATAATGGCCAAGTTAGAAAAGGACCTTTCCTGAAATTGATTTCACCAAGCCAATCTTCGTGATTAACTTGCCCGCTAATTCAGTTACCAAATGGCGTTAAAGACTTTTGTGAAAATTGGCGGAATAACCAATTTAAGCGATGCAAGATATTGTTCCGGGATGTACGTTAACCTCCTGGGTTTTTCAGTTGAACAGACTTCTGATAAGTACGTTTCTCCTGCTCAGTTTTCTGAAATCACCGGCTGGCTTTCAGGACTTGAGTATGTCGGTGAATTTGAAGAAGCAAATGCGGAAGGAGTTCTGGAAACTCTCAAAAACTATCCGGGAATTTCCTGGGCAGAGCATCAGAATCTGGACGCCCTGATTGAGTTAAAAGATTCAGGTCTTTCCCTGATTTATAAAAAGGATTTGGAAGAAGTCAGAGACCAGGAATATCAGGTAGGAACCGCAGTTTCCGAGGCTGGAATTATTTTACATCTCACTTCAAACCATGAAATCCTAACCGCTGAAGATCTGGAAGTTATAAACCTGCTTTCTGAAAGATGTGAGATAATCCTGGGAGCCGGACTTTCCTCAGAAAATGTCCTGGATCTCCTCGCTGATCACACGCTGAAAGGTATTGCTCTTACCGGAGGCACAGAAATAAAACCAGGATTGAAAGACTTTGACGAACTGGCAGATATACTCGAAAAGCTCGAAATTGAGGAATAAAAAAACCCGGCCTAAACCAGGTTTCTTTTTTATATCTCTATCCGCTTTCTTGCCTCTAACCAAATAAAACAAGGTCTGAAGTCCATGTCTTTACTATGGATTATGGACGAGTTGATCCGCCTCTCACACCTCAATTTTAGAACTATTTGCAAATTAGCGGATAATCATTTTTTTATTAATGTAGATCCGCTATTGTACCAGTATAAGTTAAAAGCGGCATAGAATTCGGTAAAATCTAGCGAAATGGCTTCTTCGGTCATCCGTCATCGGTCTTCCAGCCAGTAAAACAATGAAAATATGGCTACTGGCATCATTTCGGATAATCACTTTTTTATTTATCCCAAAGATCTGAACTCTTATATGGGCTGTAGGCCGGAGTGAAAAATGACCCGTCCACACAGCGATGTTTGATTCCTATATTCTTCAAATCCTCCATGTCCTGAGCATCCAAATGAACACCCTTTGAATGCAGATTTTGGATGATTCTTTCCTGATTAACTGATTTTGGAATAACCGCAATATCTCTTGCAACAGACCAGGCTATTAAAATCTGACCGATTGTCGCTTTGTGCTTTTCAGCAATTTTTGCAACAAGAGGATTTTCCAAAAGCTTCGGATCATCTTTATGCTTTTCAACTCTGGAATCCGGCGAACCCAAAGGAGAATAAGCGGTAACCAGAATTCCATTTTCCTTGCAGAATGCCACCAATCCGTCCTGTGGAAGGAATGGATGCAATTCGATTTGATTCATCTCAGGCTGCTGCCCGCCTACCGCCATGATTTCTTTCAGCTTTGCCTGATTGAAATTGGAAACTCCAATATGCCTGGTCAATCCCAAAGTCTTCATCTCCTGCATTGCTTCCCAGGTCTGGGACAAAGGCACATCCTGATAGGTGTAGAATTCCTCTCTGTTTTTTGCAAAACCAATTCCCTGCTTGAAAGCAACAGGCCAGTGAATCAGGTACAAATCCAGGTAATCCAATCTCAGATCACTCAACGTCTTTTCCAAAGCCACATGAACATCTTCATGTCTGTGGGAATTATTCCAAAGCTTGGAAGTGACGAAAAGATCTTCTCTTTTGACAAGACCAGCGGCCAATGCATCGGCAATTCCCTGCCCTACTTCTCTTTCATTTTGATAAATAGCAGCACAATCAATATGACGATAACCTGCCTCAATGGCCCAAAAAACAGCTTTTCGCACTTGTCCCGGCTCACTTTTCCATGTGCCTAAGCCTATGATTGGAAGTAAATCTCCGTTTTTAAAACTTAAGTTTTTCATCTGTTTATAAATTGTTTTTGAATGGTCAGATGGAATCTCGCATTACTGATGATCATCCCAGTGTGTGACGTTTTCGTCATGCTCGATTTCATAATATATTCAGGTCAATATTCTCTATTTAAAAATTAATCTACTCTGCAGTTCCCCGGCTTTTTTTTTCAATCAATCGCCTCTTTTTTCAAGATACTTTCGGAAGCTGTTCATTACCCAAAGGTGCAATTTTGCCTGCGTATTCACATACAAAAGCCAAGGCAATGTTGGAACAAATTCATGAATCCCGGAAATAATGTACCGGCTATTCAACACCTCTCCAAATTCGAGCCAACCGTAATCAAACCTCTTTACCAACCAGCCATACGTGATATATAAGAGTTGCCGATCCTGATCACTTCGGTCTGCAATCAAAGTCAATTGAAGCATGGGCTTCTTTCCCCAAAGCAAATAGAACCCCAAATCCCCCTTTCATTCGTCTTTCCATTGATCAGAAACCGAAAAAAACTTGGCAACCAGATAGTATACCGATTGGCGACCCAAAGGGCAGAATGCCGATTTTTATTGGGCATTCTTTGGATACTTCTAACCGTGTTTTTAACGCCTTTTACACTATGAAAGCTTGGTAAAAGCGGTTTTTCTTTTGAATGAAGCGCCTCATCAACTGATTCTTCGTAATTGAGATAGTCGATTTCCTTTTCCCGGAATCTAAGTTCGGGAGAAACCGTGGGTGTATGTTTCAAACTTTCCACAAGCGGTGAAACCAACTGTGGCGGACCATCTCCAAACAGGCCCACCCAAAACTTGGAAAGTCCCAGGGAAAATATGGGAACTGAAAAAAACCAGCGCCCGATATATCCTCCTGCATCTGCAATGGCAACCGTAAGTTTCTTCTTGGAAGTGGTTTGGGCGGGTTGGGTTATTTCTAAAAATTGATTTAATAATCAACACAGTTTGACCCCCTGCTGTCCAAGCTATTTTGTTTTTAATTAGTATGATTATCCGCTTTGTTGGAAGTTGGGTGAAATAAACCAAACATGGCTTCGACTTCGCGTTTGTTGTCCTGCTTCACCAGAAGCTGGGCCTTTTCTTTATTGTTGTGATTATCTGTGTCTTTTTCTGAGAAAATCTGTGGGAAAATGAGACTAAAGCTGAATTTCCAGTTGTTCTGCTTTTCCAGAAGCTGGACTTTTTCTGTTTAACTATGACGGTTAAAAGTTCCCGCAGAGGCGCAGAAGTCTCTTTTGGAGACAGGAGGTTGATTTTAATCTTTGTTTTTTCTTAAATCTTACGTCTTAAATCTTCCGTCTTATGTCTTGGGGATTATGATTTCTAACTTTAACTATTCGTAACAGAATCCCCCTTGCCCCCTTTGAAAATGATTTCTGTTCCAGTAAAATATTCGAGACTAAGGGGGAGTTTGCCTAATTCTCAATTCTTGCGTCTTATGTCTTAAATCTTACGTCTCATATCATCCATCACCTCTTCGCCATTTCCACTGCTTTCGTGGTCGTGTAATATTTCACGATCATGTTTGGAACCTCCCAATCGGGCATATTCCCGGCTTTGAAATATTCGAGAAATTTCTCGGTAACCTGACCAAAGTGAGCCTCGTGGCCATTGTGGTACGAATCCGGAACCATCACCTGAAATTCTCCATTGGGCATTTTCTTGAGATCAATTCCCGGATATTTTGCTTGCAGACTTTCTTTGATCGCTTTGGTCAAATCCTTTTCGTCAGAGCCCAAAAGCTTCACGTAAAGTGCAGGCTTGTAATTTTCCTCTTTACCCTGACGAATGATCAGGTTTGCTTTCGTCCCGCGCATCATGCTGTAATGTGTATCCGCCGTTCCTTCAGGTGCCTGATAAGCCCAAATCACACTCACTTTCGCATGCTTTCCTTTGAGCGTGTAGTTCATTTCCCCGTTGCCAAAAACCTCCAATTTCCCGTTTTTAAGATCTTTTTTCAGGAAATCAGGAAATTCAGTTTTCCCGGTCACTCCCTGAAATTGCTCCAGACTGAGGGGAGTGGACCAAAGTTTAGCTGCACCCATCACCACATCTGTTGTGTCCAAAACCTGTCCCGGAAAAGCTTCCCATTGCACCAAATCCACCAAATGCGTGGTCACATCCACCAATCCATTTCCTTCGATCGCAACATCAAAAAACCAATCCGGACGGACCAGAGGCTGACCCGAAACGTATTTGAAAAAGTGGTGAACGCTCTCTTTTGTAATGGCCGGATTTTCCGGCGTGCCATCTTCCAGCACCCCGAATATTTCCGGGATCATCGAAATTTCCTTTTGCAAAAGCGTGGTAATCTCAAACCGCTCCGTCATGATATCAAAAATCAAAAGTTTTTTGGATTCGGCTTCGCCAAAAGCTTTCACCAATTCCTGAAAACCTGCTGAATTGATCACCAAGGGTTTGTCAGCATAGACATGTATTCCGTTGGAAATAGCCTGCCGGATATAGTTGATTTTCTGATCATTCTTTCCTGCCACCACCATTACATTTCCGGGCTTTTGCTCAATCATCTTTTGCAAATAATCGGCACCGGTGTACACTTCCAAATTCCATGCCGTCGGAGACTCAGGACGATTGTTGTAGCCGGCCAGGCGATTGAGGTAATCCTTCAACTCGGGACCATCCGGCGCAAAAACGTGAATAGTGGAATCAACCCCCGGATACATGCTTTTATGAATCAATCCCGCATGAAAATGCCCGGGATCAAGGGTCATGATTCTGATTTCTGAATCTGATTCAGAAGTTTCGGTCTTCATTTCAGGGCTGGAACAGGAAACTGAAAATAGTGCGGAAATGGTTAAGATGATTATGTTTTTAATAGACATTAGACATTAGACATTAGACATAAGATTTAAGACAGAGGAGGATTGCTGATTTCGGATTTCTGATTTCGGATTTTAAGGCGTAAAATGGAACGTCATTGCGAGTGTAGGAACGGAACGAAGCAATCTCAATTGGTGGAACAGAGAATAAGAGACGGAAGAAATAATACACAAGAATCAAGACGCAAGACAAAGGATTTCGGATTGACGATTTCGGATTTCTGATTTAAGGGGTAAGATGGAACGTCATTGCGAGTGGAGGAACGGAACGAAGCAATCTCATTTGGTGGAACAGAGAATAAGAGACCGGAGGCGGAAGTATCAGAATAATTCATATCCCCCTTCAGGGGGTCAGGGGGTAAAGACCTATTTCGGACCCGCCTGCGGCCGGCAGGTTTCTGATTTCTGATTTCTAATTTCTGATTTTTCAAACTTCAGCCTTCTGACTTCAGCCTTCAATCAACCCTTCACGTAATCCGTCCCATACGGCGCTCTCTGAGGTCGGCTCAGGTGGGAATTAGCTTCAACATCATTGATAAATTGCTCTTTGGCAGCATCCCATTCCAGTCTTCGGCCAAGTTTCATCGCCACATGACTTACCAAACAAACGGAACAAGCGCGATGTCCGATTTCCGCAGGAGAAAGTAAATGGCCTTTTCCCTGGATAGCATCCAGCCAATTGCCGTGATGTTCCGCACTCCTGGTTAATTTGATTTCATCGTCACCGATGACGGATTGCAGGATCTTTGGATCGGAGGCATCGAGTGCTTTGGCACTATTTCCCAGAGCAACAGGATCGCTGGAGGAAGCCACATAATTCCCTCTGGAAACCCAGATCCAACCTTCTGAACCTTCGTATCGGATTCCGTTTGGATATCCTCCGCTGGTAAACATGTTGATGCCATTCTCATATTCGGCTTTGACCATGAAGTCACCATGCACGTTCCAAAGACCAGATCTTGGAAACTCTGCCACCGCTTCAATGAATCTCGGGCCGGTCAACTCGGTATCCATTCCCCAAGCCGCTGAGTCAAAATGATGCTGTCCCCAGCCTGTAATCATACCTGCGCCAAATTGCTCCAGTCTAAGCCATCCCGGTCTGCCATATCCTTCCTGAGGGTGAACCCCGATCTCTGTGTAGGGAACCTCCGGAGTTGAACCCAGCCACATATCGTAATTCAGGTTTTTTGGGATCGGCATAGCTGGTGCCGGCGGTCCTGAAGGATCACCGGGAAGTCCGATTCTTACTGTATGAAGTTTACCAATTCGGCCATTTCTCACCAATTCAGCTGCAATTCGGAATTGCTCGCTGGAACGCTGCTGCGTGCCAAGCTGGAGAATTATGCCTGTTTTGTTTACGGCATTGACCAACTGACGTCCTTCCTTAATGGTCAGTGAGGTTGGTTTCTGCACATAAACATGCTTTCCCGCAAGGGCTGCTTCCATCGCAGGTTGAGAGTGCCAATGGTCAGGTGTACTGATGATGACTGCGTCAATATCTTTATTGAGAAGCATTTCCTTGTAGTCACCGTATTGCTTGACATCGAGGTATGGGCTTCCCATTTTCTTGGTGTAATAATTCTCGACATGCTGCTTTCCTTCCAGCATTCGCTTGCTGTCCACATCCGATACCGCCACGATCCGCGCAACGTCATGCTGCCAGGTTCCGGGAAGATCATGGTCCCGGGCAATCCGACCGCAACCGATCTGACCGATGTTGATTTTATTGCTTGGGGCATTTTTCCCAAAAACCGAAGCAGGAACTATCGTCGGAAATCCAAAAGCCGCTGTGGCCAAAGTCGTGGTCTTTATAAAGTTTCTTCTTTGCATCTGGTTATAGGTGAATGGGTTATATGTTATTTAATTCTCTGAAAGAACGTTATTCTGCGTTTTGACTAATTCTCATAATGTAACTGGTTGACCGTTAACCGTTAACCGTTTAACGTTAAACGTTAAACGTTGACCATTTTACTTGACAAACCCTTTCCAATAGGCTTCCGCTTCCTCGGCAGTCAAATCTCCATCGAAGACAATCATTCGGTATTTCAATGTATTTCGCTCATTTGGTTGAATCTCCCAGGATTCATGGCGGATCGGGCAAAACTCAATAAACACATTTCCCTCCCCTTTGTATTGACCCAACGGCCAAACGCGAAGCGGTTCGGGATGGGATTTATTGGTATTATGACTTAGGAAAAGAATCCCGCTTTGACCGGAAACATCAGCGGTCTTGCCTTTCACAATGACCCATTTTGCATTGGAACCATCGGCATCTTTTCGATCCTTCCCTTCTGAAGTCAGGATCGTGCTGTTTGCATCTCCCCAAACTTCAGTCGCACGAAAACCAATTCCTCCTCCATATCGGTAATCGTCCAGCAGGATTCCTCCGGGAATTTTGGTGGAAATCGTGGTCGTGTAATCGACCATGTAGCGACCTTTATCCGCAGGTTTGACTTTGATCCGAAGATCCTCCTCTATGGCCAACCGCTCGCTTTCGGGAGCTTTGAGATCCAGGTGATTTTGGCGAACATTCAACTCAGCTGCTCCGCCTGCTTCCTTCTTGGAGAGCACATGGGAGTAATCCACCCGACCTTTCTCATCGCCCAGATTCCAAAAATCCACCTCTCTCCCATTGATGGTGGCTCGGGTCCAGGGACCCCAAATCCCGAAGTGGTGATAATGATCCGGAGGCTGAATTCTCGTCAGGACCTGACCCGAAGGCGAAGTCAAAGGATGGATAAAACCTGATTTTTTGAAGGCTGCTTTGACTCCCGCAGGCACATCTGCCGTGGCTGTCTGATAGGTTAAAACCCGCTGATTTTCAAGGAGAAAATCTATTCCGGTGGAAGTCTCTTTTAGCTGAACTTTCTGGGCGAAGGAAGCGGTGCTGAGACAGAGGAATAGTAGTAGGGATGAGAATTTGAAGAGGCTGGAGGTTGGAGGTTGGAGGTTGGAAGTATTACAAGCATCGAATTCCCCCTTCAGGGGGTTAGGGGGTAATGAACGTTTAACGTTAACCGTTAACCGTTTACCGATGACCGATGTATACGAATCATTCATTTCCCCCTTCAGGCCTGCACGCCCCGCCACGGCGGACAGGCGTGGCGTGGGGTTAGGGGGTAATGAACGATGAACGTTTAACGTTGAACGTTTAACGATGAAAGATCCCGGGTTTTCCACTTTCACTCGTCCCAAAAATTCACTTTCAGAATCGCGTGGACTAATATTATTTTTGAATATCATGGAAAATTCAGGTTATTGGGTTTGGGATTTCTAAGATATCGAAATCTAAAACAAAGACTAAACCTTTTACCCACTTAACCTATGAAGCGAAGTATTATCTACGCAATCGTTTTCTTTGCCAGTTTTGGAATAGCCCTTGGCCAAAGCCTGAAAGAAGTAACCTTGGATGAAGCCTGGAAGGCAAAAATCAAATCTTTGGCACCGGAGAAACCCACCTTCCCCATCTCAAAAAAGAAAAACATCCTGGTCTTTTCCCTTCACACCGGTTTCAACCATTGGGTGATCCCTCATACGGAAGAAATGGTGAAAATCATCGGTGAAAAGAGCGAAGCTTTTACCGTCACCGGAAGCAAAGACATCAGTATGTTTGAGATGAAGAATCTTCAGAAATACGATGCGGTGGTTTTGAATAATACCTGTTCCAAAGGAGATCACCGCAATCTTTTCTGGGATAAACTGAGAGCGGATTCCGATGCTGACAGCGCTCTATTGATGAAGCAAGCGATGCAGATGGAAGCTAATCTCCTGAAATACGTCGAAAAAGGCGGAGGCCTTTTAATTCTTCACGGAGCGGTGACTACCCAAAACAATTCTTCGGCTTTCAGCAAATTGGTGGGCGGAAGCTTCGATTACCATCCGGTTCAGCAGCCGATTCAGGTGCGATTGGTGGATGTGAATCACCCGCTTGTTCAGGCATTTCCTGCTACCGGTTTCAACCATGTGGATGAACCCTATTTTTACAAAAACGCTTATGCCGACCTCGATTTCAAGCCTTTGCTGTACTTCAACAATGCCGAGATCAAAAGTCAGCGCAAAGGACAGGAATTGGTCGACGGCAAAACCTATGTGGCCTGGATCAGAGCTCAGGGCAAAGGCAAGGTGATGTACGCCTCCCCTTCCCACAATGCACAAAGCTTCGAAAACCCTGACTTGCTTCAGTTCTTCCTCGATGGAATGCAGTATGTAGTCGGTGATGTGGAATGCGATGAAAGGGCGATTGGGAGATAAGAAATCTGAGAAGCGAAATACGAGGGTGATAAGGAATACCTTAGGGAATAGCCCCTTCAAAAAATCAAGTTGAAATTTGATGATTTTTGAAGGTTTTTACGAGACAAAACTTCGCCTATTTGTCCCAATCCAGCAAATAAGGGGGGGGGGGGGAAGTGAAGCAATAAACAAGTTTTGCCTCACCCTAAAGACGACTCCACTGACAATAAACGAACAGAAAATAAAAGACAAAATGCCAACGCTTCAGCAAAATCAAAAGAGCTGCATACCACCACTTAAAGCCGACCCAATGCAGCACATTTGCTTTTGCCCCAACGCACAGATAGAAAACCGAATATTTTCATTTAAAATCAATATCTTTGCACCGAATGCAATTTAGATGAGCCGAAAAGCAATAAATAGAATCAAGGTAGTATTGGTTGAAAAGAACCTAAGCAGTAAATGGCTAGCAGAACAGCTAGACAAGAATGAAGCTACTATATCACGGTGGTGTACTAATGATGTACAACCCCCTTTAACTACATTGGTGAAAATTGCTGAAATTTTGAAAGTTACTCCTAGAGAATTATTAAACGCATAACTATGGAAGAAACAGTCAAAAATATAGCTACGAAAATACCTTTTAAAGTTTCGGCAAGAACCGCAAGATTAATTGGAAGGGAAAATATTGCAACTTCAAAAGGAGCTATTATTGAATTAGTTAAAAATGCTTATGATGCTGACAGTAATGTTGCAATAGTTTTTTTCGACAATAAATACTCTACCTTTTCAAATGAGATATCAGAGGAACATTATGAGGGACTCATTAAAAAGGGGATAGACAAGAAATTACTTGAAGGCATCTATAAATTTGAAAACGAAAGCTATATCGTCAACGCTGAACTTGATGAGGAAAACATACTAATTCTAAAAAAGGCTCTATCAAAGTTATCAGTACTATACATTATTGATTCAGGTGAAGGAATGACACAAAATGTAATTCGTGATCATTGGATGACAATTGGCACTGATAACAAGTCAAATAATGTCTTTACAAAAAATGGTAGAGTAAAGGCTGGAGCTAAGGGAATTGGAAGATTTGCACTGGATAAACTTGGGTCAAAATGTGAAATGACTACCATTTTCAATTCAGAGTATCATTCACCAGATACAGATATAAATGGTAATCAAACAGACTACATAGGATTTAAATGGAAAGTTAATTGGGAAGATTTTGAAGGTGATTTCAAAACCATAGATTCCGTAGATGCTGAGTTAATAGGAATTTCTAACTCCGCAATAAAACAAGAAATAATTAATGAGATTCCAAATTTTGATTTTTCAAAAATAAATTCAGAAGCAGATTTTACATTTGGTACAATCCTAAAAATATCAGAACTAAGAGACAATTGGGAAGATTACTATGTTCAACAAGTTTATTCTGATTTAGAAGTACTTGTGCCACCGAAAGAAACTGGTGGTTTTGAAATACATTTATATGGGTCGTTAACGCCCAACAAGTATGGCGAAGTATTCAGTTCTATCTGTGATGATTTCGATTATAAACTTATAGCTACAGCTGATGAAAATCAAAATGTAAAAATAAGAATAGAAAGAAGGGAGTACGACTTAGAATTAATCCCTAATGATTTTTTTGAAAGAGATGCATTAAATAACTTTCCATATCAAAAAAAAGACTTTCAAAAGGGGTTTTGGGAGAAGACTATTACTTTTTCAGAATTATTGAAAGGATATAAAGATAGAGATACAGATGATGTGTTTTCGCAAATAGGATTATTTGAGTTTACTTTCTATTTCTTGAAGAGAACCTATGATTCTATAAATGCTGATAAATTTTTCTATCGAAAGTTTATGTCCAATGATAGAAAAGATTGGCTCAACAACTTTGGCGGCATAAAATTATTTAGAGACAATTTCAGAGTAAGACCTTATGGAGAATCTAAAGATGCTGCTTTTGATTGGCTTGGTTTAGGAAGTAGAAAATCTACTAGTCCAGCAGGGGTAGCTAAAAAAGAAGGAGGATATAGAGTAGAACCTGAAAATGTTGCTGGTGCCGTAAAAATTTCTCGATTAACTAACGTGAATTTTGAAGACAAATCAAGCCGTGAAGGTCTCCAAGACAATAGGACATTTCAAATTTTTAAACAACTCTTAGCTTCTATTATAAATGTCTTTGAAGAGGATCGGTCATATATTGCTCGTGAAATGAGTGAGTATGATGATTTTAGGTTTGGACCTGAAAGGGATATGAAGGCTGCACAAGAGCTTGCTAAACGTATCCTTGAATCCAGTCGAGCAAAAAAGAAAGAAAAAGATACTTCTTCTAATAGTTCAAATCAAAATACAGAAGAAAACCAAAATGGAACAGAGGAAGATAAGGAAAAAGAAATTTTAGCCAGTGAAATTGAAAGAAAAGAGGAAGAAATTGAAAAGCTGAAAGAAGAACAAAAGGTATTAAGAGGTCTTGCAAGTAGCGGAATAGTATTAGCATCATTTAGTCACGATTTGAGCAAATTAAATGATGTTTTAAATTCTAGAACCGACAAGTTAAAAAGCCTTTTGTTGACAAAATTAACAGAAGATGAATTCATTGATGTTGAAGAAAGGAAGAATCCTTTTTTTCAATTAGAAAAAATCAAGAAGCAAGATTTAAAATTACAGAACTGGCTAAACTTCTCATTAGGCGCCACCAGAAAGGATAAGAGAAAAAGAAAGCAATTGTTTCTTAAAAAGTATTTTTCAGATTTATCTACAGATTGGAGTACCGTATTCGAAAATAGGGGAATTAATGTTGATGTGTCGGATATTGAAAACTTAGACTTGAGAGTTTATGAGATTGATTTCGACAGTATTTTTAATAATCTCTTAGTCAATTCCATTGATGCATTTACAATCTTAAAAGTTAACAGAAACCGAGAAATAAAAATTAAGGCAACAAGTACACACAAGGAAATAATTGTTGATTATTATGATAATGGTCCTGGGTTGTCAAAAGACATTACTGAACCTAATAAAATATTTGAACCATTATTTACAACAAGAAGAAACCCTTTTACTGGAGAAGAAGAAGGAACAGGCCTTGGGATGTGGCTTGTCAAATCTATTGTATCAGAGAATGATGGTATAATAAAACTTTTGTTCCCAGATATTGGATTCGGGATAAGAATGATTTTTCCAATTAAATACAAAAGATAATGGCAGTTTATAAGATACTTCTCATAGATGAAGAAAAAGACACTTTTGATGATTTTAAAGATTATCTAGACATTTCATCAACCAAAGATAATATAGAGGTAATAGCAGTGTATCCATTGGAAGAACTGGAAGAAATGATTGAGTTAATCTTTAATATTAATCCTGATGCTATTATCACTGATTTCAGGCTAAATGAAATGAAGACTGATATTGATTATAATGTGCCATATGACGGAGTTGAACTCGTTGAAGAATTTTTAAAATCTAGGCAGGGATTCCCCTGCTTTGTATTAACTGCTTTTGATGACTTGGCTGTAAGTGCAAGTGAAGATGTTAACAAGGTCTATATAAAAAATATACTTCACAATAACAAAGAGGAAAGCAAAGCAAAAGCTAAGTTCTTAGACAGAGTTATATACCAGATAGAACATTATCAGACTAAGTTAAAAAATGCAGAATCGGAACTTATTGAACTACTAAAACTACGAGAATCTGGAAAGGCAAGTATTACTGACGAAAATAGAATTATTGAATTAGATAATTTTTTAGAAAGTATTATTGATAGGAAAAGTTCTATACCTCCTGAGTTCAAAAAACTTTCTAATGATGAAAGATTAAATGATTTATTGTTGAAAGTTGATGCACTTTTAAAAAAGGTAGATAATGGCCAATAGTTTCAGAAATACACCGCCAAGACGCATCTGTACTAAAGTATATGCTAACTACAGAAGTTATAAAACATACATAGCAGAAGATTTTAACCATAGATGCGGTTATACAGATTGTTCCGATTTTTGGTTTGGTGGACCTAATACTTTTCATATAGACCATTTTAAGCCTTGGAAAAAATATCCACTTCTTAAAACCGCCTATTCTAACTTAGTTTATTGTTGTTCATATGTAAATATTCTGAAGTCAGACGATGAAGGAACTTACTTAGACCCTTGTGATGTAGATTACAATACGCATTTTGAAAGAGATACTCACGGTAATATAATCCCAAAGAGTAATTCCGTAGAGGCTAAATATATGCATACCCAGTTAAAATTATATCTTAAAAGATATCAGATAATTTGGAAACTTGACCAATTGCTACTGAGTATGAGAAAGCTTCGGAATGCGATTAAAGAACCAAAAAACGCATCAATTAAACAAGATTTAATAAATCTTCATTATGATTTGGCAACAGAACTAACAGATTATATTGAGTATTTAAAAGGAAGTCAATGAGAAACGCATTCAAATATTTAAGTAAATATTCCACAACCCCAAAGGATGTGGACAGACTTATTATTTCTGCCTTTTTTGAAATAAATGAATTAAACCCTCAGAAAAACAAGCTTCTGAAATCATATTCAATTAATAAAAATGATAAAAAGGAATATACTTCACTCTATGAGTTTGTAACGGTGATTAATTCCGATTCAACCAAGTTTGGTTTCGAAGAACTCATTGAACTTTTTGAATTTGTAATCTCTCCTGCTGACAGAATTATCAATGGTGCTATTTATACGCCTGAAAAGATTAGATCTTATATCGTTACTGAAGCATTTGCGAAAATCAATAGCACGGGTGAGTCGCTTAAAATATCAGATATCGCTATGGGCTGTGGTGGATTTTTGTTCAACGCATCCATTGAATTAAAAAAGAGAACTGGTAAGAAATATTCAGAAATATTCAAAAACAACATTTTCGGTTTAGACATTCAAGAATATTCCGTAAACCGAACTAAGCTCCTTCTCTCCTTATTGGCATTACAATCTGGGGAAGACATAAAAGAACTTAAGTTTAACTTGTTTCAAGGGGATTCACTAGATTTTGATTGGTCAACAAAAATTGGTGACTTCAATGGCTTTTGTATTATAATTGGTAACCCGCCATACGTTTGTGCAAGAAATCTTGACACAGAGGCTAAGGACAAATTAAAGAATTGGGAAGTTTGTAAATCAGGTAATTCTGACTTGTATATTCCATTCTTTCAAATTGCAATTGAGAATTTAGCCGATAAAGGAATTCTCGGATTCATTACAATGAATTCATTTTTCAAAAGTCTAAACGGAAGGGCTTTAAGAGACTATTTTCAAAGAAAAGAGCTTGCCATCAGTATTATAGACTTTGGTTCAGAACAAATTTTCAAATCAAAAAATACATATACTTGTATTTGCTTCATTGAAAATAGAAATCAGGATTTCATTTCATATACGCAATCTGAAAGCAAGAAATTAAAGGGGAAACAATCCTTCAAAAAAATAAATTATGGAATTCTCGATTCAAAAAAAGGTTGGAATCTAAAAGACAATACAACAATATCAAGAATTGAATCAACAGGAATTCCATTTGGTGAGCTTTACCAAACGAGACACGGTATTGCGACTCTAAAGAACGACATTTACATATTTAGACCAGTTGACGAAGATGAAAACTATTTCTACCTGCAAAATGGAAGTTTATATAGAATTGAAAAGAGTATTTGTAAGGACATTGTCAACTCAAATAAGTTAAGCCGAGAAATAAGCCTAAACAAGCTCAAAGAGAAAGTTATCTTCCCATACGACCAACAAGAAAAACCCAAACTTCTTGATGAGGAATTAATACAGGGGAATTTTCCAGAAGCTTACAAATATTTACAAAACAAAAGAAAGATTTTAGCAGAAAGAGACAAAGGAAAAGGAAACTATGAAAACTGGTTTGCTTTTGGACGAACTCAATCATTAGAGAAGATAAAAAACAAAATGTTCTTTCCAAAATATTCTGACCGGACACCTAATTACATTATCAATTCTGATGATAACTTACTTTTCTATAATGGCTTAGCCGTTGTAGGAAGTTCTGAAACAGAAATGGAAATCATCAAAAAGATTATGGAATCGAGCGTTTTTTGGTACTATATTAAGACCACAAGCAAGCCCTATTCCTCTAACTACTATTCTTTAAATGGAAATTACATCAGGAATTTTGGTGTTTGCGAACTGAACCAAGAAGAAAAGGAATTTTTATTAGAAGAGACTAATAAAGAAACTTTAAATGAATTTTTTGAGGATAAATATGAAGTAAGAGTAAGATAACCCGACGCTATTGGTGGCACATTTGCTTTTTGTGCCCGTACAAAGCCAAAAAAAAATCCAAAAGAACCATCAAGCCAACGCCAAAACCTAGATATTTTAGAGCAATATATGTATGTCTTGGATAATGAAGCTTTTGGTAAACCTAAAACCACCAAAAAACTTGTAACAGAAAATCAGTAGACTATAAATCTTTCCGAAGAAACAATCCTTTAAAAAACCCATTTATCGGATGCAATCACGGCATCGTTGTCAAATCCTTCATTTTAAATTCTTCTAATGCGTTGGCATATAAGAATGAATCACCGCTTCCGCGGCAATTCTGCCTGAAGTCATGGCTGCGTTGATGGATCCATTCAGCAAGTAATCTCCCGCCAAATAGACATGATCTGTGATCTTGCACGGTCCCGAGACTGATCGGGAGTATCCTACTAAACTTTTGGAAAAGGAAAAAGATTTACGTTTATTCAAGTGCTTTTAGGGCCTGATTCCAGCTAAACAACCGCTTGGATAGCTGCCAGGAACCACCATATCAGCCAAAAAGCATTCAAAAAATCACAAATCCGTTTGACAAGGTTTTTTAATAAAAGTGAGCTACAGCGCATCTGGCTATCCAAACCAGGCGAATTGATTTACCAGAGGTAAAAAGACAAGTTAACCGTCATTGTAAAAAGCCAGCCGCAGAAACAGATGTTCACGAACCCCAAATAAAAACAACTAATAACTCGAGTAAATGGCACATTTGCTTTTGCCCCGAAACACGAAGCCAACGCTTCGGCAAAACCAAAAAAGCCAATTTTACCACCGCACAAAATGACAGTAATGGGAATTAAAAACTTAAATTACCAAACTCGAAACGGTTTAATACTTAACAGAATATAATGGCCAAACAGAATAAGGCGACCAACGAAGAACCTTTAGAAAAACAACTTTGGAAGACTGCTGACAAGCTGCGCAAGAATATTGATGCGGCGGAATACAAGCATATTGTATTGGGCCTGATCTTCCTGAAATATATTTCGGATGCCTTTGAAGAGCAATACACCAAACTCAAAGCTGATGAATCCAACGGAGCTGACCCCGAAGACAAAGACGAATACAAAGCAGACAATATATTTTTTGTGCCGCCTTCAGCACGGTGGAAATTCCTCCAATCACACGCCAAGCAGCCCACTATCGGGGTCACAGTGGACGCGGCGATGGATGCTATCGAAACCGAAAACGCTTCTCTTAAGGGCGTACTTCCCAAAGTTTTTGCCAGACAAAACCTGGACCCAACCAGCTTGGGTGAACTCATCGACCTCATCGGAAATATTGCTCTGGGCAATGCCAAAGCCAGAAGCGCCGATGTGCTAGGTCATGTGTTCGAGTATTTTCTGGGAGAGTTTGCCCTGGCGGAAGGTAAAAAAGGCGGGCAGTTCTACACGCCGAGATCGGTCGTGGAACTCCTGGTCGAAATGCTCGAACCCTACAAAGGACGCGTGTTTGATCCCTGCTGCGGATCAGGCGGGATGTTTGTCCAAAGTCTGAAATTCGTCGACAGTCACTCCGGCCGGGTCAACGACATCTCGATCTATGGACAGGAAAGCAATCAAACTACCTGGCGACTCGCCAAAATGAACCTCGCAATCCGGGGTATCGACAGTTCGCAGGTCAAGTGGAACAATGAAGGTTCCTTTCTGAACGACGCACACAAAGACCTGAAAGCCGATTACATCATTGCAAATCCACCTTTCAATGTGAGTGATTGGGGCGGTGATTTGATGCGAACCGATGGACGCTGGCAATACGGCACGCCTCCGACTGGCAATGCCAACTTCGCCTGGATGCAGCATTTTATTTACCACTTGTCTCCTAAAGGTCAGGCAGGAGTTGTGTTGGCCAAAGGAGCACTGACTTCCAAAACCTCCGGAGAGGGAGAAATCAGAAAAGCTCTGGTAGAAAACGGCTTGATTGACTGTATCGTCAACCTTCCCGCAAAGCTGTTTCTGAATACACAGATTCCTGCCTCGCTTTGGTTTATGAGCCGTGACCGGTCCAATGCCAATTTCCGGGACAGGAGAAATGAAATTCTTTTTATCGATGCCCGAAACCTCGGGGTTCTTATCAACCGCCGAACCAAGGAACTCAGACCGGAAGACATTCAACAGATCGCCAGTACTTACCATAAGTGGCGCAACCTTAATCCTGCCGATTCGGAGCAATCACGGTACGAAGATATACCCGGCTTCTGTGCGGCGGCAAGTATAGAAAAGGTAAAATCCCTGGACTATGTACTGACTCCCGGTCGCTATGTTGGTCTCCCGGATGATGAGGATGATTTCGACTTCAAGGAGCGATTTGAAGCATTGAAAACCGAATTGGATGCGCAGCTGGAGGAAGAAGAACAGCTGAATAGAATCATCAAAGAAAATCTGGCAAAAATCAAAATATGAGCGAGCTGGATTTCCTCACAGGCAAACAAATTATCAACCTCATTTATTCCTTCAAAGGGGTCCAAGTGATGGTGGACAGAGACCTTGCCCAAATTTATAAGGTTGAAACCCGGGTCTTGAATCAGTCTGTGAAAAGGAATTCAGAGAGATTTCCTGCGGAGTTTATATTTCAGCTTGACCGGGAGGATTTTGAGCTTTGGAGATCACAGATTGTGATATCCAATTCTGATAAAATGGGAATGAGAAGATCTCCGTATGTTTTTACCGAGCATATCGGAGCCTCGCTCAAAGATTTGGGCAAAAAATGGTTTGCCTTTTCAAAAATGGAGCATGGCTTAAATGATTTATTGAACCTTCTAAAAATTCAGGGAAATGGGTGAAATAGCACTATCCGAGACAACAAGATTTATTGTTGATAATAGAGGGAAAACAGCTCCTACCGAGAGCGTTGGAATTGCTTTAATTGCAACCAATTGTATAAATAATACCAGTTTATATCCTGTTTATGAAAACTTAAGATATGTGTCCAAAGAGACCTATAAGAACTGGTTTCGATCACATCCAGAACCTGGTGATATAATACTTACTTTAAAAGGTAGCCAAAATGGAGCAGTTTGCTTAGTACCAGATATTGTAGATTTTGTGATTGCACAAGATATGGTTGCTTTAAGAGTCAATACTGATATTATTGATCCCTTATATTTATTTGCGGCATTAAGATCTGATGAAGTTCAAGTTCAAATAAAAAATCTTGATGTAAGCGGTGTAATACCTCATCTTAAAAAATCTGACTTCAACAAATTGATGATCCCTTATCCTGAGAAAGGAATTCAAAAATCAATCGGAGAGATTTATTATAATTTAAGTAAAAAAATAGACCTGCTTCACCGGCAAAACGCCACCTTGGAAAAGCTAGCTGAAACGCTGTTTAGGCAGTGGTTTGTGGAAGAAGCGAAGGAGGAATGGCAGGATGGAAAGTTGGGAGATTTAATTGTAGTGAAATATGGGAAAGACCACAAGAAACTTTCAGATGGAGATATTCCAGCTTTTGGATCAGGAGGATTGATGAGAAAGGTGAATAAAGCTTTATATGAAAAAGAATCTGTTCTTATTCCCCGTAAAGGAACTCTAAATAACGTCATGTATATTGATGAACCCTTTTGGACAGTGGATACGATGTTCTACTCGGAAATGAAAAGACCCAATCTTGCAAAATTCATTTATCACTTTTTGAAAGCCCAAGATCTTGCATCAATGAATGTAGGATCTGCCGTTCCAAGTATGACAACAGAATTATTGAATAATATGGTTGTAAGTATTCCTCCAAATCATGTTTTTGAGAAATATGAGAAATCAGTTTCACAACTATACATAAAAAAGAAAACAAACAAAACCCAAATCCTGACCCTCACCACGATGCGCGATATTCTTCTGCCAAAGCTGATGAGCGGGGAGGCCAGGGTAAAAATATTATCCTTATGAGTTTAAACTTAACTTATGATGCTTTTTTAAGAACATTAAAAGAGAATAAAGATGTAAATCATGCTTTTCTTTTGGGAGCTGGGGCATCTATTTCTTCTGGTGTACAACCAGCTTCTGATTGTATTTGGGAATGGAAGCGAAATATTTTTATTACGAAGAATCCTAATTTGGCGAAACAATACAATTCTTTTTTGTCAGAGTCTGTACAACAGTCACTACAAAAATGGATAGACATGGAAGGGGTTTATCCAAAATTAAATAGTGAGGAAGAATACTCATTTTTTGCTCAGGCAGCTTACCCAATTGAGGAAACTCGGAAAAAGTATTTTGAGAATATCTGTAAAGGAAAAGAGCCTCATACTGGGTACAAAATACTTTGTCAACTTTCCAAAAGTGGGATGGTTAAATCCGTTTTTACCACAAACTTTGATGGATTAGTTGAAAGAGCAGCTCATCAAACGGGTCTTACACCAATTTCGATTTCATTAGCAACATCAGATTATATTCATAGGCCTTCAAGTAACTCTGAATTATTATGTGTTGCATTACATGGTGATTTCAAATTT
Organism: Algoriphagus sp.; assembly: GCA_036676605.1. Taxonomy (GTDB): domain Bacteria; phylum Bacteroidota; class Bacteroidia; order Cytophagales; family Cyclobacteriaceae; genus Algoriphagus. Next base: position 98,475 of record JAKFCO010000110.1, read on the forward strand.
GGGCCATTAAAGAATACCAATAAAGAACTAGATACACAGCAGGAAGATTTTATTGATGCGCTTAAACAACACCTTTACGACAAACATCTTGTTGTTATGGGTTATAGTGGCAGAGACAAATCCTTGATGGAAGCATTAAAAAAGGCATATTCTAAGGAAGGAGCAGGCATGTTATTTTGGTGTGGATTTGGACATGAAATCGCTCCAGGTGTTAGAGAGCTATTAGGACATTTACACAATATTGGACGGCAGGCTTTCTATATTCCGACAGAAGGATTTGATACAACAATGATTCATATAGCAAGGACAAGCTATGGAGATGATCTAATCTTTCATGCTGAAATTGATAAGCTTCTTCAAAGCACAAAGGATCATACTGTTCAAAGAACACCATTTAAACTTGATATCACAGAACAGAACGTTTTATTGCGAAGCAATTTGTTCCCTATTCTTTTGCCAAGAGAAGTTTTTCAGGCAGAAGTTTCTTTTCCTGAAAATGAAAAGATCTGGCAGACGATAAAGAATTTAATTGGTAATAAAAAGATATGCTCAGTACCTCTGAAAGGTTGTCTTTACAGTTTAGGCACTCAAAGTGATATAAGGGAAGTATATTCAGGCCTAATAAGAGGAGATATTAAACGAACTCCTGTCACTTATAAAGAAATTAAGGAAGGTTCTTCTTTTAAGAATCTTTATCTATCAACTATTGTTAAAGGAATTAGCGATTATTTTGGACTTGAAACAAATGGGAAAAATAGAATTTGGGGAATAGATAATTATAAAGTAACGAAAGAAGGTGTTATCTATCCGGTTTATGACGCTGTAGAATTAGGATTGTTTTTCGATGATAACATATTTTCTGCCAGTCCCTTTTGTTATTTAAGCCTTAATCCCACATTTTATATTAAGTCAGATAGCGAAATTCCAAAATCAATCAGATTCGAAATAGGTAAGGAGTATCATGAGAAACTATTAAAAGGACAACCCAATGTTAAGTTTAATGATCAAATCCAAAAATGGATAAGCATTCTTTTTCCTCAAGGAAATAAACTACAATTTGAATATCCCTTAAATAGCGGTAGTGGCTTCAAATTTTCTATTAGTGCAGATACTATGCATGTTACACTAATGAAAAACAGTACGCCAAGATACAGATTAAATTTACCTTCTAATTTTTCATCAAAAAAAATAATTCACAAAGGTATTCAATATGTCGAACCACGACTTGAATTTACAAGTAAGTCGAATGGTTCTATTGTTTATGATTTTCATCCCATGAGAGGTTTACGAGATAATAAACCTTATGATAGTTCACTTAATGGAAATGTTTTTGAACCTGAAATTAACCTTGCCGTTATCTGTCCCGCAGCTCATAATCAAGCTTTGTACCTATTTCTGAACCGATTGAATGGATCTGTACAGGCGGGCAAAAATAATCCTGATTATTTGTTGGATTATCCAGGATTTTTATCAGCCTACGGAATTCCATTAAACATTCCAGATCCGACAAGTGAACTATGGAGAGACTGTAACGATTCCACAAATCATGCAACACTTTTACAAAGTGCAACAGGTTTAGCTAATAACATTAAAAGAATTATTGACCACTTTGAAGCAAGCCGTAAAAAGACAGTTATCATAGTTTTTATTCCTACATCATGGGATGGCATCACTCGTGTAGAAACAGAATCAGAAAATTTTGATTTACATGACTACATTAAAGCATATGCTGCTCAAAAGCAAATTGCTACTCAGTTTATTCAAGAAGAAACTCTTAGTGACAGCCTTGTTTGTCAAGTAAATTGGTGGTTGTCATTATCTTTCTATGTCAAATCTTCTCGTACTCCTTGGGTATTGCAAGGATTACAACAGGATACTGCATTCGTAGGAATCGGATATAGTATTGATAGACACAGAGAACATAATAAGGTGGTTTTAGGATGTAGTCATATCTATAACTCTTTGGGTCAAGGATTAAAATATAAATTATCAAAGGTAGAAGACTGTACATTTGATAGCCAAAATAATCCTTATTTATCTTATCAGGACGCTTATAAGTTTGGCACTATGATTCGAGAACTTTTCTTAAATGCGATGGGAGATTTACCAAAACGTGTGGTAGTGCATAAGAGAACTTATTTCAAACCAGAAGAAATTAAAGGTATAGTAGATAGTTTAGGAAAAATTGGAATTAGCCAAATTGATTTGATAGAGATCAATTTTGAGCCTGATGCCAGATTTGTTGCATTAGCAAATTACAAACAAGAGATAACTACAAGTTTCTTTCCTTTATCCAGAGGTTCATGTTTTTTAATAGATAATTATACTGCTCTGTTATGGACACATGGTATAGTTCCTTCAGTTAGGTTAGAAAATAACAGCTATTTCCAAGGAGGAAAAGGAATTCCAGTACCTATCAAATTAAAAAAACACTACGGATCTACAAATATCAACATGATTGCCACTGAGATTTTAGGACTTACAAAAATGAATTGGAACAGCTTTGATTTATACTCAAAATTGCCTGCTACAATACAGACTTCAAATGAAATAGCTCGAATAGGATGGTTGTTGAATCGTTTTGAAGGGAAAACTTACGATTATAGAAATTTCATGTAATGACCCGCATCACCGAAAATATCATCGAAGCCTTTGCCATTGAGTCACTCACCAAACTCGGCTATGCCTATATCTACGGTCCCGACATCGCTCCTGATGCAGAGAATCCGGAGCGAGCATCTTTTGAGCAGGTACTGTTGACGGGCAGGTTGCAGCAAGCCATCCGCCGGATCAATCCACTCATCCCGGCAGATGCACAGGCAGAAGCGCTCAAGGAAATTCAGAGGATAGCCTCCCCTGATCTCCTGGCAAATAATGAAGCTTTCCACAGGTTGCTGACAGAGGGAATTCCCGTATCCAAGCGTATGGACGGCGTGGACAGAGGCGACAGAGTCTGGCTGGTGGATTTCACCAATGCAGAAAACAATGACTTCGTCGTCGCCAATCAATTTACCATCATCGAAAACGGCACCAACAAAAGACCTGACCTGATCCTGTTTGTAAATGGGATTCCCTTGGTGGTGATTGAGTTGAAAAATGCCGCTGATGAGAATACCACCATCCTATCGGCATTCAAACAAATCGATACGTATAAGGCCATCATCCCAAGTCTCTTTACCTACAATGGTTTTGTGGTGGTGTCCGATGGATTGGAAGCGAAGACAGGATCTATTTCGGCAGGATTGAGCCGCTTTATGGCCTGGAAATCTGCAGATGGAAAAGCAGAAGCTTCCCATCTGGTCAGTCAGTTGGAGACGTTGATTCAGGGAATGTTGCACAAAGAGACCCTGATCGACTTGATCCGGCATTTTATTGTTTTTGAAAAATCCAAAAGAATCGATCCGCAGACAGGCATCACGACGATTTCCACGGTGAAGAAGTTGGCCGCCTATCATCAATATTACGCAGTAAACCGTGCGGTGGAATCCACACTCCGAGCATCGGGCTATCAGACGGCGAATCCTACTCCAACCAGTATGGTCATGGAATCTCCGGAAAGCTACGGCCTGTCAGGAGTCAAAAACCAACCTGTTGGGGACAGAAAAGGCGGCGTGGTCTGGCATACGCAGGGAAGCGGAAAATCTCTTTCCATGGTATTCTACACCGGAAAGATTGTGCTGGCACTAGACAATCCCACTATCCTTGTGATCACCGATCGCAACGATCTGGATGATCAGCTGTTTGATACTTTCGCCGCCTCCAAACAGCTACTGAGGCAGGAACCTGTACAAGCGGACGACCGAAACCAATTAAAAGATTTGCTGAAAGTGGCTTCCGGAGGCGTAGTTTTTACCACGATACAGAAGTTTCAACCGGAGGAAGGAAATGTTTACGAGACCCTTTCGGCTCGGAAAAACATTGTGGTCATCGCCGACGAAGCGCACCGCACGCAATATGGATTTCGTGCCAAAACCATTGATGACAAAGACGGCCAAGGCAATGTGGTCGGTAAAAAGATTGTGTACGGCTTTGCCAAGTATATGCGGGATGCTTTGCCCAATGCCACCTATTTAGGATTTACGGGCACACCCATTGAAAATACAGATGTCAATACACCCGCAGTTTTCGGGAATTATGTGGACATCTATGACATCGCCCAGGCAGTGGAAGATGGCGCGACCGTTCGGATCTATTATGAAAGCCGACTTGCCAAAGTAAACCTGAGTGAAGAAGGAAAAAAGTTGGTAGATGAGTTGGACGATGAACTGAATCAGGAAGATTTAACGAATACCCAAAAAGCAAAAGCAAAATGGACCCAGTTGGAGGCTTTGGTCGGCAGTGAAAACCGAGTGAACAACATTGCTAGGGACATTGTGACTCACTTCGAACAGCGTCAGGAAGTGTTTGAAGGAAAGGGAATGATTGTTTCCATGAGCCGCCGCATCGCTGCGGATTTATATGAAGCCATTGTCAAAATCAGACCTGAATGGCATTCAGATGATATGAATAAAGGGGTCATTAAAGTAGTCATGACCTCGGCTTCTTCAGACGGAGCGAAAATCTCCCGCCACCATTCGACCAAAGAACAGCGCCGGATGCTTGCAGAGCGGATGAAAAATCCGGATGATGAACTGAAATTGGTCATCGTTCGGGACATGTGGCTGACAGGATTTGATGCACCAAGCATGCACACCCTTTACATTGACAAACCCATGAAAGGGCATAACCTGATGCAGGCCATAGCACGGGTAAACAGGGTTTACAAAGACAAACCAGGCGGACTGATTGTAGATTATCTCGGGATAGCCGCAGACCTGAAGAAAGCCCTGGCATTCTATTCCGATGCAGGAGGAAAAGGAGATCCGACAATCTTGCAGGAACAGGCCGTGAACCTGATGCTTGAGAAGTTGGAAGTGGTGGCCCAGATGTACCATGGCTTTGCTTATGAAGATTATTTTGAAGCAGATACCTCCAAAAAGCTTTCGCTAATCCTTGCGGCTGAAGAGCATATTCTTGGACTGAATGATGGCAAAAAGAGATACATCAATGAAGTAACGGCAATGTCCAGAGCCTTTGCGATAGCGATTCCCCATGATCAGGCGATGGATGTTAAGGATGAAGTTTCATTCTTTCAGGCAGTCAAAGCAAGGTTGGCGAAGTTTGACTTTACAGGTTCGGGCAGGACGGATGAAGAAATAGAAACCACCATCAGGCAGGTCATCGACAAGGCATTGGTTTCGGAGAAAGTGATAGACGTGTTTGATGCAGCGGGTATCAAAAGGCCGGATATTTCGATTCTTTCCGAGGAATTCTTGTTGGAGCTGAGAAGCATGGAGCATAAGAATGTGGCCTTGGAAGTCCTGAAGAAACTGCTGAATGATGAAATCAAATCAAGAGCAAAAAAGAACCTCGTCAAGAGTAAGTCTCTGATGGAAATGCTTGAAAATTCCATCAAGAAATATCATAATAAAATCCTGACAGCGGCAGAGGTCATTGATGAACTGATCAAACTCAGCAAAGATATCGTGCATATGGACACTGAAGCCAAGCACATGGGCTTGACTGAGTTTGAGTATGCTTTTTACACCGCAGTTGCCTCCAACGACAGTGCCATGGAACTCATGCAGAAGGAAAAACTGAGGGAACTTGCGGTGGTCTTGACCGAGACCATCCGACAGAATGCCTCTATAGATTGGACCATCAAAGAAAGTGTAAAAGCAAAGTTGAAAGTTGCCGTAAAAAGGATTTTAAGAAAATTCGGCTATCCGCCTGACATGCAAATGTTGGCGACTGAAACTGTATTGAAACAAGCAGAAATGATTGCGAACGAGATAACGAATTAGAAGGCCAACGTGCAGGCAAAAACTTTTAAAAGAACTCAATCTTTGCACTTTGATAAAATTGAATTAACCTAATGACAAAACCAGTTTACAGACATCCAGATTTCGTAACCAAAACGGAAGACAAGCGAATTGAAAAAGAAAATAAAAGGTTGTGGCTTTCTTTGAATATCGACAACAGCTTAAAGGAAAGTTTATTGGTAATAATGAAAAATCCAAGTCGCGCGACAAAGGATATTTCCGATAAGACAGTTTATACTGTGACTAATTATGTTCATAAAAACAGGGGAAAATACTCGCAATTAAAGGACATAGGAACAGTAATAATTGTGAATCTAATTCCTTACTATGAAACAGATTCAAGTTTACTTGCCACATCTGATCTAAAAATTATTGACGAAGAAAATATTCAAACAATCTACAACCTGAGTTCAATACATAAAAATGTAATTATTGCTTGGGGAGACCATCCAAAAGGACTTTATAAGGAATACGAAGAACTTAAAAGAATCACCCTTGATAAATTGAAATCAAATAAGAACAATGTTTTTTTCGTTGACAAACTTTCAAATAATGGTAACCCTAAACACGGGCAAATATGGGGTTATGAGAACAAACTTATACCGTTTAGTTTTTGAATAAAAAAACAACCTTTTCAAAAACCAATATACCGATCCCCTCCCCCACCCTTTCAACAATTCCCCCATTTTAAATTTTAAGTTCTACCACGAATTTAATGGAGATCTGACAGGACAAGGTTGGCCACCTGATAAATCTATTTCCTAAAAGCTTGAACTCCAGCCAAAAACACCCTCTTGAATGTTAATCCATTTGTGTTTTAGATTACTATAAAATATTTATTCCAGTAACTTAAGGGTAGAACCATTTAATGAAATTCACAAAAGAAAAATTAGAAAAGGCCCAATGATCGAACGCCAAAATATAGAATACAAACAAAGCTGGCATGACGACTACCTAAAGTGGGTCTGTGGTTTTGCAAATGCCATAGGTGGAATAATCTATATTGGGAAGGACGATCAGGGTATGCTCATCGATTTGCTCTAAAAAGTAACCAAGTGGATAACTAAGTTGGTAACTAAGTGGTAGAAAAGATTCTCAAAAACTACTGTAAATGAACCGAATATGAACAGCGACATCCTTATCTACCAAAACCAAGACGGCAACATCAAAATCGATGTTCGCCTGGAGGAGGAGACTGTCTGGCTTACTCAGGCACAGATGGGGCAATTGTTTGGTAAGGACAAGCGGACCATCAGTGAGCATCTCGGCAATGTCTTTCAGGAAGGGGAATTGGACAAAAGTTCAACTGTCCGGAAATTCCGGATAGTTCAACTGGAAGGTTCACGAGAAGTGGAAAGAGAAATTGATCACTATAATCTGGACGTCATCATTTCAGTTGGTTACCGGGTCAAGTCACCGCAGGGCACGCAGTTCCGCATTTGGGCCACGCAGCGCCTGAAGGAATACATCATCAAGGGTTTTGCCTTGAATGACGACCGATTCAAGTCGGGTAATTCAATGAATTATTTCAATGAATTGCAGGAGCGAATTCGGGAAATCCGGCTTTCGGAACGTTTCTTTTACCAGAAAATCAAAGACATCTACACCACCAGCATCGATTATGACTCGAAAGACGAAAAGACGCTGGAATTTTTCAAAGTGGTGCAAAACAAACTCTTGTGGGCGATTAGCGAGCAAACCGCAGCTGAGTTGGTGTATCGCAGAAGTAGACGCCAGTTTGCCCTTGCTCGGCATGCAATCCTTCGACAAAAAGGGAACCGTGTCCATCAAGAAATCCGATGTAAGCATTGCCAAAAACTACCTGAACGAAGACGAAATCAAGTTGCTCGGTTTGCTGGTAGAGCAGTATTTGGCTTTTGCCGAGACGATGGCGCAGCAGCGCACTCCGATGTATATGGCAGATTGGATCAAGCGGCTGGACAGCATTTTACAACTCAACGGCAGAGAACTACTCAGCCATGCAGGTAAGATCAGCCATCAGAAAGCCCTGGAAAAATCAAAGGCAGAATTTGAAAAGTATCGGATTACCCAAAAGGTCCTGGAAAAAGAGGAAAGCTTAAAAGAGATAGAGGCTGACATTAAAAAACTAGGGAAGCCAAAGCAATGAAGTTCACCGAAGAGAAATTAGAAAAGGCATTTACCGAGCTATTGGGGCAGGAAGGATTTCCCCATCACCTGGGCATCAGTATTACCCGAAAGCCGGAAGCTATGAAATATCATTTATGCGCTATTTCTATACGTATGTGCCACCACCCAGCATTGAAGAAATCACCGCAGAGATTTTTGAACTGGAAAAAGAAACCGAAGGGATCTTAAACGAACTAATAAACGACTAAAGGATTTGCCATGAAAACTGATGAGATCAAAAATCTATTCAATTTGTTTGAAGCTGCTGCCAGTGAGTTTGAAGGTGTGGAATGTTGGAGTGCCCGTGAATTGCAGCATTTGCTTGGCTATAGCAAATGGGAAAACTTTGAAAAAGTAATTACCAAAGCAAAGGATGCTTGCCGAAATGCAGGCGAGGAACCGGATTATCATTTTCCTGACGTCAGGAAAACGATCCCTATGCCGAAAGGGGCTGAGAAAGAGATTATCGACATTTTATTGACGCGCTACGCTTGCTATTTGGTGGCTCAAAATGGAGATAGCCGGAAGTCAGAAATTGCTTTTGCTCAAAATTACTTCGCCGTGCAAACACGCAGAGCCGAACTGGTAGAGCAGCGGCTACTAGAATTTGAACGAGTAAAGGCTAGGGAAAAATTAAGTCAAACCGAAAACCAGCTTTCCGGAGTCCTGTATGAAAGAGGCGTGGATAGTCAGGGATTTGCCTTGATCCGATCCAAGGGGGATCAGGCATTGTTTCGGCTAAATACCCAACAACTTAAAAAGAAAATGGGTATTCCGGACAACCGCCCGGTTGCCGATTTTCTGCCCACGATCAGTATCAAAGCCAAAGATCTTGCAGCCGAAATGACCAGTCTGAATGTGCAAAGCAAGGATCTGAAAGGGCAAAATCCGATAGAAAAAGAACATGTGGACAATAGCAGTGCAGTGCGCAATATGCTGCTGAAACGAAGCATCCAACCCGAAAACCTGCCCCCTGCCGAAGATGTGAAAAAAGTGCAGCGCAAACTGGATAGCGATGGAAAAAAAGTGCTGAAGGATATCCAAAAAACCATAAAGAAGAAAAAGAAGTAATGGCAAATATGTGTATCCGGATATCTGCACGATGGATAGAAGCCTATCGGTTTTAATCCCGAGCTATCGGGATGCGGAAATGTGACTCCCCCTTTTTAAAGGGGGTTAGGGGGATTTTTTCATTCAAATCCCAACTTAATTCTGTTAGGTGCAATCAATCGAATACACATAAAATGTAAAAATAGACCCTTATTTTAATGCTTATTTTTACATTTTGGTAGAAATAAAGGTTTTTTTGATTTTCTAAACTGTTATTCCTACATCCAGAAAGTATAGAGTGCTAGCAACAGGTTAATGTAAAAACTGGAAAACGCAGGCTTTTTTACTTCGCCTGCCCGCGGCGGCGGGGTCTTCCGTCACTTGTGCTGAGCTTGTCGAAGCATCGGTCTTCCAGCTTTTTCCCATTCTTCATTTTAAATTTTAAATTCCTTTTCGCAGCAATGCTAAAATAAGTTGAAAAAAAATCTTTTTAAGCTCTAAATCAACAAAAATGTAAAAATAGAGCTTTATTTTAATGCTTATTATTACATTTAGGTTAAAATAAAGGTTTTTATGAATTTTAATACGGTTATTCCGACGGCCAAAAGAATAGAGCGCTTGCAATACGAAAACCCTTGGTGGCTATCGGGGCAAGTACACCAAATCTACATGGAGATGTCGAAGCGGCTTTATTTCAATTTGTTTTATCCTTTTGTAAAAGAAACCGGGATCAAGAGAGCAGTCATCTTGATGGGGCCCAGGCGTGTAGGTAAAACAGTGATGTTGTTTCATGCCATTCAGGAATTGATAGCAGAAAAAGTATCACCCAAAAAGATCTTTTTTATAGGGATTGACAATCCCATTTACATGCACCTCAGCTTGGAGGATATACTCCTGCTGGCAAAAGAAGCCGTTCAATTGAAAAGCATGGAGGGTTGTTTTGTGTTTTTTGATGAAATCCAATACCTAAAGGACTGGGAACGCCATCTAAAAGTATTGGTTGATCTGTATCCCAAAACCAAATTTACGGTATCAGGTTCGGCTGCAGCTGCATTGAGGTTGCAGAGCTCAGAAAGTGGGGCGGGCAGGTTTACTGATTTCATGTTGCCACCGCTCACGTTCCATGAATTCATCCATCTCAAAGGATTGAACCATTTGGTACAATCCAAGTCGATCGTTTACAACAACAAAGAAATTCCCTTTTTCACGACACATGATAACAAGGCCCTGAATAAAGAATTTTTTGATTACCTCAATTTCGGTGGATATCCTGAAGTGGTATTGTCCGAAAAAATCCAAAGCGACATGGGCCGTTATGTAAAAAGCGATATTGTTGACAAAGTTTTATTGAGGGATTTGCCAAGCCTATATGGGATAAAAGACGTGCAGGAACTGAATAGTTTTTTTACTTATCTGGCGTACAATACTGCCAAAGAATTTTCATTTGAAAGATTGGCAAAGGACAGTGGCATCCAAAAAGAAATCATCAGGAAATACCTCGAATACCTGGAAGCTGCATTTTTAATCAAAGTCATTCATAAAGTTGACGATAATGCCAAGAAGTTCAAACGAATTACTAATTTCAAAGTGTACCTAACAAACCCATCGTTGCGTACGGCTTTGTTTTCGCCGATTCAGGAAGCAGATCAGGAAACTGGCAATATGATAGAGACGGCAATTTTTTCACAATGGATGCATAGAGAAAACCTGGATTTGAAGTATGCCCGTTGGAAAATGGGGCGCACTGAAGGAGAAGTCGATATTGTGATGATTGATAGTAAATTGTTTAAGCCCCAATGGTGTGTAGAAATAAAATGGAGCAACCGGTATTTCGATAAACCTCAAGAGTTGGGAAGCTTGCTGCATTTTTGCAAACAAAATAATTTCACAGCGACTTTGGTAACTACAGTAAATCTTACAGGCAATAAGACCTTGGACAATCTTAACATAACCTTTGTTCCGGCGGCTGTGTATGCTTACAATATCGGAGTGGTAACCTTACTTCAGAAATCAAACTGGATGAATGATTGAACCTTTTCGGAGTTCAAAAATCAATCAACGGACCTGTTTCAAAACTTGGGGCATTTTGGGAAACAAAATAAGAATGAAGAATATCTCTCCAGAAAACATCCACCTCTTTCGCTCCCTATTCACAGGACGAGAAGATGTGTTTGCTGTTCGTTGGGAAAAAGGGAACAAATCTGGTTATATGCCAGCTTATATTTTTGACCCTTATCGTTTTAGAGTACATCAGATGAATGGGGGTACTTTTCAAAACTTTACTGAAAAATCCTATCAAAAACTTACTGGTGAGCAAATACAAAAACACTTAGACGGTTTTCATCAAATTGGAGTTTATCCATTATTGCAAGACAATACAACCTGGTTCATGGTAGCAGATTTTGACAAAGCAAACTGGCAAAATGAGGCAATTACTTTTCTACATGCTTGCAGAGAAAATGATATTCCCGCTTACTTGGAGCGTTCCCGTTCCGGTAATGGTGGGCACGTTTGGATATTTTTTGACAAACCTTATCCTGCAATTAGAAGCCGAAAAATATTCATTTCGATTTTAGAACAGTCGGGAGCTTTTTCATTGTTTAACAAAAGTTCTAGTTTTGACAGATTATTTCCCAATCAGGATTTCCTTTCCGGCAAAGGTTTTGGCAACCTAATAGCTTTGCCTCTCTTTAGGCCCACTTTTGAAAAAGGAAATGGTTGTTTTATCAATCCTGAAACCTTCGAGCCAGTTGCTGACCAATGGGATTTTATTAGAAACATTCAAAAAGTTTCATCAGATCATTTAGACGCCATACATAACCAGTTATCGTCAGATATACAACCTCCAATCTCCAGTTTTAAAAGTGAGAAACTTTCAGTTGCTTTAAGCAACAATATAAAGTTAAGCAGGAATGGACTTCCTACCATACTTATTAATTTTCTAAAGGAGGAGTTGAATTTTGCCAATTCCGAATTTTTCATCAAAAAGAAATCTGGCATAAATACATTTGAAACACCACGTTATTTCAAGTTGGTTGAGGAAACAGAGTGTGAGATTTTTATCCCAAGAGGGTTTATCGGTAAGCTTTTACGATTCTGCAAAGAATCCCAAATAGAATTTGATTTTGTAGATGAAAGGAAACAAAAACCACTAATACCTTTTGTTTTTAACGCAACGCTACGAAAGCATCAGCAACAAGTAATAGAAGCTGTTAGAAAAAAGGATTTCGGAGTAATTGTAGCGCCACCAAGTGCGGGTAAAACAGTAATCGGTTTAAAAATCATTGCAGAGAAAAAACAACCTGCACTTATAATCGTACATCGAAAACAATTATTGGAGCAATGGATGGAGCGAATTGAAGCATTTTTGGGAATCCCGAAAAAAGATATTGGGGTAATCGGACAAGGGAAAGCAAAATTCGGCAAACATATTACTGTAGCAACTATTCAAAGTTTGCCAAAGCAAATCGAACTTATCCAAAATCAATTCGGAATAATTCTAGTTGATGAATGCCATCATATTCCTGCTGAAACATTCAGAAATACAATTGAAAAATTACAAACTTATTATTTGTACGGATTAACCGCCACACCTTTCAGGAAATACAATGATGGCAAAATGATTTTCACCCATTTAGGTGAAATCATTGCCAATATTCAACCAAATGAAATCGAAAATTATAGACAGGCAAAAATCGTAATCCGAAACACGGAATTAGATGTTCCATACAATTCAAAAACAGACAATTTTGAAGTATTGTCAAAAATTTTGGTTCACGATACTGCTCGAAATAGTCAAATATTGGAAGATGTAAAAACTGAGCTCAATCAAGGTAAAAAAGTTGTTATAATTACTGAACGAAAAGAACATATTGACTCACTCCACTTATTTTTAAAGAAAAAATATGAAGTAGTCACGCTTTGTGGAGATGATTCCGATAGTGCTAAAAAACTAAAATGGAAAGTGTTAAATGAAGGAAGTTTTCAGGTTTTAATCACTACAGGGCAGTATTTTGGAGAAGGAACTGACCTGCCAAACATAAACTGTTTGTTTTTAGTCTACCCTTTTTCGTTTGAAGGCAAACTAATCCAATATATTGGCAGAGTTCAACGGTCGGAAATCAACCCTACTATTTATGATTATCGGGATTATAAAATTGATTATCTGAACAAGCTTTTTCTTAAACGTAATACTTATTATCGAAAAATTGACAAACAAGCAACATTGTTTGATGAGCCAAAAGAAGATATTACAACTGCAAATTCTCCAATCTACATAGAAAAGAAAATCAAAATTCCGATTGATGAATTGGAGTTTCATTTTGGAAGTATAGCATTCAAATTTCCTTTAAATGAGATGAACATCACTCTTGAATTTCAAGTGGAAAACATTGAAATACGACCGGAATTTGAAGTGCTTAAACCATATTTCATCAAAACCTTAAAATCAAAGACTATTTCAGTAGAATTGTTTGCTGAATTTGAAAACGGAAAATTAGTATCTCAATTGGCTTTATCACGAGATATTGACAGTATCAATAAAGAGGTGGTTGAGGGAGTAAAATTTCAGTTTTTGAATAAAGGATTTCTGAGACAAGCCATCCCAAAAAAGAAAAATATATTGACTTCTGACGAACTACAAGAGCAAGAGAAAATTTATTCCAATGCAGAAGAGTTATTGAATGAAATCCTCAAGAACAAGAAATACAAACATTCGAAACATATTCAATATTTGGCAGACAGACACGAAAATCAAGTAATGAAAATCCGTTTTGTGCTTAATCCATTTTCATTTGTTTTTCTATTGGCAGGGGAACAAAGTTATTTCATTGTTTTGGAAACTTTGGACACAGAAGAAGCCACTTATTTTTGGCATACTCCCAAAAACAGAGCATCACTAATTGAAGAAGTGAAACAAATTGACAACCAACTAAGCATTATTAGAGAAAGTGGAAGACAGTCTTTTTTAGAAAACAGTCCAGATAACTTCACTCGCATATTTCACGATTATTCTGATAACCAAGAAGGATTTGTAACATGGAAATCAGCTTTGGAAGAAATGATTTAATTCTAACCCATTTTAGAATAATTATTGCTATTCGCACAAGTCAAGGCACAGACCAAAATTGCAAAACAGCATTTTCCTTTTCCTCCCGAATGAAAATTATCCCCGGTTTTCGCCAAGCCCAAAAACGTTAAAACAATTGCTAAAAAACTAAACTGAATTTGACATCCACGAGCAGTTAATTGATTTGAACCACCCCCTTCATCATTCTCAATAATTCTTCATTTTTAATTTTAAATTTTTTAATGCGTTGGCATATAAGAATGAATGACCGCTTCCGCTGCAATTCTGCCTGAAGTCATGGCCGCGTTGATTGAGCCATTCAGCAGGTAATCTCCCGCCAAATACACATGATCTGTGATCTTGCACTCGGAAAACGGGATGCTGTATTTCAGGTCGTCAACTGCCGGCAAAGCATAGTTGATGTAGTAGGATTTGATGAACTGGAAATAATCTGCCTTCACTCCGGATATCATTTCCAGTTCAGATTGAACGGCCTTGATCAGTTCTTTCTCGCTAAGCGTGGTCTCCAAGACAGTTACAGAAAGTAAAGATCTGTCTTTCGGTGAATAGGCGTCCGACACGTCGTCCATAAACACCAGATTATTGACCAAATAGCCATCTCCTGCGAGTAACCCGATCATTGGGCGCGCCATGAAACTTCTCTGCAGTGAAAAATATAAGTTGATGACTTTTTGTGCGGGCGGGAATTGCCCCTGCAGTTGAGGCATCACATGATCCGGTTGAGTTGCGATGATGATCCGGTCTGCCTCGAAGATGTCTCCGTTGTCCAGGTGAATGCTTTTTCCCACGACTTGCTGCACGGGAGAATTGAAGAAAATCTGGGTTTTGCTATGCTGCATTCTGAGCATTTTCGGGATCTCCCCCATTCCTTTCGCAGGAACAGCTGCATTTCCCAAAGAGAACATTTTGAAGATAAACTCAAACATTCGGGAAGAGGTATTCAGGTGCTTTTCCAGGAAAATCCCGCGGAAAAATGGCTTGAAAAAGTTGTTGATCACCAAATCCGAAAACCCGTAATTCTTCAAATATTGAAGAGTTGGCATGGAAGGTTCGTTGAAGATTTCCTCGTTTGACTTCTTCTTCAGTTCCTGGGTAAGGGTAAACATTTTTACTTTATCCAGGAAAGTCCCAACCTTAGAAAATGCCATTCCGACGAATTTCAGGGGATTTCTCAATGGATCAGTAATGATGTATGATTCCGTTTTGTCAAAAACCACCGCCCCGGAATCAAAATTTTTCAGATGAAGCTGTTCATAGTCCAGGTATTTTTTGGCCTCCGGATAGGCTGTGTTTAGCACCTGAAAACCATGATCAAGCAGGAATCCATCGAGGCTGTCTGTTTTCATGCGACCGCCTATTTCACCCGAACTCTCCAGGATCACTGGAGTGAAACCAGCTTTCTCGAGTTCGATTGCTGCCACAAGTCCGGATATGCCGGCGCCGATGATGTATATTTTCTGATCTTCCATAATCAAGATTTAAGACGTAAGATTTAAGACATAAGATTAAGACATGAGATTTAAGACGTTAGATTTAAGACGTTAGATTTAAGACGGAAGATTTAAGACGGAAGATTTAAGACGGAAGATTTAAGACATAAGATTTTTGAAGCGATAAACCTCCTCTGAAAGACTTTTGCGCCTCTGCGCCTCTGCGGGAGCTTTAAGCTTTAGGTTACACAGGGTTTTTTCCTCCGTGGTTCTCCGTGTTTTCTCCGTGAACCTCCGTGTAATAATTTTTTTGTTTCACAGAGTTACACCGAGGAGGCACCGAGTTACATGGAGAAAAGATTTAAGACGTTAGATTTAAGACGTTAGATTTAAGATGTAAGATTTAAGAAAAAACCAACCTCCTGATTCCAAAAAGACACTTTTGCGCCTCTGCGCCTCTGCGGGAGCTTTAAGCTTTAGGTTCCACAGAGTTTTTTCCTCCGTGGTTCTCCGTGAACCTCCGTGTAATAATTTTTTTGTTTCACAGAGTTACACCGAGGAGGCACCGAGTTACACGGAGAAAAGATTTAAGACGGAAGATTTAAGACGGAAGATTTAAGACGTTAGATTTAAGATGTAAGATTTAAGAAAAAACCAACCTCCTGATTCCAAAAAGACACTTTTGCGCCTCTGCGGGAGCTTTAAATCGTCGCGACTTTGCGCCGTGGCAATATTCTTTTTGGACTTTGTGCCTCTTATGTGTAATTTTTTAATCAAAAACCTCTTTCTTACTGTTAATCAAATAAAACAAAGTCTGGAGTCCAAATGTGCAAGCTGTGGACTGTCGACCATCGTCTGTCGACTACCCAGGCAACTGAAGTACCACCCGATAGGCGCCGATTGCGCCGGATTGAAATCCCTCAGCACTTCCCCATAAATAAAGCTGGAAGGTTCGATAAAGGGCCTTCCCCCATCTTTGCTCGATGATTTCCCTGTTTTCATCCAGGCGCTTAGCCCACTCCCGGCAAGTGAGGTAATAATTGTGTCGATCATCCCAAACTCCTCTAAGTAAAAAAGGCGTCCTGGCAACTTTCGTCAGATAATCATGCAATACCATCAGGTGGCCATTTCCCTCAAAAACATACTTATTCATAAAGGTCCCGTGGGAGTTTTTGACCTTTTCCGCACTCGCATCCAGATATAAATACCCGCCCGGCTTCAGGAGTCTCTGGTATTGTTTCAGAGATCCGGCGTAATCAGGCAGATGCTCTGTGACTCCGCAATTGACAATGCCGTCATACTTGAAACCCGGGACATGCTGCTGGAAATGCTCCAGTAAAACTTTGCAGGGTAGCTTTTGCGTGTCGATAATATTTTGGACAAAGTTTTTAGAGCGGTTAGAAATGGTCAATGAGGTGACCTGAATCCCTCTTTTACCGGCAAATTCAACAAATGAGCCCCAGCCTGCACCGATTTCTAAAATCCTGTCTCCTGGTTTTGCCTTCACCGCTTCGAGTGCAAATTCAAACTTCCGGGTTTCGGCATCTTCGAGAGCTTCATCATCATGGGCAAAAACGGCCTGAGAATAGGCCCGATGACTTTTGTCCAGAAAGAGCAGGAAAAAATCTTCCTCGATATCATAATGCTGCGAGATCCATTTTTTATCACTTTTCACCTGACCAAAAAGAAATGGCTGAATAAACCGCCAGGCGAAATTGAACCCCTTTTTATCTGAGAATAAATCCCGCAAAGCAAGAACTTTCATAATATCTCCTTCCACTTCTATATCATCAAGCAAGTAAGCCCTCGCAATCATATCCTGATCCATGGTACTCAGGGCAGCAACTCCCTGTTCGTTTTTTAAGACAAGAGTAAACTCAGGCTGTTTTCTTCCAAACAGCCTTTCATTCCCATTTGTATTCCTTAAGGAAAAAGGGATTTCTCTGTAATTGTGGGAAATGGCTTCATACTGTTGTTGGAGCAGGTTGACCAGACGATCAAATTTCTTTTTCATACTGATGCTCTTTAAAAATTGGATTAAAAATGCCTGTGGGAAACTCTCGTATTCACAGGTATATAATTTATTGTTTTTAAGGTGTTTTTCAAAAAAATGAATTGGGGTTGGCATTAAAAAATCCTTTTGATTGGAATACCTGCCCAACCTACTCCCAAAAAAAAAGGAAGCCACCTGGCCTCCTTTTTATTCAACAAACCAATTCAACCTTTTACTTTATGACTATCTGCTTTCTTGCCTCTAACCGAATAAAACAAGGTTTGAAGTCCAAATGCAGGGGTTCCACCGTGCCTGTGCCCAGCGGCGTAGCGGACGGTGTGGTCGATTTGACCGCTTCTCAAATCCTATTTTAGCCCTACCGGAAAACCAGCGGACAATCATATTTATTTTTTCACTAAAGTCATTTTACCGCTCACATCCAGGTTTTCGGCGATTTTGGTCACTACCAAAGAAGGGACCTCCACTTTATAATCCTCCGGTTTTACCTGAAATTTGAAATCAAGTTTGAGTTCATTCCCGGTGGAAATGACCGTTCCTTTGATTGATACAGGCTTAGTCACTCCGTGGATAATCATACTTCCCTCCACAGTGACAGGATATGTTCCTGCAACTTTGAGATCGACCTGCTCTATGATTTTTCCCTTGAAAACTGCAGTTGGGTATTTCTCGCTTTCGAGGTAGTTTTCATTGAAATGCTCCTGCATAAGCTTATTCGGGAAGTTGAAATCGGTGATTCTCATCTGAACAGCGATCTCGCCGGAAGAAGCATTGATGATGCATCCCGTCTTTTTGCTAACTGCCTCAATTGTCTCCAAAGGAGTGTCTGAGTAAAAGGAAACTTCACCCGAAGCCGTGGAAAACAAGGTTTGTCCCCGGGAATATCCCGAGAATAACAAAAACCCTGCAATGATCATTAACCTTTGAATTTTCATTTGTCTTTGTGTTTGGCCCCTTTATCAAAGCTGAAAGTTCTCGCAATGTTGAACCCATAGTAGATGTCTCCATCTTCCCAGGATCCGACCGTCTGCCCGATGAAATGTTTTTCAATCATCCCCCGCGAATTGGTGAAATGCAATTGAAATACGTGCCCGCCTGTCTCTATATCCACACCGATGGAGATGGCATCATGGTAGGGATATTCTTTTCCTGTTGCAGCTTCATAGGCACCTGGGTCCGAAAATGCCTTGTAATACTCCCCGGAAATGGTAAACCTTTTCGTGATTTTGTACCTGCCTCCGACTCCTAAAGCCAATAAATTGTTGTCAATTGAGGAGTGCTCAACTTTGTTGTAGTGAATGAAAGTTGGCATCAACTGAAGTGAAAGGTTTTCATTAAACTTCCTGGCTATCAAAGCCTGCCCCCAGTAACCGAATCGTTCCAGATTATCGTTGAATCGCATCTCTGCTCCAGACTCCATGATATAACCGGTGGGCATTGTGTTGATACTCCAACCCGCCAGTCCGGTAAGTGTAACGGGGAATTTATTGGATTGCCGGAGCAGCTTGTACTTGGTGTAGAAGTCATAGGTCTTTTCCAAGGAGCTTCTCCCCGCTCCGACCAGCCATTTATCCGTGATTCCATATTCCAGCCCAAGCCTGATTTTTGCCTCATCCAGGCCGAAGAAATTTGCGATAAATCCGCTGTTGACTGCTCCAAACCTGTGCGAAATCCAGAAGTTGAGGTGGTTTTTAGAAATCGTCTCGATCGTTTGACCATTGATCAATCGGGAAGCTTTGAAAGTTGCAAGTGTGTAAATCGGTTCTTTTGATTGATCCTCTTCGAGCATTTTCAGCAAATCATCCTGCGCCATTGACTTGGGAATCCATAGCATCCCGATTAAACCAGCCAGCAAAATTGCGAACAGGAGCTTTTTTAAATTCGGGCTCATGATCAGGAAAATATTCTGAGGGTGGTGCCGGTCAATTCCGTTTGATAGGTTTTGAGTCCCTTGGAACCTTTTGAGTTCAACCCTTTTCCGTCTGTATCAAATCTTGCCCCGTGCTCCGGGCAATAAAATTCTCCCGAGGTAAAATTAACTTTCGCTTTTCCCTCATGGGAACATACCTGAGTGACGGCTGCAAATTCTGTGGTCGAGATCCTGGCAATTACGACCCTATTCTGGATGACATAGTTTCCCACTATATCCAACTTTGAATTAGCCGGATCAGTGAGATCCAACGTAAACTCAGTACCCGTATTCCCTCCATTTACAGGATCCATACTTTCATTGATACAGCTGCTTAGTCCCGGGATGGCGCAATAGACTGCCAAAAGTGAAGCGCCTTTGAAACCCAGAGATTTCAGAAACTCCATTCGGTTAATTTTCTCATTCATACCATTGATTTTTAGGGTGATTAATTAAATGTACCCGACTGTTCTTTAACTATTCTTAGGGGAATCTTAAGATTTGCTTAAACAGGTTTTTTTAGAGAAACTGCTTTCAGTGATGGTTTAGGATAGGTTTTTAAACCAAAGGACATCAGCTAATTAAGAAAATAACCCCGAGAGAAACTCCCGGGGATATCGACTATTCAAAAAGCAAATTTGATTTTTGGAGGTTTGACAAAAGCCAATAAAATTTATTTAACCCCGGGAAGCAATTTTTCAACTTTTCTGGCAGCCAGATGATGATCCGAAACAGGTCTATGGTTATCCAAACCGATGATCTTGACATGACCTCCGTGTTCCTCGTACTCATGCTTGAAGTGGTAAAGATTTTCCATCACAGAGTGATCGACAACCTTAGTATTTTTCAAGTCAATGGTCACATTGAAACCGGCAGGTATCTCTTCAAGCTTGGTTTTAATCCCCAGAAAATTAGAGAATATCGCAGCTTTGTTAATTTCCACCAAGTATTCATTTCCCTCAAATGAAACGATCGTTGGAGCTTTGAAAAAAGAACTGATCGGGGCACCATGGAACAAATGGATAACCATTTTCAAAATGATACCTGCGGCAATACCAATAAGTAAATCCTCGAAAATCGTGAAAGCGATCGTCACCAGGAAGATGGCCAACTGTTCTTTACCGATTCGGAAAGTATTCACAAACTCTTTAGGGTGGGCTAATTTGACCCCAACTGTGATCAACATCGCGGCAAGCGCTGCATTTGGAATCATCTCGATTACAGGAGTTGCAACCAAAACGAAAACCAGGATGAAGAAGCCATGGAAGAAGTTTGCCCAACGGGTTTTTGCTCCGCTGTTAACATTCGCTGAGCTACGAGCCACTTCTGAAATCATCGGCATACCTCCTAAAAGAGCTGCGAACGTATTTCCAACACCAACTGCGATAAGATCTTTATCATTATTAGACTTTCGTCTGAAAGGATCCACCATGTCGATAGCCTTCACGGTTAGAAGAGACTCAAGAGTTCCTACCAAAGCAAACATGATCACATATTTAATGAAAGTCCCTGTTTGAGAAATTCCTGAGAAATCAGCGTTAAAATTCACATTTTCAACGAGATTACCGATGTGAAGCAATGCATACGGAGGCTCGGTATGTGCAAAATCCATTGCAAGTTCGGAAGGAATAGCTACTATCAATACCATAAGGGGAGCAGGTATTTTACCCAATTTGAAATCTTTCAGATAAGGCCAACCCAACATGATCGCGAGGCTATACACACCAATCAGTGTAGCACGCGGGTCAAAATTTGCCAGAAACATTGGAATTGAAGTGATCATCTCTGCAACACTCAGTCCTTTGTACAAATCAGGATTTACATCCAGGAGAATCGGGATTTGCTTTGCAATAATGATGATACCAATCGCTGCCAACATGCCATGAATGGCAGATAGCGGAAAGATATCGGTAAGTTTTCCCAACTTGAAAACTCCGAAAAGGATCTGAACCAAACCTGCTACGACCATTGCACCAAGCGCCAGCTTCCAGCCTGTCTCACCGCCACCGAAATCAGCGACTGATGCTGCTACCACCACAATCAGACCAGCCGCAGGGCCTTTAATTGTCAATCTTGAACCCGAAATAAAGCTGACCAGAATCCCGCCAATGATTGCAGTCAGAAGACCCATGATTGGAGGAAAATCAGAAGCTTTTGCAATACCCAAACTTAGCGGCATCGCCAATAGAAATACCACAAATCCTGCAGAGGCATCTGAGGTGAAATTTTGCTTAAACCCTTCCCAACCGTCTTTTGGGATTTGGAGTTTTGGAGTGTGTTTCATTTATAGAATATTTTTAGGAGGAAAAAGGAATCCTTTTTCCTGGCTTGAATGACTTAATTGAGTTGATCTGAAGAACCTGAGGGTGATATTCTTCCTTTTTTTGAAACAGAACCCATGGATAAAATCCGCTTTTTGGAGTTCAATGTATCCGGAAGAATTGTTGGCTTTTTACTTCCCATAAACAAGCGGGCGAAGATTCTCATCGTCACAATTCCTTCCATGACAAATGCCGTTGCTGCAAACAAAGCCAGCAAAAACTGATCATCACCGATATGGGAGAAGAGAAGATCTTCCCCAAGAAATGTCGGCGAAATCGGGAAACCCATCAGACCCAATGCGCTGATCAGGAAGAAAAATGACAAAACAGGATACCGCTTCACATAACCCTGATATTCGAAGAGGCCTGATTGCCCTGTCTCCCGTTTCAGCCAGGTAATGATCAGCAAACCGCTCAGTCCGAATATGACCACCCCGCTGAGGTAGATGGCAATTTCATCCCAGGCAAAGAGCTCATTCTCCGCGATCGCCAAAACCATCCAGAAATGGTTCATGATCAGCAAAGTCCAGCTCAATCGCGCTGACCTTCTTTCCGAAAATGCCTTCAACACCATCAATAAAGCGATGAAGGAAAAGATGAAAGGCAGGTACGTATGGATACTCGAAGGAATCTTATAGCCAATAATTAAAAGGCCTATTCCAATCAAATAACTAGGAAGGAAATAATAAAGAACAGTCTTGTAAGTCAGGAAATCAAGCTTATGCCCGATGTTTTTGAATGGCCTGAAAACTATTCTATTCATCAATTTGTCCAGATTCCATTCTTTCAAGCTCCAGATGTAAAAGGAAAGTTTGAGTTTCGAAGTGAATCCCGATTTTTGATCTTTTGGCTTTGGCACAAAACCATAAAACTGCTCTCTGATCAAATAGCTTACTATCGAAGGGGAAACCAGCAATTGATAGGTCCTGAGGAAAGCGTTTCCCATGAAGTGGATCAAAGCCAACACTTCCAATCCTGCTGCCACTTCGATAAACATAATTCCGATCTGGGTCAGAGAAGCGTAACCAATCTGAGTTTTCACAGAAGTCTGCACCCGCGCAATCATGGTAGACAGAATCGCTGTGGTCAAACCAACCAAGGCAATGATTACTCTGACTACAATCTGATTTTCCCAAAAAGGAAAAGTTCTCAACAACAAGAATACTCCCAAGTGAACCGAAAGAGAACCGTAGAAAATCGCAGAAGATGGAGTTGGTCCTTCCATCGCTCTTGGCAACCAGGAACTAAATGGAAACTGGGCGGATTTGGCGGCTGCCGCCAAAAGCAACATTACCGAAATGAAGAGTCCAACTCCTGAATGCCCCATCAAATGCTCATGCACCAATTCGGCATTGCTTAGCTTGAGGAAAGTCACATTCTCGTGCCAAAGGTGATGACTCGCCCACATGGCCAGAATTACTCCCACATCACCGATTCGATAGATCGAGAAAACCTTTATTGCATTTCGTGTTGGCAGGTAATTTTCACGGTAGAAAGCCACCAGAAGAAACGAGGAAAGCCCCAAAATCTCCCAGCCAACAAACAGAGTCTCGAAGTTTCCTGCCAAAACCGTGATGTTATATCCCAAATAGAAGAACAACACAGTATTGAAGAACCGCTTGTATCCGCTCTCACGGTGAAGGTAATACCTGCTATAAAATGTGATCAGAAACGTCAAAAGCGCCCCCATTACCACATAGACAGCTCCTATCCGATCGAAGAAGAAATCAATCAGAAACTCAAAATCACTCGTTTTATAAAGGGTTAATTCCTTCAAATTGAGTGTTTCAAAGCCTTGAATTCCCCAAAAAATGAGGAATACAAAAACACTGAGCAAATTCAAACCGGCAGTGTAGAAAGCAACCCTGGAAAGCAGATACTCTTTTCGCTCAGGTACCAACAAGCTTATTACAAAACCCACGAGAGGTATCCCAATCATGAATTGAATCCAGGCTGAAAGTTCCATTAAAGGGAGTCGATTAAGTAAACAGGAAGATTCTCATCAGAGCTCATCAGCTTATCCTTCAAATGGCCAATTTGATTGATATGAGCTTTCGGAATGTATTCCACAAAGCCACCATCGCGATAGTAATTGAATACTTTAGTCCTTGGATCCAATACCACGAAATGAACCCAGTAATTCCTGATCCATTCGTAAGTAGCCGGATTTTTCAAAAGCACATTCATCACCACCTCAGGCTCATGCTCTACAATCAGCATCAATCGGATTGGATCATGAATTTCAACCATTTGATATGGTAAACCAGTTCTCAAATCGCCGTCAGCTCCATTTGCCACACCGATCAACCCCATCACATTGTGTGGGAGTTTGGTACCTGCTCCGAGCTTTTCATTATCCATTTTGGAGAAATAATACTCCAGATTGATACCGCCACAAACAGGTGCAGCTGCTCCCAGAATCCTGGATAATGCAATTCCTTCCGGATCTTTTCGGTAATCGTATGAATTGAGGAATGCTCTCCTGTCAAGAAAAAGCCCTTTTATCGTGGATTTTCTGGAAACAATGCAAAGACTGTTCGTCGCATGATTGTACTCAGGTCGAGGTTCGAAAAGTGAGAAAGCTCTCTTTTTTACCGACTCATGAAGTGAATCGAGAGATTTGGATTTTCCCATCGTCGCAAATCTTCTGGATCGCTCCATCGCATTCATATCAAGCGATTTTGCAAAAAACTCCTGATTCATGCGGTGAAACATCGCATTGGAATCGCTTAGGATCTCAGTGTCATAAAACATGATTTCATCCTTAGTCGTATCATGCAATCCCCCCAGAAACTGGGTGGTTTCAGGAATTTCGATTCCCCTTGAGGCTAAGATTTCACGAACCCTGGGATCATTACCCATATGGGCAATCACCCGGGCATTGACCGAACCAGGTCGGCCTGAGCATGCTCCACAGTCATAACCTGCGTAATGTGTGTTATTGATACTGGAAGCACCATGGCCTATCGTATAAATGATCGGGGAAAACTTATCCAAAAGCCCGATGCTTTTCAGCAATCCTTCTACCCGATCAGCCATTTCGGCAATCTTAAATCCTACCTGAAGCCCTCCCTCATCAACTCCCTCATATTCAATGGTGAGTGTTCCTTTTGGATCCATATGCTTGAAAGAAGAAACTTCCAATGCGGAGGAGGATGGTCGGAATATATTACTCACCAACTTCAAAGCAGACCAGAATCCCAATGTCTGAGCACTTACCCAACCTCGGATCAGCGAGTGGCTTGTTTGATTGAAGTGGGCATCTTTTGATAGCTTTTTCTGATCTGCAGTTTCTTTGATCAGGTACTTCGGAGTCATCGGAGCCGGGCAGACTTTCGTATGAAACTTGCCAAACTCAGGCTGGAAATAAAATTCCACATTGAAGTGCCCGGGAGTGCCGTAAGTGGCACAATCCGGATCAAGCATTTCCAAATACCTTCGGAAAGAGCAAGAGCGATCATCGATGCAAAACATCACCTGAAAACTTGGAATATCCGGAGACTGCACCATCGGTTTCACGTAACTGATACCGGCCAAAACTTCATCGTAATAGCTCCATTCGTACGCTTCCTGCCACATTTGGAGCATCAAATCCTTCTCCTCAAAAGGGCTGGTGACGAATAAATCCTGAGTTTTCACTGGAAATCTGATCCCGATTGGAATCCAGTTTTCACCAAATTTCTGATCCAATGCATCAATTTCCAGAAGACATTCGAAAAGGATCAAGTCCTGAAGAGTAATCGTTTTGGAATCAAGCAATGACTCCGGCTGGCTCTCCAGCACTGAAACCATCCCTGACCAGCCCGGATGTGCAAATTGCTGATCAAACAGGTACCAGCCATATCCATCCGGATTTCCTACGAGGATATCCAAAACCTTTTCGATACTTAATTCAGGATCAGACAGGAGATTTTTAGCACGGTTGGTTTTCAGAATTGAAGAGTAGCTTTCTTTCTGAATAGCACGAATCGCATCAAGAAACCCATCAGAATTACCGGGGAAAGACCAAATGGAAATTCCCTGATCCAGGTATGCCGAAAGGATTCTGAATAGAAATGGGTGCGTTACCTTATCGAGGTTAAAATGATATTCCGACCTCCAATGACCTCTGAAAGATCCCACTTTGGAGGAAACCTCCGGTGCTGATTTTTGGTCGAGAAGCTTAATGATCCAGTCATTAGACTCTCTTTCTCCAAAATGATCTATGAGTACGTTTTGGAGTATTTCTCCTCTTATTTTTCCAGCTCTATAGAGAGCCCGGTATTCTTCCAGAGGCAAATAGCCTTTATATCCAAATTGAGTTCCTGCTTGCTTCAGCGCCTGATGAAAGGGCATATGCTGAAATGCATGCAGCGTATTATGGTGGACAAAGTCCTTTAGCGGTGCTTGGGCGGGGAGAAAATGCTTGAGTTCGTGCAAAATCTCCTCGATGCCATTGGCATGAGCATCCTTAGTATGTTTCATGAAAATTTAATCTGAGTGTATAATGAATCCTCCCAGCAATAATTATTACTGTGGTTTTTTTTTCGGCAATAGCCAAAAATTCATTGCCCGATTGGACTAAAAATTAACTCAGATGGGTCTTCCAGGAATGGAAGAGGTCGTACAAATGGGGCTTATTGCGAGTCTTCCTATAATCAAAATAGAATAAGGAAGTGTCAGCAACGTAATAAAATGAAGAAGTAGGGAAGCTATTATCAATGAATAAATCAAGAAAATCAATCTCTTTCTCTTCGGTCTCAAGCTTCCTTGCTAATTGAGGGAAATTAGGTTCTGAAGAAAAAAGGTGAAGATTATCCCCATTGTTGTTTACTTCCTCGGAAAAAGCAATTAAATCCGTAGGGGAAATCACAACAGCCTCCACAGCAGGACCTTGGAAGACCAAAGTCAGCCGAAGTAAAAATGGAAGAAGGCTAGTTAATAGTTGCATTTTTGAGTAAACGAAACCAAAGGTATAAATAATTCCAAAATTACAACTTAAGGCTAAAATAATTATTGAATCCGCTAAAAATGTGTCAGTTGATCACGAAAAATGAAATTTTATTTTTAAGTGTGTTCCGATTTTTCCACGATGGATAGAAGCTTTCGGTTTTAATGATGCGGAAATGTGACTCCCTCCGCCGCGGCGGAGGGTTAGGGGGATTTTTATTCAAATCCCAACTTAATTCTGTTACGTGCAATCAAGCGAATACACATATTAAAAAAATCGTTCAGCAATTTTAAAAACAAGTAATTACCTTCAATTCTTAATTTAAATTGAAAATGCAGCATTTGGGGATTTTTATTTTTGATGGAGTCGAGGTCCTGGACTTTGCCGGACCTTTTGAAGTTTTTTCGGTTGCCTCTCAACTTTCAAATTATCAAAAGCTGAAAGTGTTCACTTTCGGAGCAAAGGAGAGTCTGATTCGGACAGTAAACGGCCTTCAGGTCCTGCCGGATTATGGATTGGAAAATCTCCCCAATTGTGATTTTCTGGTTATTCCGGGCGGAGATGGAACCAAGCAGGTCATTCAAAAACTTGAAGTTTTGACTTCCTTAAAAAACAGCGTTGATCAGACTGAATGGACCATGAGCGTTTGCTCCGGGTCAAGAATTTTGGGAAAACTTGGCTATTTGGATGGTAAATCTTACTGCACTCATCATCAGGTTTTTGAAAGTATGAAGGAGATTACCCCCACGGGTCTTCCAAAACCTGAATTGAGATTTGTCCAAAGCTCAGAACATATTTATACTGCTGCAGGAATTTCTGCAGGAATTGATCTCTCATTGTTTCTTCTTGAGAAAACCTTTGGGAAAGATCTGGCCCGGGAAACAGCTGAATACATGGAATATTTGCCTTACCTGAATCAATCATGATCGCCCGCACTCCTGCCCCTCCCTATTACGCCGTGATTTTCTCCAGCCTCAGAACAGAAATTGAGGAAGGATATGGAGAAATGGCTGAGGAAATGGTGCGACTGGCCGAACTTCAATCCGGTTATTTGGGGCATGAATCTGTCCGGGATGGATTGGGAATTACGGTAAGTTATTGGTCAAGTTTGGATGCAATCCGAAACTGGAAGCAGCAAACTGACCATCTTATAGCTCAGCAACTGGGCAGAGAAAAATGGTATTCAGCTTACAAGACCAGGATTTGCCTGGTTGAGAGGGATTACGGGTTTGAAATTTGATTCTCATTCAATACTAGTTTGGAATTCCGATTCTGAAGATTCGTAATGCTACACAAACCTCGTTTTGGCTTCGACTCCGCTCAGCCACCGGAGGTCTATTATTTAAAGGGAGAGGGAAGGAATGCGGCACCGCCGCATTCCTTCCCTCTCCCTAGACTCAAAACTTACATTCGGTCCCCGAGCCTGGTCGAGGGGGATTTAATCAGATACCCTTAATCTCGATTTTTTAACGGGATCAAAAAGCATATCCCAATCCAATTCCCGCATAAAGTGGCCAAAAACCATTGTTGTTGAAAATCGGGTTAAGGTTTATTTTCCAAGTAAATCCTCCGTCAACCGGTATTCTTCTGTACCCAAAATTCATAGTCCCCATGATGCTGGGAGATCCATCGACAGGCAGAATGAATTGATAATCCGATTCCCCAGGGGTCTCGTTGCAGATGTACTGACCATTTTGGTCATAATAGCAGCTGACATTGTTGTATGTCTGTTGAGAAAAAGTGAAAAAAGTAGCACCAAGCCCTAATTCAAAATAATGTGGACCCTTTCCATACAGTTTATTGACCATCACCGGAATTGAGAAAAAGGAGTCACCGTCACTGATCGAGTAGCCTCCGGCGCCTACTCTCATACCCCAGGAATCCATTTTGGTCTTATCGAATCTAAAATCATAATTGAAGCTGTATGGCAAACCAGCACCTCCAAGTTCAACAAAAACAGATTGAGTCGGTAAAGACTCAGTTTCCTGGGCGTGGAGAAATTGAACAGAAAAAAGAATCAAAACGAGAGTAAGTAATTTTTTCATGAGTAGGAAAAGGGTTGGATGTGTTGGTTTACGAGATTCGTTTCCGAAAGATTGAAAATCAAATCGCCATTTCCACAACTCAATCATCATTTATTAGTTAAATTTTATGGATATACTGAATTATGCCAGTAGGCAAATTTTATTTTGCTTCACCTCGACTTCGCTCGGTGCCCGATTGTTATTGTTTTAGGGCAGGGGAGAAAATGCGGCTTCGCCGCATTTTCTCCCCTGCCTCTGTTA
>JAKFCO010000111.1:0-78816 GCA_036676605.1 Algoriphagus sp.
CGGTGCACGCCTTTTGGAGGTCTTTGACATATTTCCTTGCACTTGTACCTCTTTAAATTCTTAAAAATCCAGCTCTTATCCCAAAAAAAGCGATTTTTATATTTTAACAGCAGGCCCTAATTAAACTACCTCAAATCAGGTATAAAAGGATTTAGTCTATCCTATTGCACAAAAAAAACCTCCCGTTCAGGAGGTTTTTTACTTTCATACCGCAGAGAATCTTAAGTGGTAGGCCAAACGACCCAGGTATTTTTCCAGCTTTTATCCTTTGCTGATTCGATCACAGCCTCGCAAACTTTCTGGGTTTCGAATGCATCCCTGAACGTCGGTGCACAAGCTTCTCCTGTCTCAAGACTTTTGAAGAAATCAGCAACCTGGTGAATGAAGGAATGCTCATATCCAATCGAGGTGCCTGGAATCCACCAACGCTTCATATAAGGGTGATCCGGGTCGGTCACGTGAATGGATCTCCAGCCACGAACCTGACTTTCGTCTGCATGGTCAAAGTATTCCAATCTTGTCAAATCATGTAGATCCCAACGAATCGAAGCATGCTCTCCATTGATCTCGAAGGTGTAAAGAGCTTTATGTCCGCGAGCGTATCGGGTAGCTTCGAAAAGTCCCAGCGATCCGTTGTCAAAATGGCAATGGAAAATACAGGCATCGTCAATTCCAACTTTTTGAACCTGACCAGAAGCCTGATGAACTCGCTCTTTGATGAATGTTTCTGTCATGGCAGATACATCTTTGATGCCTCCATTGATCCACATAGCCGTATCGATGCAATGTGCAAGCAAATCTCCAGTCACACCGGAACCTGCTGCTTCCGCATCCAATCTCCAAAGTGCATCTCCGCCCTGTGGCAAATCAGGATTGATAGTCCAGTCCTGAAGGAAGTTTGCCCGGTAATGGAAAATCTTGCCCAGCTTGCCTGAATCCACGATTTGCTTCGCCAAGGTCACTGCGGGAATTCTGCGATAATTGTACCAAACTGTATTTTTCACGCCAGCTGCTTCGACGGCTTTCAGCATTTCTTCTGCCTCCTCCACTGTTCTTGCCAATGGCTTTTCGCAGAGAATCATCTTGCCTGCGGCTGCGGCTGCAATGGCGATTTCGGCATGCTTGTCATTTGGGGTACAAATATCCACCGCATCGATATCGTCGCGTGCAATGATTTTTCTCCAGTCAGTTTCGATGGATTTATATCCCCACTGATCTGCGAAAGCTTGTGCACGCTCCGGGTTTCTGGAGCAGCAAGCCTGCAAAACCGGCGCATATTCATACTCCGGGAAAAAGTCTGTCAAACGCTTATAGCCGTTGGTATGGATTCGGCCCATCAGGCCAGTTCCGATAAGACCAATTCTGATTAGTTTTTTATTACTCATGGTTTAAGGTTTTAAAATTAGAAAATTTAAAGATTGGAAAATGAAAGGTTGAAAGGTGGGAAAGTTGGAAGGTTGCAAAGTTTTTGAATCTCAATGTCTTATTTTTTGAATTCAAACTCTACTTTATTCAGCCCTTCGTATTTCGTAAATCGTCTTTCATAATTCCTATATCACTCTTCCCATCCGTGGTTTTCACGAACTTTGATCATTGCGGCGAGGATATCATTCCAGGTTTGCTGATTGCCCATCACCGCATTTGGGAACATACAACCATCCCAACAGATATGACGCATAGCTTTGGTCAACTCACCTTTCTCATCTCTCAACCAATAACCGGCATCTGTCGCGATGTCAAGTCTTCCGTTTGGATCAGTGGCGAGGCAATGTCTGCCGGTCTTATCATGCGAACCTGAACCGAAGACTGTTCCGTCATTTTGAGCTACATGGAAGTCAATCGTCCAAGGTCTGAGGGCTTTGGTCAAAGTCTTCAAGCCTTCTGTCAAAGCCTCGCGATCGGACCATTGGAAATCTTTAGGAAGTATGCGATCCTCCGGACTATTGTAGCCCAGCATGTAAAGGAAGGTATGGGACATATCCGCCTGGAAACCAATATTTGGTCTGTTTACTTGATCCAACGTATCGACCATTGCTCTCCAGCTATGCATTCCGCCCCAGCAGATTTCACCTTCGGCTGCCAGTCTTTCACCGAAATCAGCCGCAACATCGCAAGCCTCACGGAAAGTCTGAGCAATCAGCTTTGTATTTCCAACCGGATCTTTAGACCAGTTTTCTACGCTGCTTGCAGAGTCAATTCTTACAACTCCATAAGGTCTTACACCAAGATCTTTCAGCTTTTGGCCAAATTCACAGGATTTACGGACCATCTCAACAAATGTCTTTCGCTCGGAAGCGCTTCCCATCGCCGGGCCTCCCCAAATGGGAGCAACCAGAGAACCAATGTTCAAATTCAAACCAGCCACTTTTTCAGCAAGACGCTTGATTCCGTGGTCTGACATATCCAAATCGATGTGCGGATCAAAAAGGCCAATGTCGATTCCATCGAATTTGATGCCGTTCACTTCAGCAGCGGCAGTCTTTTCGAGCATGGTATCAAAGGAAATTACAGGTTCGGAATCCGGACCTTTTCCGACAATCCCTGGCCAGGTGGCATTGTGGAGTCTGGGGAAGTTGTTCATGATAAAAGAGTTATTGGGTTATTAGTTTATTTATGTCCGATGCTGGATGTCCGATGACCGATGAATCTCGGCTGGAAGACAGGAGACAGAAGACGGAAGAAATGACCGATGTTTGAAGACGAAAGTATGATTTAGATTTCTGACTTCAGATTTCTGACTTCATCCTTTCTTGTCTCTTGTCTCTTGCTTCTTACTTTACAATTAAATCCGGATTTCTTGGTCCGAAATGCTTCAACATCACAATCGGATCTGTTTTAGAATAATTGGTGATTTTCACACCGGCTTTTGCTGCTTTTTCGCTCACGAAAAACTCATCATTTGTCAACTGTCCAAACCGGATCAAAGCCGGAGTTTCGATATCCCAAACACCCATTTTGCCATGGCCTTGCATCATGATCAAGCCGTAAGCGGCAGCATCTGTGATGGTTACAGTTTGTCCAGGGAAAATCGTCAATTCCTTCGCACTGTAATCATGAGAACGGTAGCAAATCCAGGAATCGTGGTATCCTGCAGCATTCATTGCGGCTACATCTCCTACCGGAATTGGCTCCATGTATCTGGTTTCAAGCAAGTTTGGATTGACGTTCAGTTCCCAGTCGATCATTTCCACGAGGAGATCATAGTCCCCTACCCGATCTTTCGGAGAAGCATTCCAAAGCAATTCGTCCGGAATAATCGCCTCATTTACCAGAGACTGATACATCGCGAAAATATCTGAAGCCTTTTGTGGCTCGTAGGTACACAAGCTTCCCGGTGCATGAAGCATTCCCGGAGGAACGTCCCAACCTGTTCCCGGCTGAAGTCTGAATGCCTGAGAATAATTGGTGATTTTATTATCGCCTTTGTCGAAGTTCATCAGACATTCCTTGATCTGCTCTTTGGTTGTACCCGGAGCGATTCCAAAGAAAGTATAAGGAAAATCGCCACCGTGATTATTGAGTTGAGGCGGATAGTAATAGGCTTCAGGCTTTCCTTTTTGACCGGTCAAAGCGCCATACTCATCGCTTGGATGGATGTGGTGCGGCAGCGGACCCATGTTGTCAAAAAACTTGGAATACATCGGCCATGCTTTGAATTCATCCCAAAGTCGGCTTCCAATGATTTCACTTCCCAATTCATCCACTGCATCCTTCAACAGGAACAATTCAGTTTGCCCGTTTTCTTCGAAAGCTATATGACTCAGGCCTTCATTTTTGCTGGTCAGAGGACCGTTTTGTGCAGGTGTGGTAGAAGAAAACCAACGCTCGTCAATTCCTCCTCTGTTGCCGCCCAAAATATAATAATCATCCGGATGAAGTTTGATTCTTCTGCCGGGAACGCAGAAAGACCGGGGAACCCATGTTGGTGTCAATCTCAGAATTCCTTCTCCTTGTTCGAGTGCTTTTTTTGCTAAGCTCATAGTACTGTGGGGTTATTATCAATCAATTAATTATTTGTGAAATTTGGCTTCAATCTCCTCTTTTCCATTCATGACTTGCAGATCCAGGTCGTATTGCCTGGTTTCTCCGGGCTGAAGAAATATCAGCGTCCCGTCTTTTCTGGCAGCAGTTTGACCGACCGGCGGGTGAGTTGCAGGCTCCAGGGCAGTTACATATTCATTTTTGCCCCAGTGCTGCCAATTGATCAGCCAGGGCATTTGCTTTTTGGAAAAGGAAATACTCAGCGCCAGTTGAAGGTTATCATTTGCGTAGCCACAGAGAACCTGATCATTTTCATCTGTTTTGGGATCAATGAAAGCCACATCTTCTCCGAATCCGCAATGCTCATCCATCGGTGCTGCGCATCTGGTGAATTCATGCTCAAGATTGAAAGCCGTGTTGTTAGCATCGCTTGGCTTGGGCTTCTTTTCTCCTTGCCAAATGATCCGCGTTCCCTCATCGATCAGCGGCCAACCGCAATTGATATGGTACAAAATCATGTGAGGTGCGGGGGTATTTCCTCTGTTCGTCACTTCGTCTTTGATTCGGATTCCGGCTTTTCCCATTGTCCCGGAGATGGTTCTCTTCAATTCCAGACTTGGACCAAAAGTGGTCGTTTCTTTGATCAAACCGACAATCTGAAAATCCAGATTTCCGGAATGAATATCCGGCTGAGTGATCGAGATAAGTTCTGCAGGAGTATTGCTAAAATTGCCGTGAAGGCCTCTTTTTCCATGCTCATCGTCATTTGGCGGGCCCATGTAAGAAATTCCGCAGGTAGTGAGCAAGCCTCCGCCGAACGAACGAAGCCAGTCGATTCCCTCATTTGAAAAAAGATGAGGAGGTACATGACCTGCATGGCTGAGCCAGGATAGGCTGTGTTGATTGAAAAAAGTATCTAGGATATCCATTCCGCGATCCAGAACTACCTTGTATCTCAGCCCTGTACCGGTGTTGATCCAGGCAATGCGGGTTCCTCTGCCGGGCCCATTGTCCAGAACAGAGGTTTCTACCCCTCCCAATTGATGAGAATTGGAGATTTTATTTTTCCATCTGGCTTCGCCTGAAAGGTTCATTTTGGAGTTATTTGACGGGGTTGTAACCTATAAAAAAAGCCATCTGAGACTGTCCTGCCCTATATGGGTTTCTGAGAAAAGCATGGAGTTAAGTTAGGCAATTAGTAGAATCTTGCTTTGCCATTAGTCAAAAAATCAGAATGGAAATTTGAGTTTTTAAAACGAATTCCGGGTATTCACAATCTTACACATTTCTAAAATTAAATTTAAAAATGGCAATTAACTTCTCAGCCTAGACCTCGATGAGGTGTAAATGGAGAGCCTTTCAAGAAGAGTTGAAGTTTCTCCGTAATTCAATCTTTTACCGCAGGTTTTTTCCTTGTCACTTTTTGAAGCCAAAAAGTAACTCCGCCACCGCAAGCGTGCCGACCTCGTGCAACCAAAGTTTTGCGAAGAAAGATTTCGAAGGAATATATTTTTTCTAAAATTTTCCCACTGACCAGCCTGCGGCAGGCAGGTCACCGCAGATTAACTACACAGATTTTCAGAGATCTCAATCCCAAAAACTCCGTGCATCTCCTTGCCTCTTCTGTGTAACTCCGTGCAACAAAAAACTCAGTGCCACTCCCACGCAGGACAAAACCTTAATGCCCGGGCATTACCTTACACGAAACTTTTCAACTCACCGAATGCTACCCCACTAATTCCGACATTTTTTATAAAATTATCATTCGAGCGCTATTGTGGAGAGTCGGAAAACGAATTTGGCTCAAGGCTTGAATTTAGAAGACAGATCCGGATCCTAAATTATTAAGCTCATTTCTGGAAAAAGAAAACATGTGTATTCGCTTGATTGCACGTAACAGAATTAAGTTGGGATTTGAATGAAAAAATCCCCCTAACCCCCTTTAAAAAGGGGGGAGTCACATTTCCACATCATTAAAACCGATGGGCTTCTATCCATCGTGCAGATATGCGGATACGCATAAAAGAAAAAGAGCCTTTCGGCTCTTTTTCAGGGGTCTATTATTTGCAGAAAAGTCTGTTTACAACTTCTTCAGCATGATATTCTTGAATTGAACTTTCATGGGTGGACCCACGTGAACCTGGAAGCCCATTAAACCTTTTAGCATCCGGTTTTTCGTGTCATCGTCCTGCACCTCGCTCATCAAAGTACCATTCACATAATGCTTCATCACATTACCTTTGATCACGAGATGAATATTGTTCCATTCTCCTTTTTTGATCAAAGCGCCTAGTTCATCACGGTCACCGAGTTCGCTTACGAGATTCAGACCTTTCCAGGCATTCCTCTCCACATATCCACGAGTTTCAGTAATGCTATCCGGCTGACTTGTGATTCGGGTTTTCTGACCACGATAAGCAAGTGTTGTTCTTTTTCGCTCCTCGTAGTTTTGGCCAGTATATCGATTTCCTCCATCGATATCCGCCTGATAGCCTCTCAGTGCAAAAGGAACTTCCGTAAATCGATCGCTTCGGTATTGAACCCCGGAGTTACCGGTATCAGAAATCCAGTAATCCACTTTAAGTTCAAAATCCGCAGGCTCTCCGCCTTTCCAGATGATGAAGGTATTGTTTTTCAATACCGTCTCAGGGGTGATTATACCTGTTATTGTTCCATCTTCTACGGACCAATAAACAGGGTCAAACTCCCAACCATCCAGGGTTTTTCCATCGAAAATGGATTTAAATCCATCCGCTGGCTTGATCACATCGGATACTTCGAGTTTTCTTGATCCCGCAGTTTCTGAATTTTTACAGGACCATATTCCACCAGCAATCAATCCTAATGAAAGGCAATAAACCGCTAGTTTACCCAGTTTGGATTTGATTTGCGTTCTCATTTCGGAGCAGGTGCAGGCTTATAAACTTCGTGTTCAGGATTTCCGCCAGAGATCAAATATGCCATCAAATCTCTCAATTCTTCAGGATTCAGTCTGTTGATCAAACCAGGAAGCATGATAGATACCTCAGAGTTTTTGGCGATTCTAACCGTATTTTTCGGCACAGTACGGATATCATCCGGAGAGAAAGGATTTTGAGAGATGTAGTAGTTTGCTGCATCTTCATCTGTCAATCTACCGACGATAGATCCGCCTGCTTTCAATTCCAAAGTAGTCGCATGGTACTGCTCAGAAATAACTGCACTTGGATTGATAGTAGATTCGAGAATGTCTTTTGCAGAGAATCTAGTACCAAGCTGACTCAAATCAGGACCGATCGCACCACCCTCGCCTTGCATGGTATGACAAGACTGACAAAGTGTAGCGGCATACATCGCTTTTCCTTTTACCAAGTCTCTGCCAACAAGCGTATCCATGAATGGAAGAGCATCCTCCATAGTCCATCTTCTTCCAGGACCTTCTGGTTGTACACCTGTGTCTACCAAATCATTTCCACTGGCTGTCAATAATTTACCACCAGACATTTCATCATATTTTTCAAAGTCGGATTTGGCTACATGGGAAAGTGCCATCTTTCTGGCTCTGTCTAAGAAACCAACATAGCTTCTGCCCCCTTTGTAATTGGTAAGCGCATTGCGTACCCAGGTAAAGTATTCCTCTCTCAACTCAGGAGTCCAGCCTTTGTCAGCATCTCCCAACACAGTCGCAAAATAAGTTTGCTGTGCCGGTGGTACGTTCGCAAGCATGTTTGCGATGTCCATACCGTACTGAGGATTTCTCATGATCAAATCCGAAGAGGCAGTGTAAGTCTTCTGATAGTTAGGATCGTCCTTGGCAATTTTAAGAAGAGCCAAAGTTTTTTCCACTGCAGAAGGCGCATCCAAGTGAACCATTAAAACACTCATGGTACGATCCAGAAGGTTATCGCCTGTAGGAAAATTAGGATCCAGGTATGCGATCAATTGGTTCTTAACTGCAGGATTAGGATCACCCTGTCTGTATAGAATCAATTCAAATGCTCTCAACAAGTCCTGCTTTCCTTTGGTATCCAATGAGCCATAATTGATGCCCATCAAAGCCTGAATCATAGGTTCTGAACCGCCTTTGCCCGCATGTCTCGCCATTGCGATCATCAATTGAGTCAATGTAGCCGGATCTTTTTCTGCCAAAGCTTTCGCCTTCCAGGTAGCCAATGGCTGATGCTCTACTATAATTCTTGCGGCATATTGAACATGTCTGTCTTTATGCTTCAGGTTTGGCCATGCCAAATCAAGAGCTGATGCAGGTGCACCGTCAAAGTGAAATTCTTCTAATTGCTTTCTGAGTTTTGCTTCTTCAGGTAAATCTGAAGCCAACAAAGGTTTCTTTTCGCTGGCATCTATATCACCTGCGTAATAAACTCTGTAAAGGTCAGACTCCAGTCTTCTTCCTCCAGTCATGAAGTACATTGCTCCATCAGGACCAATTTCACCATCTGTCAAAGGAAGCGGAGATCCGGAAATAAATTCCTCAGTAACAGCTTCGTAGGTTGCTCCAGATGGGGTCAGGTGAATGCCATAGATGATACCAAAACTCCAATCGAATGCGTAAAGCGCAGTTCTGTATTTCTCAGGGAATTTCGCATTGGTTCCAAACATCAGGTTTGTAGGAGATCCCTGACCCAGGTTGACAACTGCAGGCAGGTTATCCGGATAGTTTGGAGTCCACTTAGAGTTACCAGTTCTCCAGCCAAACTCAGCACCGCTGGTTACGTGGTTAATCCGGGTAGGTCGGTACCAAGGCATTCCAAAGTCCCACTCCATGTCCGCGTCGTATGCAAACAAATCACCTGCTTCATTATAGGCGAAATCAAAGGCATTTCTAAAACCTGCGGCAATTAATTCCCAGTTTTTTCCTTCCGGGTCAATTTTTGCAATCCATCCACCCGGTGCCATTCGGTCATTGGCGTGACCACGAGGATCTTTAATAAGTGGAAATAAATTATCCTCATCCCAAACTCTTGGAAGTCGGTAAGCATTCATTTCAGGTACGTCCACGTGATTACCTGCAATCAGATAAATTGATTGACCGTCAGGAGTCACCTTCATACTGTGCGGACCATGCTCACCCGGCTGACCTGTGAATGCGCGAACCTGAGTCACAGTTTCGAATTGATCATCTCCGTCCAAATCCTGTATCCGATAAAGTCCGGTGGTTTTCTCGAAAGTCTCATTTCCACTATGGTTCACCATCACATAGATACTGTTGAAAGCATACAGCAATCCTTGTGCATAACCCATACCCACATGAGGCTCGGCTACATTGCCAATGATAAGCTTTTCAATTTTTGGAGCTAACGAATCAGATCCGATAGCAGGAATTTCCAATCGATACAGAAAACCGTATTGATCCGCTGTGATCAGTCTGTTTTTGTCGTCAAAAGTCATGGCTACCCATGATCCTTGTTCTTTGTCACCAGGACTATAGATATGCTCAGCCACGAAACCTTCAGGAAGTCTCAGCTTATCTATTTTGGGGTTACCCGTGAGTTGTGGTTTTTCTTCTTTTTTCGCACATCCTATCGACACCAGGATTAATGCTGAGAAAAAGAAAAAGTTTCTAATAAAATTGTTTCGATACATATTTCTGGGGTTTTATTGACATGACTTTAAATGCATTAAAAGGTGGTAATTAATTGATCATAAATAAAACCACCCACGAAGAATAATTACTATTCATCAAATTAAATATTGGCCTAAAATAACCCAACACCAATAGTCAGAAAACGCTCCTTCTACCAGTGTTGGGTATTTTAATTTAAACTGTTTTACTACTCTTAGAAATAAGGACTCAAATCAGATTCTGCAGCTGGAAGCCCATAATATTTAGACAAATTAGAGAATACGTTTGATCTTGGTATTGCTCCTGCAATCGGTGGGTAATAATAAGCCAAAGGATTGGCAACTATTCTCTGACCATAAGGAACAATTATTTCCTGGATCCGATCTGTTCTGGTAATGTCAAACCAACGCTTGTTTTCGAAGGCCAGCTCCACTCTTCTTTCTCTGAAAATTGCTTCTCTCAGATCTGCCTGTCCTGCTGCGGTAGTATTGGCCAAACCGGCTCTGTTTCTCACCTGATTCAGGTAAGGAATAGCTTCTCCGCTTTTTCCTTGCTCATTTAAAGCTTCTGCCAAAAACAATAACACTTCTGCATATCGGTAGATTGGCCAGTTGGTGCCATGGTTACCATGAAGTGAGTGTGTTTTTGCGAATTTTTTGATGTAAGGGTAAATTTTTGTTTCCGTGAAACCACCACTTAGGAAAACTTCCCCAATGGACACATTTTTCCTCAAATCACCTGGTTCAAAGGCAGCAATAATATCCGGTGTAGGAATGTTGTTTCCTTCGCCATTCAACGGTTGGGTATTAGTCGTACCGGTGATTGTTTTCAATTCATCAGGAGTGATGGGTCTTGGCATGAAGTTGTAAATAAAACTACCGTTCAGACCTGCTGAACCTTCCAGATACTGGACTTCAAACACAGACTCAGCATTGTTCTTGTTAGCAGCAGTTTCTGAAAACACTTTAGAATAATCCGAAATCAGAGAATACTCATTGCTGCTTACGATTTCCTTCAGCAATTTTTCAGCCTTAGCCCATTCTTTCTGGACGATGTAAACATTGGAAAGCAACATTCTGGCGGCACCTGAAGTTGCTCTTCCAGGCTGCTGAGTTGACTTAGGAAGCAATAAAGGGATTGAAGCCTCTGCATCCAAAACAATCTGTGCGTAGATTTCTGCTTCTGAAGAAAGTGGCAAAGCAGATTCTTCCCTGTTTGGAACCGCAGTAAGGTGTAAAGGCACACTTCCAAAATACCTGGCAAGTTCGAAGTAAGCATACGCCCTCAAAAACAGCGCCTGCCCTTTCAGATTATCCTTTGAAGCCTGAAGCATTTCGACGCCGTCTATCAGGTCCAAAACCTGGTTGGCACGTGCTATAATCACATAATCCTGACGATACTGGTTAAGGACGTGGGCATTTGATGAAATTCCATTAGAAACAGGATCAGCAAAATCTGCTAAATCTTCTTGCTGTTCTGTAGCTCCAAACAAGACATTTCTTGCGTAGTAGGTATTATCTGAGTGCATTTCACCCAAAAGCCAGGATCGATCATTTGAAATTGTACGAAGCGGCACATAAGCTGCATTCACAGCTTGCTGGAAATCATTCTCTGTTTTGAAGAATGTGGCAGAACTTAGCTGAGTTTCTGGAACTACTGTCAGAAATTCCTCACAACCGGTGAGTAGTATGCCTGCGGTCAATATTGTTATGATATGTTTTTTCATTTTTTCTCTGGGATCAAAGTTGAGTGATCAAGGATTAAAAATTAATGTTGGCACCGATAGTGATCGTTCTAGGAACCGGATAATTTGACAAGTCAACTCCCGGACTCAAGTTACCACCATCTCCCTGTCCGTTGCTTTGTGAACTGACTTCAGGATTTGATCCTCCCCAATACTTAGTAAACACCCATACGTTCTGAGCAGAAGCATACACTCTTGCTGATTTCAGGACTTTGGCCCATGCACCGAATGTATATCCTACTGTAATATTTCTGATAGTGAAATAAGAAGCGTCAAAAACAAAATTGCTGTTCATCCAGTCTCTCTCAATACCCGTAACGTTACCACCTCCCGTTGAAGTACCGAAAATACCATCTCCCGGATCCTCAGGTGATTTGAAACGGCGACTCATTTTTTCAACCATGTTGAATACACCATCTGCATTTGCAGTGCTATATAAGTGTCTCATCAGCAATTGATTTCCATAAGAACCTGATGCGACAATGCTCGCATCCCAAGCTCCAAACGTGAAGTTGTTGGTGATACCATAGACAAATTTTGGGAAAGGATTTCCGATAATGGCTCTATCATCCTTGTCTCCGCCTCGGGTGATTATACCATCTCCGTTTACATCCTTAAGCTTGATACTTCCTACGACAGATCTTCCCGGTACTTTTGGAGAGTTGGCCAAATCCTCTGCATTCATATAATTTCCCAATTTCACGTGACCATAGAACTGGCCAAAGGGCTGTCCAACCTGAGTAATGTGAAAAGTACCGTAAACCCTGTCAATCCCGTCTGCCAATGAAACCACTTCATTTCTGTTAAATGAAATATTAGCGTTGGTAGTCCATCTCAATTTACCTGTGGTATTGACAGTATTGACGGAAAATTCATGTCCCCAGAATTTAATTTCCCCGATGTTGTCGTTGAAGTTGGTAAATCCTGATTCCTGAGGCACCTGAACAGCATAAAGCAGATTAGTGGTGTTCTTGGTATAGAAGTCATAAACGAATGAAACTCTGTCATCCCATAATCCCAGGTCCACTCCGAAATCAATCTGTTGGGTAGTTTCCCAGCCCAGGTTACTGTTTTGCAAAGAAGTCACACCTGCACCTGCTACGGCTGTGTTTCCAAAAACAGCATTGATGGTATTGTTCACCAAAGCATATTGGGTATAGTTACCGATGTTATTGTTACCGGTTGTTCCAATACTGGCTCTGATTTTGGCAAAAGAAACTCCGGAGCTGTTTGCCAGGAATTCCTCGTCAGATAATACCCATCCTGCCGATACAGAAGGGAAAACTCCCCATCTGTTCTCTGAACCAAATCTGGAAGAACCATCACCTCTTACTGAGGCAGTCATCAGGTATTTTCCTTTGAAGTTATAGGTCAATCTGGAAAACACAGAAGTCAAAGACCACTCTTCCACTCCGGAATTGGTACCTCCTCTGTTGATGTTAATCGCACCTTGAATGGTTGGGAGTCTGTCATCGGCATACGTATCAGCCTGAATTCTGGTACGATCACTTCTGAAATGCTGATTTGAAAGTCCACCCAACAATTCGAAATTATGATCTTTGATGCTTTTCTGCCAGGTAACAGTATTCTCATTCAACCAGGCAAAATCCTTGAAATTCTCCCTGATTGATTCTGCTACTGTAGGCAAGGTAACGTTGATCCTCGAAGTAGCTGTGGAAGGATTGAAGAAGAAGAAATTTGAGTTTCTGGCCTCCACGTTGAATGTCGACTTGAAAGTCAATCCCTTGATCGGCTGGTATTGAACGTACGCATTGGAAAGGACGTTTATTGATTTCGTCTCATTGGTCAATTCCTGAGCAGATCTTACCCAGTTTGGATACGCGAAGATGTTACCGGTGTTTGCGGGGAATTTGTTAAAAGAAGTCAACGAACCGTCTTCATTGTAAATAGGCATGATTGGCCAGGTATGAAGCGCATTGAACAAAATACCTGTACCTCTGTCACCGTCTGTTCTTGGCACGTTATCAATCACATATTGTGGAGCAAGATTTACTCCGATTTTGACTTTATCCGATACCTGATAATCAGTATTCATTCTCAAAGAGAATCTTTGATAGTCGGTATTTAATACTACACCTTCCTGATCAAAAACACCTAAAATTACAGCAGTATTAATTCTTTCCTTATTGGAAGTCAACGTAAGGTTGTAGCTGGAGATCGGTGCCGTTTGCAGCAAAGCATCATACCAGTCATTGGTTTTACCTCTATAGCTCGCCGGATTTTGGTAAATATCAGGGACAGGCTGACCTGCAGCTGTGTAGTATTCCTGCTTGAAGACAGCAAATGCCTCTGCATCCATCATTTCCAGTCTTCCATGTTGTGGGACTTCCTGGAAGCCGGTATAAACATTTAAAGAAACGTTTGTCTGTCCTGTTTTACCTTTTTTGGTTGTGATGATGACTACACCGTTTGCAGCTCTTGAACCATACAATGCAGTAGAAGCTGCATCTTTCAAAATTGTAATCTCCTCGATTTCATCCGGGTTGATCGCGTTGATATCACCTGTGATAGGGAATCCGTCAACTACGTACAATGGACTACTTCCACCCGATACTGAGAGTTGACCTCTGATTCTCACGTTCATACCTTTTCCAGGCTGACCTGTAGTCTGGTTGATTTGCACACCGGCCAATTTACCCTGGAGTTTTTGTGCAACTGAAGAAACCGGCAAATCTGCAAGTTCTTTTGAACCTACAGTTTGAACTGCACCGGTTACTTCCTTTTTGATCTGGCTACCGTAACCTACTACAATCACCTCAGAGAGATCAGAGGTGGAGTAAGAGAGAGAAACACTTAAGTCTCCCTGATTAGCCTGAACAAGGATCTCTTTGGAGTTAAAACCAACGAAACTTACAACCAGTGTTTCTCCAACAGAAGCTTCCATTACGAAACTACCGTCGATATCTGTGATTGTACCTCGCTGGGTGCCTTTGACCATAACTAAGGCACCTGGAACTGGCTCATTATCTCCTTCGGAGATCACCTTTCCCTTGACATTAAATGTTTGTGCCTGCGCCATAAAACTCAGGCATAACATGAACAGTAAAAATCCGATGAACCGGATCTTGACTTTAGATTGATAGTGGTGTTTCATGTGTATGGGTTTAATGAATTGAACTATAATTAAATCCAAGTACATAATCTGAATCACTAATTCTATCCTGCACCATCCTGCATTTTTGTAGATAATAAAAAATATTAAAACTCTTTGTTTAACAGGACACTACAGGATAGTATGATAAAAAAAGTTAGCTAATAGACCTAGGTAAATATTTTTTATAAGGTATAAAAAAAAAACTCCCCGACGGATATAATTATATATACCAAACTCTGATATTCGTATTCCTGAATAATACTTCCCAATAAGAGATTGGGTTGAAAAATTACAACATTCTCCCTATACTTAAAGAATAAAGCCCCAATCAATGAATAAATCTAACCTGTTTCGAATCCTGTTTTTTTTTACACTGGGTTTGATCACTTTCCAATGCACCCAACGCGAAGTACTTCCCCTTAAAAAGAATGCAAGCATCGCCTTAATCGGAAACAACCTTGGTTCACGAATGATGAGTTATGGTCATTTCGAAACTGAAATGCATCTTCGCTATCCGGACAGTACTCTTTTCATCCGAAATCTCTGCGATCCGGGCGATACTCCCGGATTCCGTCCAAGGTCCGGGACAAATGATCCCTGGGCATTTCCGGGAGCAGAAGAATTTCAAACTGAATACGCTACTCCATCCGGAAGTCAGGGATTTTTGGAAAAACCTGACGAATGGCTGACAAGACTGAAAGCAGATGTTGTAGTAGGTTTCTTTGGCTACAACGAATCCTTCCAGGGAAAGGAAGGACTGGAAAACTACAAATCTGAATTAGATGCTTTCATCAGACATTCTAAAAGCCAGAAATACAACGGTGCCACCCCGCCTCAGC
This sequence comes from Algoriphagus sp., assembly GCA_036676605.1. Taxonomy (GTDB): domain Bacteria; phylum Bacteroidota; class Bacteroidia; order Cytophagales; family Cyclobacteriaceae; genus Algoriphagus. Next base: position 15,240 of record JAKFCO010000111.1, read on the forward strand.
TTGCATTGGTTTCCCCTATCGCTTTCGAAGATCGCTCAGCGGAAATCGACCTGCCAAACGGTGAAAAAGAAAATGAAAACATCTCCTTATATGCAGAGGCGATGAGGGAGGTTGCAAAGAAGAACGAAGTCTTGTTTGTCGATGCCTATGCTCCATCCAAAAAATGGTATGATCAGACCGACGAACCTTTGACTATCGATGGCTCTCAACTGAATGATTTGGGTTATCAAAAGCTTGCAAAACTCCTTGCTGACGAGCTTTTTGGGAAAGCAGATTTGGAAGCTGAATCGAACAAGGAGCTGGTACACGAAGCGGTTATGGAAAAGAACTGGCTTTGGAACAATGATTACAAAATACCGAATGGGGTTCATGTCTTTGGAAGAAGACACGATCCTTTTGGTCCGGACAATTATCCGTTTGAGCTGGAAAAAATCCGTCAAATGACTGCTATTCGCGATACTGCCATCTGGATGGCCACAAAAGGAGAAAAGAAAGACCTCGCTGCGGCAGATTCCAAAACCATTCAACTTCCGGAAGTAAAAACCAATTATAATCCGGATAATAACGGTAGTCTGGAATACAAGTATGCTGAAGATGCACTGAAGACGATCAAAGTTCCTGAAGGCTACAAAATCGATCTTTTCGCTTCAGAGAAAGAATTCCCCGATCTGGCTAATCCGGTTCAGCTTTCCTTTGATAATGAAGGCCGGCTTTGGGTAGCTACCATGCCAAGCTATCCGCATTACAAGCCTGGAGATCAAAGACCTAAAGATAAATTGATCATTCTGGAGGACACCGACAACGATGGAAAAGCTGACAAACAAACCACTTTCGCAGATGATTTGCATATTCCTGTAGGTTTCGAAATCGCCCCCGAAGGAATCTATGTTTCGCAGGGAAATAATTTGGTCCTATTGATTGATGACAATGGAGATGATAAAGCTGATCGAAAAGAAATCCTGCTAAGCGGCTTTGATGACCATGATACCCACCATGCGATTTCGGCTTTCACTACGGATGAATCCGGTGCGATTTATATGGCTGAAGGAGTTTTCCTCCACACCAATGTGGAAACTTCCTATGGTCCGGTTCGCGCTTCCAATGGGGGTTTTTACCGATATGAACCTAAAAGACATAAGTTGGAGCGGGTGAATCAGGTCAGCATTCCTAACCCATGGGGAATTGCTTTCGATGCCTGGGGGCAAAACTTCTATGCAGAAACCTCCGGACCAAATGTAAACTGGATGCTTCCGGGATCAGTTTTGCCTCGATACGGAAATTCCAATTTCAAAGGACCAAACCTGATTGAAAAAGATCATATGGTTCGTCCAACTTCAGGTTTGGAATTCATCTCCAGCCGACACTTCCCGGATGATGTTCAAGGTGACATGATCATTAATAATACCATCGGCTTTCTTGGCACGAAACAACATCAGATGATAGAGGATACCGTTGGTTTCCTTACCAGGTGGAAACAAGATTTGGTGATTTCTTCAGATCGTAATTTCCGACCTGTGGACATGGAAATCGCGCCTGACGGATCGCTTTACATCGCGGATTGGCACAACATCCTAATCGGTCATATGCAGCACAATGCCCGTGATCCGCTCAGAGATCACGTTCACGGAAGGATTTATCGCGTGACTTATCCTTCACGGCCTTTAGTGACTCCTGCGAAAGTGGCCGGGGCCAGTATCCCTGAATTGCTGGAAAACCTGAAACTTCCTGAATACAGAACCCGCTACAGAACCCGCAGAGAACTTCGGGGAAGAGACAAGGAAGAAGTTTTTGCAGCAGTTCAAAACTGGACAAAGTCCTTGGACAAGAACGATCCAAACTACGAGCACAACTTGCTGGAGGGCCTTTGGGTAACCTGGGGCATCAATAAGGTGGATCAGGACCTGCTGAAGCAAATGCTAAAATCCAAGGATCACCGAGTGCGAGCAGCCGCAACCCGTGTCGTCCGATATACCGGACATCAGGTAAAAAATCAGGCCGAACTCTTGATGGCATCGGCCAAAGATCCCCATGGAAGGGTAAGAATGGAAGCCATTGCAGCGGCTTCCTGGCTGCCAAGAGAAATTGGCCTCCCGGTTTTGGCGGAAGCTGAAAAGCAGCCGAAAGACAAAACCTGGATTCCGGGAACTCTGGAAACAGCTGTGGCTCACCTCAGCGGAATCTCAGTCACTGAGAAAAAGGAAGAAGACATCAAATCTTCCCTCACAGGTTCTGACCGGGAACTATTCGTCCTCGGAAAAGAAATCTTTGCGCGTGAAGGATTCTGTAGCACATGCCACCAAGCTGACGGAAAAGGACTTATTGCTTCACAGTTTCCTCCTCTTGCAGGCACACCATGGGTGACGGGAAGTCCCGAACGATTGATCAAAATCGTACTCAAAGGCCTGATGGGTGAGATTGAAATCTTGGGACGTAAATATCCCGGACAAGTTCCGATGACTCCTTACGAAGGAATGCTCAACGATTCTGAAGTTGCAGCCGTCCTTACTTATGTGAGAAATACCTTCGGAAATCAAGCTTCTGCCATTTCTCCGGATCTGGTAAGAAAAGTTCGTGAAGAAGTCAAAGACAAAGAAGGATTCTACAAACCTGCGGAATTGCTGAAAATGCATCCGATGGAGAAATAGAGGTCTGTCGCAAGATGCAGTAGCAGTGATCAGTCGCAGTGAACAGTCGCAGTTTTCATTCTCAATATTCAACCAATCCCGATGAGGCTATCAATAAAAGTCTTATCGGGATAATAGTTAAACCCAAAACCCATGAACCCGATCAAAACCTGCCTTTTTCTTACAGCTTTCTCTATTCCGGCCTTTCTCTCTGCCCAGGAAATGAGCGTAAAATTCAAAAAACAAGTGATTGCCTTTGAAAGTGCTGAATCTGTCGGAGCCATTGACGTAGATCTGGATGGAATTCCGGATCTGGTATCGGGAAGTTATTGGTACAAAGGACCGGAGTTTTTGGATCGAACTTTCATCGGTCAGGTAAAGCGATATGGGGAGTATTACGAAGATTTCTCCACGATTTCGATGGATGTGAATGCCGACGGGAGGATGGATTACATCACCGGAGGATGGTTTGAGGGAAAATTGATCTGGAAAGAAAATCCCGGAAATACGAAAGAATGGGCAACTCACCTGATCGCCGAAACCGGAAATGTGGAAACGGCGAGAGGCTGGGATCTTGATGGAGACGGGATTTTGGAAATCATTCCAAATACTCCCAGAAAGCCTTTGGCATTTTACAAATGGGTTTCTGCCGGAACTTTTGAAAAATATCCTGTCTGGGAAACTCAGGGTCACGGGCTGGGATTTGGCGATATCAATCAGGATGGAAGAGGTGATATCATCATGTCAGATGGCTGGCTGGAAGCACCTGCTGATCTGAAAACCGGAAAATGGACCCTTCATCCGGACTTCAAACTGGGAGATGCAAGCATCCCTATTTTGGTAGTCGATGTCGACAAAGACGGCTTAAATGACATGATTGTAGGACAGGGACATGACTTCGGGTTATACTGGATGAAGCAGGTCAAAACCGGAAATCAAATCAGTTTTACCAAGCATCAAATTGATCCCTACCAATCCCAGTTTCACACGATGGAGTGGATTGACCTTGATAATGACGGAGAAAAAGAATTGGTAACCGGCAAGCGATATCGGGCTCACAACGGAAAAGACCCGGGAGGAAAAGACTACGCCGGCCTGTATTTTTTCAAGTGGAATGGTTCTTCTTTTACCAAAAATGTCATCAGCTACGGTCCGTTTGGCGAAGGAAAAGGAACTGGTCTTTTCTTTTCCACAGGAGATCTAAATGGAGATGGCAAACTGGATATCGCTGTGGCTGGGAAAGATGGATTGGTTGTCTTTTGGCAGAAGTGAAAAGTTGACTGAAGTCGGTTACTTCGACAGGCTCAGTAACCGAGCTCAGCACAAGTGGCCAATGTTTGGAAAAAAAACATAGAACCCCGAACCTTTTGCACGTCCAGAAAATTGTATATTTATACGTACAACTGAAAATTCTATGGACACCAAACTCACACTCAAGCTTGACAAAGACATCATCGAAAAAGCAAAAGCTTATGCTTCCGATCAACAAGTCAGCCTCTCAAAACTGGTAGAAAACTACTTAAACTCTCTTACTTCCAATAAGCCAAAAGAAATCTCCATTTCTCCTTTTGTTAAAAGTCTCACTTCCGGCACCACAATTCCTGCTGACTATGATTACAGAAAAGATTATCGGGATTATTTAGAGGAGAAATACCGATGAAATCGAGCATGACGAATAACGTCACACACCGGAAAGATTATCCGAAATGCGAGATTCCATGTGGCCTTAAAGAAAAAGTTATAATCACATGAAACGGGTTTTTCTGGATACAAATGTCATCTTGGATTTACTGGCAGAAAGAAGACCATTTTATGAATCCATAGCTACGGTGGCGACTTTGGCTGACCGGAAAGAACTTTTACTCCTTACTTCTCCGATTTCCTTTACTACAGTAGATTATATATTGTCAAAGTTTGAACCCAAAGAATCGGCCTTAATTAAACTGCAAAAATTCTCTATTCTGTGTAAAGTGGCAGGAGCAAATCAAGATACGATCGATAAAAGCCTATTCTCACTTTTTAAGGATTTCGAAGATGCTGTTCAATACTATTGCGCCTTGCAGGCAAATTGTGATGTGATCTTAACCAGAAATGGCTCCGACTTCAAAAAATCAGTACTTCCTGTGATGAGTGCGGATGAGTTTTTGATGAGTATCAAAAACTAACCCTTTATACCTTAAAACTCAAGAATACCTGGATTATCTTGGTATCTCTTTGTACTCAATTCCTGTTTGATTTTCTTAACTTCGTCCCATGGAAGGTAAAATCACTCGATCAGTTTCAGATTATAATACTGAACTGAAACTACGGGGCTTTAATGTTTTTCAGATTGAAAGTGACGGAAACGCCACAAGGGAATATAGCAGAAAGGATTTTTATAAAATCTGCCTGACCACCGGAAAAAGCCGAATCCATTATTCGAACAGAAGTTTTGAGCAAGAAGGAACTGTTCTGTTTTTTGGAAACCCCCATATCCCCTACTCTTGGGAAACCCTATCAAGGACTTACGTGGGATACACCTGCCTCTTTTCAGAGGATTTTCTTCAAGTCTCAGACCGATCCAGTGGTTTGCTCCAATCTCCCTTTTTCAAATTGGGTGGTACTCCTATTTTGACTATCACCGAAAAACAACGGGAATTCCTTAACGAACTGTTTCAGAGAATGATCGAGGAGCAACAATCGGCTTATTCGCTCAAAGACGATCTCATCCGAAACTACATCCAACTGATCATCCATGAAGCGCTGAAATTGCAGCCTTCTGAAAACTACGATCAACATAAAAATGCGGCTTCCAGAATCGCTTCGGTGTTTTTGGAACTTCTGGAAAGACAATTTCCCATCGAAAGTCCTGAGCAACCCTTGCAACTTAGAACCGCAAAGGATTATGCCGGCAACCTCTCCGTCCACATAAATCACCTCAATCATTCCCTGAAGGAAATCACAGGAAAATCCACCTCCACCCTCATCAACGAGCGAATCCTGAGTGAGGCAAAAGCCCTGCTTCAGCACACCAACTGGAATATTTCTGAGATCGCTTTTGCCCTTGGCTTTGAATACCCAACCTATTTCAATAACTTTTTTAAGAAATTAACGGGTACAAATCCGAAATCCTTCAGAGAAATGGTGGTTTGATTTTCTTAAGTTTTGATTTGATAATCATTATCTCCCGGGGACTTCAAGGGGTACCTTTGTATAGGTATTTCAAATCTAAACCCCATGAGCAATCCACAAGGCCCAAATCCCCCTGAATCAAGCATTAGAGATATTTTTGAGAGATTGAGAGGCGGTGAACCCATTCGTCTGAATGACCCTGAATATTCCAAAATCAATGAGGTAGTCATTCGGACAATTGCATTGAACAACCGGCTCAATCAAGTTGGAGAAATCAATAAAGTCCGTGCGATTTTGAGCGAAATCATTGGAGCTGAAGTCGATGAGACGACAACACTTTTTCCTCCCTTTTACACCAATTTTGGCAGATTTACCCAATTGGGCAAGCATGTATTTATCAATCATGCCTGTTCGTTTTTAGATATGGGTGGTATCACGCTGGAGGATCATGTCCTGATCGGTCCGAAGGTAAATCTGATTACCGAAAACCACCCATTAAATCCCGAAGATCGCAGAGCTTTAATTGGCAAACCGATTCTGATCAAACGAAATGCCTGGATCGGAGCAGGAGCCATAATTCTTCCCGGCGTGACCGTAGGCGAAAATTCCATGGTAGCCGCCGGAGCGGTAGTCTCCAAAGACGTGCCTGCCAATACGGTGGTGGGAGGTATTCCCGCCAAATTCATCAAACACATTCAGTAAGTCATAGCTATCAATTTTGAGAAGTCTAAAAAAACTAAACCACAATGATGCGAGATATCGATAAGTAATTGATGCAGCAACCTTTTAAAATCTTGATTTGCCATGGAGAAACCTTCAAGAATTGGAGCCATTGTTCTTTTGTTTGTATTTGGATTGATTTCCACCACAGGGACTTCTTGTCAAACAACCGAACCTCAATCTGATAAACTCAATGATTTAAATGAAATGGAAAAATCTGGTAAAAAAATCAACATCATCGTAGGTTCAAAAACCTTTACCGCAACCATATTGGAAAATGAGACCGTTGAAAATTTTCTACTCCTGCTTCCATTGACGGTTGAAATGGCAGATCTAAACCGGAACGAAAAATTCTATCGATTACCAAAGAACCTTCCTACAAACCCATCAAACCCCGGTACCATTAAAACCGGGGATTTGATGCTTTGGGGAGCTAATACCATGGTTATCTTTTATCAGACTTTCTCCACCTCCTACCCGTACACACGGCTCGGGAAAGTAGATGATCCAGCCGGTTTAGCCGAGGCTTTGGGAGCAGGAAACGTTACCGTTACTTTTGAGCTGGAGGCGGAATGAACATGATCCGATTGGACTAAGTATTGGAATTGAGTTTTCTTTATGGAGTGAAAAAGAAATGGCGGAATTCCTTCCGCCATTTCTTTTAAAGTTCAAAAATGAAGGGAGCCAACCGAGAATATTCTTCACTTTCTAGTTGTTCGATCAGAAAGGCAGCCAAAGATGAAGCACTGATTTTTTCACCCCTGCAATCCTTTAAATCCACCTTATATTTTCTGATCACTTCGGTTTGTTCAATCATTGGGAGCCGGACCAAAGTCCAATCTATCCCGCTCTCGACCAACATCTTATATTCTTCTTGCTTGCTGGCCGTTGAAATCGGGAAATTAGCCTTCATCCATTCTGTGGCGAACCGGGTCTTTTCACTCTTTGAATCCCCATCCGCATCCACGTTTAAGCCAGTAGCCACCACATATCGTCTGATTTGATATTCGCTCATGGTTTGAAGGATCAATTCAGTAGCCTTGGCAAAAAGATCTGGGGTACTAGGCGGAATTCCAAGTCCCAATGTGCTGATTACCGCAGAAGTACCTTCCAGTAATTGAGAAACAGCTTTTCTGTCAGTTACGTCTCCTTCTACTATCTCCATTCCTGAATATTCGAAGGATATATTTTTGGGATTTCTGACTAGTAGCTTAAACTGGATTCCTCTATTAATCAAACTTTTGACAAGGTATTTCCCGGATTTACCGGTCCCGCCAATTATTGCAATTTTATCTGTTGATTTCATGATGCATCTCTATTTTGGTAATGAAAGAATTAAAACCTTGGCAAATGATTGCCTAGGTAAATTGAAGGAATTCCATTCCTTGCAATACAAAAAACTATGTCAGATAGAGCGCTTAATGGGTTAAAGATAGGATAATTTGATTTTTCACAATGAAACCAATAAGACAAAAAATTAACTTTTAATGGTGGCTAATCTTCCACCGCCATTCCACCAAACCACAGGATGAATACTCGGATCGAAGCCCATATCTTCAAGTTCCAACTAAGCCCAATTCCCATGTTTCGAGCCTTGACCTGCCTTTTCTTTTTCCTTATATCATTCTCTCTTTTCTCCCAGCAACCTGTCCCCGTGAAACCCCGAGTCCTGATCAGCACCGATATCGGAGGCAGTGACCCCGACGACAACCAAAGCATGGCTCATTTGCTGATGTACAGCGATTTGTTTGAAATAGAAGGGCTGGTTTCCTCTCCCTCTTATGGCGCAGGAAGTACGTCGGAGATTTTCCGGATGATTGATTTGTATGAAAAAGACCTTCCCAAACTACTGAAACACAGTTCCGAATTTCCCAAACCCAATTTTCTCCGATCTATCACCAAACAAGGCCGTCGAGGAAATGCTCCCTACTGTGGAATCACGAGCGAAACGGAAGGTTCGGACTGGATTATTCGCTGCGCAAAAAAAGAGGATCAAAGACCGCTTTGGGTATTGGTCTGGGGAGGTCTGGAAGATCTGGCGCAAGCTCTGCATGATGCTCCGGAAATCCAGGAAAACATCCGCGTTTACTGGATCGGTGGGCCAAACAAAAAATGGAGCGCCAACAGCTATACCTACATCGCGGAGCATTTCCCAAATCTTTGGATGATCGAGGTAAATTCCAGCTACTACGGCTTTTTCTCCAACAATCAGACACCAGACATCATCCAGACTTCAGATTACTACGACGCCCATATCCGAGGTGCGGGGCATTTGGGGAGGGATTTTAAAAAATACTATGACGGTGAGATCAAAATGGGCGATACCCCTTCTTTGCTTTACCTCATGGATGGAGATCCAACCGATCCCCTCCGTGAAGGCTGGGGAGGAAGTTTTGAGCGGATATCGGGAAGTTCCCGAGTGGTTTTTGATCGGGTAACCACGTTGTCGGACACGGTAGCATTTTGCACTTTGATAGAATTCCATCAGAAAGGCCCGGAAATCAATGTTCCTTCAGATTCCGTGGTCTTTTGGATGGAAGTCCCCTATCAAAACTCCAAACAAATCTGGCCGGGTTACTATCTGGGAAACGGGAAATATGCCCTCAGGTATTCTCCCAAGCAAGCTGAGGTTTTGCGCTATCGCTTTACCTCAGAGATCCCCGGATTTCCAAACGGTGAAGGAGAATTGGTAGTCAGCAATCTTTGGCCGGGAAAACCAAACGAAACCGATTACCCCTTAGGGCCGAACTGGTACTCCGACTCCTCCGATCCCCAACTCTATGACGGCAAACTTCAGGGAGGAAAAACAATCCTGAAATGGAGAAACGACATCCTGATGGATTGGGCAAAGCGGTGGGCTTGGCTAAAGGAATGGGGGATTGAGCGAGGGAATATCCATCTCTAGAAAAAAGTGATAAAATCAGTTCCTTTATAAACTAAGCCTTGCAGAAGATATCGGCTAGATGTACTTTCAAGAACTATTCGAGGGAAAAGAGTAGCCTTTACCTGATTTTTGGAAATAAGTAAAAGCGACCAAAAGGTGCATATAGTTACCCAAATCAGACAACTAGACTAATCAAAGGTGAAGCAATAAGCATGTTTGGCAGTAATACGAGCAGACTAAACTCAAATAAAAAAACAATGACTAAGACATTCTTGAAAGCAAAACATTGGCAACTCTTCTTATTGACTTTTGGAATACCAATGATTCTTCAATTCGTATTGATGGGAACAATGTTCTCAAATATCGGAAGCGGGAACAATCCAGAGCCTACTTTCATGTTTAACTACATGAAATTCTTCCCAATAATGACGATAATATTCATGGGTGTCTTTTTTGGTTGGTTTTGGTCTGTTGCTATTGGACTTCAGAGTAAAGTTCCTGGAAATGTAAAGATGAAAGTCAAAAAATTTAAGATATTCTTTTTTTTTCCAATGGCTTACATGCTCTTTATTTTAATTTTTATGGGTGAAGCCATGAGCGGTTTGATGGAGAACGGAAGTGAACCAAGCGGTGGACTTATCGGTAGTCTAGTTGGAATAATAGTCCCTCTACATTTATTTTCAATGTTTTGCATTTTCTACTCTCTATATTTTGTAGCAAAGACATTTAAATCCGTTGAACTTCAAAGGGAAGTGAAATTTGGGGACTTTACAGGAGAATTCTTTATGATTTGGTTTTATCCAATTGGAATATGGATTATACAACCGAAAATCAATAAAATGATTGAATAATAAAGTACATACTGCCAACAGCACCTAAGAAAACTTGGGGAGGACAGTAGTTTCCGCAAGGTTCGTTCTTCGTGGCTACTTTTGTCACAGACGGACAGGTGAGTGCTTTGAAAAGCCCCACGTTTCTTAGCCGCTAAATGTTGTTCTTAGAAAACAGGACCGACCGAAATAATTTAACTTTTGTTTCTAAATTTAGAAACTTTATTTTTCTTTGTGAAGTTTAACACTGACAGTATTTGATGAAGTATTTTTAAACAAGGTTTTTAGAGGAAGCAGACGAGTTCATTTCGGGACTTGACTCAAAGACTATTAAAAAAATCTTTTACAATATTGACCTTGCTGAACTGACGAATGATCCAAAACTTTTAAAGAAACTTCAGAACGAAATTTGGGAGTTTCGGACAAAATACGCAGGACTTCAAATTAGACTGCTTGCATTTTGGGACAAGACAGATAACAAAGAAACTTTGGTGATAGCGACCCACGGTTTCATAAAAAAGGTTGACAAAGTTCCAAAAAACGAAATTGGCAGAGCAATAAGACTAAAAGACAAATATTTCCATAACAAACAGAAAAAGTAATCATATGGCAACTAAAGAAATCAAGACTTATTCGCTTGCAGAAATGAAGGACAAGTATATCGGCAAAGTTGGAACAGCTGACCGAGACGAATACGAGTATGAACTTCGAATGGATGTTTTGGGAAAAATGATTAAAACTGCAAGGCAAGACCGGCATTTAACCCAAGAAGAACTTGGACGACTTGTTGGTGTTCAAAAAGCTCAAATTTCCAAACTTGAAAGCAGTGCAAACAGTGCGACCATTGACACAATTTTAAAAGTTTTTAAGGCATTAAATGCAGAGATAAGCTTTAATGTAAAGCTCGAAGACAACTTTGTTAAACTCGCCTGACTGAAAAGAATGCCGAACGCCCAAAAGTGGCGGTTCAGTGGTTAATCTAGCTTTGTGCTTTTTCAAAGTATGCGTTTAACTAAAAGTGAAGTGTTCCAAAGTTGCCACCTTCGGGTAGCTGCAAAACGTTTTCAACAAATCATGCAATAAAGACACTTCTCTTCTAACTACCCCTTTCCTCTTCTTTTAAGCTGGAATTTTTTACCATTTTTCTTCATTGTTCGGGCAAAAAACAGCAAGCTTCCCGGGTAGGATTGAAGCATTCCTGGGTTTGTACACCATTGTTCTTATTTACAACCGAAACCTTCCTCCAAAAGACAGGAACGTTTCACCCAAATACAGGAACGTTCGACCAAAATATAGGATCGTTTCTATCAAACAGAAACATTCCTATCCGGAATAGGAATTCTCCACCTAAAAACAGAAACGTTTCACATGTAGATGGGAATTTTTCATTTTTACAGAATAATTTTTGGATCTGTTCAAAGATTTGCCCCCGCCTAAGCAGAGTTTTCAACTCCGCACATTTCTATTTTCAGGAATTTGCCCTTCCCCTCTCAGCGTAGTCTATCCCTCAACAGTTCTGAAGTAACCCAGGACGCTGGGTGGAATTTGTAATTCCGCTCTCCCATCCATACCAATTTGAAATTGGTTAAAACCAAAAAAACTCCTCACTTCGAATTTCCAGCTATTTCTCTCCAAACAACCTAATCGTATAATCCAGCAATTCGGCATTTCCAATCTTCCCATGTCCGGGAATGACAGTTCGGACATCCGGAAAAGTGGATTTCACCTTTATGACCGTCTCGGACCATGCTGCGGTATTAGCATCTCCCAAAAAGCCAAAACCTGCCCCTAACTCCTTGATCAGGCATCCCCCAAAAAGAACCTGATCTGAGGGCACATAAATCACGACATTGTCCCGGGTATGCCCTTCCCCCAAAAATCGGTTGATTACTCGGAGATCACCGACCTCCAGAATCAGTTGATCTTCAAAGCCGTTTTTCGGCTCAGGAAATCCGGCTGCTTTCGCCAGCACAATGGTCTTGAATGACCCATAAGTAAGAATCCCACGAGCCTTGAATTCCTCCAATCCGCCGACGCAGTCATTATGAAAATGCGTGGCGAGTACTGCCTTCACTCTAACTTTTTGTTCCTTTTCCAACCAGCTGATCAGTTCCCGGCTTACCTCATCCTCAGTCGGAGTGTCAAAGACTAGCGCTTCGCCCCCGTTGATGACGATCATACCGTTGCAACCGACTTTGCCAAAATCCTGCGTGTTGAGATAACTGATATGGACAAAGATATTTGGGCTGATTTGCTCGATTTCAAGGGTTTCAGAATGATAAATTGATTTGGTCTCCTGCCCATAAAGGCTTAGAACAGTAAAAAGGAAAAGCAGTGAGGAAGTGATAAAATGGAGTTTCATTGGATTGTCTTGATTGGAAAAGGAAGGTATAAATCGATTTCATTTTTTCCGCATCTATATCCCTCACTCCACCCTTTCTTTCAAATACCCTTCAACTTTTTTCTCCAGCTTTTTGCGAAGTTGACTGAGGATCGCCTGATGTCCGGGATCGTCAGCCAGATTATTTTTCTCCAAAGGATCCAGGCTAAGATCATAAAGTTCCTCGTGCTTTTGGTTATTGATGTAGCGGAAGTATTTCCATCGCCCTGTCCGAATGGCCTCGCTGGGCGGAATAATCGGGGTCTGCCAGAGATGCTCGGTCAGGAATTCTTTTCTTTTGGCTAATTGGGGAGAAATCAGAGAGAGTCCCTGCCAGGATTTGGGGGATTTTATTCCTGCCAAGTCAAAAATCGTGGACGGCACGTCGATATTCAGCGCAAAGGAATCCACTCGTTTCCCTCCCTTTTCCCTCGGGTCATAGATGATAAGCGGCACCCGAAGCGAATTATCATACATCAACCACTTGCCGGCAAGCTGTCGCTCCCCAAGAAAATAGCCATTGTCGCCCATCAGGATGATCACGGTATTTTCTGCCAGGCCATTTTCCTCCAGGGCCTTTCGGATTTTCCCGATTTCCGCATCTACCTCCGAGATCATGCGATAGTATCCTTTCACACTGTGCTGATACTTTTCCGGCGTATCGAATCGCCAATGCCAGCGGGTCCGGTTTTCCCCGGTTCGGACATAGTCAGGCTGGGCCTGGAAATAGGAATCCTCCTTCAGCAAAGGATCCGGAATCACCAAATCCTGATACATGGTATCAAACTCCGGAGACCAGAAATATTGCTTTTCCGCAGGATCATGAGCATGTGGAGCGCTGAAACTGAGGGATAACATGAATGGCTTTTCCTTGGGTGATTCGCGGATAAAATCGATCGCTTTTTGCCCGTTGTATCGCGTCAGGTGTACGGTATCCTGATCGATTGTTTTATAAAAATACCCTCTTCTGTCGTTGAATTTTCCATTGCGGTCATAGTCCTCTCCGATATCAAAAAGCGAGTCAAAGCCTGCATAATTCACTCCAAACTTCCCAAAAAACCCTGTGAAATACCCGGAACCTTTCAGCAACACCGGATAGGACAGATCCATATAAACCTGCTTAATATCGCCTTGCCCAAACGTGTAGCCATGGGTGCGCTCGTACATTCCTGTCAAAATACTGGAGCGGCTCGCTGCGCAAATCGGGGTAGTCACAAAGGCATTTTCGAAGAAAACACCATCCGATGCCAATCGATCCATCTCCGGCGTTTGAATTATCTTATTTCCGGCAAAACCCAGCGCATCCCAGCGGTGATCATCTGTCAGGATAAAGATGATATTGGGACGGGTTTGTTGCCCCACGGCCGACAAACCAAACAGGAGAAGGAAAATCAGAGGGAAGTTTTTTCTCATGAATTAAGTTTAACCAAAAATCTGAAAATGAGCACCCAGTTCTGGCCGAAAGATAAGGGGCTGTCCGGGTCTCTCCAACCCAACAACTAGTTCTGGAAATTACCCCAGTTGGGAATAGCGGCAAGTCACTCCGGTGTTTTTTGATGCAGGAGCTAAGCCCGGCAGGTTGTAGAAGGGGCTTTTCCACAAAAAAAGCTTAGACGGGGCGGACAAAAAAATCAGTCTTCCTCTCCTGAATAATCCAATTCACCGTTAATCAATAAGTTGACCGTGGTGACGATCAAAAAGCTAAATGCTTCAGCAATAAAAGACAATCCTTTACTGTATTTCAGCCTTTTTGCTTCCTGAATATCCGAGAGTGGCACTTTGACGGGCCCATTATGACCATGAAATTTGTAATTGGCATAAAGGGTGTCCTGCGATACCTGCAAAAATTCCAATGAAACTTTTCTTCCTCTTTTGGTGGTGACCTGAATGCCTTCACCTGCTTTCAGGTAGAAAAATTGCCTAAACAAATTTTCTTCCTCGGATAAGTTGACCTCATATGACCTGGTGGTTTTTTCAAGCGGCTTGTACACATAGCATCCCCCCATTCCCCAAACCAGAAAAAGTAGCAAGAGTAGGTTGAATCTCATGGCTGGTATCTTTAAAGTGAGCAATCATTCCTTACCAAATTTACCCATTGGAATTCTTTTTCCCTTTCGTATTTTCCCAATCCAAAAATTTAAAAAATTGAAATTCCCTAAAAATATCTGTCTAAACCCAATCCTTTTCAGGCCAAAGGCAATCAGGCACTCCTTAATTTAATTTTTTGAGAGCTTGTTAACCTCTTGGTTTTCCAGGCCATAAGCCAAAGGAACCTGTCGGTTTTTCCTGACTCTAAAACTCTCTGGAATTTTCTGCCCGCTGGCCGGTATTTGAAGGCTCTTCCCCAGTACCATAAATTCGGAATCCTTATATTATCCAAAGAATTCGCAGGCCACCGTTCCTGATTTTGAAATCCAATTCATATTATGCTGACTATTTAACTAAGTAACTCTATGAAATACAGCTTCCTTACCCTTCTGCTTTTTTCCCTTTTTCATCTTGCCTTTTCTCAAGATTCAGAGCAGAAACTTCTGGCTTTGGACATAGGCTGAGAAAAGGCCTTGCTGGAATCAGATGTGGCCTTTTTGGAATATCTCATTGCAGATGAGTTTGTCTGGGTATACAATCACGAAGGCTCCATCGATGGCAAGGATGCGATCGTCAGCCGGGCAAAGAGGATTCAGACAGGCCAAGTAGATTCTATCACATGCCGAACTTCGAGAGTTCAACAAGTGGTGATATTTGGAAGTACGGGGGTAGTCAGCGGCTTCACAGTAGTAGAACGCGGCCCAAGTCCAGCGACTTATCATTTCATGAGGACCTATGCTATGCTCAATGGAAAAATCAAGCTTTTGGCCAATCACACCACGCCTAAAGAGTCGTGGGCCTGACCAACAGTCGTCGAGTGAATTATCATTTTATGAAGACCTATGCTATTGTCAAAGGAAAATTCAAGCTTCTGGCCAATCACAACAAGGCGATTCCGGATGTGGAGGTGAAGTGATTTTTTGTAAGTAGTGAAAAGTGAGTAGTAAGTTTGGTCAGGTAAAAAAACCGTGAGTGATGACTTGTCTCCAGCATGCCTACACTCACGGAAACGTTTTTCTAAAGTCTTGAATCTCGTGTCTTAAGTTTTGAATCTTTTGTCTTGAATCTCGTGTCTTAAGTCTTGGCTCTTGTTTCTTGGTTCTTGTTTCTAGCTTCTTCCTTCAAAGCCCATATTTCTCTCCCATCTCCTTGATCAACTTATATCCATTCTCGGCCATATCCCATGGCTCTGAGAAATTCCTCCACACCCCGATTGCATTGGCAAAAGCGGGATCATTTCGGGTAAATCCTTCGATGGTCAGCCAGCCTTTGTAATTCACTTTTGCCAGGGCTGCGAATGTTTCGTCGAAATTCACATGACCCGAACCCGGTGTTCCTCGGTCATTTTCGGAGATATGAAAGTGCCCCAGTCTCGGAGCAATGAATTCGATGGCTTTTCCGATTTTCTTCTCCTCCATATTAGCATGATGCGTGTCAAACATCGCCTGCACATTGGGATGATTGACTTTTCCCAGCAGGTAATCCAGCTGCTCCATCGTGTTGCAGAGATAGCATTCGAAGCGGTTCAGGGCTTCCGGAGTCAATAATATCCCGGCTTTCTGCGCATAATCTCCCATTTCATGAAGGACTTCCGCACTCCAATTGTACTCATCCTCGATCGGTGCTCGGGAAGCAAACGTTGCAAAAGCGGAATGAAAAGGCCCGCAGATTAGCTGCGAATTCAGATCCGCTGCACGGTCAATCGTCCACTTGATTTTTTCTTTTGACCTGGCTCTTACTGCCGGATCCGGACTAATTGGATTTTCATCCGCACCCAGCACAAAAACCGAAGTGACTTCCAGTCCGATATTCTTACAGTGATTTCCGACCATCCGAAAAGCTGCTTCATCGGAACCCCCGATAAAAAATTCAGCCCCATCGTATCCGATCTTTTTTAACCGGTCCAAAATAGGCAAAAGGCCTTCCGAAATCTCCGCTGACCAAGCCAGCACATTAAATCCAATTTTGTTCATGAATTACTTATCTTCAAATTTTACCTGAATCTCGATTTTCTTCGTTATTCGCTATTCGACGTTCGGTGTTCGACATTTAAAACTTTTGAAATAATGAATATCGAACACTGAATTTCGAATGTAGAAGTTTTCAGACTTCTGACTTCATCCTTCAGACTTACTTAAATTCCTCCACTCTCATCCCCTTCCTAAAGGTGTCAAATCCAAACATAGTGGGGGTATATTCTCCGACAATTTCCACATTAAGATCCGGTTTGATCACCTCCGGCATTCCCAACAGCCAAAAAGAAGCATTCAACACTAATCTCCTCAAGTCGGCACTTTGGAAACCAAGTGACGAACCCATGGTAGAGGCGAAAGCCATTCCCGGCTTTCCTCCTTCAATCTGGTAAGGTTTGGTCCAGGCGATGGGCATCACTGATTTTTCCCACATGAGCGGAGCCTGGGCGTTCATTCCGGCGGTGGACTGCCCGTAAAGTAAAACCTCCGCTTCCGCAGGCAGGCTTTGGATCCCATAGACGTCCTCCGGCACCCAGATGTCGTTGACACCACGAAGTACGGGATGATCGTTCATCTGCTGCACACCTTCCACAAGGGCGCGTGAACCTTCTTTGCCGTGAACTCCGTGATGGTTGACCCAGGTTTCACCGAAGATCCCCTTGCCAAATCCCATCTCCCAACCGGCTTCTTTGCCGTTCCAAGTCCATTTGGCATAGGGAGAAGTCTTGTTCTTCTGATAGGCAAACCCATGGGTGGAAGTTCGGAGACCGATAACAGGCTTTCCTGCTTTCAGAAAGTTTTCGATGTACTTGGATTGATCATCAGGCAACTCACGGAAGCGGATCAAAAGGATCATGAGATCAGCATTTTCCAAATGCTCCAAACCCGGAATATTGTTCTGATAATTTGGGACAATGTTTCCGGTTGCCGGCTCAATAGGGAATAAGACCGTGCAGGTAAATCCATACCGCTGAGAGAGCAATTTTGCCAGCATGGGCATGGATTCCTCAGACCGATATTCATCATCTCCCGCCACCAGGACTATATGCTTTCCTTTTCCCGGCCCATCCTTTCCTTCGAATTGGAGAAAGGTTTTACCATTTTGAGCAAAACAGGAAACAGATAAAAATACTAAAAGAAAAGAAAGTGCTTTGAACGATTTCATATACAATTATTTTTAACTAAGGACTCACACATCTACATAATCTCAACTATGGCATTGAGTTTATAAAATCCCAAATTGACCATACTCGGGAACCAAGGCACATATTTGGAGAATGGGTTTGGAAAAGCAGAAAAAACAGCCTTCCCAAACCCATTTACAAAACCAATATGTCCGATGGCTTAGTCATCTTTACCAAAGTAAATCAAAGCCATTTTCTAAAGGATTCCACTTAGTTCAATATTGCGTAACCTAAGATTATTTTAATCTAAATCAAAAATACTTTTTTGATTTAATAACCTGGATTTTGAACAAGATTTTTATTGTTTCTGATTTCAGCAGTCGGGATTGGGAACAATAATTCTCTCTCCTTCAATACGGGACCATAAACAAACTTGTGTCCCACAAACTCATCAAATTTCCTGGTAGTCACATTGAATGCTTTTTTGATTCTAACCATATCAAACCATGTCTTATTTTCATAAGATAATTCAAACCATTTTTCTCTCCAGACAGCTTCTCTCAATTCATCCTTTGACAAACCTGCCAAATCAGGTAATTCAGCTCTTTTTCTAATGGCATTAATCGCCTCGTAGGCCTGACTATTTGGTCCACTGACCTCATTTGATGCTTCTGCAAAAATCAATAACACTTCTGCATAGCGTAATATTGGCCAATTCATTCCACTGCTGGTCGTACTCAGGTTAGCCACTTCATCAAAGTGCTTATAGATGTAGAAATCACCAAGAGCGAGCTCTTTAGTTCTATCCGCTCTTAAAGAATAACTCGTGTAGTAAAATTCCTTTTCTCTTACACGTTTATCGTTCGGTTCATAAGAACGCACAAACTCCTCATTTGCAAAAATCCCACCGGTTTCAGCACTATAAGCTGAAATCCCTCTATTATAGGGAACTATTGAAACTTGCCAGGAGGAAGGCATAATAAACGGTGCAAATTGCGCCATGAAGATATTTTCGCCTATATTCTTTTTGCTTGGATTATGCAAATCATTGTAAGAAGTGAAAAGAGAAAATGCTTTCGAGTCAATTACTTCCTTGGCCTTGTCAGCAGCTTTTTTGTAATAATCATTCCCTTTCTTCAGGGGGTGTCCCGCCATGGTTAAGTAGACACTTGATAGAAGAGACTTTACAGCTCCTAAAGAGGCCCGCCCAGTTGCATCAAGATTCAGTAAACCTGATCCTTCAGCTTCGGTCAAATCCTTCACTATTTGATTATACACATCTTCCGGATTTGCCGGGCTAGCATATAGGTTTTCAGAAGTTAAATCAACTGGTTCGGTGATTAATGGGATATTACCAAAAATTCGCACCAAGTTGAAATAATAATAGGCTCTTAAAAACTTCGCTTCACCTATTAACTTTTGCTTTTTTGTTTCATCCATATTAATAGATGGCACATTAGCAATTGCTAAGTTTGCATTGGCAATACCTCTATAATAACTAGTCCATATAGTTTGTCCATAACCATTATCAGAATTGTTTACCAAGTCTTTGACAAACAAACTGTATTGAGCTTGCCCTAATTCTGTATCTGCAAGCCCGGTAGCAAATTCTACCATCATCCAAGGAGCTCCGTTAAACCCACTTTCGGTCATCGGCCTTAAATCCTGATATATTGAATTGACCACACTGGTTGCATGCTCAGGTTTGGTAAAATAATTATCTAATGTAAAATTAGATTTATCGGATTCATCCAAAAAATCCGTACAACTCGCCGTGGAAATCATCATGATACCCAAGGAGAATTTTTTTATACTAAGTTTTAAACTTTTCATAATTCATCGATAATATTAAAGATTACAAACTAATATTTAGACCTAGCATAAATACACGAGGCTTTGGATAAGCGTAAAGATCCACACCTTGATCAAATGTAGCACCAGATGTAGACACCTCAGGATCAAATCCTTCAAAATCTGTAGTCAAGAAGAAATTCTGAACTGAGAAGAATGCCCGCAATCTGCCCACCTTAAGTCGCTCTAGCATTTCTGGAGAGAAATTATAAGCGAGCATTAGATTTCTGCCTCGGAAAAATGATCCGTCCTGAACCCTGTCGGTATCGTTATTAGTATTATAACCTGCAGTTAACGGTCGGATTTGTGCAATATTAGTCTCCTGGTTCTCCGGAGTCCAGGCATTCAACACAGTTTTGAAGCTGTTCGCTATGCCAGTACGATCTTCAGCTGAGTGCTTACTTCTAAACAATACATCATTACCGAATGTGTATTGGATATCCACTATCAAATCAAAATTCTTATATGTGAAACTATTGTAAAATGTTCCAAACCCATCAGGTATACCTTTCCCAATTATCACTCTGTCTGCATCATTGATAGCGCCGTCGTTATTTACATCCTTATATTTAATGTCACCTGGTCTCTTTTTATATTGAGCAGCTAGGGATTCCTCACTTGTGCTCCAAGTACCTTCATGAATGAAGCCAAAGAAAGACCCTACTGGTTCTCCCTTCCTTACGATCGTAGAACCGAGGAAAATATCAGCTCCACCTGCCAAATCGATTACTTTATTCTTATTTAATGAAAAATTGAAGGAGGTATTCCAGGTGAAATCGTTTTTCTCAATATTTACAGTATTCAGTCCGATTTCTATACCCTTATTCTCCATACTACCGATATTTTTACTTACAGTAGTGTAACCGCTACTTGATGGTACGGGAGCACTAAGTAACATATCCTCAGTAAGTTTTCTGTAAACATCTAGTTCCAAGGAAACTCGGTTTTGAAGAAATCCAATTTCAGCTCCAATGTCGAACTGGGATGTTTTTTCCCACCTTAGATCAGGATTTGCCAATCGATTAATTCCAATTCCAATTTGTCTTTGGTTGTTGAAAACAACTGAATAATTTCCCATCCCAGCAGAAGCTTGGTAAGCGGTAACTTCTGAATTGCCTGTCTGTCCAAAACTGGTTCTGAATTTCAAATTGGAAATAACGTTACTTCCTTTTAAGAATTCTTCATCCGAAACTCTCCATGCAAATGCAGCAGATGGGAAAAACGCATAACGATTGGATTCACCAAATTTAGACGACCCATCAACTCGGCCAGTCAGAGTAAAAAGGTATTTCTGACTGAAAATATAATTCAATCGGGTAAAATAGGAATTCAATCCGTAGGCTACATTACTAGAAACTGGCTGAATAGCGTTAGCACCACTTCCTAAGTTGTTAAACATAAAATAGTCATCCTGAAAATTTTGAGATCTTGCAGTGGAATTGAATCGATCCACATGTTGCCACGAAAGACCAGCCATTGCGTTAATTGAATGCTTTTCGTTAAATTCTTTCGAGTAAGTCAAATAATTTTCAAACTGCCAAGAATTAAGTCTATCGTTCGTTACTGATGCATCACCTCCCTGATTTTTAGCAATATAGTTGAGACTTCTTCCTCCATAATAATCCACTCGTTGGTTGATGATATTGGTCGCAAGAGTTGATCTTAACTCTAAGCCTTTTGCAAGGAAAAAGTTGGCATAAATATTACCAATGACAGTTTGGGTCAGGACATTATAGATCCTTTCTTTTGCGACATGCAGAGGATTGTTGCCTCCTTCCATTCCAGGATAATCTCCATTTCCTGCCCAAGTTCCATCTGGATATCGAACAGGTATAATCGGTAAAGCTTCTAAAACCTGGCGCATTGCAATGATGCCTCCATTTCCAAGTGGGTCAACCTGATTTTCTTTTTGGTCGTTATAACTTAATGTGCCACCGACTTTCACCCATTTTTTCACCTGGCTATCAAAGACAAACCTTGCTGAATACCTCTTCAACCAAGATTCTTTCATTAATCCTTCCTCATCTCTATATCCTAGATAAATCCCATAACTATCATTAGCGTTTCCTCCTGTGAAGCCAAGCTGGTGATTTTGAGTAAATGCTTTTTGGAAAGACTCGTCTTGCCAATCAGTATCGTAAAGAGGATTTCCACTTGAATCGAAGAGCTTGGGATTGGTTCTCTTTAGCTTAGGATCTTTATAAATCCCATTTGCCCAGCCATTTGGATCGTATTTTTTGGCATTTTGATAAGCCAAATCCTCAGTCGCTAAAAATTCTTTAGAATTGAGTAAAGGAATTTTCTCCGGCAAAACTCCAACGCTAAAATCAGAATCATAGGTAATTACTCCACCTGTCTTATTTCCTCTTTTGGTACTCACCAAAATTACTCCGTTGGCACCACGTGCACCATAAATCGCTGTCGCTGAAGCGTCTTTCAGTACTTCTATTGATGCAATATCATTTGGGTTGATGAAATCAATTGGTGAGCTTCCATTTGCCAATCCATTAGCATGTAGAATCACCCCATCAATCACATAAAGCGGGTCATTGGAAATACTCACCGACGTATTACCTCTGATTCGGATATTTGCACGCCCTCCTGGTCTTCCTGAATTGACCGAAACATTGACTCCCTGAATACGGCCCGAAAGCGCTTGATTAAGCGAAGATGATGGCCGTTCTCTCAAGAGTGTTTCTCCAACAGAACCAACCGCCCCTGTTAAGTCAGATTTCTTTTGGGTACCATAACCAACTACAATCACTTCCTCTAATTCTGCCTCATTAACATCCAATGAAACCTGAATTACATCTGTGACGTTTTGGATTGTTACTTCCTTACTTTGAAATCCAATAAAACTGATGACTAATACTTCTCCAGCTTTTGCATCAATAGCAAAAGCTCCGTCATTTTCAGTGACCCCTCCCCTTTGTGTTCCTTTAACTATAACCAATGCGCCAGGAACGGGTTCTTTTTGTGCACCAAAGGTTACTACCCCTTTTACAAGAGAATTTTGACCTTGGGCAAAAAAGCTAAGAAAAAACAAGCTGCAAAAGAACCAAATAAAATAGGTCCTTTTATTAAGATAGAAATTTTTGAACATGTGATTTTGGGTTAATGTTGATCGTGAAATAATAAAACAAATTATTAGTCAGTGTCCTGTTGCGTCCTGAGAAAACAGGATGAAAATCAGCAGGATAGAACAGGACTCTAAATATGTTTTTAGAAAAATGGACAATATTCGCTTAATAATAAGCTACAAAAAATGCTTAATACGACCTGATTATTGATTAGGAATAGATTAATCCAGGAATCAATTTTATGCGTATCCGGATATCTACACAATGGATAGAAGCCTATCGGTTTTAATCCCGATAGCTTTCGGGATGCGGAAATGTGACCCCCATCCCGATAATTATCGGGATTTAAAGGGGGTTAGGGGGATTTTTTCATTCAAATCCCAACTTAATTCTGTTACGTGCAATCAAGCGAATACACATATTCTTTTTTTACATTTTTTATAGTAAATAAAACAACAAATTCATTAAACAACATAATTCACATTTTAAAAGAGACTTTTTAAGGTGAAAATGCAAAAGTGTTTATTTAAAGAATTTTAGGATCAAAAATCAGCGGAAAAAACTTCCCTCCCATTTTTTCACCTTTTGGAATCACAGGAACTCCCTGAAGTAATGGCTCATCCGTGTCGGATACGGTTCCGTCTGCAAAAACATTCAGCACAAAGGCTTTTCTGGAGCGATCCGAGTAGTTCGCATAGCTGCCATGAACCAGCAAGGGATGGTGAAAAGCGGCATAACCGGCTTTAAGAGGTACAGAAACAGGTTTGAATTCAGCCTTTTGCTCCTCGTTCAACATTACCATTAAGCCATTCATTTCTCCTGCGAGAGCAGGTTTGTCGAGTAAGCCCCATCGATGGCTTCCGGGCACATATTGAAGGCAACCATTTTCTTCCGTCGCATCATCTAGTCCGCACCAGCATGTCAGGTGCTGCATCGCGATCGTCCTGGTCCAGTAGGAATAATCCTGATGCCAAGCCACTACTCCACCATGTCTGGCAGGCTTACAGAAAAGCTGATCATGCCAGAACCTCACCGCCTTATTTCCCAGCAATTGACTTGCTGCCATCCGGAAAGCAGGGTTCCAGATCGCATCATGGAAAGCTGTTGCTAATCTCCAGTGACCCAACGAGTGAAAAAGGACCGTATTCGGATCGGATGACTCGTTGCTGTGAAACTCATGGAATAAATGATGCATCGGATGCTTGGGATCCATCACTTCGTCAAGGGATTTTTTCAATGCTTCGATCTGAACTTCATCCAGCATTTTGATGCCGGCCAGATAGCCATTTTCATTGAAAAATTCTATTTGTTCGTTGCTGAGACGATATTTATCCCAGTCTTGAGAAGTTTTGGGCTGGGGGAAAAGATCAGTAATTGGTGCGTGGAAATCTGCCAGGTCTTTCATGGGTTTGGGTTTTATTGAGCGGGGGAATTTAAGAAAAGTTTGTCCTGAAAAACATGCCGTTAGTGGATTTCTGCTCCGAGATCGTTTCCGTTGATTTTCTGATCGTTTGTCTGAAGTCTGATTTTTCATAAGTAGATTGGGTTGAAGAAATAAACCCTCCACAGGTTTTCCCGGAATAGCTATCTTGGCTTAAGAGGGTTTCCCTTTAACCCAAAAACAACCTAATCATGAATACAAACAGACGTAAATTCCTCAAGACCGGAGCAACAGCAGCATTTGGTCTTTCGGGACTGACTGTGATATCTCCCTCTGTCCTTGGAAAATCCATGGGCTATGTGGCGCCCAGCGACAAAGTCAATCTGGCCTGTATCGGAATTGGTAATCGCGGTAATGAAATCATAAAAGCATTATATCAAACTGGTCTATGCAATATCGTAGCGCTATGCGATGTTGATATGGGAGCCAAGCAGACATTGGAAGTCATGAATATGTTTCCAAATGCCAGGAAATTTCAGGATTTCAGAAAGATGTTTGACGAGATCGGAAATGAATTCGAGGCTGTAAGTATCGCTACTCCTGACTTTTCTCACTTCCCTGTGACTATGATGGCGATAGCCGAAGGCAAACATGTCTATGTCGAAAAGCCGATGGCCCGAACCTTTCAGGAAGTGGATCTGATGATGGCTGCTGCTAAGAAATACCCGAAGCAGGTCACCCAGATGGGAAACCAGGGTCACTCGGAAGCTAATTATTTTCAGTTCAAAGCCTGGAAAGACGCCGGTATCATTAAAGATGTAACCTCGATCACTGCTCATATGAACAGCCGTCGCCGTTGGCATGACTGGGATCCGAAAATCCAGCGTTTCCCTGCTGCCGAACAAATTCCATCCACTTTGGACTGGGATACCTGGCTGAGTCAGGCCCAACCACATTCATTCAACAAAGATTTTCACAACGGTCAATGGCGTTGCTGGTACGATTTCGGAATGGGCGCACTGGGTGACTGGGGAGCGCATATCATCGACACTGCACATCAATTCCTTGAATTGGGACTTCCATTCGAGGTGGAACCGCTGAAGCTTTCCGGACATAATAATTTCTTCTATCCAATGTCGACGACACTGGCTTTCAGATTTCCGGAGAGAAAAAATATGCCTGCCCTTACGATCAACTGGTTTGACGGATTGGATAATATCCCTCCTGTGCCAGCAGGATATGGTGTCTCCGAACTTGATCCTAATATCCCCCCACCAAGCAATGGACAGATCCAACCTGCAAAATTGAATCCGGGCAAAATCATTTACAGCAAAGAGCTTACTTTCAAAGGAGGATCACACGGAAGTACGCTTTCTATCATTCCTGCGGAAAAAGCGAAGGAAATGGAATCCAAACTTCCTGAAGTACCGGTAAGTCCATCCAACCACTTCGCCAACTTCCTCAAAGCCTGCAAAGGTGAGGAAAAAACGAGGTCTCCGTTTGAAATCGCAGGTCCATTGAGTCAGGTTTTCTGCCTCGGTGTGATGGCTCAGCAAATGGGTGTGAAGCTGGAATTTGACAGGGAAACCAGACAGATCATCAATAATCCTTTGGCTAATCAGGTTTTGGCAGGTATGCCGCCTAGAAAAGGCTGGGAGGATTTTTATCGGGTGTGAGATGCGAGATGACCGATGTTTGGTGACCGATGCCAGATAACTGATGCGGGATGTCTTTTAGACGGAAGAAACTAAACATCAAACTTGCGAAAAGCCGATTGGAAGAAATTCTGATCGGCTTTTCATTTAAAAATCTGTGTCGATCTGTGCTTTTTTCTGCGAAAATCTGTGGGAACAAAAGTTATAAAATCTGAATTTCTGACTTCAACTTTCTAAAGAGCACAACGAAATTTCTCGCAACGGCGCAAAGACGCGACGATATTAAACTCCCGCAGAGGCGCAGAGGAAGCAAAGAATAACCAGAGAAAATCAGTGACTTTCCCTGTGATTATCGGAGGAAAACAAATTAATCACCGTTTGTCTGCGATCTTTTGCGCCAATCGGCAGGAAACTTTTCACCGAAGAGAACACGGAGACCCAAAAATCCGAAAAGGTAAAATCTGTGTTCATCTGTGCCTTTTTCTGCGGAAATCTGTGGGAACAAAAATTATAAATCTGAATTTCTGATTTCATATTTCTGACTTCATATTTCTGATTTTACTTTTCCAACTTCTCCAATCGCTCCAACAAAGGCGGATGTGAGTAATTCATAAACACATACCAGGGATGTGGATTGATGTTGCTCAGAGTTTTGACAGAAAGGGTTTTCAGCGCCTCAGCAAGTGGTTTTCCTGCGAAAGTTGTTTTCGCAAACTCATCCGCCTCAAATTCATTCTTTCGACTAAGCCAATTCATTCCCATTCCCAAGATCATAGAAATAGGAGTAAACAGCATCGTAAAACCAATGATATTAAGTTCGGCAGACCAGTGTTCGGCACCTAAAGCTAAACTCATCTGCTCATTGAAAATAAATTGCGCCAGCAAAAACAAGAGCAAGCCAACCTGCAAAACTGAACTGATCATCCCAATGGCAATGTGTTTCTTTTTGTAATGGCCAACCTCATGAGCAAGGACAGCCACTAATTCGTCCGGCGGATGCTGATCCATGAGGGTATCGTAGAGAACAACTTTCTTTCTCTTCCCAAAACCTGAGAAAAAAGCATTCGCTTTTGAGGATCGTTTGCTCCCATCCATCACCAGGATATTATCCAGTGGAAAGCTAACAGATTTCGCGTAATCGATGATTTTATGTTTCAATTCCCCATCCTGAAGAGGAGTGAGTTTATTGAAAAGCGGAAGAATCCAGGCTGTGTAAAACAAGTTTACCAAGACCATAAAAACAGCGGCAATTGCCCAAAACTGCCACCAAAAATCTTTCCCCATCTGATGAACCAGCCAAAGAAAAACCAGCAATAATCCCCCGCCAACTATGATTGAAAGCAAATAACCTTTCAGTTTATCAAGGAAAAAAGTCTTGACTTTCGTTTTGTTGAAGCCATACTTTTCCTCAATTACAAATGTGCTGTAATAATCAAAGGGAAGGCTCAAAATGTCGGAGCCGATGAAAACCACCCCAAAGAAAACCAGTGACTGAGAAAGCGGCCCCGGTACAAGTCCCTCCACCCATTGATCGATTGCTCCAAACCAACCCTTACTGATAAATAAAACCGTCAGCGCAAATGAGAAAATCCCGGAGATCAACCCGAATCTGAAATTATCTGATTGATATGCTTTGGACTGAATTAATTTTTCCTGGCTCAGGTAATGATCCAGAGTTGCCGGAATGATTGGGACTGGCTGTTTATTGTTGAGATAGCTGAGGATTTTTTGTAAAAGAAAACCAAACGCCACCACCCCAATAAGCAAATACCTGAGTGTATCCGGATTCATGTAAAATTAGAATTTAGGGCAGGGAAGTATTGTATCCCTTCGGCTGGGTTTGCCTTGATATTTGTTTGGAAGTGTCCAGGACAAACTGATCTCGTGTGCTCCTCCGGACTGAATTCCAAGTTGGGAAACGGTATAATCAAAGCTGTAGCCGACATTAAGTCCGCTCAGAAGATTTAATCCAACCATCATCACGATAGCATCCCGATTACTTTGGTCTTCAACAGGCTTATAAGGCAAACCTCTGTACCAAACACCAAAAACGATAGGTTCTACATAAAAATAAGCACCCACATCAAGCTGTTCGAATGGACCCTGACGCTTGTAGTTAATTGTTGGAGTGAGGTATCTCTCTTTTCTTATGTGAGTAAAATCTTGTCTCATGGAGCCTTCCCCCAAAGAAATCCTATATCCGGCATGTATAGAGAATTTAGCGGGCAAGGGGCTTAATCCATCGATAAATGATTGATTTGGTTCATTGACATGGTGGGCAGCTGCTCCGATCCAGAAATTCTCTGTGAAAAACATACCTCCCAAAGAAAGTGAAAGCATACTCACAGGGTCTCCCAGACCTTCAATATTAGAGGGATAATTAATAAGATCTCCAAAAGGATCGAATGAGTTGATATTATTTGCGAAAATCAGATTTTCATAATACCCGATTTCGCGACGAATGTAGCTTGCCTGAAAACCCGGGCGAAAATATGAATTCTCTCCCAGCTTCAATTCATAAGAGTAAATCGCAGAGATGGTCGTCGATCTTAATTTCGCAGCACCTTCTGTATCCTGCATAACCATAACGCCAATCCCGCTGTTATAATCCGGTAAATAAGTGTCATAGTAAGCCGAAAACGTAGTAAACTTTGCATCAATACTTGGCCATTGGTTCCTATAGTTGAACCCAACTCTTCCGGTCAATTCACTCCCTGCCATTGCAGGATTCAAATAAAGCGGCGCCGCGTAGTATTGGCTATATTGGGGATCTTGTGCAAATGCCGTAATCGAACCAAAAAGGCCGATTATTGCAAAAAAAACAAAGTTAGCAGAAGACCGTAACAAGGATTTGTTCGTTTATTTGATTATTCAATGGCTTTTAGAACGATTTGCAGTTCTGGTTGTTTCAAAAGCAGTTCGAAAAGTATGAAAAGCAACCCTAATTCCATAAGGTTAACATTTATTTTTACCATAAGCCTGGCTATAAGCTTTTTTTCAGGTGCTTCAACTGCTTTTGCTCAAGGTTTCAATGATAACGAATGGATTTTCGGGTATTGCAGCGGAGCTACTGAAAATAATTACCTCTCCTTTGGAAAAGGCGGTACTGCCACAGTGCAGACTCTTCCCGGTTCGGTTTTAATTGGAAAAAACAACAATGCAATAGCAATCGATCCTATCACAGGTCAGCCTCTTTTCCTTACAAATGGCGAACTGGTTTATGATTTCGGATCCAATCCACTCCAGGGAAGTGCGCCCGGTTTGAACGGAAATATTGACGGAAGACAGCAAGTGGCGACTGGTTTTCTGGAATATGATCCGGAGGGGAATAAGCTGTTTTACATTTTTTACATCTCTCCGGGAGGACAGCTTCTTTATTCTGTTGTCGATATGAACGCTACTGGTCAGGCAAATGGTAATGAAAGACCATTGGGTGAAGTGATTTCAAAAGATGTGGCAATCGGCACTGCTTCCGGGGCACTTTTAGTAGTAAAAACTCCTTCTTCTCCTTCGTACCTAATAAGTTTTGAAGGCGGAAATTTGATCTCAAGAAGATTCGGAGCGACGGAAGGTGATTTCACAAATACTGATTCCGAAAGTATTCCATTTACCCCAAAAGCAATCGTTTTTGATGAGGAAAAAAGCCAACTGATTCTTATTCCCGAAAATACCGGGGATGATATTATTGTTCTGGACTTTAATACAAGTTCCGGAAATTTCGGGTCTTCTACCTCTATCAGTCAATCCGGCGGAACCGATACAATTGAAGGAGCGGAGTTTTCTCCCGATGGGGCGTTCATTTATTTCTCCAGAGGAAATCAACTTTTCCGGGTTCCAACCTCGGATTTATCCGGAACTCCTGAAGAAATTCCGCTTACGGCTGGTTTGAATTCTCTTTATGACATCAAAGTTGGTCCGGATGGAAGTTTGTATTACCTCTACGAAGAAGTAGTCGGCGGACCTCAGTTGATGGGAAAGGTAACCAACCCGAACGAACCGGATCTAGCCTTAATAACTGTTGAAGAAGATCCATTCAACGGAACCGATTTTTGCGGAACGATCTTTCCGGTTTTTGCTCCCAATGCTGACATTGCTCCAGCCGTTACTTTCACCTGGTCTCCTGAAGAGCCTTGTGCGAATAATCCTGTTCAATTGACCAGCGTAATCACTCCTGAAAACTATAGACCGGAGAGCTTTAGCTGGGAATTCGACCCTCCTTTGGTAGATTCTGATGGCAATCCTTTACCCGCAGATTTTGATCAGGAACATTTTCTTATACCCGGAGATGCAGCTCAAGGAACAAGCATTAAGGTTACGTTGACAGTGACTTTTGCTGATGGCGAAAAAGAAACTGTAACTCAGGAAATTCCCCTCACGGAAAATAATCTGGAGGCAAATTTTACTCCATCGGACACCACCCTTTGCGAGTCCTGCATCGATATTGGCCCTCTTTTGGAAGCACAGGCTACTTCAGGTGAACAGGATGGAGAGGCTCCCCCAACCGGCGGAGGCGATAATTATGAATACTTTTGGTCAAACCTAAGGGATCAGGGTTGGACAACTACAAAAGAAAATTTAGTCTGTTTACCGGGATTGTACTGGGTTTTGGTTCGGGAGCCAGATTCTGAATGCTATGCCTATGCTGAGATCCGGGTTAAGATGTGGGACTTGCCCGATCAGACTAATAATATCTGGTATTTCGGAGATGGTGCCGGGTTAGACTTTAATCCTGATCGAACTAATCCGGATGCTCCAACACCGCGGCCAATTGCAAGCCCTCATCCTCAGGATATTCCTGCAGGCACGACAACAATTTCCGATCAGGCAGGGCAGGTTCTCTTTTACACAGATGGACAATCCGTCTGGGATCTGAACGGGGATTTGATGGAAAACGGGAATGAAATCGGCGGGGACAACTCCAGCAGTCAGGGTGTTTTGGCTGTTCCTGTTCCAGAGGAAGAAACTTTGTTTTACCTATTCACGACTCAGCTTTCTGCCAATGGCACCAATGAAGTGAAGTATTCCCTGGTGGATATCAAATCTGATAATCCTACCGGAGTGGGGAATGTTGTCACCAAGGATAATTTCCTTTTCAGTCCTTCTACAGAAAATACAGCAGCATTAGATGCAGGCGATACGACCTGGGTGATGTTTCATGAGTTGGGGAATAACACATTCAGAGCTTATCCAGTCACGATCAATGGCATCGGAGAGCCGGTCCTCAGTTCAGTTGGTTCCAATCATGGTTTCAATTCAGGAGTTGGTGCGATGAAATTCAGTCCTGACGGAACCAAACTAGCTGTTACAATTTCCGAAGGTGGATGTAACAAAGTAGAAATATTTGACTTCGATCAGGAAACCGGCGAAATGAAAGAATACGCAAGACTTGACCTCGGATGTGACGGGGATGTCTACGGTCTTGAGTTTTCCAATGACAGCGAGCGTGTCCTCGTTTCGTACCGAAATGGCGGACCCGGAGTGGAAGAATTTATCATTCGTCCGGTGGAAAATAATGACCCCAATGCAGCCGCTTGTCCTTCTTGTTTTGGCTCCGCATCCACTCGGCCACAGATAGAAGCTTGTATTAACAGTACTAAAAAAACCGTAAGCCAGACTGCCGGCCTTGATCTTGGAGCCTTGCAAATCGGACCCAATGGAGTGATCTATCTGGCAATCGTAGGCTCCAATCAGATTGGCCAAATCAACGTGGGAACAGGATGTACTGCGACCAGCACTTTTACCAGGGATGGCGTAGAACCAATGCCGGGAACAACAAATCTCGGTCTGCCATCATTTGTCCAAAACTCTAGCAGCTCGATTCCCGAACCTGCACTTTCAGCTCCCGAGCGACTTTGTCTTGATCCTGTTTCGGGTGCAGGAGCATTACTTGAAGGTGCCGGAGAACCCGATATTGACAGCTATTTCTGGACAATTACAAATGACGACGGTACCGTACTCAGAGATAATTATGGAGGTCCGGGTGACCAATTCATGACTTTGGACCAGCTATTTGACGAGCCGGGAATTTACACGGTTGAATTAAGAGTGGATCGTTGCGGTGAGGCGGAGTATTTCAGAGATAGTACCGAAATCGAAGTAGTTGCCCCTCCGGTACTCACTCTTGCAGATGATGCTACTCTTTGTACCGGGGCACCTGTCGAACTTACTGCGATTGATGATTACGATCCTGCGGATGGGCTCTATGATTTTGAATGGGTAAATGCTGCCGGACAAGTGTTCGGAGATGAAAACTCAAACACAATTACAGTGGACGAGGAAAGTATCTACACCGTCACCGTAAGCTACAGATTGCCAGATGGCTTATCAGATGAGGAAGTGCTACTTTATGAAACTTGTCCTTCAGTCGCAGATGTTTTTGTGGGGGCAGCATTTGAATTTGACCTGACTCAGACCGAAACAGAGGTTTGTTATGAGGAGACATCGGTAATTTTTGCGCCAAATACCCCGATCACTGGCGATTGGTTTTATGAACTTAACGGAGACCCGAATCGGGTTGCCCTGGGTGAGTTTTTTGAGCTGGAATTATTTATTGCTTCTCTTCCGGGCCCAGGCCAATACGAGATCATTTTCGTGACTCAGGATCCGATTTTGTTAGATTGTACGATTGAGAAAAAGCTGAATTTGCTGGTGAATGAATTGCCTCTTTTGACTGCCCTGCAAACAACTCCAGCAACAGATTGTAACACCCCGGACGGATCATTTGAGATAACGATGCAGTCAAATGCCTCGACCGTGACGGTTGTCGAAACGGCAGAAGTGTTTACAAATGTCACTGCAGGAGATGTGATTCCGGTTCTGAATCTTTTGCCGGGAGTCTATACTCTTGAAGCCGAAAACAGCATCGGTTGCTTGTATTCAGCATCAGTAACGGTTGAAAACAGCAATCCCCCGGTTGGATTTGTATATACGGTAACAGAGACGGACGAGACTTGCAGTGCAACCAGAATTTCTCCCGGGGTCTTATCCATCAATTTCACTTCCGGACCTCAATCCGGTTCCTATATAGTCACTCGTCAGGGAGACGGACAGCAATTCACCGGAACATTTGCCAATACAGCTCTGGTGAATGTACAGGTCCCATACGGAGATTATGCAGTTGAGATTTCAGACCCAACCAGTTGCGCTATTCCGTCACCGGATTTATATACGATTGGGCAGAAATTTGAAGTAATATTTTCGGTGCCAACTGATTTTACGGCTTGTGAAAGCTTCGCCTTTACTCCTACTCCTCAAGGAAACCTGACTTTCACATTGACCGGACCAGGCGGACAAATTCTCCCTGATGCAAATGGTGAGTTTGTCATCGCGCAATCCGGCACTTATACCATCACAGGAGTAGATCCAACCGGGGTAAACTGTCCGAAAATCGAAACCATTGTGGCAACAATCACTCAGCCAATCGATTTCGATGTTTCTCCTCCGATCGTGGATTGCCAGATTGGGGTGAGATTCGAGGCATTATTGAACAATGCTCTTCCTGAAGAAGTGATTTTCTTATGGACAGATGCAGCCGGGATTATCGTTGGTAGAACTCAATCTTTCGCCCCAAGTCGATCCGGAAGCTATTCACTGGAAGTCCAGCCTATTTCCGGAGGACTTTGTCCATCAAATAAGATTCAGTTTGACGCTGAAATACTGGAAGAAAATTTACAGTTGGAACTTGAAGTTGTTCCTTTTTGCCTCGGGCAAACCAGCACAACACTTACTGTGATAGCAGACCTGTCAACAGTCGCCAATATCGAATGGTATTCAGTCGTAGGAGGAACCCGAACCCGAATTTTTGCTTTTGACGATCTGCCAATTATTGAAGTTTCACAGGAAGGAACTTATGAGGTTTTGCTTCGAAGTGCAGCAGGTTGTGAACTTGGTCGGGCAAATGGAGTTGTTGCCAAGTCGGTTATTATTCCGCCGGTAGTTCCGACAGGGTTTACTATTTGCGCAATCGAAGGTGTTACTCAAAGCATTAACCCGGGAGATTACGACAACTATTCCTGGATTCTGAATGGGGAAGAAATTTCAAAGGATGCTATTTTCACCCCTGAGCTTCCGGGCGTTTATGAATTGAGAGTCTCTGACAATCTGGGCTGCGAATACAATGAAACTTTCGAAGTCTTCGAAGATTGTGCTTTGAAGATCATTTTCCCAACCGGTGTGTTCCTGGATGATCCAAATCGTAATTTCATTCTTTATGCGAATGAATACATCGACAATGTGGAAGTCTTTATTTTCAATCGATGGGGAGAATTGATCTTCTATTGCGAACATGTCAACCAGGAACCTTTGGAGCCAAAACAACCTTTCTGCCCTTGGGATGGTCAGTATGACGGGAAATTTGTACCGAATGGAACATACGCTGTCGTTGTGAAGTTTACCAGCCAAGACCAAAAACTAACTCAAAAAGTCACCAAAGCGATTACCATCATCCAATAGTATGCTTATTCTTATTTCTCCTGCCAAGACCCTTGATTATAGTGCTCCAGATTTTAAAGAATTCACCCAGCCGGATTTTCAGCAAGATGTAAAATCACTGATTCAGGTGATGAAGAAAAAGTCAGCGAAGGAAATCGGTGAGCTGATGCATGTGAGTGATTCACTGGCGGCACTCAACGAAGAACGATTTAAAACTTTCCAAAAGGACTTTAATCCTGAAAATTCCAAACAAGCTCTTTTGGCCTTCAAAGGGGATGTTTACACCCGGATCGATGTTGAAAATTACACTTCCGAAGATTTCGATTTTGCTCAAAATCACCTGAGAATTCTTTCAGGACTTTACGGCTTGCTCAAACCACTTGACCTTATTCAGCCTTATCGCCTGGAAATGGGAACGCGGTTGGAAAACAAAAAAGGAAAAAACCTGTATAAATTCTGGGACAAAAAGATAGCCAAAGCCATAAACGCAGTTGCAAATGGCCAACCCATCGTCAACTTGGCTTCACAGGAATACTTCAAAGCAGTGGATCAAAAAACGCTGAAAAGTCAGTTGATCAACATCCATTTCAAAGAATTCAAAGACGACACGTATCAGATTATTGGCTTCTTTGCCAAGCAGGCGCGCGGCATGATGACTAACTTTGCAATCAAAAACCGGCTGGCCAATCCTGAAGACCTGAAGACATTCAATGAGGAAAGATATGAGTATTCTGAAAAGTTGAGTTCTTCAAAAAACTGGGTGTTTGTGCGTTAATTTTGTATGTCAAATATTTGTAACCAAAGGATCTGAGTCCTTTGGTTATTTTTTTGCCCTGATAATATTGGTAACTTAGGCTTCTGAAAACCAGCCTTTTCAGGCCAACTATTTTGCGAAACCTTACTTCCAAATTTGTCCTGTTTGCCATTTCATTATTCCTGATGGCTTTTTTTGCCAATGGGTCTTTGACCAATCTTGGCCTGGTAAATCCCATGACACCGGGCAAACAAGTTGGGGTAAATAATTCCATGGTAAATGATCCTGAATTAATCGGTCCGGACAGATTATGTATCGTCTTCGGAAGCATTATTGGAGATTTTTTTGGTACAGGTGATCCAGTCACAGATGTATATAGTTGGAAGATTTACAGCCCTGCCAATCAACTATTATTCAACGGTGCTGGCGGTGCTGGTTTTCAAACAATTAGCTACACATTTTCTTTAGCCGGAACCCACAGGGTAGAACTTGAGGTAAAAAGAGCTGGTGTCCTTCTCTTGAAAAAATCAAAAAATGTGGAGTTGATCAAAGGCCCTGATCATTTACTAAAACCTGATTATACCATCTGCGTAAACCAGGAGTTGGAAGTTTTTGCGATAGACCCAAGTAGTTCCAATTTTTCAAACTATAAATTTGAATGGAAAGATCCTGATCAAAATATTATTAGTAATACCAACACTGCCAAAATCTCAAAACCCGGCAAGTATTCAGTAATTTTTTATTTTGAAAGTGGGATTACTGGCAAAGAATGTGAGGTTCAACTTAGTACTGAAGTTTCCATTTTACCTGATTTTTCAATTGTTGGGACGAGTGGCTCGGTTTGTCCTGATGGCACTCTATTATTCAAATCTGATCCTGAGGTTTTTGGAGAATGGTTCGTCCAAAAAAATGGAGACCCTGTCAGGAAATCTTTGGGAAATGGAAATTCGGTCACCATCTCTCCTGGCGAGGACCTAAACGGTTATGGTGATTATGAAATAATACTTCTAGTATCAAATTCAAATAATCCATCCTGCAGCCCAGAGAAGAAAGAAAATTTCATCTTCAATCCCCTGCCACAATTTGAATTTGTCGATGCAGCTGGATCTTCAGGATGCCTTAATACCGATGGGGCATTAAGAATCAGGGCATTAACACCAATTGATCAATTATCAGTTTTAAATGAAAATATATACAGCCCCCCTTTAAATCCCGGTGATATTTATGAATTCCCTGGGCTTTTATCAGGGGCGTATACAATCATAGGAGTACTTGGTAATTGTGTTGACAAACTAGCTTCAGTTGTTCCATTAGGGCTTCCTCCACCAGAGTTACTTTATACAATAGATGAGATTACAGGAGAGGCATGTACTCCAATAGGGAAAGAAGAAGGATCATTTTTGGTAAAATTAATTAATGGACCTTTGGAAGGATCCTATAGGATTTTAGGTGAAAGAGGAGGCGTTGTAAAAAATGAAGCTTTAGGACTTGATAACGAATTTAAAGTTTCAATAGGGGGAGGGAATTATTACTTTGAGATTTACGATAAAGATAGTTGCAGTCTTCCAAAAAGCGAATTAATAACAATTCCAAGTCGAGATCAGGTTAGTTTCTCTGTTCCAGCATCGCTTGCTATTTGCCAGTCCTTTGATTTGATACCTGAAACGAATCAATCTTTAGAATTTACATTAACTACACCAAGCGGACAAATTGAAGTACAGCCTTCCGGCAAACCATTTATCCTTACAGAAGAGGGAAACTATAAAATCCTGGGTGTACTGCCTAACCAATCAGATATCTGCCCTACTCAAAAAGAATTTACAATAACCCTGGTTAATCCTGTACAATTTGAACCCACGTTGATTGAACAAGACTGTTTTGGTAATCGAACTTATGAGGCAAATATTTTTGGGCGTGATCCTGGCACAGTAAAATTCATCTGGTTCAATGAGAAGGACGAAATAGTGGGTACAGGACAAACCTTATTTCCAATTTCCTTAGGCGAATATAAATTGGATGTGCAACCTGCTAACAGCTCAGCTTGCCCCATTCCCCCAAAGTCATTTCTAATTGAAGCGCCTGTCCTTAAAGTGGATGTGACATTGAAATCTACCCAACTTTGTGAACTTGGACCCGGAGCAGTAATATCTCTTGAAACAACATTTTTTGAAGAAGTCACAGATATTGAATGGAGAAGATATACCGAATTGGGTGAAATCGTTCCACTTCCTCTATTCAAAGATCAAACGGAAATAACTGTTTTCGAATCGGGAACTTATGAAGCTTCGGTATTTAGCATCATTCCCTCGATCAACAAAGATTGTGAGCTTGGCAGAAACACGATCGATCTGGTCATCAACCCCAACAAAATAGATTTCACGATTCCGGCTACCATTGCGATATGTGAGACTTATGAATTCACCCCGGAAACAACCCAGGATCTGACATTTGAAATCACTTATCCAAACGGTGAGACTACGACCAGGCAAAGTGGTGAGCCCTTGGTTTTGAATCAAAAAGGCACTTATCTTTTTTTGGGAATAAGCAATGATGCGATTCCAACTCTTTGTCCTGAGTTGAAATCAATGGAAGTAACAATCTTCAAAAAAATTCCTTTTGCCCCTGAGCTTTTTCAGGAAACTTGCGACGGAACCAAGACTTACCGGGCAAATATCGGCACAATCAGTCCGGCTTTAGCAGACTTTTTCTGGTTTGATGAATCGGGTAATGTCATTGGAACAGAAGAATTTCTAACTCTGAATTCCTATGGAAATTTTACGTTGGACGTTCAGCCAAAAGGAAGTATTCCCTGTGATCAAGTTCCTGTAAGCTTTATTGTTGGTGAGCCGATTCTGGAATTAGCTGTCGACTTAATTGCTGAGCCTCTTTGCCCCGATGCACCTTCAGCAGCAATTCGGGCCGAAACTCAATTTGAGTTAGTAAATCGAATTGAATGGTGGTTTACAAAGTCAAACGGGGTGGAAACTCAACTTAGTGACCAGACCAACAAAGGGGAAATTCTGGCTTTCGAAGAAGGAACTTATGAAGTCAGGATTTTCAATCAGATCAACTGCTTGTTGGGATTTGACAGGGTATTGGTCATGAGGAGTATGGATGCTGTCAGACCGGAAGTCAAAGAGAGCTATCTGATTTGTCCCCGCTACGAAATCGCCGAAACTATAAATCCCGGCCAGTTTACCTCCTATGAATGGTACCATGAGGGAATTCTG
This sequence comes from Algoriphagus sp., assembly GCA_036676605.1. Taxonomy (GTDB): domain Bacteria; phylum Bacteroidota; class Bacteroidia; order Cytophagales; family Cyclobacteriaceae; genus Algoriphagus. The sequence goes on from JAKFCO010000111.1 coordinate 53,355, forward strand.
GTTTCCACCAGTCCTACTTACAAACCTTTATTGATAGGAAATTTTGAGTTGATTGTCTTCAGCGCAGAGGGCTGTGCTTACCAGACTACCTTCATTACAGAAGAGGAGTGCGAACTCAAAGTTTCCTTCCCGAATGCGATTCAGCCCGGGAATCCTGACAAACAATTTTTGATCTATACCAACTATCTGATTGATGAGTTGGAGGTCTTCGTTTTCAGTAAATGGGGCGAGGTTATTTTTCAATGTGCGAGTTCAGACCTTATTTCTGAAGCCTCAACCTGCCCTTGGGATGGTACCTTCGCTGGAAAAGGAATCCCTCCCGGATCTTATGCAATCAGGATCAATTTCAAAAATCTCGAAAAGAATATCTCAAAATATTACCTGGGATCCGTTTTGATCATTGAATAATAGATTATCCGCAATTTGGCCAGTAGTGACTAAACCGACCCTGGATTAACGGATAATCGTCCTCACTTGTCCGCCCGTGGTGGAGCTTCTTTATTTGAACTCCAAACCTTGTTTTATTTGGGTTGGTAAGAAAGAGGATATACATATTGAATAGCATCGAATGGAAGTGTTTTTTTTGAAAAAGGGTAAACTTTAAAAATACCCGGTCATACCATATCTAAGCTTTGATTCTTTGGCAGCAAACAGGTCTTGGATTTCATGTATTATTCTGATTTTTTGATACATAGGGTTTTGGAGGAATCCTGCATTTTTGAATTGCCTTTTCCGATTCTGATGAAATTAAAGTGAACTCCCTGCTAGTTTTAGCAAATAAAACTTAGATTCTTTAAACAATTATTTTATCGGAAAAGACTGAGTCCGATATTTTTCCTATTTTCAGCTGTTTCAATCGTTTGTTTTAATAACCCCAAATCCAAAACCCTCACACATGACACAAACCATCAATCGTGGCGCACTATTCAATGCAAGTTGTTTAGCCCTTATCACCACTGCTTTCACCTTTGCAATCAGAGCGGGTATTTTACCTCAACTGGGCGAAGAATTTGGCCTTTCTGCAGAGCAGCTTGGCTTTATTAACTCAATGTGGTTCTTGGGATTCCCAATTTCCATGATCCTGGGTGGTCTATTTTACCACACCGTAGGTCCAAAAAACATCATGACAATCGCTTTTGTCACTCACACGTTGGGTATTTTATTGACATTGTATGCAGGGGGTTACACCACATTATTGATTTCAACATTATTTATAGGTTTTGGTAACGGCTGTACTGAGGCAGCTTGTAATCCAATGATTGCAGACATGTATTCAGGCAAGACCCTGAACAAGATGCTGAACAGATTCCACATGTGGTTCCCGGGCGGTATCGTTTTGGGAAGTTTGATTTCCAAATTCATGACTGATTTCGGTATGGGTTGGGAAGCTCAGATTTGGGTAATGATGATCCCTACCGTGGCATATGCAGTTTTGTTCTTTGGAAAAACTTTCCCAAAACCAGCTGTAGAAGGCTCTACTTCAATTGCTTCAAACCTGAAAGCAATGGCTTCGCCGATTTATATTTTTCTATTCGTTTGTATGGCTTTGACAGCAATTTCAGAATTCGGTCCTCAGCAGTGGGCTAACATCGTTTTGAGTAGCACAGGAGCCAGCGGAATGTTGATCCTTGCGCTTACTACCGGCGTAATGGCTGTCGGCAGATTCTTTGCAGGACCAGTTGTGGGCAAATTAGGCCAGACCGGTGTCTTGTTGGGTGGTGCCATTTTCGCAACAGTTGGTATTTACATGTTCAGCGTGGTAACTGGTCCAATGGCATACGTTGCTGCGATTGTTTTCGCAGTTGGTGTTTGTTATTTCTGGCCTGTAATGGTAGGTTCTGTAGCCCAGAGAGTTCCTTTAAGTGGTGCTCTTGGAATGTCAATTATCGGTGGAATAGGCATGTTTTCAACTGCTATTTTCCAGCCAATCATTGGCGCATGGATTGATTCTTCGAGATTAACTCAAGCTGCAGCCGGATTGACTGGCGATGCTTTGGAATTGGCAGCAGGACAAGAAACACTTCAGAAAATGCTCTTGTTTCCGGGCCTCTTAATAGTGCTCTTTGTCATCTTCTTTATCTGGCAGAAAAATTCAAAACCGGCTGTCTCCGCAGCTCACTAAAAATAATCAGCAGCCTTCGGGCTGCTTTTTTTATGCCCAAAATTAAACTGATTCTCTTTTTCGCTTTAACCTTCGGATCCGCTTCTGCGCAGCAAATCAAAGGGCCTTTGGAGATTCATTCAGGTAATAAATACCTGATGACCTCTGAGGGTGAACCCTTCTTTTGGATGGCTGATACAGCCTGGGAACTCTTTCATCGATTAGATAGTGAAGAAACTGCTTTCTATTTGGATAAAAGAAAATCTCAGGGTTTCAATGTGATTCAGGCTGTCGTCCTTTCGGAGTTGGATGGCATCAACGAGCCCAATGCTAATGGAGACAAGCCTTTTCTTTCCCTGGAAAAATGGGAATACAATGAGGCATACTTCTCTCATGTGGACAAAGTGCTCCAAATGGCCCTTGAAAGAGGAATTCACATTGCCCTTTTACCAACCTGGGGAGATAAGCTTTTTAAAAACAACTGGGGAACAGGTCCCGAAATTTTCACCCCGGAAACTGCCTATTCCTATGGAAAATGGATTGGAAATCGGTATAAAGATCAGCCAAACCTCATTTGGGTTTTGGGTGGAGACCGCAATCCGAGAGAGAATTCAGATGATGTAAAAGTTTGGAATGAAATGGCGCGAGGAATAGTGGAAACTCAAAACCCAGCCAATCGGCAACTCATTACTTTTCACCCACAGCCCTCAAGTCCGGGAGGAAGCTCCAATTGGTTTCAGATAGAAGAATGGTTAAGCTTCAATATGCACCAAACTGGCCATTGCCCTGATCAGCAGACCTACAAAAAAATCAGTCATGATCTGGCACTGAGTCCGGCGAAACCGACGATAGACGGAGAACCCATGTATGAGGAGCATCCAAAGTGTTTCAATGCTAAAGAGTTTGGTTACAGCGAAGCGACAGACATTCGGAAAATCATGTACTGGAATGTTTTTGCGGGTGCCGCGGGTCAAACTTATGGTTGCCATGCAGTCTGGCAAATGTATTCCCTCGATAAAACTCCGATAAATGCACCTCTCAAGCCTTGGAAATTATCCCTTGATTTGGAAGTTGCCAATCAGGTAAAACACTTGAAAAATCTGATGCTCTCTCAGGAGTATTTTTCGAGAATTCCCGATCAGACTTTGGTAGCAGGTTCACAAGAGGATGACGAGTTCTATGTTGCTGCCACAAGGGATGCAGCAGGAAATTATGCCATGTTTTACTTTCCCTCCGGCAAGAAAACCAATCTGAATCTTTCTAAAATGAATGGAGAAAAAATTACAGGAAAATGGTTTGATCCAAGGACAGGCGTAAGTTTTCCGGTAAAAGAAGTGCTTCAGAAAATTTCAAATCTGGAAGTAACACCCCCGAGTGAAGGAAGAGGAAATGATTGGGTGCTGATTTTGGAGGCAGTTAATTAATTACCGCAGGTATAACTTTGGTAGTCATCTTTGAATAAAGACCGAAGCTTTTTGTTTTCATCCCGATAGGTAATGGCCTGAGTTCGGACGCTTAACTCAATATCTTCAGTCGTTTCGACAATACTACCATCTGTCAGGATAATCGTACAAGGCCCTTTGATTTCGTCGATATCAGTGAGTTCATCTATTATCTCACAACTGAAAAATAAAAGAAGAAAAATAAGTGGAAGCTTTTTCATTGAATAATGCTTATTCATCTGAGATAAAATTGAAATCGAATATCCAAAAAAAATCTGACCTCAGGAACATAAAAGCTTGCTAAACAGGCAAAAAATAAAGCCCGATCGTTAAATCGGGCTTTATTGACCTCGTCAGGATTCAAACCTGAAACCTTCCCGACCACAGTCGGGATGCTCTTTTCAAGTGAGCTACCTACCAGAAATTTACCATAAAAAAAGCCCAGCTTTTGTCTAGCTGAGCTTAGTGACCTCGTCAGGATTCAAACCTGAAACCTCCTGAGCCGTAATCAGGTGCTCTATTCAATTGAGCTACGAAGCCATTTCGGTTTGCAAAGGTACCTTTTATTAGATTTTTTCCAAATGCCATTATCTAAGAAATTCAAGATTCTATCTAAACTATCCTCTCGGGCTTAAGAATAATTAAGACTAAAAAAGGGGTAAATCCTTAGGGATTTCCTATTTTTGCCCGCATTGATTGCAAAAATAGTATTCCCTTTTGATGAAAAAAATATACACTTTCCTGATTGCCTTCGCATTAATTCATTCAACTTTTGCGCAGGAGACCGTCAAGTTGCCCAAAACTCCAATTGGAGGCAGACCTAATATCCCAAGCGATTTAGTATTCGAATTCGGTATTAATCAGCTTAATAACAGACCTGAGGCTTTGGGAATAAAGTTTTTTGGCTCACGCACATTCAATGTTTATTACCAACACCCCATCCCGATTGGAGGTAAAACTTCAGGAATTACGATCAATCCGGGTTTTGGTATTGGTACTGATAAACTTGCCTTTGAAAATGATGAAAATCTTTTCAACAACCCTTTGCTGGGGCCGGAATCAAGTGTACTTAGAGAGGTAAAGGACGTCTATGGGGATGACATTGTAATTTCTAACAATGTGCTGGCAACCAATTATGTTGAAATCCCTCTTGATATTACTTACCATCTCAACAAAACAAACTACTCTAAAGGATTCAGAGTAAGTGTTGGAGGTAAAATTGGATACCTATACAATGCTCACACGAAAATTAAATACGAAGATACAGACGGATTGAAAAGAAAGTTGAAAGACTCCCAAAACTTTGGACTTGAAGAATTCAGATACGGAGTTTCCATAAAAGCAGGATCTCCCGGATTCTATGTTTGGAGTTATTTTGGATTGAATGACCTGTTCAAAGCCGGTCTTGGCCCATTTGAAACACAAGCAAACCAGATCAACTTTGGCCTCGCTATCAATGTGTTTTGAGTAGGCTTAGAAAAAATAACAACCGGGCTTTTTGTCCGGTTTTTTTATGCCCAAATCCAGTTAAATCCCAGAAAACAAACCAGAAACCCGAAGAACAAGCCCACGTAAATCTCCGAAGGTTTATGTGCTCCCAGATAAAGCCTGGCGGATCCAATAGCTCCAACCAGAAGAATGGAAAGAATCAAAGGATAAAGAACCTGAAATGAATGGAACTTGAATCCTAAAACGAGAACAACAGCTAACAATCCCCCTGCTCCGGTCATATGAGCAGACATTTTCCAGAAGAAAGTCACAACCGTCAATCCAATCACCGCAATTGTAATCAGCGAAAGTGTTTGCCAAAGAATTGGATCCAGTTCTGTTTTTTGATACAAAAAGTAAACTGTAAGTACATAATACACAGAAGTAATAGAGAAAGGAATCAGTCGATCCTGGATCTCCTTCATGTGGAGACTTTTTAAAGTACCACTCAACCGTAACCCGATGATGGTAATCATCGGGATCAGCAGAGTAGACAATACAATCAGGAAAAATATCCGATCCTTGAATTCCGCAGGAATACTCGTCGCTTCGGGAACAGCATACAAAATCAATCCAAAAACGAGAGTCGGAATGAGCAGTGGTTGAAAAACAACCGATAAAACCAAGGCAGGATACTTCAACGCTACAATTCTTTTCTCAACCTGGCCACAGGGATCTGAAGCTGCTCACGGTATTTGGCTACAGTTCTGCGGGCAATATTATATCCTTTCTTGTTAAGCATTTTCACAAGCTTATCGTCAGAAAGTGGACGTTTCTTGTCTTCGGCATCTACCATAGTTTGCAGGACTGACTTCACTTCCCTGTTGCTCACATCTTCTCCGCTATCTGTTGCAATACCCTCTGAGAAGAAATATTTCAGCGGATAGACTCCAAATTCAGTCTGAATTGCTTTGCTGTTTGCTACTCTGGAAACTGTGGAAATATCCATGTCTATCCTTTCGGCGATGTCTTTCAAAATCATCGGACGGAGATTAGTCTCGTCACCATCCATGAAAAACTCCTTTTGATACCTCAGAATTGCTTCCATAGTCCGAAGCAGCGTGTTTTGTCTTTGTTTGATTGCATCAATAAACCACTTGGCTGAATCCAGCTTTTGCTTGACGAAGGTGACAGTATCTTTAAGCTTTTTGTCCTTTTTATCACTCTTATCATATGCGTCAAACATATCGGCATAAGATCTTGAAATCCTGAGTTCAGGTGCATTTCTTGAGTTGAGGCTGATTTCCATCTTACCATTATTATTAGAAAGCATGAAATCCGGAATAATGTATTGCGTTCTGACCAATCCGTCTGAAGCTCCTCCCGGTTTCGGATTTAGCTTTGTGATCAGATTGACAGCATCTTTGGTTTCTTCATCAGTGAGGTTACACTTCTTCTGAATCTTAGAATAGTGTTTTTTGGTAAACTCCTCAAAGCAATCATGGATAATCATCAGGGCATGCTGCACGGTTGGATCGTCTGGATGTTCTTTTCTCTCCAACTGAATAGTAAGACATTCCTGAAGATTTCGTGAGGCAATTCCCGCAGGATCAAAAGTCTGGATCTTGCGAAGGATTTCTTCCACCTCATCAAAATCAGTTTCTATGTTTTGGCTAAAAGCCAAATCATTGATAATAGCTTCCAGATCTCTTCTGATATATCCATCATTCTCGATACTGCCGATGAGTTGTAAGCCAATGATTTTTTGACGGTCATCCAGTTTAAGAAACCCTAATTGAGAAATCAATTGCTCATGGAGAGAAGTACCGCTGGAAATTGGCATTTCGCGATCTTCCTCATCGGAATTATAGTTTCCGTCACCCTGCATTTTATACCCGCCATACTCATCGTCCAGATAATCATCCAGATTGACATCATGATCGTCATGCCCCGTGTCTTCCTCGTAAGAGTCCTCGTATTCATCCTGATTAGCTTCAGGTTCCTCTTCTCTTCCTTCTTCCAAGGCAGGATTAATCTCTAATTCTTCTTCGATCCTGGCCTCCAGCTCGGCTGTAGGCACTTGTAGCAATTTGATGAATTGAATTTGCTGAGGGGAAAGCTTCTGAGAAAGGGATTGGCTAAGATTTAGCTTTTGCATTAGAAATGAGATAAAACCAGCTTTTTAGGTTCAAAAAAGGCCTTTTCACCAGAAAAAGCCTTACTTTCAAAGTTATGAAAAACGAGCAATTTTTTGATAAAAACGTTATTTAATCGTTTTTTTGCATTCCATTTAAAATATCCCGGAAAACTGATTTTCCAATAAATAAATCTCCTAATGGCATTTAACAAACGGGTCAAAATCAAGACCATCCTGGACCAACATCCAATTGGCACTGAAGTCACCCTCATGGGCTGGGTTCGCACAAAAAGAAGTAATAAAAATGTTTCTTTCATTGCCTTGAATGACGGCTCCATCATCACCAATTACCAAGTTGTTGCCGACCCGAATTTGATTTCTGAGGAAATTCTGAAAAAATGCACCACCGGTGCTTGTCTGAAAATCACGGGAAAAGTAGTGGAATCTCAGGGAGCCGGGCAAAGTTCTGAGCTTAATGCTCAAATCATCGAGGTACTTGGCGAGGCTGATCCGGAAAAATATCCTTTGCAGCCAAAAAAACATTCTCTGGAATTCCTGAGAGAAATCGCCCACCTGAGAATGCGTACCAATACTTTTAGTGCTGTCTTCAGAGTAAGGCATGCGTTGGCTTTCGCAGTAAATAAGTATTTCAACGACAAGGGATTCTTCTACATTCATACCCCCATCATCACTGCATCTGATGCAGAAGGTGCCGGAGAAACGTTCAAAGTTACTACGCTTGATCTCCATAAACTCCCAAAGGCGGAAGATGGAAAAATTGACTTCAAGCAGGATTTCTTCGAAAGAGAAACAAACCTGACAGTTTCAGGACAGCTTGAGGGTGAATTGGCAGCAATGGCATTGGCGGAGATTTACACGTTCGGTCCAACTTTCAGAGCTGAAAACTCAAACACCACCAGACACCTGGCAGAATTCTGGATGATTGAACCCGAAATGGCTTTTTACGATGCAGAAGACAATCAAAATCTGGCAGAGGATTTTCTGAAATATGTCATTCACTATGCATTGGAGAATTGTGCAGAAGATTTGAAGTTTCTCGATCAGCGTGCAGCCGAGGAAGAAAGTGCCAAACCCGCTGATCAGAGAAGTGAATTAGGTCTGATTGAAAAACTGAAGTTTGTCGTGGACAATGATTTTGTTAGACTTACTTATACCGAAGCCATCGATATTCTCCGGAACTCCAATCCAAATAAGAAGAAGAAATTTACTTACCTGATCGAATCATGGGGTACTGATCTGCAATCTGAACATGAGAGATACCTGGTAGAAAAACACTTCAAAAAGCCGGTGATTCTGACAGACTATCCAAAGGAGATTAAATCCTTCTACATGCGTCAAAATGAGGATGGTAAAACCGTTGCAGCCATGGATATTCTATTCCCTGGTATCGGCGAGATAGTTGGAGGTTCTCAGCGAGAAGAGCGATTAGACGTATTGACCAAAAGAATGGAGGAAATGAATATTCCTCAGGAGGAAATGTGGTGGTACCTGGATACCCGCAGATTTGGCGCTACTCCTCACGCAGGATTCGGATTAGGATTTGAGCGGATGATCCTTTTCGTCACGGGCATGAGTAATATCCGGGACGTAATAGCTTTCCCGCGAACACCGGGAAATGCAGAGTTCTAAAAAAATCCCCGATGCGAGTCGGGGATTTTTTTAGCTCACAATTTTAATTCTTGCCGCAAGCGGAATACAAATAATGCTGAAGAAAATGGCGATGTAGCCGACCACATTGTAATTGAGTAAATGCCCTTCTGCGTCTTCGGCAATAATAAATCCCGCTACCAGTGATGCTACGCCGGTGGAAAGTTGCTGAACAGCCGAATTGAAACTCAGGAAGCTCCCTCTGTTTTCAGGTCTTGCTGTTCCGGTGATCAAGGCTGCTGCTGGCACATAGCGGCCATTAGAAGTCACAAAAAACATGGTGGAAGCCAAAAGAACCAGGGGAATTGGGGTCACTCCCAAATGAGTGATTATCGCGATGGGGATTAAATTCAAAGTCATGAAAATCACGAAGATTTTTAGCTTTCCGTGTTTATCTGAAAGTTTTCCTACCCAAGGAGAAGTGAATATGGTGAAAGCCCCGCCAGCCATGTAGATGTAAGTCAATTGCATTTCTGTAAAACCCACGTTGGCAACAGTGTAGGCACTCAAAAACGGAATGATCATAAATTGTCCCAGCATCATCATTACAGAAAGTGTAATGGCTTTCATTTGATTTGGATCACTCGTCACTTTGGAAATCACTTCCAGAGGATGTGGCCTTACCGAGACTCTATCCAGATGCTCTGTGATATTTGGAATAAATCGGATAATCATTGCCAAACTCGATACCGACAAAAAGGTCAGGATATAAAATGGGGTATGCCAATCAGATAAACTCGCCAAAAACAAACCCATCGGAACTCCTAAAACTGAGGCGACTGAAAATGCTGCCATCACCAAACCCATCGCTCTGCCTCTTCGATTATCAGGAATGACATCCCCGATAATTGCGAGAATCAAAGCTGAAGTCAATCCTCCAAAAACTCCGGAAAGCACTCTGGCAATTAACAAAACAGGATAACTTGGAGAAAGAGCACAGCCTAAAGTCGAGACCGCAAATCCTACATAAACCCAAAGCAAAATCTTCTTTCGATCAAATCGATCGAAAAAGAAAGCTCCAAAAAAACTCGAAATACCTGCACTAAATGTATATGAGGATACAAGCAAGCCAAACTCCCTGGGTGAAATATCAAAAAGACGCATCAATTGAGGACCCAAAGGCATCAAAATCATGAAGTCGACGATGTGAATAAAATTGATAGCTGCCAGCGTCCACAGCAAAAGTTTTTCGTTTTTCATTTCAAAAATAATTCTCTGAGAGAACCGCCATCAAATGAGAATAGTTTGGGATTGGGCAATGATCAGGCAATATCAAGCCGAATATAGGTTTCCGAAATTTCCTCAATAATGTCTGATGCAATTAAACTTCTGCGTTTCTTTTTTCCGGCATATTCCCCAGCCAATCCATGGTGAAAAACACCAGAAATAGCCGCGTTTTCAGGCAAATATCCCATTCCTAAATAAGCGGTAATCATACCAGTCAAAACATCTCCTGCACCCCCGGTTGCCATATAGTTCGTGCCGGTAGAATTAAATATTTGACGGCCATCCGGCAAACTTATGACAGTGTTTGCTCCTTTTATCACCAAAATGACTTGGTAGAATTTGGCGAAATCCCTTGCCAAAACCAACCGCTGAAGATGATTCCCAGCCGGACCGACCAGTCTCGAAAATTCTCCGATATGAGGAGTTAAAATTGAATTCACAGGAAGCTTTGCTATCAATTCCGGATTTTGAGCCAAGAGATTTAATCCATCCGCATCAATCACCAAAGGCTTTTTGAACTCATTCAGGATTTGTTCCAGAAGATGTTTACGATTGACTTTCCCCCAACCCGGACCAACTCCGATAGCATCGTAATTTTCAAGATTCACCAATTCCCCCCAAGTCACCATTGCTTCAGGTACACCCGTTTGCAAAATGAACCGCTCTGTTTCCTCAAGATGGCATGTAACCAAGCCGGAACCAGTCCTGAGCGCACTTTTTGAGGCCATAGTTAAAGCCCCTATTTTCCCAGGGCTTCCACCGACAAGAAGAATTTTTCCAAAATCACCTTTGTGGCTGAAACGGTGAAATTTTCGATGGAGTGATGGAATATCACGTTTCTGAACATAAAAGAAATTGGAATCTAAAGACTGATATCTATTCTCGCTAATTCCAATATCCACTACAGTTAACTCCCCGACAAATTCGGAATGCTCAGGAAGGAGTAAAGACAACTTGGGAAAGACAAAAGAAACGGTGAAGTCAGCTTTTACGACATTTTCTTTGCAGATCGTTTCAGAATACAACCCGCTGGGTAAATCGACACCAATCTTAATCCCCTCAAACTGATTCATCGAATTGATGATTTCTTTGGCAGTTTGCCTTATCTCTCCCTTTAGCCCAACTCCCAAAAATGCATCAATCAAAATTCCTTTGGAATTAACGGGCAATTTTTTCCAGTCAATTAGGGTAATATCCTGCGAAAGTAAATCCCAATTAAGCTTTGCATCAGGGCTAAGTTGATCTTCGCTTTCAAAGCATTTAACAACTTTGATATTCCTTGAGGTTTCATTAAGTAATCTTGCAATTGCTAAACCATCACCTCCATTATTTCCGGCACCGGTGAAAACAAAAACAGGCAAGTTTTGATCGAATTCCTGCTCAGCAAACCACTTCACAAAACCTTTGGCCGCTTCCTCCATCAATTCATGACTAGCTTGGCCTGAATGCTTTAAATGCAATTCATCTAAAAGCTTTACCTGATTTCCAGAGAGAATTTTTACCATAATCAGGCAGTTTCAATTGAAAGATCCTTTTTTGGAATTGTCACTAAGAGTAAGAATCCCAAACCAACCAAAAAGAAAATCCCCAAAGACAAGGAGCTATTCCTCATGCTTCCTGTCATTTGTTCGATCAATCCGTAAGAAAGAGTCCCCAAAACTATCGCTAGTTTTTCAGTGACATCATAAAAACTAAAATATGAAGCATGATCCGTAGTGGATTTTGGAATAAGCTTAGAAAAAGTGGACCTGGAAAGTGATTGAATTCCGCCCATGACCAAACCAACGATGAAGGCCAAAGCGAAGAATTCGTAAACGGTGTACACAAAATAAGCCGCACCACATATGATCACCCAAACCAGGACCATAATTACAAGACTGGCTTTGTTGCCATACATTTTGGAAAGAAAAGCAAAAAAGTAGCTTCCAATTATTGCCACAAACTGGATGATAAGAATGGTTAAAATCAATTGATCTCCGGGTAGTCCGAGCTCTTTATCTCCGAATGAAGCAGCCAAATACATGACAGTTTGAACTCCCATAGAATAAAAGAAAAAGGAAGCAAGAAACCTGGTCATGACTTTTATCTCCCGAACTTCACCCCAAACTTTTCTGATTTCATGATATCCTTTTAAAAGGATTTCCTTCTTGATATGCTTTTTAAATGGATTTTTTGGGAGGTTTCTAAACGGAATCTGAGAAAACCCAGCCCACCATAAGCCGGTAATTAAAAAGGAAAAACGAGCTGCAAATCCTCCTTCAGGAATCATAAACCAAGATGGAAATTGGATCATCATAAGGTTTAATACCAGCAAAATCACACTTCCTATATATCCCAGTGCAAACCCCTTTGCGCTTAACATGTCATATTCACTTTCTTCGGAAATTTCGGGCAGATAAGCATTGTAAAAAACAATGCTGCCTGCGTATCCTATGCTTGCCAGAACACTGCATATTATCCCCCATTCAAGATTACTTCCGTCATAGAAGAAAAGACCAATGCAAGAAATCGAGCCCAAATAAGCAAAGAACTTCATAAAGTGAAGTTTCTTCCCACTTGAATCTGCTATACCGGAAAGCAAAGGAGAAATGAATGCTATCACCAAAAAGGAAAATGAAATCGAATAAGAATACAAAACTGTATTGATCATCTCTAAGCCAAAAAAACTAACCTTATCACTTCCATCAGCATCTTTAGTGACGCTATTGAAATAGACAGGGAAAATAGTGGATGTGATCACCAGGCTATAAACAGAATTAGCCCAGTCATACATTGCCCAGGAATTCTGGACTTTCTTTTTATTAGTAAGTGTTACGATCATAAGCCATTAAATGAAAAAAGCTATCTCTTACGAGATAGCTTTAAATATACTGGATGATTAGATTAATTAATCAACTTTTTTGGTAGCTGCATAAAGTACTCGACGAGCATCTGCTTCTCTTAGTTCAGATTGAACGTCAGAGATAGGACCCATTTTCACATCTTTATCAGCTTTCATCGAGATAGTAATTAATCCTCTGTCTGATTCAGCAAGTAAATCTCTCTCTTGGTTAACCCACTGAACAATATCAGTTGAGTTTAACAAAGCATCATTTGCCTGAATTCTTGGCTCAGTTCCATAAACCGCAACGTTCTTTGGCTTTCCTACATAGATATAAGAAATTAAAGTTTTCTTTTGAAGTTTCTGAAGCTGTGAAGCTTGAGGTAGTTTCTGCTCAACCAGGATATCTTGTTCTCTCAAAACGGTTGTAACCATGAAGAAGAACAAAAGCATGAAGATAATATCGGGCAAAGCTGATGTAGGGATTTGCTCCGAAGTTTTAGTCTTTTTCTTAAACTTTCCCATATCAATTTCCTCCTAGTTTATCAGGTTCTGCAATAGAAATCGCCATTGGGATTCCTTCTTTTCCTTTGTCTGAAAGAGCAGACTCGGCCGGCTTTTCATTTGAAAGGGCTCTATATTCTTCTGAAGTAAGATTTACTCTTGCTGCATAAATATCGAAATAGGCCTTTTTCACTAAATCAAATACCTCGAGGTACATGTCGTAGCTTGTTCCCCTGTTTGTCTTGATTGAGACAATCGCTTCTCCCGGATCATCAGATGAAGCAGGATCTCTTCGAGCCAAAGACTGCAAAGAAGCAGGTAATGTGTTATAAAGAGCTTGTCCCTCTTCATCGGGAGCACCAAAATTCAAAATGAATGCTTTTACATCCTCATCTAATCCCTCAGTAGTCCCGTAATTACCTTCCACAAGAAGCTGATCGTTCGCATTGATAAGGATTGTAAAGATATTTCTCTCATTCACCTTGATATCAGGTGGCGGCACATTTGGATCCTGCTTAGGAGGAAGGAAATTCAAAATTCCCTTATCCGAAGCGATCGTAGTAGTTACGAGAAAGAAAATCAAAAGAAGGAATGCAATATCGGCCATAGACCCTGCATTTACTTCTTGTGATCCCTTGTTTTTGCTTCTTGCCATGTTACCTAACTGCTTTATTTACCTCAGTAATAAGAATACTAACCATAGCAACTATCGCTAATATATATGTACAAATAAGCATTCCACCCACCATTTGAGATCCAGCAGGAGTCAGGTTAAATGGATCTGCCTCAAACTTTGGAAGAACCTCATTGTCGGAGATAGAATAAGAAATAAAGAACAAAATCAATATTCCCAAAATACCTGCTCCGGTTTTAAGTAAGCTCTTCGGATCATCCAGGGACTTGAATAAAGGCATCACGATTGAAATTACTGCCCCGATTACTACTAACGCGTAACCAACGTATAATAAGATGTCATAAATATCCATAATGTCGCTTCTTTGGTGTTAACTAAATAATTTGAAAATCATCAAGTTGACGGATTACTTACCAGTCAACTTGTGTTTTACAAGAACGTCAATCAAAGAGATAGAAGAATCTTCCATATCGTTTGACAAAGAATCAATTTTGGATATTAGGTAGTTGTAAAACAACTGAAGGATAATCGCAACAATCAAACCTGCTACTGTAGTCAAAAGGGCGATTTTGATACCACCTGCTACCAGAGAAGGAGAAATATCACCAGCTGCTTCGATAGCATCGAATGCACCAATCATACCAATTACCGTACCCATGAAACCCAACATTGGAGCCATTGCGATGAAAAGAGATATCCAAACAAGGCCTTTCTCCAATCTACCCATTTCAACAGAACCGTAAGAAATAACTGATTTCTCAACCATTTCGATTCCTTCTGAATATCTCATCAAACCTTGAGTAAAGATAGAAGCAACAGGACCTTTAGTGTTTCTTGTTACATCTTTAGCTGCTTCGATTCCGCCAGAAGCAAGAGCGTCTTCTACTTTAATCAACAATTTCTTGGTGTTTGTAGTAGAAAGGTTCAAAGTGAAGATTCTTTCGATTGCAACAGCAAGACCTAAAATCAAACACAATAAAACCGGGGTCATGAAAAGCGGATCACCTTCGATGAATTGCTGCTTTACAATTTGATGGAAGCTTTGCTCCTCTGCGACGATCTCATCGTCTACAATTGTGGGAGATGCAGCAGGCTCCTCGGCCGCCGGGGTGGTTGCTTCTTGAGCAGCAGTGTCAGCAGCTGCTTCTTGTGCGTTAGCGAAAACAGGAACAAACATGATACCTGCAAGCATGAACAAAGCGATTAACTTTCTCATAATGTGATTTTTAATTAGACTTTAGATAAAGGTTAAATGGTTTTTTTTCACTAGAATCGAGTTTTAAAGTTATCATTTTTTAAATTCAAAAAACAATGACCTCTTTTTGTTTTTTTTTTAATGATTCCGCATTTAAAGCCTCTTTAAGGCAATTTTTACACGAACGGAACATTAACTATTTTTGAAGAAAACAGAATAGACCTTTAAACTCGCTGTTAAGGTTCTTATTTTTTCTCAAAAAGAAAAATAAAAAAATGCCTTGGTAAGGCACTTTTACATCAGTAGCATTAATTACCATTTTAAATTCCTGCTAATCCCAAAACAATCCTTCAAAATCCTCCCTTGAAATCCACTTTCTTGGTTTATAATTAAGGTTTTTTTTCTTTTTACAGAATAAAACACAGTCTAGATCCTTAGTTTTTATTTTTTGAGGAACGGGAAGAAAAAGTTCTTTTTTTCTTGATGGGCTAAACTTTTCATTAAAAATCCCTGATTTCGGCTAAAAAAAATAAAAAAATGGTTTCCATTTGAATTCAATTTTAAATACTCATTAAGAATAAAAAAACCAACCTCATTTCTGAAGTTGGTTCTGTTCGCAGAGAGAGAGGGATTCGAACCCTCGATACCTTTAAGGGTATACACACTTTCCAGGCGTGCTCCTTCAGCCACTCGGACACCTCTCTGTGTCAATTATGAATCGTTTTTGCGAATCGGAGTGCAAAGAAAAAAATTATTCGTCCCGATTCCAAATATTCCTGAATAATAGCCAACAAATGAAATCAAGAAGTCATTTCGCCGGCCAATGGGATTGTCAGTTTTTTCCTGACATCATCCAGGCTTTTCTCTTGCCCCAGCAAAAACATTAATTTGGTAATTGCGGCTTCAGTTGTGATATCTGCACCACTTATTACACCCACATTCAACAATTCTTTGCTGGTTTCATACCTTCCCTGAATCACTCTTCCACCGTTGCACTGGGACACATTCAGAATAATTAATCCTTTTTTAATTGCCCGACCGAGTGAATTCATAAACCAGGCTTCGCTTGGGCTATTACCGGAACCGTATGTTTCCAGAACGACTCCTTTGAGACCCTCGATATCGAAACACGCATCCATGACCTTGGAGGTGATTCCAGGAAATAGTTTCAAAATCATCACTCCATTATCCAGGTGATTTCGATTTGTTAATTTCTTGTGAGATTCTAAAGGTCTGATTGCAGAAGTATTATAGTCAATCACAATACCCGCTTCTGCCAATGAAGGGTAATTTTCTGACTCAAATGCATCAAAATGAACGCTCTGAACTTTCTTTGACCGGTTGCCTCTCAGAAGCATATGATTAAAGAAAATACAGACCTCCGGCACGATCGGTTTATCATTAATTTTGGCAGTTGCTATTTCAAGGGAAGTCATTAAGTTTTCCCGTGCATCCGATCTCATTGCTGAAATAGGAAGTTGCGCTCCTGTAAAAATCACTGGCTTATTCAACCCTTGAAGCATATAGCTCATCATTGACGCTGAATATGCCATCGTATCGGTACCATGCAAAACCACAAAGCCATCGTAGCTGTCGTAGTTCTCATATATAATGTATGCCATGTCTGTCCAATGCTTCATCGAGACATTAGATGAATCGATTGGCTCCGGAAATGAAATCACCGTAATGGCGATATTCATATTAGACATGATGGGGATCTTCTCCAGGATTTGGCCAAAGTTGAAAGGAACCAATGCCCCCGATTCATCATAGGCCATTCCAAGTGTTCCACCGGTGTAAATAATCAGCACCGATGAGGTCTTACTGGTTCTTAATCCCGTATTGAGTCTTACGATTTTATAGTTCATGCCTGAAAATCATGGAATAAATTCAAAGCGTTTTCTTTTGTTTTGAGCGCTACCATTTCCTTTGAAATCTCAAGGTAGTCCCCGATTTTCTCAGCAATAAATGGCAAATAGGCAGGGGAATTTCTTTTTCCCCGATATGGAACAGGGGCAAGATAAGGTGCATCAGTTTCTAACACCAGATTTTCTAATCCAATTTCGGGAATAACCAGATCCAAACCACCATTCTTATACGTGGCTACACCACCAATTCCCAATAGAAATCCCAGTTCTATTATTTGCCTCGCCTGGCTTACATTTCCATTGAAACAATGGAAAATACCTCTGAGTTTTCCATCATGTTCTTCTTTTACGATGGCGATCGTCTCATCCATCGATTCTCTGCAATGAAGCACAATCGGGAGGTTTTTAGCTTTTGCCCAGCCAATCTGAATCCGCAAAGCCTTTTTCTGTTGCTCAAAAAAGGATTTGTCCCAATACAGATCCAGCCCGATCTCTCCTACTGCTGCAAATGATCTTTTATTGAGCCACTCTTCCATCACAATAAGCTGATCTTCGAAGTCTTCCTTCACATCACATGGATGCAGGCCCATCATCGGAATGCATAAACCCGGGTATTTCTCTTCGCAAGCGAGCATCGACTCAATCGTATTCACATCGACATTAGGCATATAAATCCGCTCAACACCCGCCTCCCGGATATCCTGAACTACCTGATCTCGATCAGAATCGAATTTCGTGGAATAAATATGTGCGTGGGTATCAATCAGGTTCATCTGTATTTTCTGGATTTCCATTGAATTCGGGATGGCCAAAAGTAATAAAGAATCGTGTGGGAGGTGGAAAGCAAATAATAAAAATCAAACATCAAAAGATCCTTCCACTCTGGTGATGTGGTCACTTTGGATGAAAATTCCCTCACGAAATATCCCTGAAACACAATTTTCAACATCCAAAAGCTGATCCCGATAAAGGGGCTAACCCAGATAAAATAAACTATTGCAGGAAAAAATGCAGCTTGAAAAAAGAGTATAACCAACCAAAAGAGAGGCAATGTAATCACTCCCTGCATCCAGCGTTTGCGCTGATGCATCAATGCTTTCCAATCAGGTTCGGCTTTTGTAAAAACCAGAATTTCCGGACTTACCTGGTGAATGACCCGATATCCGGCTTTTCGGATTGATCTGGAAAGCTCAAGGTCCTCAGTCATACAAAAAGGCAAATGAGCAAAACCGCCAATTTTTTCCAGGGCTTCTCTTCGGATCACCATATTATTACCCGTTCCGGTGGTAGGCCATCCCAGATCGGTGACTATTTTGACGATTCCCAAAGTATTCCACCAATCGATTTCCTGCATTTTACCAAGCCAACTTTCACCCTTCACCTGGGTAATCCCATTGAGTAATCCAACACTTTTATCCATGCAGGAAACTGCTTCTATGATCCAGCCGGGGTTCGCCTGGCAATCTGCATCGGTGAAAAACAGAAATTCACCAATTGCACTTTTTTCCAAAAAAGCCAACGCATTTGCCTTTCCATTCGCATTTCTCGTGAATGCCTGATTAGCCTCAACTGCGAAATAACTTCTAGACGGTCGATCACACCAATCCTTTATAATCTTTAAGGTAGAATCAGAACTCTGGTCATCCGCAATCAAAATCTGTAATTTTTCTTCCGGATAATCGAGCTTCCCGAGTGAAGTCAGAAGCCTCGGCAAGTGCTCATCTTCATTTCTTGCAGCAATCAAAACAGAAACGACGGGGAGGTTTTCGGGTAATTTTTTACGATGATTTTGAAAATCAAACCTGATCCAGAGGTAAAGAAAGATATTCTGAACAAGAAGAATAGTTACCAGAATCAGCGAGGGTATCAATATCATAAAATGGAAGTGGACCAACCCTGATCCAGAACATAATCCAGGTAATTTGGTAAAAAATTGGGTAAAACTTTCGCCGTTTTCTCCTGATCATGAAAAACAACGATTTTCCCTACGCGAGAGTGGATTTTGGTTTTTTCCAAAATCTCATCAGATCTCAGTTGGTCATCGTAGTCGCCGGAGAGTAAACTCCACATTGTAATCTGATGAGTTTCCCTCACCAGCTTGGCTTGAGCCTGAGTTATTAGTCCGTAGGGAGGACGGAAAAGAGTTGCTTCAAAGGCCAACAGATCCCGAAGTGTTTCCTGACATCGTTCAACATTTTCGATATAAGAACCCACATCAGTTTTCCATCCATTCAGATGGTTAAAGGTATGATTTCCGATCTGATGTCCGGATTGAAGAATTCTCCGGGCTAATTCAGGATATTTACGGACATTGTCTCCGACTACAAAAAAAGTGGCAACCTGATTCCTTTTTGCCAATTCATCTAAAACTAAATCGGTAACTCCGGGAACCGGTCCATCATCAAACGTGAGGTAAATCCGGTTGTTCTCAGGGTTTCCATTCCATATCCTTTCCGGAAAAACCCGCTGAACCAGAGTTGGAACTGTATGCCAAACCATTGCTTATTGGAACCTTAGACTAAGTAATGTCAAATCATCCGTAAGCGGAACATCCTGAGAAAACTCGCCCATTTTTTCCAGGAAAACCGTATGGAATTCCTCTGGATCCATGTCCAAATGCGTGTCCACAAAACTCTGAAACCGCTCTTCCCCATATTCTTCTTCAGAGGGATTCATTGCTTCCGTCAAGCCGTCTGTATAAAGATGAATCGTAAAATGATTCAGGTTTTTTCTGTTTCCTACCTCCAAAAAGTGTAACTCCTCAAATGCTCCGAGGATAGTGGTCCCGGCTTCTAATAATTCGCTGCGCTTTTCTTTTTCCCAACAAAGCAAAGGAGGATTATGCCCGGCATTCACAAAATGAAGTTCGCGTGTCTTGAAATTAAAATGTCCGAGAAAAAACGTAATGAATCGCTCTCCTTTAGTATTCTCGAAAAGTGTGTAATTCAGCTGATTGACGACCATTTTCAGATCTGCATCACTTCTTAGTAGCGTCCGAAGTGCTGCCTGAAAATTTGACATCAAAAGCGCTGCAGAAATCCCTTTGCCGGAAACATCCGCAATACAGAAATATACTTCATCTTTTGACTTTCGAACCAAATCATAATAATCCCCGCCCACCATGCTGTGAGGGAAATAAGTCACTTTTGCTTTCAGTTCTTTGGAGTTTGGAAGCTCGGAAGGGAAAAGCATTTGCTGCACCTGAGATGCAATCGCCACCTCACGGTTCAGTACTTCCTGCTGCAATTGCTTTCGGGCAAACCGCTTATTTTCTAGAGCCACCACCAGAATATTGGTCAGGGCCTGTGTGAAATTCAAGTCTACATCCAAACTGAGATCTTTTCTTCGCAGAAATAAAATAGCCAGCATTTTGTCTTTATGATAGACCGGCAAATACGTCTCAAGCTCCTCGAAAGAATATTCGCTTGCCATGTTCAATCTCAGTTCACCGGATTTTTTTTCATCCACGACCTGATCACCGGAAATAAATTTTGGCACCTTGGATTTTACCCCATGACTTATTTTATTTTCAAAATCTCCTTCTTTTGCCACATACAGCAGCAAGGCTTTGATATTCAAATGAACCAGGCAGGTAAATTTGAAAATGTTCAGAAGTACCGCCTCGGACTGATTTTCATTGATCGCCTGGGTGATTTCCAGCAAAGCCTTTAGCTCAAGTTCCTTGCGTTGATATTTTAGGGTTTCGGTAGTCAAGGATCAGATTGAGTTATGTGCCATCAGGCCTTTTTTGGTCGCGAGAAAAAACAATTCTTTCCCATCTTTCATCAAATCCACTTCGTCAAAATGCTCATGGTCGGGCGTTTCAAGGCATTTGATGTATCCCTGGGAATAAAGTGATTGCAGCGTTTTCAGAAGCAATTCATCTTCCCACTTGAGGGTTTCTTTGATGTATTCAAATGGCTGGACGAAATAAAGCTCATCCATAAGGTCAAATTCTGCGTCGGTCATGGTTTGATTTTCAAGGCTAAATTAAACACTTCTGCTATTTCGGCGACCTTTCCAGGTGAAATTTCCGACAATTGCTCCCAAACCCACCGCAAGCACATAAATCGGATGAATGAAGGAGGTCAATACAAAATCAGTTTTTCGATATTGGATCCCAAGACTTCTCAAAACTTTCCCCAGCGATCTTTTTTCTGCAAGAATTTTGGAAGTCCAAACCAATCCGAAAACCAAAAATCCAATTGAACCCAAAGTCAATAATCCAAAACTTCCCAACCAAACAAGCTGGACCAAAAATGAGAAAACAGCCGAAACTGCATGCGAGAAAGACCGGTGGGCTTTCCACTTGCCTGCCCAGCGGACACGCTGATTGATGAGAGCTTTCCAGCTTGGTTCAGGTTTGGTTTGGACCAGATTTTCTGCGAAAGGCAAGTAAACGCAGGATCCGGCTCCGAAAGTCTTCACTATTTTCTTCAGAAAAAACTCATCATCTCCCGAGGAAAAATTCCGGTTTCTTTCGTAACCCCCTACTTCAAGGAATGCGCTTTTCCTATAAGCAAGATTGGCTCCGCTGCACATGAGCGGTTTGTTTTTGGAGAAAAAATAAGAAGTAAGCAAAAGAATACTCGCCCAGTCCGCTTTCTGGAAAGCTCCCAAAAACCTGCCATTACCGGTTACCATCACCGGCCCGGCGACAAGTTGGGTTTCTTTATTTTCAAATGGCGAAATCATCCCCTCCACCCAATTCTCCGGAAAGGAACAATCCGCATCCGAGCAAAGGATTATTTCACCTTTAGCTTGATCTATCGCAAATTCCAGTGCGACTTTTTTTCCTTCGCCGGGACTTCTTAGCGGAACAATTCTCCAATCAATAATTCCAACTTCCTCGATCAATTCAAACGTATCATCCTCACTGCTATCATCCACCAAAATCAACTCAATATTTGAGTAGTGAAGCTTTTTGAGTTCACCCGCCAAACGATGGATATTCTCAGCCTCATTCCTGCAGGGAATCAAAATCGAGACTTTGGGAAACATCTGAACAGGCTTTGTTTCGGAAACTCTTTCAGGCCAGAATCTGGCTAATTCCGAAAGAAGAATGAAATAGATCAGCGTCCAGATCAGATAAAAACTTAGCATCTTTTGGGCTAACTTGCGGGTGTGAGTAAAGAACCAAAAAAAGAGGCAAAGGAAAAAATCATCCTGGGAATCGACCCCGGAACAACCGTAATGGGGTACGGACTGCTGCTCATCGAAGGGAAGAAATACAAGATTTTACAATACGGCGTGATTCATCTGAAAAAGTATGAAACCCACGAACTGAAGTTGAAAAAGATTTTTGAACGGGTTACCGCAATCATCGATGAATTCTTGCCGGACACTGTCGCACTTGAGGCTCCTTTCTATGGAGTAAACGTGCAATCGATGCTCAAGCTGGGACGAGCTCAAGGCGTGGCGATGGCAGCAGCTTTGGCACGGAACATACCAATCACTGAATATTCGCCGAAAAAAGTAAAGCAATCCGTCACCGGAAATGGCAATGCCTCAAAAGAACAAGTGGCAGCAATGCTGCAAACCCTGCTAAATATCGAGGAACTACCAAAGCTTTTGGATGCGACTGATGCGCTGGCGGTGGCACTTTGTCATCATTTTCACGAAGGAAGAATGCAAACCCGGGGAAGAAATGAAGGATGGAAATCCTTTATCGAAGAAAACCCTGATCGGTTAAAAAAATAAAACCCGACGTGAATCGGGTTTAGATTTTTTAGAAGTCAAATCCTGCTGATATTTTCAGTACCTGATTTTTTACATCCTTGTCGTAATAATTAAGCCCGGTCAGGCCGAAATCATAGCTTAACTGTAAGTTCACTCCTCCGGGAAGATAGGCGCACATTCCTACAAGGCCTCCAAAATCATATCCGCGGATGACATCAGTACTGGTCGAAGTAACTCCTGCCAATTCATATTTTCTGGACAGCAAAAAGGAAGCCTGAGGACCCGCAAAAACATTTAGAACCGGAATGATGTCCAATCTGAATATTAGAGGGAAGTCGAGATAATTCAATCTCTCATCGATTACAGCACCTGTCGTTTTCTCATTGGCCTCGTATCCTTTTTGTGAAAACTGAACTCCCGGTTCTATCGCAAACTTGTCGATTTCGTACCAGTAATAAACCCCCACATGGGCTCCTACTTTTGCATTATAATTTGTGTCTGAGAAATTTGCTGAACTCAATCCGGCCCTGACTCCAAATAGTTGTGCCTGAGCACTCCCAAAAATTCCTAGCGTGAAGAATAAGATCAAAAGCTTTTTCATGAATTGTATATATTTTAATATGCGTATCCGGATATCAGCACGATGGATAGAAGCCCATCGGTTTTAATGATGCGGAAATGTGACTCCCCCTTTTTTAAGGGGGTAAGGGGGATTTTTTCATTCAAATCCCAACTTAATTCTGTTACGTGCAATCAAGCGAATACACATATATTTTAATAGAGGTACTCGTTAGGTTCATATCAAATTTTGAAGATATAATTTAATTGTGATATGTCGTTTTAGGTTTGCAGGTAACGTTTTGCGCTATGAAATGTTGGGGTTTTCGGAGCCACTCCTGTATCCGCCGAGCCAAACCAAACAGGAAGCACTGGTCTTGCATAACCACTTGACCCCCAATATTTTATAGCGTGTTGTTAGGCACAGGGCTTTGTTTATTATTAATTCTTGGTTTCTTTTAGAATTACATCATGAGCACCACCTTCAATAATACTTGTCGACGATACTAAAGTTATTCTTGCTTTTGATTTTAAATCAGCAATTGACGTTACGCCGCAACTGCACATTGTTGATTTAATTTTTCCCAATGTGATTTCCAAATTATCCTTTAGCTTACCAGCATAGGGAACATAACTATCAATTCCCTCTTCAAATTTTAGACTATTACTGCCTCCCATATCGTATCTTTCCCAGTTACGGGCGCGATTAGACCCCTCTCCCCAATATTCTTTCACATAACTACCTCCAACCATTAGTTTTTTGGTTGGACTTTCATCAAATCGTGCAAAATATCTACCCATCATAATAAAATCAGCACCCATGGCTAATGCAAGAACCATGTGATAGTCCTGAACAATTCCACCATCTGAACAAATTGGAATATAAATACCTGTTTTATTATAATATTCATCACGCGCTTGAGCTACTTCAAATATAGCAGTTGCCTGACCTCTACCAATGCCTTTTTGCTCTCTCGTAATACAAATTGAACCGCCTCCAATACCAACCTTCACAAAGTCAGCCCCAGCTCCAGCTAAAAATAGAAATCCTTCTTTGTCTACAACATTGCCTGCACCAATTTTGATTTTATCTCCATAATTCTTTCTGACAAATTCAATCGTTTCTTTTTGCCATTCTGAAAAGCCATCAGATGAATCAATACATAATATATCAACCCCTGCTTCAACTAGAGAAGGTATGCGCTCCCTATAGTCCCTTGTATTGATACCTGCGCCAACTATTAATCTCTTATGGGAATCTAATAATTCATTGGGATTTTCTTTATGATTATCATAGTCTTTTCTGAATACGAAGTATTTTAATCGCTGCTCTTCATCGATGATTGGAAGAGAGTTCAACTTATGGCTCCATATAATATCGTTAGCCTCATTCAATGTTATTCCAAATTTACCCGTAATCAAACTTGAAAAAGGTGTCATAAAATCCTTTACCTTTTTGTCTAAACTATCTTTGTCGGGGCGATAATCTCTTCCTGTAACAATTCCTAATAATTTCCCAGATGAAGTACCATCATCTGTAATGCCAATGGTAGAAAATCCTGTTTTTTGTTTAAGTTCAATAACATCCTTTAGCGTGAGTTCACACATTAAATTTGCATTACTTACTACAAACCCAGCTTTGAATTTTTTTACTTTGCTTACCATCTCAGTCTGACTCTCTATTGACTGAGAACCAAAGATGAATGAAACACCACCATTTCTTGCTAATTCAACAGCCATATGGTTATCAGAAACTGACTGCATAATAGCTGACGCAAATGGAACATTAAGTTCAATTTCCGCAATGTTATCTTTACGAAATTTAACAAGTGGTGTTCTTAAACTAACCTTGTCAGGAAAACAATCCTTTGTAGTTAAACCTGGTATTAACAAGTATTCGCTAAATGTCCTTGAGACGTCGTTTATAATGTAAGCCATTGTTCTTTTCAATAAAAATTCACCAAATTTATAAATAATTCCTAAGTAACATTTTTCTGGTCAATGTTTGGTTGCAGTAGCGGTTGTAGCCTTGTGCCTAACATTTGTGCTTGCGCAACTGTTGCGGGTATATTTGAATTATGTGTATTCGCTTGATTGCACGTAACAGAATTAAGTTGGGATTTGAATGAAAAAATCCCCCTAACCCTCCGCCGCGCCTGTGCGCCCTTGGCGTAGCGGAGGGAGTCACATTTCCGCATCA
>JAKFCO010000112.1:0-7516 GCA_036676605.1 Algoriphagus sp.
TCCCAATCATCAATAAAGTATCCAATCTCAGCTAAAACATAAGGCATGTTTTTTTTGACGTCCAACTCTTTCAGGATTTTGTTGTAGGGTAAAAAATGCATGAAATGAATTTAGGTATTTTTTGAAAAATCCCCCCAGCCCCCTTAAGAAGGGGGAGTTGGCTTAATGCTTCATTTTGAGGTGTAAATCCAAAATGATCATTTATGGAAAGAGAGGATTGAGGTTCAATTCAGGCAACTCCCCCTTTACAAAGGGGGCAGGGGGATTTAAAAAACAGAAAACCACGAATTGCTCCGTGGTTTTTCTGATTTCTGTTTTTTGGATCCTGCTTCCGGAGAAGCAGGATAACAGAGGAGTATTTTTAATAATGAATATCGAACACTGAACATCGAATTTCGAAGTTTCATAAATCCGACATCATAAATCCGACATCATACATCACACATCATAAATCCGACATCTTACATCATAAATCAAAAATCCCACATCATAAATCCGCCATCCGAAATCTTATTTTCCCAAATCCAAAATCTCACGGATCTTATTGATTTCGGCCATTTCTTCATACAAGCCTTTGCTGTCCCCCGCTGCGATTTTATTGCGGAAGGCAGTCAGATTCGCAATGTATCCATCCATTGCACTCAGGATATTTTCTTTGTTTTCGATCAGGATCGGAGCCCACATTGCCGGGCTTGATTTTGCTAATCGTACTGTCGAAGCAAAACCGGAACCTGCCATATCGAAGATGTTTTTTTCATCAGCCATCTTTTGAAGGACGGTTTTGCCCAGCATGAAAGAGGAAATATGGGAAAGGTGCGACACAAAAGCCAAATGGCGATCGTGCTCCTCAGGATCCATAAATCGCAACTTCAGATTCAGCGCATCAAAAAGTTTGTATGCCTTTTCCTTCAGGTGAAGATCAGTCTTTTCGAGTTCGCAGAGGATTATCACTTTTCTGTCAAGAAGCTCAGCAAAAGATGCTTTTGGGCCTGAATATTCCGTACCTGCAATCGGGTGAGCAGCCAGATATTGTCTGCGTTTCGGATGATTTGCAAGAAGTGCAGTCAGGTTTGCTTTGGTCGAACCCACGTCGAAAATCAGCGTGTCTTTGCCAACCTGATCCAGAGTTTTGAGCAGAAGATCGCCCAAAGTATCCGCCGGAGTGGCCAGGATTACGATGTCTGTATCTGCATCCGGCTTGTCTTTCACTTCAGTGATGATTCCCAAAGTAAGTGCATCTTTCAGGTTTTGAGGATTGACATCCGTTCCCGTGATGATGAGTTCGGGGAATTTTAATCTGGCGCCCAGACCAAAAGAACCTCCGAGAAGGCCGAGTCCGACGATGTGTATTTTTTTCATGTGATAATTATTTGATTTTTAAAGGCCACACCTGTCTGCCGGCAGGCAGGTGGAATCTCGCATACTTTATAATCATACGGCTGTGTGGCGCCGCTTGAGTCATGCTCGATTTCATAACAGGGTTAAGGTTTGATTCGGTTGATAGCCTCCAGGATTTTGAATTCGGGCATGCAAAGGGAAATACGCACGAAGCCTTCGCCTTGTGGACCGAAGATTTTGCCCGGAGTGATAAATATATTTTTCTCGTAAAGCAGGTAATCTACCAGTTCGTCGGGAGATTTTCCTTCCGGTACTTTGCACCAGACGAACAGGCCTGCGCTGTCTTTTGCGTAACTCAGTCCAAGCAGTTCAGCAAGTTTCCAGACGAGTTTTCTTCTGTTTTGATAAAGCTCATCCAGATCGGTGAACCAGTTTTTCCCCAGGCTCAGCGCTGCAATCGCGCCTTTTTGCAAACCCAGAAACATCCCTGAGTCCATATTGCTTTTGACTTTCAACACAGCCTCGATCCAGTCAGCGCGACCGCAAAGCATCCCGATTCTCCAGCCGGGC
The DNA here is from genome assembly GCA_036676605.1 of Algoriphagus sp. Lineage (GTDB taxonomy): Bacteria > Bacteroidota > Bacteroidia > Cytophagales > Cyclobacteriaceae > Algoriphagus. The sequence goes on from JAKFCO010000112.1 coordinate 1,909, forward strand.
ATGTTGAAAGTTTTGCTGAGTGAGTTGAGTTCCAGCGCCACTTCTTCCGCTCCCGGAATCGCCAAAATGCTGAGGGGCTCGGCATTCAGGATATGGCTGTAAGGATTGTCGTGAAGAAGTACGATCGAATGTTTTTTGGCGAAAGCCACCAGTTCAGTCAGGATTTTCTTGCTTCCCGCTGCTCCGGTCGGCATATGTGGATAATTGATCCACATGATTTTGACGCGGCTGAGATCCTGGTTTTCGAGTTCTTCGAGGTTGGGTCTGCCTTTGTCTGCCAGGTTCAAAGAATAATAAACCGGCTCCGCTCCGAGCAATCGGGTCACGGAAGCGTAAGTCGGATAGCCCGGATCGGGAATCAAAACCTGATCGCCTGGATTGAGGAAAGCCATGCTCAGATGCATGATTCCTTCTTTGGAACCCATCAGCGGAAGGATTTCTTTGCCGGGATTGAGTTTGACTTTGTATTCGCGGGTGTAAAACTCCGCCATGGCAATCCTCAATTCGGGGATGCCCTGATAGTTTTGGTAGCCGTGAGCTTTGGGGTTTTCAGCAGAGTTTTTGAGTGCATCGATCACCATTCGATCGGGAGCGAGATCGGGACTTCCTATACCCAGATTGATCACGGGTTTCCCGTCGGCGATCAACTGATTTACTTCCCTGAGTTTTGCTGAAAAATAGTATTCCTCAACTGTGCCGATCCTGTCTGCAAATCCCTTCATGCCTTTCTGCTGGTATATTCTCCAAAAATTTTAACTCCTCCAAAATCATTCTCCAATAGCTCCATGGCTTCTTCAAACTGCTTGTAATCCGAAAATTCCGCATCGATGAAGAAGGAATATTCCCAGGGTTTTTCGATCACGGGAATGGACTGGATTTTACTCAGGTCGAGCCCTTTGTCGCTCAGCATGGTCAGGAGTTTGGCTAATCCGCCCTTTTGATTTTGGATGGTTACTTTGAAAGAAGCCTTGTTAGGCGTCTCTTTCTTAGGTGATTTTTCTTTTTCTAAAATGATAAACCGGGTGAAGTTATCCTTCACGGTTTGTATGTCGCGGGCGAGGATTTCGAGTCCGTAGATTCCTGCCGCGATTTCGCTGGCGATGGCTGCCATACCTGTGATTTTCCCTTCGGAAATCCTCATGGCAACGGAAGCCGTGTCGGTATCATCGAATTGCATGATTTCGGGATGCTTCGCAAAGAAATTCTTGCATTGCAAAAGCGCCATCGGGTGGGAGCGAACCTCCTTGATATCTTCGATTTTCTGCCCGGGCAAAGCCATCAATTGATGCGCGATTGGCAAATAATACTCATCCCGAATACTCAATTCGTATCGATCGATCAGGTCGTAATTGGGTAAAATGGCTCCGGCGATTGAGTTTTCGATTGCCATCACCCCAAAGTCAGCAGCGCCTGTTGCGACGGCTTTGGCTACAGGTTCGAAGGTATTGAAAGCCAGAATTTCTGCATCCTCACCGAAGCAACGCAAAGCTACCTGATGATGAAACGAACCCGGGACGCCTTGGATAGCGATTTTTAATTTTGACATGAGTTAAGATTGAGTCTCCATGGAAATATCCAGCAAGCCACAATGCTTCCAGAAACTAGGGTAAGATTTATTGACCACTTCAGGGCCTTCGATGAGTACATCGGTTTTGGTCACCAAAGGCATAAAAGCCATGGCCATTCTATGATCTTCGTACGTGTGGATCTGCACTTTTCGAGGCATGGTGACGGAAGGAATTACTTTGTAAACCTCCGGCTCGATTTCTTTCAGGTCTGCATTGAACTTTGCCAGCTCTTGCTGAAGGGCATAAATCCGATCAGTTTCCTTGATTCTCAAACTCTCCAATCCGGTGAAAACCGCATCCTGACCGAGGATCGCACAAGTCACAGCGACAGTCTGAGCCAGATCCGGACAATGGGTGAAATCCCAGCTTTTCAGTCCTTTCAAAGGTTGCTTTTGGAGCAAAACTCCCTCGGAGTTGAAGGTGCTTTTTATCCCGAGGTGATCCATGATTTCCACGATTTTGGAATCGCCCTGCAAACTGTTTTCTTTCAATCCCACCAAAAATAAGGCACCTGAATCCGCACAAGCCAACAAGCTAAACCAATAGCTCGCTCCTGACCAATCGCTTTCCACTGCGAAAGTTGTAGGCTGATAAGCCTGATGCGCAACCGAGATTTTATTGCCTTCCCAGGTGTATTTGATTCCAAACTGAGCCATCAGCTCAAGGGTCATTTCGATGTAAGTTCGAGATCCTACTTTTCCTTCCAGTTCAAGTTCCAGCCCTTTTGGAAGGATTGGAGCTATCATCAGCATGGCTGAAATGTATTGGCTGGAGACGTCCCCCCGGATTTTTACTTTTTCATTGGTTTGCTCCGGTAGTCCGTGAATCGCCAATGGAGGATAGCCCTCAATGCCTAAATAATGAATGTCCGCACCGATTGCCCGAAGCGCATCCACCAGAATCCCGATCGGTCTTTCGCACATCCGCGGAGTTCCGGTCATGACTTTCTTCTGATTGGTGACGGTGGCAAAAGCTGTCAAAAATCGCATGGTCGTCCCTGCATCCAGCACATCAAAAACGGGTGGATTGTCTTTTAAAAGGCGAATCATGGTTTGCGTATCGCGCGCTTCAGCCAGATTTGAAATCTGATTTTCCCTTTCGGTCAAGGCATCGATAACCAATACACGATTGGATTCGCTCTTGGAAGAGGGGAGAGGGATGCGGGTTGCGGTGAACTCAGACTTCTGTTTCAGGTGCAAAATAGACATGGTATCAGTTTGCAAGGGTATAATAGGTTTAAGAAAGGCTTTGGTAATAATGGATAGACTCCAGGATTTCTTCCTGGCTGACCGGGATGTTGTACGTGCAATCTCCGATGGAATTCAAAAGAGAAAACATGAGTGTGCTGCCTTCATTCTTTTTGTCCTGAAGGCAAAAATCAAGTACCGGTTCGATGTCTTCTGCAGCAATGTTGATTTTGCCGTAGACTTTCAGAAACGCAGTTTGGATCCTCTCCAGATCTGCCTCAGAAAGATTTAATTTCTTTTTGGAAAGGTACGCTTCGCAAATCATCCCGACTGCAATCGCCTCCCCGTGAAGAAGATGTTTTGGTCCGTCGAGGTAATAGGTTTCGAAAGCGTGTCCGATGGTATGTCCGAAGTTCAGGATCTTTCGAAGTCCTGATTCTTTTGGGTCTTCCTGCACAACCGCTTTCTTGATTTCCACGGAGTGGCGGATCAGATCAGTCCAGTTGGAAGCAGCCCAATAATCGAATTTCAGGCTTTCGAAGTAAGCTTTATCACGGATCAGGCCATGTTTGATGATCTCTGCAAATCCTGATCGAAGTTCGTTATGAGGCAAAGTTGTCAGAAATTCCGGTGCGATGATCACGGTTTCAGGTTCATTGAAGACACCGAGATGGTTCTTCAATCCCTCGAAGTCCACGCCCAATTTTCCTCCGACACTTGCATCCACTTGAGAAAGTAAGGTGGTTGGCAGATTGATAAAGCGAATGCCGCGCTTGTAAATACTTGCACAAAAACCGCCCATATCACCGATGACTCCTCCGCCCAGATTCAGGAAAAGAGCCTTTCGGTCAAGTTGAGCCTCAGTCATGGAAGCCCAGATTTGGGTGCAGGTTTGAATGGTTTTGTTTTTTTCTCCCGGCTGAATAGTCAGATAATGAGTTTCCGCCGGAAGCACAGATTGAATCCGCGGGAGGCAATATTTTGCAGTATTTTCATCTGCAAGCACAAAAAGTTGGGAGAAGGTTATTTCCCGAAGCAGGGATGCGAGATCTCCTGCGGCGTTTTTAGAAAAGATGATCGGATTCACGAAGAATTGGGTTTTTGCTGATTCTAAAGGTAAGTCAAAATAGGCTGAGGGTAAGGATTTCCCTCTCCTCAGCCTTTATGCATTACTTTTTAGCAGGTTCAGCTTCGCGAAGCTGCTTTTCCTGACGCTTTACTGACTCTTCGTGGATACAGTAAAGCAACTCTTTCATGAATTTCTCGCTCAGATGTTTTGCAACACCTTTTTGAGTTCTGCTTTCCATCACATCTTTCCAGCGATCAGACTGAAATACGGTCAGGTGATGATCTCTTTTATGTGCTCCGATTTGATCGATTATAGCGAATCTTTCCTGAAGGATATCCAGCAATTGGTCATCCAGATGATCTACTGCTCTGCGCAAATCCTGAAGTCTCTCGTCAGGTTTCATGTTTTCAAGAGGCTGCTTGAAGTCTATCGCGTCGATCATCTCTCTCAATGCCTTTGGAGTCACTTGCTGCTTGGCGTCAGACCATGCTCTGTCAGGATCGTGGTGAGTCTCGATCATCAAACCGTCCAAACCGAAGTTCATCGCTCTTTGAGCAACTTCCAACAAACCGTCTCTTCTCCCCACAATATGAGAAGGGTCGTTGATTACTTCCATTCCGGTCCACTCACGCTTCAGGTGAATTGGCATTGACCAGTTTGGCTTATTTCTGTATCTCTTGTCGTAAGAGTCAGAGAAACCTCTGTGGATTGCAGCCAGTTTATCGATGCCAACAGCATACAATCTTTCCAAAGCACCGATCCATAATTCAAGATCCGGATTCATTGGGTTCTTCACCATTACAGGAATGTCCACACCTCTGAGAGCGTCGGCGATTTCCTGTACGGCGAATGGATTTACAGTAGTACGAGCTCCGATCCAAAGTACCTCTACCTTGTGTTTCAATGCCAATTCTACGTGAGCCGCATTTCCTACTTCAGTGGTGATCGGGATATTCAGATTATGTCTTACGATTTCCATCCACTTCAGACCTTCTTCGCCTACTCCTTCGAAGCTTCCCGGACGAGTTCTTGGCTTCCAGATACCTGCACGGAAAAGAGCCGGAATCATATTTTCTTCCTTCATTTCCTTGCAGATCTGTTCGATTTGCTCAGGAGTCTCGGCAGAACAAGGTCCTGCAATGATCAATGGAGTAGTTAGACCTAATCCCCAATCTTTAATTTGTTTGTGTGGTTTCATACGGCTGGGCGTTTAAATGAAAAAAGCCCGAATCTTGCGAATCGGGCTTTTGTTTTATTATTTTTTCTTAGTTTTTGGCTAGACAATAAACAGCTCCGATTCGATTTTGGCTTCGAAAGTAAAAGTAGAAGAAGGTAAAATAGATCGCTGCTGTGATTAACATGTTTCAAAGGTAAAAGCATGATTTTTAAAAACAAAATTAATTTTTGGCTAAAAGATTATCTAATCAGTAATCAGAGCTCAAAATCCTTGACTTTTCTCCAAATTGGTAAAAATACAAACCTAAAACAGGAGGTTGTTTTGTTTTTATGATTGATTTCGGAATAATGTTTTGAAAAAATATTCTCGAATTTTTTTCCTCTATTGCAATGGACTTTTGGAGATATGTGTATTCGGATATCTGCACGTATGTTCAATCAGGCTTCGACTGCGCTCAGCCTCCGGTCAATTTTGGCTTAAAGGGAGAGGGAAGGAATGCGGCACCGCCGCATTCCTTCCCTCTCCCTAGACTTCAAACTTAAATTCGGTCCCTGAGCGCAGTCGAAGGGAAAGGTTTTCAAAATATTATTTTGGCACGTGCATTCAA
>JAKFCO010000113.1:0-22164 GCA_036676605.1 Algoriphagus sp.
AGTCTCAGGAAAAGAGTCTCAGTATTCAGTCGCAGTAAACAGTATTCAGTCGCAGTAAACAGTATTCGCAATACCTGTATTCCGTCGCAGAATTCAGTTTGCAGTGCTGAGGTCTGTCGCAGTATTCAAGGTGTCCAATTTTATGGTTTTGGTAGATTTTAAATGCAATTGAAGATCATTACATTAGATCAACTAAGGGCAATATTTTTCAATTTTAACTTTTTCAATATGGATTTTAAGGGATTATTGGCATATCAAAAAGGATTCGAACTTGCCATGGAGATTTTCTTTCAAAGTAAATCTTTTCCAAAAGAGGAGAAATATTCTTTGACAGATCAAATAAGAAGATCAAGCAGATCTGTTTGTGCTTGTATTGGGGAATCTTATAGAAAAAGACTTTATCCAGCACACTTTATTTCAAAACTCTCCGATTCAGATATGGAAAATAGCGAAACACAAGTATGGTTAGACTTCGCGTTTGAATGTGAGTATTTGGATAAAGAAAATCATGAAAAGCTATCCGAGAAAGTGAAAGAGGTTGGGAAACTTTTAAATTATATGATTCTTAATCCTGAAAAATTTGGTTCAAATAGGCTCAAATGACTACTGATTAAATTCACAGGATTCCACAAAAATCCCGAAACTGATTACTGTGACTGCTACTGATTACTGAGACTGATCACTGGAACTATTTTCTGTGACTGAAAACTGAGACTGATTACTAAAACTGACCTCAGAATCCTGATCGAATCACATCCGCAGTCTCCGCCATTTCTTCAGCAGTCAATTTCAACTTGGGTCTGGTGAAATTAATGTCGTCCATCGTGCGTAGCGGAACCAGATGAACGTGCACATGGGGAACTTCCAAACCAATCACAGCTACTCCGATTCGGGTGCATTTGATGGTTTTGTCCATGGCTTTGGCCACTTTCTGGGCAAAAAGATGCAAGCCTGCCAATGCCACAGGCTCCATATCAAAAATATAACTCAATTCCTGCTTTGGCACTACCAGGACATGCCCCTTGACCAAAGGCATAATATCCAGGAATGCAATGTAATTCTCATCCTCAGCTACAATTTGAGCGGGAATTTCTCTATTGATGATTTTGGTGAAAATAGTTGCCATAGATTTTTATATAAAAAAACCCGGACGAGCCGAGTAAGTATTAGTAATTGATTTCCAGAATTTCGAATTGCAATTGACCGGCAGGAGCATTGATCTCTGCGATGTCTCCCAATGATTTTCCAACCAATCCTTTTCCGAAAGGAGAGGCCAGGGAAATCTTTCCGGCTTTCAAATCAGCTTCCTCTTCAGACACCAACGTGTAGCTCACGGTCATTCCGCTTTTTACGTTTTTGATTTTTACGGTGCAAAGAATCCCTACTTTGGAAGTATCCATTTGAGAATTGTCCAGGATTCTGGCATTGCCTACGACAGCTTCAAGCTTGGCGATTTTAAGTTCGAGGTGGCCCTGTGCATCTTTCGCAGCATCGTACTCTGCATTTTCACTCAAGTCACCTTTGTCTCTCGCTTCCGCAATCTGCTTGGCGATATCCATTCTTCCTTTGCCCTTCAACTCCTGAAGTTCATCTTTCAGTCTTTTCAAGCCTTCTTCGGTGTAATATTGTATTGTTCCCATAGTTTTTTAATCTCTTCAAAAGGCATAAAAAACAAAGTAACGGTCGCGTGAGAGGGACCGTTACTTTGTTACTCGCTTTTTATTTAACGCTCAAAGATAACAAACCTTCCATACAAAGCAAAGCAAGCCACTTTCCAAAAAGGTCAAAATAATAGCCTAAAATCACTTAAATGCTTTCCTGATCTTCTTTACGAGCACTTTATTTATTTTCTCATACGACTCAAATGTCCAGCCGGCTACATGCGGACTGAAAAGAACATTGGTTCGTGCTGCGAGCTTTTCAAATTCCGATTTTTGCTCGGGAGTAAACTTCTGAAATTTTTCATTTTCCAGAACATCCAGAACTGCACCTCGAAGAATCCCTCTGTCCAAGGCCTCATTCAGCGTTTTGAAAGTAATGACTTCCCCTCTTGCAGTATTGGCCAGCCAAAACGGTTTGTTGAAACTTTCCAGCTCTTCTATTGTGAAAAAATCCCGTGTTTCCGGAGTCAAGGGAACATGAATGCTCAGAATATCTGCTTCTTCTTTGAGCTTTTCCCAGGTCACTTCCTGAACGAACTCATCGCCAAAACCCAGCTTGAATTTATCATAAGCAAGCACCTTTACTTTGAACCCCTGAAGGCGCTTTGCAAAGGCTTTTCCCATATTTCCATAGCCCATGATTCCGACGGTTTTCCCGGCAAGCTCGTGGCCCCGGTTTCCTTCGCGATCCCAAATCCCTTTCCTCACTTCCTGATCGGCTTTTGGCAACTGAATGAACAAAGCCAATATCATCCCCAAAGCATGCTCGGCTACGGCATCTCTGTTTCCTTTAGCTGCATGAAAAAGCTTGATCCCACGCGTCACCAAATAATCCAGGTCAATCTGATCGAGCCCCGCTCCTGCCCTTCCTATGAATTTCAGGTTGGTCGCTCTCTCCAGAAGTTCGCGGTCCATCGGTGTTTTGGAGCGAATGATCAAGCCATCATATTCTTCAACCTGACCGAGAATTTCGGCTCTTGTTATTGTTGGGGAATAGGTGACCACATGCAAATCTTTTCTCAGCATAGGGACAATGCCGGGATGCATTTCGTCAATAATCAGGATCTTCATTTTCGGGAATTCTTAAATATTCAACAGTGACATTGCTACCAAAAAGTAGACTGCCAAACCTATCAAATCATTGGCTGTGGTGATAAAAGGACCAGATGCCAAAGCTGGATTAATGCCAAACCTATCAAGGACAATCGGGGTGAAAGTGCCCATAAATGAAGAAAGCAAAACCACCGAGAAAAGCGCAATAGAAACGACAAAGGCGAAAGCGACCTCAGTATGATAAAATAAAACCACCACACCAAAGACAAACGTCGCCAGGATCAAACCATTGATAATCGCAACAATCAAGCCTTTCACAAACCTGGCCCACAGCGAATCATCAAAAGCCGATTTGTTGGCGAGAGACTGCACCACAAGTGAGGAAGACTGAATTCCGACATTTCCGCCAGTCGCAGTAATGAGCGGAATGAAAAATGCGAGGGCGGTTACTTTGCTCAATCCTTCTTCAAAAAATCCAATAAAACCTGCTCCCAGCAATCCTCCGACAATCCCGATCATCAACCAGGGAAGCCTCGCTTTAGTCAATTTGATGACGCTGTCATATTCGTCAACCGTATCAGAGATACCGGACATGGCCTGGATATCCTCATCAGCTTCTTCACGGATTACGTCCAAAATATCATCGACTGTGATCCTGCCGACGAGTTTATTCTTAGAATTTACAACCGGAACAGATTCCAGGTCATATTTTCGCATGATCTCAGCTACGTGTTCCTGATCCATATGAGTAGGAACTGAAACGACCTCATCATCGTAAATATCTTCGATCCTGGTGTCTTCGGCAGCAAGGACAATTTTCTTTAGCGAAACTCTTCCAAGCAATTGCTGACGATTGTTGACCACATAGATCGAGTAGATTTTCTCTACGTTTTCGGCTTGTCTCCTGATTTCATTAATGGTCTGAACTACATTCCAGTTTTTGTTTGCCCGAATGTATTCCTTGGCCATGATACCACCAGCCGTATCTTCTTCGTAGCGTAAGAGTTCGAGGATTTGATCCGACTTGATCTGATCCTTAAAGTGACTGATTACATCTTCCCGTTCTTTTTCCGGAAGCAGATTTAAAATATCCGCGCCGTCATCTGAGTCCATCAATTCGATGAAAGAAGAGATTTCCTCCTCTTTCATTTCCTTCAGAACCCTAAACAGGGTAGTGTCATCCAGCTCTATTAAGATATCCGCTGCGAGTTGGCCCGGGAGGATTCGAAGCACATAGATCGACTCATCTAAAGAAAGTTCATCCAGGATCGCGGCCACGTCGGCCACATTAACACCGTCGAGGGACTCGCGGATAAACTCAAGATCCTCTGCCTCAATTCCTTGACGCAGACTCTCCAGATACTCTTTAGAAAGTTCGAATTGCTTAATGGTTTCCACGGGAAGCCTCTATTTGTTGGGTTAGAAACACAAAATCAGCTACGTCCAACTGCTCAGCACGTTTGTCCAGCATGGGATTAATCTTTAATTCCTCCGGAAGTTGGAAAGATTTCAAGCAATTCCTCAGCGTTTTTCTTCTGGTGCCAAATCCTGCTTTTACAACCTGGAAAAAAAGCCTTTCGCTGCAATCCAGCTTTTCAGTTTGATTTCGGGTAAGTCTGATTACACCGGAATTGACTTTTGGAGGCGGATCAAATACTTCCGGCGGCACGGAGAAAAGATATTCAATATCATAAAATGCCTGAAGTAACACAGACAGGATTCCGTAGTCTTTATTTCCTTTTGGTGAAGCGATCCGCTTGGCTACTTCTTTTTGAAGCATACAGACGACCTCGGTTACCTTATCCTTTTCTTCCAAAACCTTGAATAAAATCTGGGAGGAAATGTTGTAAGGAAAATTACCGATGATTGCATATTTCTCCTCAAACGTCTTCCTGAGATCCAGTCTCAGAAAATCTCCCTGAATAATTTTATCTCCAAGCTCCGGATATTTCTTGTGCAGATAGGCAATTGACTCTTTGTCAATATCTATTATATACAGTTCCAGAGGCCCCTTAAGCAGATAATCTGTCAGTACCCCCATGCCCGGACCAATTTCCAGGACTTTGGTGACACCTCCATGCCCTTTGACCGCCTGAGCGATTTGCTCAGCAATACTCAAATCGGTCAAAAAGTGCTGTCCAAGGTGTTTTTTGGCTTTGACTTTTTCCATCGGTTAGCTCTGATAAAATTTTATAAATTGCATTCAAAATTAAGAGAATATTCCTAAAGGTCTAAAGTAAGATCGCCGCAGCAAGGCAACCGGACTTTGAAAACCGAATCGTATGAACGCAAAAAAGTCAAGACCCATTATTGGGATTAGCATAGGTGATATCAATGGAATCGGACCTGAGGTCACGATGAAAGCGATTATTGACAGTCGAACGCACAAGTCTTTCACCCCATTAATCTATGCCCATGGCAAAGTCCTGACTTTTTACAGAAAACTTCTGAATCTGGAGGATTTCAATTTTGTGCAGATTCGGAGCATTGAGGAAATCCAGCACAAGAAAATCAATGTAATCAACGTGACAGAGGATTGTCCGGATGTGATCCCGGGCGTGGAAACTCAGGAAGCAGGAAAATTTGCTTTGGAAGTATTGAAAGCGGCCGTGAATGATCTGAAAACAGGAAAAATCCAGGCTTTGGTCACCGCTCCTGTCAATAAAAACAACATCAATTCTGAAGAGCTTCCTTTCATAGGACATACAGAATTTATCACTGAAGCAGTCGGTTCAAGTTCAAGCCTGATGCTGATGGTGTCAGAGCAACTTCGGGTAGGATTGGTTACGGGTCATGTGCCTTTGGCAAAAGTCTCCGAAACGATCACCAAGGAGCGAATCATCCAAAAGGCAAATCTTCTTTTGAAAAGCCTGGAAAATGATTTCGGAATCAATAAGCCAAAAATTGCAGTGTTGGGCCTGAACCCACACGCCGGTGAAGAAGGGCTGCTGGGCGAAGAAGAAGAAAAAATAATCAAGCCTGCGATCCGGGAATTGAAAGATCATAACAAATATGTTTTTGGCCCTTATCCGGCAGATGGGTTTTTCGGAATGATGCACCAAACCAAGTTTGACGGAATCCTTGCGATGTATCACGATCAGGGATTGATTCCCTTCAAATCCATCGCATTCAGCACGGGAGTGAACTTTACCGCGGGTCTTCCTGTCGTCCGAACATCACCGGACCATGGAACTGCCTATACTATTGCGGGGAAAAATCTGGCAGATGAAGGATCGATGCGAGCGGCAATTTTGCTTGCTTCAGACATCATCGCACTGCATCATCCTGAGGAGATTTTGGACTAATTAACTCGAAAAGGATACTAATAAACGAGGGCACCAAAGAATATTTTAAATTCTGTTTCAAACTTTTTAAAATATTCCCTAAATTTGCGCTCTTAAATCGAGCTAAGTAATCGTGAAATTCTTTAAAACCTTTGATATTGAAGTAATTAAGTTCAAAGAGGGAAGGCACGAAATTGACTTCCAGATTGGAGATTCGTTCTTCCAGCATTTTGAAGATAATGAAATAGTGAAACAAGGCCGGTTAACCGTACGGGTTATCATGGACAAAGGAGCAAATCTGATAGACATGTCTTTTCATATCAAAGGCTCCGTGAGGCTGACCTGCGACAGAAGTTTGGAGGAGTTTGATCATCCTCTCGATTTCACTGAAAAGATCATCTACAAGTACGGTTCCGAAGAACAGGAAATCAATGAAGATGTGATTATGATAACCAGGGATACCCCGGTTGTTAATGTTGCTCAGTTGATTTACGAGTTTATCTTATTGGCTTTGCCCCTTAAGAAAATTCACCCTGACTACCGAAATGAATTGGATAATGAAGATTACGAAGGTGAAGGCGGATATGCCTACATCGACAAGTCGCCAACTGAAAAGTCCGGCGAGGATTCAGAATCCGGTGAAGAAGAAAATGAACCAATCGATCCCAGATGGGAATTATTGAAAAAGTTAAAAAACAAGGAATAATTAAAAACCACGCATAAAATGGCACATCCTAAACGAAAAATTTCGAAAACCAGAAGAGATAAGAGAAGAACTCATTACAAGTTGGAAGCACCAGGATTGGCTAAATGCCAAACTACAGGTGAAATGCACTTGCCACACAGAGCCTTCTGGTTGGACGGTAAATTGTACTACAAAGGACAAGTTATCATTGAGAAAGAAATCACGGCTTAATTAGCCTTCTATCATTTATTAAAAATCCATTCGCCTTGGCGAGTGGATTTTTTGGTTTATACCCAATACAAAAACACTGTACCTCAAAGTCTTAGCTCTTAGCATCAGGATTTGGTTTGGTGGTGACTGACAATTGTAATATTTTTGCACTTCTCTTACAGAAGCCATTGCAATTAAAAACCCGGCAAGCAGCTCAACCAAGACTAAGAGCTTCAATTTAAAATCAGAAAAATGACCAAACTCAGAGCCATGATAACCGGAATTCAGGGATATGTTCCTGAATACAGACTTACCAATAAAGAACTGGAAAAACTGGTTGAAACAAACGATGAGTGGATCGTTTCGAGAACAGGAATCAAAGAACGCAGAATATTAAAAGGTGAAAACCAAGGTACTTCTGTAATGGGAATTGAGGCTGTAAAAGGCCTTTTGGAAAAGACAGGTACAGATCCGATGGATATCGAATTGATCATCTGTGCTACGGTAACTCCGGATATGCCTTTCCCGGCAACTGCAAACATCATCGCAGATAAAGTCGGAGCCAAGAAGAGTTTCAGTTTTGACATTTCAGCTGCCTGTTCAGGATTTTTATATGCCCTTCAAATGGGAAGTCAGTTTATCCAGGCAGGAACACATAAAAAAGTTATTGTTGTAGGGGCTGATAAGATGTCCTCGATCGTTGATTATACAGACAGGACTACCTGCATACTTTTTGGTGACGGTGCAGGTGCCGTTTTGCTGGAAGCAACTACTGAAGATTACGGAGTAATGGATGCCATTCTGAAATCTGACGGTTCGGGAGAGCATTTTCTTCATATGAAGGCGGGAGGAAGCAGAAGACCAGCTACCATAGAGACAGTAGAAGCAAGAGAGCATTTTGCATTTCAGGAAGGATCTACTGTTTATAAATTTGCAGTGACGAACATGGCTGAGGTGAGTGCTGAAGTCATGGAAAGAAATGGGCTGAAAGGCGAAGATGTTGCCTGGCTCGTACCTCACCAAGCTAATAAGCGAATCATTGATGCCACTGCCAACAGAATGGGTATCACACAGGACAAGGTGATGATGAACATTGAAAAGTACGGCAACACAACTGCTGCTACAATTCCTCTTTGCCTCTGGGACTATGAAAGCCAACTGAAAAAAGGGGACAATCTGATCCTTGCTGCTTTTGGAGGCGGATTCACCTGGGGTTCTATCTACCTGAAGTGGGCTTACGATCCCAAATAATTTCTTAAGAATAATTAATAATAACCAAATATGGCAAGTACTGCAGATTTTAAGAATGGACTTTGTCTGGTATTGAACAATGATATTTATTCCATTGTAGAATTCCAGCATGTGAAACCAGGAAAAGGACCGGCTTTCGTAAGAACCAAGTTTAAAAGTCTTACAAGCGGAAAAACTTTGGATAAGACATTTAATGCCGGTGAAAAAATAACCACTGCTAGAGTTGAAAAAAGACCCCATCAATTCCTGTATGCGGATGAGATGGGTTACAACTTCATGGACACAAATAATTTCGAGCAAATCTCCATTCAGGAAAAGCTAATCGAGAGACCAAAGCTTCTGAAGGAAGGTCAATTTGTAGACATCATGGTTCATGATGAAACTGAAACCCCGCTAGCAGTTGAATTACCTCCTTTTGTAGAATTGATGATTACCTATACCGAACCGGGCATCAAAGGTGATACTGCAACGAATGCTCAGAAGCCGGCGACTCTGGAAACCGGAGCGATTGTGATGGTTCCTCTTTTTGTGGAGCAAGACACGATGATCCGTGTAGATACCCGAGATGGTTCTTACTCCGAAAGAGTAAAATAATTTAACTTTAGCTGTGTGACTTGAATAAATTCACGCAGCTTTATTGTTTTAAACCCAACACAAGATGTCTGAAAACATCCCTCAAAAAAAGAGCCCTATGAAAGCAAAAGAGATTCAGGAATTGATAGATTATATCTCAAATTCCGGTTTGGCGGAAGTGAAAATCAAAACAGACGAATTTGAACTTTCAATAAAAAAATATGCAGATCCGGGTCAGGTTCGAATGGTAGAAAGTGCCCCTTCTCATATTCACGCTCCTGAGCCCGTTGCTACTCATATTTCTGCACCCGTTGCCGTTCAGCTTCCGGTGGTAATTCCTTCCAATTTATTGGAGATCAAATCTCCAATGATCGGCACCTTCTATTTGACTCCAAATCCTGACTCTCCTTCATTCGTCACAGAAGGCGATTCTATCAAAGCCGGTCAGACTGTTTGTATCATTGAGGCTATGAAACTTTTCAACGAAATTGAATCTGAGATTTCAGGTAAAATCGTGAAAATCCTGGTTTCGAATGCTACTCCGGTAGAATACGATCAGCCATTATTCCTGGTAGACCCAGCTGGTTAATTTTTCACCCCCAAAGAAAAAACCCTGTGTTCAAAAAAATATTAATAGCCAACCGAGGCGAAATCGCACTGAGAATTATCCGTACCTGCAAAGAGATGGGGATAAAGACAGTAGCCGTATACTCCACGGTAGACAAAGATAGTTTGCACGTAAGATTTGCAGACGAAGCAGTTTGCATTGGACCTGCGCCTAGCAGGGAATCTTACCTGAATATCCCGAGAATCATTGCGGCAGCTGAAATCACCAATGCAGATGCAATTCATCCCGGATATGGTTTCCTTTCAGAAAACGCGGAGTTTTCCAGAATTTGTGAGGAATACAAAATCAAGTTCATTGGTGCCAGCCCTGACATGATCGCCAAGATGGGTGATAAAGCAACGGCAAAAGCAACCATGAAGGAAGCCGGCGTTCCAACAATTCCGGGTTCTGTAGGTCTGATTGACTCCATTGAGCAAGGCTTGGTAATTGCAAATGAAATTGGATATCCTATCATTCTGAAAGCAACTGCCGGTGGTGGTGGCCGTGGAATGAGGATTGTCAAAGAAGATAAGGATTTCAAAAAGGCATGGGATGATGCAAGAATGGAATCAAGTGCTGCTTTCGGAAACAATGGCTTGTACCTGGAGAAATTCGTAGAAGAACCCCGTCACATTGAGATTCAAATCGTAGGCGACCGCACAGGGAAAGCTTGTCACCTTTCTGAGCGCGATTGCTCCATTCAGAGAAGACATCAGAAACTGGTTGAAGAAACTCCTTCTCCATTTATCACAGAGGAACTTCGTGAGGCAATGGGTAAGGCTGCTATCAAAGGAGCTGAAGCGATCAAGTACGAAGGAGCCGGTACGATCGAATTTCTGGTGGATAAAAATCGCAATTTCTACTTCATGGAGATGAACACACGTATTCAGGTGGAGCATCCGATAACTGAGGAAGTGACTGATTTTGATCTGATCAAAGAACAAATCAAAGTGGCAGCCGGAGAAACTATCAGCGGAAGAAATTATTTCCCAAAGCTATTCGCTATGGAGTGCCGAATCAATGCTGAAGATGTGGCTCATGGATTCAGACCTAGTCCGGGAAAAATCCTGAATCTTCATATTCCGGGTGGACGAGGCGTTAGAGTTGACTCACACGTGTATGCAGGTTATGTCATTCCTCCAAATTACGATTCCATGATTGCCAAGCTGATTGTCAGCGGTCAATCGCGAGAAGAAGTTATTGTGAGAATGAAAAGAGCCTTGGAAGAATTTGTAATCGACGGTATCAAAACCACGATCCCTTTTCACATCGCTTTGCTCAATGACCCGAAATTCAATGAAGGAGACTTTACGACGAAGTTCCTTGAAACTTTTGACTTTTCAGTCTTCAAATAATTTGAAAGCCGGCTCTAATTCAGCCGGCTTTTTTTCTGTTTTGTTTTTTCTAAAAAAAACCAGAAACACTTATCTACTTTTCTAATTTTTTCCCATAACTTATTTGGGAATTAATTAAGGAACCCAAGATGCCAATTACCTGCCCCCGGAGAATTTGGGCACTTTTTTTCTCAGCTTTATTTTGCTGGGGCTGCCAAAATTCTACTAAATCAGATTTCAACCTTGCTAAAAACGAAGCTGTAAGCTACAACTTTCACATTCGCCCCATCCTTTCAGACAAATGCTTTGCCTGCCACGGCCCGGATGCAAATAAGCGGGAGGCAAATCTGAGATTGGATACAGAGGAAGGAGCTTTCGCAGCTTTGAAAGAAAGTCCGGGGAAGTTCGCCCTGGTAGCCGGAAATATCGAACAATCTGAAGTCTACCATCGAATCACATCTACCGATCCGAGCGAACTTATGCCTCCGCCGGAATCCAATCTTTCACTGACTGAGAAAGAAATAGAATTGATCAAAGCATGGATTAAGCAGGGTGCAAAATATGAGCCTCACTGGGCTTTTGTAAAAGCAGAAAAACCAACACTGCCGGAAAAAACCGAATGGGCAACGAATGAAATAGATCTCTTTGCCCTCCAGAAAATGGAAGAAATCGGACTGGAATCAAATCCCGAAGCCAAACCTCATGAATTGATCAAGCGAGCAAGTCTGGATCTGACAGGCCTCCCTCCCAGCCCGGAAATTCTGGATAAATTCGGAGACTTTTCGGGAGAAAATACCTACGAGGATTTACTCGATGGACTTCTGGCAGATGATGCTTTTGGAGAAAAGCTCGCGATTCTTTGGCTGGATATTTCAAGATATTCCGACAGCTATGGCTATCAGGATGATAATATCCGATCCCAATGGCCATACCGGGATTGGCTGATTCATGCTTTCAACAAAAACCTTCCTTATGATCAGTTTCTCACCTGGCAGCTTGCCGGAGACCTGATGCCTGACGCAACCAAAGAACAAATTCTCGCCACAGCTTTCAACAGAAATCATAAGTACACCGAGGAAGGCGGCGTGATCCATGAGGAATACCGGATTGAATACGTTCTGGACAAAACGAATACGTTTAGTAAAGGAGTTCTCGGAATCACCATGGAATGCGCGCAATGCCATGACCATAAGTATGATCCGATTTCGCAGAAAGAGTATTACCAGATGTTCGCATTCTTCAATAACTCACTTGAAAAAGGATTTGAAGGAGACGTAAGCACATCGAAACCAGCAAAAACTCCGATTCTTTGGGTCGAGCAGGAAGACCTTACCGGCATCCTGAACTTCGTCAATCACAAAGACACAACTCGCCTAAGTATCTCCGTGATGGGAGAACTCGAGGGTGAGGAAAAGCGGACAACCTATATTTTAGACCGGGGAGTTTACGATGCGCCTACCATTCCGGTTGGGGCCTCTACTCCATCTTCAATCCTTCCTTTTCCCGATGATGTGGAGAGAAACAGGCTTGGATTGGCCAAATGGGCAACCGATCGGGATAATCCATTGACTGCCCGTGTATTCGTAAATCTGGTTTGGCAGGAAATCTTCGGAAGAGGAATCGTGAAATCAGCAGGAGACTTTGGAATGCAGGGAGACTTACCAAGCCATCCGGAATTATTGGATTGGCTGGCGGTAGATTTCATGGAGAATGGCTGGGATATCAAGCGATTGCTGAAGCAAATCCTGAGTTCATCGACCTACAAACAATCCGCAGCGATCACTAAAAAGCATCTTCAAATCGACCCGGATAATGTCTACCTGGCTCGTGCCTCTCGCCTGAGATTACCTGCAGAAAATATCCAGGACCTGGTTTGGGCAAGCAGCGGGATGCTTCATGAAAAGCTCGGCGGACCAAGTGTCAAACCTTATCAGCCGCCTGGAATCTGGGAATCGGCAACTTCAGGTCGTGGAGTATTGGCTACTTATGTTCAGGACAAAGGAGATGACCTGTACCGAAGAGGAATTTACAACTTTATTAAACTTACCGTCCCACCACCTAAAGCGATCATTTTTGACTCGAGTAACCGGGATAGATGTGAGATCGGAAGGGGAAGAACCAACACACCTCTTCAGGCATTGGTGATGATGAATGATCCGATGGTTTTGGAAGCTTCGCGAGTTTTGGCAAGCAATCTTTTGAATGAAAATCCGGATGGTGAGACTGCTATAAATATGGCTTTCAAACGAATCCTTTGTCGGGAAATGAGTACCAAAGAAAAGTCAATCATGTCCGGATATTATAAAGATCAGTTGAATAGATTCACCGAAAATCCTGATCAGGTCAAGCCAACTCTGGAAGTGGGAGAGTATCCGCTGGACGAAAAAAACATCAAACCTGAAACGGCTGCCCTGATGCAGGTAATTGTAAGTATGTATAATCTGGAAGAAACGATAACAAAGTCCTGATATGGAAAAGGAGATTTTAGAACAGGGACTTAATCTGAACAGACGCAAATTCCTTTCCCGCCTGAGTTTGGGAGTAGGAAGTGCAGCGTTGGGGTCACTTCTGATTCCAGATTTATTCAAAGGAGGAAGTCCTTCGGAAGATGCTATCATGGATGCACTCCCCCATTTTGCGCCAAAGGCTAAGCGGGTTATTTATCTGTTTCAGAATGGAGCTCCGAGTCAGTTGGAGACGTTTGATTACAAACCACTTTTGAATACGAACTTTGGTCAGGAGCTTCCGGAATCTATCCGGGCCGGTCAGCGATTGACAGGAATGACAGCCGGGCAAAGTTCTTTCCCGCTTGTTGGCTCCTATTTCCCATTTCAACAGTATGGGGAAAGCCGCGCCTGGATTTCATCCATTTTCCCACATACCGCAAAAGTCGTGGATGATATCTGCATCGTGAAGTCGATGCATACTGAAGCGATCAACCACGATCCGGCATTGACATTCTTCCAAACCGGCGCCCAAGTGGGGAATCGCCCAAGTTTTGGATCCTGGCTGAGCTATGGACTCGGAAGTGAAAACAGCAATCTGCCTGCTTTCTGCGTGCTTTTGAGCAGGGGAAAAGGAAACGGACAAGGTGTATATTCCAAACTTTGGAGCAACGGTTTCCTCGATGCTACGCATCAGGGAGTTCAGTTTTCCAATTCCGAAGATCCTGTGCTTTACCTCAAGGATCCAAAGTCCATGAATCGGGATGAGCGAAGAAAAATGCTCGATCAGATTGCTTCGATGAATGATTTGAGTTTTCAGGAATTCAACGATCCCCAGATCTCTGCGAAAGTTCAGCAGTATGAAATGGCTTACAGAATGCAGACTGCCGTTCCGGAAATGACGGATGTTTCCAAAGAACCGGACAGCGTGATCAAAATGTACGGCCCGGATTGTTTGGTGCCGGGCACTTATGCTGCCAATTGCCTTTTGGCAAGAAAGCTTTCAGAAAGCGGAGTTCGATTCGTGCAGCTTTACCATCAGGGTTGGGATGCGCATGACAATCTTCCCAATCAAATGATCGGTCAGGCAAAAGATGTGGATCAGGCTTCAGCGGCATTAATTACTGATTTAAAACAAAGAGGCCTACTTGATGAAACACTTGTAATTTGGGGCGGTGAGTTTGGAAGGACTAATTATTGCCAGGGCAAAATCCTGCCGGAAAACTACGGTCGCGATCACCATCCTCGCGCATTTTCCATTTGGATGGCAGGTGGCGGAGTCAAATCCGGAACCGTTTATGGAGAGACAGATGACTTTGGTTACAACATCGTAGAGAACCCGGTTCATGTCCATGACTTCCAGGCGACCATACTCAATCTCATGGGAATCGATCACGAGAGATTGACGTTCAAGCACTTGGGCAGAAGGTATCGGCTTACGGATGTTTCCGGAAAAGTGATCAAAGAACTTATCGCTTAATCCGACCGTATGCTCAAAATTAGTAAGTTTATCTCCCTTCTGGAAAACGCCTTGTTTGCATGGCTGGGATTAGCCTTGATTTTCACAATTGCCGGATCGGGAATTCTTCTTCCGGATTGGCTGAAGTTAGTTGGCCGCACCCATCCGCTTTTGCTTCATTTTCCGATTGTACTTTTGCTTTTAGGATTGATTTTCTATTGGATTCCAGGGATCCGGGATAGAAAAGAAATTCGCGAAATCGGTGACTTGAGCTTTTTGGCTGGAATCAATTTCGCCGGGCTCACTGTAGTCGCCGGATTGATTTTGGCACAGGAAGAATACGAAGGAGATGCCCTGTTCTGGCATCAATGGGTTGGAATCGGGATTTTTGTCTTGTCCGTCCTCATTTATTTCTTGCGGGATAAGTCCTTCCAAGCGCTCAAACCGCTTACGCTGGTTTTAGTAGCCGGGATTTTCATCACAGGGCATTTGGGTGCAAATCTTACCCATGGCGAGGATTTTCTTTTGGCACCGATCAAATCTGATGAAGTAGAATTGGTAGCGATGTCGGAAGCTGAGATTTTCCGTGATATGGTGCAGCCGATTCTGGAGTCTAAATGCCAGAGCTGCCATAAGGAAGGAAAAATCAAAGGCAAGCTTCGAATGGATCATCTCGAAGGCCTGAAAAAAGGAGGTAAATCAGGTCCTTTTGTGGTTGCAGCAGATTTCGAAAATTCCTTGCTTATTCAGCGAATCAATCTTCCGGGAGATGATAAGAAGCATATGCCTCCTACGAATAAGCCTCAACTGACCGATGAGGAAATTGAGATTTTGATGGAATGGGTGGCTTCCGGGGCAAGTTTTGAGCAGAAAGTAGAGGAAGCTGATCCGAAAAGCGAACTCTTCCAGCTTGCTTCTTTAAAATTCAATTCAGCAAAAGCTTACACTTTTGATCCGGCCGATCCAGATGATGTGGAAGAACTCAATAATTTCTTCCGAAAAGTTCAGCCGGTTTACCCTGAATCTCCTGCTTTGGTGGTTTCCTATTTTGGGATTTCAGCTTTCGATCCGGCTTCGTTGAATGATCTTAAAAAGGTCAAAAACCAGATCGTGAAACTAAATCTCAATAAAATGCCACTTGCCGGAGTTGACCTGAAATTCATTTCAGAATTATCAAACCTTGAAGATCTTCAACTCAACTTCACCGATCTTGATTCAAAGCAAATTAAAAACCTTCTTCCTCTGGAAAACCTCAGGAGCCTGGCACTTTCCGGAAATCAATTGGATCCTGAAAGTCTGGAGGACTTGGCGAAAATAAAAAGCCTTCAAAAACTTTATCTCTGGCAAAGCGGATTGGATGATGCCGCAAAGGAAAAACTTGAAAAAGATTTACCTCAAACCAAAATCGATTTTGGATATGATGGCAGAGGGGTGATTTATGCGCTCAATTCTCCGAAGATCGAACTGGAAAAAGTTCTCTTCAAGGATAGCATCGAACTGATCATCTCCCACCCGATCAGAACTGCTGAAATCCGATACACGCTCGACGGATCTGAACCGGACAGCATCTCAAGTCCCGTTTTCAAGGAACCTATTTGGTTGAAAAAAACGGAGAAAATCAAAGCGAAATCATTTGCCCCGGATTGGAAAAGCAGTGCAAATGCAGAAGCGGTGGTGATGAAATCGAGTATTGTTCCATCTGACTTTATCCTGAAAACTCAACCTAACGAAAAGTACAAAGCTCAGGGAGCAGCCACTCTTTTTGATCAGGTGAAAGGAAAGAATAATCATACTTCCGGAGAATGGATCGGATATCAGGATCAGCCGCTCGATCTGGAGTTTAGCATTGAAAAAGGAAAAATTCCGCAGGACCTTGCTTTGAGCTTTTTCTATAATGAAGGCTCCCATATTTTCCCTCCTGCAAAAGTTGATATCTGGACTTTTTCCGAAGGAAAGTGGACGTCAGTAATTAATGAGATTCCAACTCAGTCGGAAAAAGCGAAGGAATCCAGACCGGAAGTTCTCGAATATTCCTTGGGAGTGAATCCTATTGAAAAAGTCAGAGTCAGGATTACTCCAATCTCTAAACTACCAAAATGGCATCCAAGCGCAGGTTCGAAAGGCTGGATTTTCATAGACGAGATCTTGCTTAATTGATCTTATGCCTCCCAAAGCTTTCATCCAATACAAAGACCTGATTTTCGAAAAGCTTACAAAAGCTTTTGCGCAAGAGAATGAAATACAAAAAGCTCCAATCTCTTAATATCTTAAACTATAAACCTCCTAATCCCTTAAACTCTTAATCTCATTTCTAAATAATCTTACCTTTCCCTAGTCAAAGTAACCGTTATCCGACATCTCAACAATTTCTTTATCTTTGAACAGCCTTTTTTCCGATTTTAAAAATGAGAAAAATTCTTTGTTTCGCTGTTTTGGTAATGTTTATGGCGAGCTGTATTAGTAATAAACGGATCACCTACTTTCAAAACTTACCGGAAAGTACCCCGATAGAATTGGATCAATTTATCCCATTTGCCGAGGTAGATTATAAATATATCCTGCAACCATTTGATATGGTGGATATTGAGTTTGCTTCATCTGATGAGGAATTGACGCAGGGATTCTCGTTTCAAAATTCAAAAACTGTTGGTGGTTTAGGTGGCGGCGGCGGAGCTGGCAGTGACCCTCTATACTTTAATGGCTATTCTATTGATCAGGAAGGAAATGTGGAGGTACCAAAACTTGGAAAATTGAAAATTGCAGGATTGACGGAGGAACAGGCAAAAAACCTTGTTCAGGAGGAAATGAACAAATTTTTCAAGGAACAGGTATTTGTCAAACTCCGAATTGCCGGAATCAGATACACGACCCTGGGTGAGTTCAACAGTGTAGGCGTAAAGATCATTTATAAAAACCGGGCAACCATTTTTGATGCTTTGGCCAACTCAGGAGAAACATCCATTTTGGGTAAGAAAAACCAGCTTTTTATCATCAGACAATACGACGGAGGAACAAAAATCCATCAGATCAATCTGAATGATCGTGCTTTGCTTGCCAGTCCCTTTTATTTTATCCAGCCCAATGATATCTTGTATATGGAGCCGATGAAAATCAGGCAATTTGGAACTGCAGACAACCTTTCTTCGTCACTTCAATTGTTTGCTACTCTTTTGGCATCTGGCTTGCTAATTTATGGGTTGATTAGTGGAGGATTTTAACATATGGAGAAATTAGATCTCAGTAAACTCGATAACGAGGAAAAAGCACTGGAGATCAGGTACGTAATTGCCAAGTACATTCGTTACTGGCCATGGTACCTGCTTTTTATTACTTTTTTTGTTAGCGGTACATTTTTATTTCATCGGTACACTGTGGACGAGTATGAGGTAAGCGGATCACTCGTGATCAAAAACAATGTCACTCCCGAATCCAAGATTCTTGACCGATCCAATATTTTCTCTTCAGGGATCAATCTTGAAAATGACATCCTCCGCCTCAAATCAAAAAATCTGGCGCGTGAGGCTTTGAACAAACTCCACTTTGATGTGGAGTATTTTGCCAAGACTAATATCAAAGCAATTGAACTCTATAACAGGGCTCCAATCAGAATTGAAGTGGATTGGTCACATCTTCAGGTGACAGACGTGCCTGTGGAGATAGAAATTCTTTCAGAAGAAAACTTCCGACTGGTGCCTGAAACGTCCGGTTTTTTTGAGCTGAATTCGGCAATGGCAGCGGGAGATGAATCTGTTTATGATAAAACTTACACCTTTGGTCAGGAGATTGAAACGGCCAGGTCCAAATTCACTGTCTTTCTGGTAAACCCATCGCAGGTGGGAGAGGTGCTGATCTTTCAATTTAAAAACCCCGCCTCTCTTGAAGAAAATCTTGCCAGGTCTGTACAGGTGAGTTTGCAAAATGAATACAGTTCTGTGCTTCGACTTACCACTACTACCAAAGTGGTTGAAAAAGGAAGAGATTATATCAATGCGTTGATGGAGTCCTACATCGATTATGACCTCAATGAAAAGAATAAAATTCAGGAAAACACCCTGACCTTTATTGAGCAGCAGCTTGGTTTTCTGGAGGATTCTCTGAAAGAAAAAGAGAAAGAACTTCAGGATTTCAAAGTGGAAAATAAAATGCTCGATGTTTCGGCAGAGTTTTCCAACATTCTGGGTAAAATGAATACCCTGGATGAAATGAATGTGGAGATCGATTATCAGCTTGAGTATTTTGAGCAAATCCGATCTTACATGGAGCAGAAGAGCAAGGATTTTTCTGACGTGATAGCCCCTTCTGTAATTGGTGTTCCGGATCCCTTGCTGAATGGCCTGATTCAGACCCTGGTCACTCTTTCGCAGGATCGCAGAAAGTTACTTGCAACTGTGAATGAAAACCACCCTGAAGTTTTGAAGATAGATGTTCAGATGGAAAAGGTTCAGGATGCGCTTTTTGAAAACGTAGTTAACCTCATCGATAATACCAAAAAGAAGAAGCAAACGGTATTAAAGGATATTGCCCTCTACGATGTGGAATTTTCAACCCTTCCTGAGTCGGAATCTGAGTATTCGGGAATCTTCAGGGAGTTTAAATTGAGGGAATCACTTTATACATACCTGTTGGAAAAAAGGGCTGAGGCAGGAATTGCGCGAGCTTCCAACGTCTCCGACAATGCAATTCTGGATCTTGCAAAACAGGGTACTTTGGTATTT
This sequence comes from Algoriphagus sp., assembly GCA_036676605.1. Taxonomy (GTDB): domain Bacteria; phylum Bacteroidota; class Bacteroidia; order Cytophagales; family Cyclobacteriaceae; genus Algoriphagus. The sequence goes on from JAKFCO010000113.1 coordinate 19,277, forward strand.
CCAAAGAAGCAGCAGAATTATGGTTTGGCAATTGTACTTGGCTTCCTGATTCCTTTCGGCTTCGTCGTGGTCAGAGATATCTTTGATGATAGCATCAAAGATCAGCGGGACCTGAAAAAGCATTTCATGATTCCTCAGCTTGGAATCGTAGGATTTAGCGAAAAGGAAACAAATAAAGTAGTTCTCGAGCATCCCAAATCAGCTGTTGCAGAATCTTTCCGTTCGCTTCGATCCGCGATTACTTATCTGGCAAGCGGGAAAAACACCAAAAAGATCCTGGTTACTTCTTCAGTTTCAGGAGAGGGGAAAACTTTTACCTCACTGAACCTTGCCTCGGCAATGGCATTGGGTTCCAAGAAAACTGTTGTGGTGGGTGGTGACTTGAGGAGACCTAAGCTCGCTTCCTATTTCGGGGCTTCCGATAAAATCGGACTTTCGACGTATTTGATTGGAAAAGTGTCGGCTGAAGAAATAGTGATTCAATCGGAACATGAAAACCTATGGTTTGTTCCTTCCGGAGTGATCCCTCCAAATCCTGCAGAATTACTCCAGACTCCAAGGCTAATAGAGTTTCTCACTTATTTGGAGTCACGCTTTGATGTGATTGTTTTTGATACGCCGCCTATGGGTCTGGTATCAGAAACGATTGACTTGATGAGGCTTTTTGATATCAACTTGTATGTAGTGAGACAGAATTATACTGTTAAAGATCACCTTGTTATGATCAATGACTTGTTCAATAATAAGCAAGTGAAAAATGTGTATGGAGTCTTTAATGGCATCCTGAACTCCGGATATCATTATGAAGGTTACAATTACGGATACGGCAATACCTACCTCTATTCCCAGAATAATAAGTACATGTACAATTATTACGGGGATGATTTGGACTCCAAGAAAAAGAAGATTAAAAAGAAGGTTTCCATTGACTGGATAAAGAAGATAAAGAAAGCTTTTAAGGTGAATTAGGGAACGGGTAATAGGGATTGGAGAATAAGAGATTAAGAGATTAAGAGATTAAGGGATTAGAGATTTCCAACTTCCAACCCACACCTGTCCGCTACGCCACGGGCGCACAGGCGTGGCGGAACCCACAACAGACAACCCCCAACAGTCAACCGAAAATGTTAAAAACCGCCGCTCTCATCCCGGCTCGATATGCTTCCACACGATTGCCTGCCAAACTGGTTCAGGATCTGGGAGGGAAATCAGTAATTCAAAGAACCTATCTGAGTACTGTTGAAGCAGGGATTTTTGATGAAGTATGGGTGGTGACAGATCATACTGAAATTGCTTTGCAAGTAGAAAAAGTAGGAGGAAAAGTATTTTTTAGCAAAAGGCCTCATGAAAGCGGTTCCGACAGGATTGCTGAGGCGCTGAGTGAGGTGGAGGCTGATTTGATTGTAAATGTACAGGGCGACGAACCTTTTCAGGATAAAAAGTCGCTTAGGGATTTGGTTGCGGTATTTCAAAATCCTGAAATCAAAGTGGCATCTTTGATGTGCAGGATTTCGGAAGAAGATGCACAGAACCCTAACGCTGTTAAAGTGGTGTTGGATTGGAAATCAAATGCGCTCTATTTTTCAAGATCTCCGATTCCTTATAACCGGGAAAAAAGCAGTGGTTTAAATTATTGGAAGCATATCGGGGTTTATGCTTATCGAAGGGAAATCCTGCTGGAATTCACATCCTGGCCCAAGTCATTTTTAGAGCAAACCGAGATGCTGGAGCAGCTTAGATTGCTTGAAAAAGGTGTCAAAATCAGAATGGTTGAAACGACCCATCAAGCTGTCGCAATAGATACCGCCGAGGATCTGGAAAAAGCCAGAAAACTGATGTGAAAAGACGGCAAAGGGACTTCTGATAATGATTTGGAAATGACAGAAGACGGAAGACAGAAGACGGGAGAAATAGAAGTATCTGACCTTGCCTGATTTTGATTGACACTTTATGGTCTAGTGTCAGTTTAAATTCAGTTTTTTTATTTCGTACTTTTTCCTTGGTTGTTCCGGTATGCATGGTTTTAGTTCCAAGGTGTAGGTGGGGAAATTCCAATGGTCATTCAGGGTTTGGTTTCTGAACTGCACTGAGATAGTTTTTCCAGTGATTTGGGTCTCCAAATGTTCAGATAGCCATTATTTATCAGATCATTCGTCTTTTCAGCGTAGGGATTTTCTTAGGAATACATGCTTTGTTTGATATCATAGCTGTTGCAACTTAGCGGAAAACACCATCCGACCGATGGCCCTGGGAAGAAAGATTACCTGCTTGCCGGATCTCATCAGGCCACTAAAAGTGCTGCCATGATCTATTCTTTCTTCGCCATGTGTAAGAAGGAAGGCATTAACCCTCTGGAATGGCTTAAATACGTCTTTGACCACATCATGGACATCAACCATAAGGAAATCCAAACCCTCTACCCGGCCAACTACAAGAAAATGCTTTTAGAAAAAAATACCTAAGTCACAAGAATGCATTTGCTCGGGTGCATACAGCTTAATTGATTAAAAAAATCAAAAATGTTATAGCTAAATACACTTTTTTTAATTTAACCATATGTCCTTTCAGATTTTTTGAAGCAAGGTAAACATGGTGTTCAACCGTACGAATTGACAAGTTTAATTTTTCGGCAATTTCTTTGTGGTTTAAACCATCCATACGACTCAGCGTAAAAACTTGCTTTTGAACTTCCGGAAGTTTCTCAACAAGTTCAAAAACTGTTTCTTCTAATTCCCTGTAGCACAGGCCATCAAGTGGATGAGTCCCAGCTAATTCATAACCAGGATTAATCTCCTCTATTTGATAAAGCTTTTTACGGTCTCTGATGCGATTCAAAAGAAAATTTTTAACCGACTGAAAAACATAAGATTTAAAATTTTGGTCTTCAT
>JAKFCO010000114.1:0-10352 GCA_036676605.1 Algoriphagus sp.
TATAAGGGATCTTATCTCCTCCGGAGTGTGCCCTTTCACTTTCAAAACTGGTCTTCCCATAGTTTGTGTTTTTATGGAAAGGTATCTATTATTTGTGTAATTTATAAATGGATTTTATATAAAATATCCAAGCCATTTCTTATGCATGTTGTCGGCAGAAGTGGATGAAATGGCAGAAGCAAAAAGTATAGCTCATCAATTCACATTTAACTTATCCCAACTGGATTTGCCAAGCTTTCTAAAAATTTAAAAGTCAAATGCTACAGAACGAATTGAAAAAAATCTAAAGGATAGAAAGGCATAATTGCAAATTACGCCTAGTCGGGCTTTATTAGTCCACCACACAACGAAATCCCTTTTCCTCATTTCGGATGGTGGGAAAATTTCCCAGTCGGCGGGCGACGCGTGTGATGGTTGGGGTGGTGTCAAATGCTCCTCCCCGCAATACTTTTCGGGTACCCGACTCCGGCCCTTTGGGGTTGATTACCAGGGAATCGGCCGGATAGCTGTCACTGTACCAGTCAGCACACCATTCCAATACATTCCCTGCCATATCGAATAACCCATAGGGATTGGGGGGGAAAGCTTTTACCGGGGAGGCGGTGGCAAAACCATCTTTATAGCTCTCAAACCCATGAAAATTATCGTGGTCATAATAGCGGGAATCCAGAAATGTCTGGTCGGCAAGGTTTCCCACAGAGGAAGTGGGATAGCTGTCTCCCCAGACAAAAATGCTGCGGGATTGTCCGTCCAACCCGGTTTTTCCGGCCCGTGCAGCATATTCCCATTGGGCTTCAGTAGGCAGTTTGCCTCCTTGGCAAGCACAGTAATGGGCAGCTTCTCCCCAGGTAAGGTTCACCATGGGATTTTCTTCCTTCCAGCCATAAGAAGGTGGCTCCGGAAAGGGCAGGCCTTTAGTTAGAGCAAAGGAACGATATTGCCCTACAGTCACCAGAGTGCTGTACATCCAAAACCCATCCAGACGCACTCGATGAGCGGGTTGCTCGGTTTGGGTGAAAGAGAGCTCCTCAGTATTCCATACCAGTTTTTTCCAGATTTCCGCTAATTCCACGGAGTCACTTCCCATCATAAATTCTCCGCCAGGGATAAAAACCAATTCGGTGCTATCCGGGAGATGGATTCGACTCTTGATAGTTTGAGGCTTCCGGGCCTGGGCTTCCTGAATTTGCCGGCAACCCATCCCTGCCAGGATAAGAATAAGGAAAGAAAACCCCCGGAAATGCTGTCCCAGAAGGATTTTTAAGGGTTTAGGAAGCTTGGTTTTGAGGTACATGGGAGGAAAAGCTCTAGGTTCGGCGTAAGAAAAGGCTACTCCAAGCATCGCAAAAATTCATCCAGGTAAAGTATTACATTCTAAATATCCAGAGCCGGCTAATTTTTAGAAAAAGAAGGAAAGAAAAAATGCTGATCGTTCCTAATAAGGCCAGGATGTTTATAAATTTTTGGGCCTTGAGCCTGTTTTTGAATGCTTTTTCAATCCCTTGGTAGAGGATAAACCCAATAATTCCGCCTAAAGTATTGTTGATGATATCCGTGATATCAAAAGCGCCAATTCCCAAAATATACTGGGATACTTCCAGGAGGAAACTGATGAAAGAAAACAAGGCCACTTTCCTGGCAAAATTCCACTTTTCAAATAAAATTCCTGCATAGAGACCAAGCGGTACAAAAATCAACACATTCAAAATGATTTCACCATAATCCGCTTTGCCATTTAGGATTAGAGGTTCACTATACGGAATCAAGTTTATTCTTCTCGTATCTCCCAAATAAGAAAATGACACATTGAATTTTAACACGATAATCCAAAATAATGCAACCAGATAAACTGCAGATAGGGCAAGGGTTAATTGGGTTGATTTGATGATGTTTTTCACGGTGTTTTCTCAAAGACTTTTCTAATTCATGTTGGTTGATACTTTTATATAAATGACTGTTAGTTTTTTTTTACCAGTACGCATAAATAAATATGTGTATCCGTAATCATGCACGTAAATTCAATCTGGCCTCGACTACCTGCCCTCCGGGAGGCGGGCGCTCGGCCTCCGGAGGTTTATAGTTTAGAGGGAGAGGGATGGAATGCGGCGGAGCCGCATTCCATCCCTCTCCCCAGACTCAAGATTTAATTCGGTCCCCGAGCAAAGTCGAGGGGAAATTTATTCAGAATTTTTTATTGTCACGTGCAATCAACCGAATACACATATAAATAAAACTCTGAGCTATTGCCCCTGTCCGGGAACGAATTACAAATTCTAAGGGATAGAAAAGGCGTAATTGCAAATTACGCCTGGTCAAGGTCATGGATTCGATGTCGGCTAGCTAGTAGATGGGACAATTACGGTGGAGAAAGGAGTAACTTATATTTAATCAGCCTGAAGAAAATCAAATGTAAGACTCATCTATTCTCTTATCCAGCAAAGAGGAATAAGTCTTTAGATCATTCCCCTTGTTTGGCAGTAAGGAACTTATTCACATCCAGCCAGTTTATGAAGGCATCGAACCAGCGATTGCTTGTTCGGTTGGGATTGCCGAGGCCGAAACCGTGACCGCCGTTCTGATAAAGATGAAACTCGACAGGCCGGCCTGCTTTGTACCAGGATTCGATCACACCAGTCTGACCTAGAAACAAAAAATCATCGGTAGCGATCACATTAAACATTGGAGGAGCATTCTCAGGAACTTCCACTGGGCCCATTCCCCCATAGATCGGACCGATGAAGGCAAGCTTCATGGTTTTGGAATTGAGGGTGGAGTGCATTGTCAGTCCGGCACCTGCCGAGAAACCGATCATGCCTATTCTGGTAGTATCGACTCCCCATTCCTCAGCACGTTTGACGATCATGGCATAAGCCGCCTCCGCATCCTCAAGTTGGTTGGATAAGTCTCGCTGGGGTAGTCTCGGTGGTGCTGTCCCTTGCGTAGAATCGGAAGAAGGGGCTGGTGCCGTTCGAGGACGATTCATCCAAGCGGTAAAGTCTTCGAGCGACTCAGGGGTTGGGTTGAGCCGATATTTGAGTACGAATGCGGTGATTCCCTCTTTTGCAAGTGCCTCAGCAACTTCCCAACCTTCGTTACCCATCGACAGCCAGCTGAAACCTCCTCCCGGTGCGACGATCACTGTTGCACCGTTCGCCTTTCCTGGTTCCGGGAAGAAAGGGGTGAGGGTTGCGGTGGAGATATTTCGAGCCATCGGATCGCCCCACTGACGGAACCAGGTTTCAGGGGCAGGTTGGTTTTCAACACATCCCGTACCGAGCAGAATGGCATTTGGTTCTGCAGGAGTTTCGAGCGGGTGAATGGTCCCGTCCTGCGCCATAGCAGAGGAGGTAAAGACGATTAAGAATACCAAAATGGCTGGTAGAGAAAAGTTTTTTGGTGGATAATGCATTGTGAAAAGGTTATTAGGTTAGTTTATTGAGGTTATGACATTAAGTTACGATCTGATGAACGAAATGCAAATTCTGATTGGCAGAACGGCGTAGTTACTCTCGAAAGCTTTCAGAGGCTATACTCAGTCCAGCATCGAACAACACCAACTGGGTTTACACCGGTGTAGTCCCGAGAGAGTCTTACTAAGTGGGAGAAGATAGTTTTCGGCTACCCTTCAGGAAGGAGCTTATGAAAAGGCAGCACATTAATCTTAAATCCGTCCTGCGCAAATTCATCTTCCTGAGCAAGTGTAACTAGCAGACCTTCTTTTTTATCAAAAAACCTCATGGCTTCCCAAAGCCCATCCAATTCTCTTTTGAGATTCTCGGGGTTTAACTCGTAGCATACTTGTACCAACTCTACAAGGCCATTTCGGTCATAAACAACCAAATCGCATTCATGCTTTTCTGAGAAGTAATAGATTTCCTGATACTTTCTCCGGAAATGTAAAAAGACCATGTTTTCAAATCTTCTTCCATGATCCTCTGAAAATGACCTGGAATTGGCTGTGACCAATCCGGTGTCAATAGAATATACCTTTTTGGCATTGATCAACTGCTTCCTGTGTGAATAGCTAAACTTGGGTACGAAGAAGAACAACCAACTTTCTTCCAAATAGGAAAAATACTCCATCACGGTACTGGTTGCCTTGATCTCTAGTACCTTTCGAAGATTATTTCCTGACACCAGTTTGGCCACATTTGATATCAAGTATATGGCTAGATTCTGCAATGATTTCACCTCTCTTACCCCATACCTAACCGCGATATCACGCAGTAACAAATCATCAAGCAATTGATGAAGTAATTCTGCTCTTCCGGTTTTCAAGTACTCAGGAAATCCTCCAGAAGTTAAATACCCTATCGTACTTTCGCTTGATTTAGTCAGATTTTGAAATTCGCAAAACTGATCGTAAGAAAAAGGAAAAAGTTCCCTGGTTACATGTCTGCCGGTAAGTTTGGTCCCTAATTCCCGGCTTAGCAAAGAGGCATTGGAACCCGTGATTACGATGTTGAAATTTTCCAGATCGAGTTTCTGACGCACGAATCTTTCCCATCCTTCCACGACCTGAACTTCATCCAAAAACAAAGCGGTTTGTCCTTGTTCAGTAAGTATCTTATCGATTTTTTGAAAATCCTCTACAGTAAAACCGTAAAGTCTTGGGTCTTCAAAATTTAGATAGAAAGCTTCAGGATATTGATTTTCAAGTAATTGTACCAATAGCGTGTTTTTTCCACATCTCCGTATTCCTGATATGATCAAAGCATGGCTTTTGATTAATGAAAAATCATTTAATTCCTTTCTTTGCAATCCGAGGGGTCTTTTTTGAAGATCACTTTTTTGACCTAAAGCCACCTCATAAAGTAAGTCCTTGGATATCATGGCTGTAATATTTTATCCAAGATACAATATTGTTGTTTAGTAAACAATAATATTGAAGTTTAGTAAACAACATGTTTTGGGATAATCGATTATAGATGATTTTTTAGGCTTCCTTAAAAATTTTTAATTCTCAGCAATTCCGTAGGCAGGCATGACCGCAAAGTACCGGATAATCATATTTATTTTTTGGTTTCTCCCAAAACTTCCTTCAACCCATCCAGGTTTTCTTTTAATATCAGCTCCACATCGGCCTCTTCCACATGGCCCAAAATGCCAAACGGACCGGTAAAACCATTCTTTTTTAAAACATCAAGCATTTCAGCCTCGCTTTCGCCGCTGCCAATAGGCAGAATTTTTGGGCCACCGGCATTCATGCCATTCAAATTAACCGCCCACAAGTGGGTTTTCATGAGTTTTACAAGTTCCGGGAATTCGTCAATCATTTCATGTGCGTGGTGAAAATTGAAAATGATACCCACATCGTTTCCTTCCAGCGCTTCACAGATTTTTACCAGGTTTTCGGGCCTGCCAAACCAACCGCCGTGGTTGTACAAACCCACTTTGCAATCCAGCCTTTTGGCTTCACTGTTCACGTAACCAACTATGTTTACCGCCTTTTCCAGCCGCTGCTGTTCGGTCATGTTATCGAAATAATCTTCCGGAAAACTCACCCAGATTTGCGTTTTCAGCCCGGTTTCCTCAACCGACTGCAACACTTTCCGGTTATTTGCCGACAGGTTTCCAACTGTATCATTATCATCCAGCCACATCCAAACGGCGTTTATTTCAATACCGTTTTTGCGGGCCAGGCTGATCTCTTTCGCCATTTCGGGCAGGTGTACTGCGCGCCAGTCATAGGCATACGATTTAAAACCAAGATTTTTCAGCATCTCAATCCGCTGTTCGGGTGTACGGTTTTGATTGTCGAACGGCACAATACACCAGGCAAAATAATTGTCCATGTTAAGAGTTTGTGCAAAAACTCCGGTTCCACTCATTAAAATCAAAAAGCAGATGCAAGAAAAAATCTTTTTCATGTCTTTATTTCTATTGTTTTTTAGTTTTTATGACTTGGTCTTCCTCAACAGACCATTTCATGGTCCCCCCCGATAGCTATCGGTGTGGTAAGCTTCTCCCATGAATTCAAGTTAGAAATAGGGTAGGCGAATTACAAATTCCTCCTAATAGAAAGGTGTAGTTACAAACTACACCTAGTCCAATCCATGATTCCTCTACACCCAGGAATTTACGGTGTGATGCATTAATTGCAAATTCTATTGGATAGTCGAGCGTAGTTGCTCCAGTAGCTGTCGGGATTACGCTCAGGCCAACATTCTTTCTACGCCCAGCCCAGGCAAATTGAATGAAAAATTCCTTTTGATAGTAGAGGGTGGGTGACAAAGAAAAAACTGCGAGAAAAGATTAATGGCCGACTCGGTATCCTTCTATTCCCTCTTCAAACCATCTTCATTTGGCATCTATGAATTACTATTCCTTTGAAAGTTTATATATACCATACTTTATAAAATCTTCTTCGGTTTCGGGATTTTCAATTTTAATCAAGAGCTGGTTGTTGGGAAGGCTCATTTTAATTGATCCATAGGGAATAATCATGTCACTGGTCAATTGCTTGTTTTGATCAAACAGGATCAGCCTGTGGTAATCTGGATCTTTAAAATGATGGTAATCGGGATCATCTGCTATCTTCCTCTCATAGGTTCCGTATGGTATTTCTCTGATATATTCTAATGCTAAAAATCCTCCGTCAAGTTTGAAAATATTGCGATTAAACGAAGTTAAGGTAATATTATCATAAGAAGACAGACTCTTAGTTGCTATAGTGCTTGCTTCTAGACTTTTAAATTCACCATGCTTAATTTTTATTTTGGAAATTACCTTATTTGTGTTTAGATCAATGACAGTGATTTCGTTATCAAGTGAAGTAGTCAGGTACAATTTAGGGGAATTCCCATGCTCAAGGGTGTATATTGGAAAATACAGATCTCCCACAGACTTGTCCAACTTTTCATATTGAGGTCTTTCAGAAACCGGAGCTATTTCATACGAGACGTTATCTTTGTTATTAAAAATTTCAATTAATTTTGTGGTTTTAAAATCACTCATACCAAGGTATTTACTGGTCCCAGTTGGATTAACAATAAAAGAAAAAGCAGACCGATCATTATTTTTGTAGAAAAAGTAAAAGGGATTCGCCTTCCCATAAATAAAAACTTGCCTCTTTGGATTAAAACGAATCCTTTCCTTAAGCTTCAAGTTTTGATCATAACGTAAAAGCTGGTGTGTAGTTAAGGCCCAAATATCTCCTTCACTCGAGAATCCCAAGCTATTCAAGGATGACACGTATTGCTCAGGCCCTTCACCTTTCAGATTTTTACTGATTATTATTTTCCCCTCCTCATTTATTAATGCAATTTCTAAACCCTTGGACCATTTATTTATATACCCTAAATAGAGCCCTTTCTGAGGATAGTAGTCAATCAATTCAACTTGGGACAATGAAGGAATTTTGAATTCTTTAACCTTTTCAAACTTATACTGAGGAAAGGCGTTCATCGGCCATATAAGTATTATCAAAAAAATATTATACCAAGTGAATTTCATATTTAATCTGGTCATTTTTTAGTTGGAATGAATTATTAATTGAATTTCCATACATGCTCTTTAAGATAATAATGAGCTCTCTTTCGGCGTAGTCTAAATAATCGTTGGGTATGGGTCTACTCCCGGACAGTTTTCGAAAGCAACGACACCTTGAACTGATATGCTTCACCGATGAATCAAGTTAATTCCAAAAAAGAGAAATGCAAATTTTAGTTTAAAAGATAGAGTATTTGTTCTCAGCAAGTTTGCTAGTATTAGTCGAGGCGGTTGGCGATCGTGTCACTTTTAAAAGTCTGCCAGTTCATAATTTGTGCTTCTCCCGCCTTGTTGCTCTTGCCGTAAAATTCCCTTTCCTATCAAGTCTTTTATGTCTCGCAGTGCGGAGTCGGGTGAGCATTTAGCGATTTTTGCCCATTTGGAAGATTTTAATTTGCCTTCAAATCCGTCAAACAATTTGTTAATTACTAATCGTTGTCGTTGGTTTAACTCAGTGTTCTCGTGAATTTTCCAAAACTCAGTTTTAGGCAATATTTTTTGTAATGTGGTCTCAGTTGTCAGCAAGGCATTTTTGAGGCAATGCAGAAACCAGTCTAACCAAACAGTAATGTCTCCACTGCTGTGTTGAACTTTCTGTAATGTCTCATAATATTGTTTACGCTCAATCAGGATTTGGCTTGACATGCTGTAATAACGCTCCGGGATGCCGTCAGCTCTGGCAAGCATCAAATCTGAAATTGCCCGTGCTATTCTTCCGTTGCCATCATCAAAGGGATGAATGATAATAAACCAAAAGTGAGCAATAGCGGCTTTTAGCACAGGGTCGATTGTTGAGTTGTCATTGAACCAACTTAGAAATCTGTCCATTTCATACTTAACCTGTTGAGTGGGAACTGCGTCATAGTAGACTTTTTCTTTACCCATTGCTCCTGAAACAATTTGCATTTCACCTGTGCGGTAGCGACCGACTTCTATTTTATGCATTCCACTATATCCGTTTGGAAAAAGCGCACAATGCCAACCGAACAAACGTTCCTCAGTAAGTGGTTCCTGATAATTTTGCGTTGCGTCAAGCATCATGTCAACAATGGCGTCCACGTTTCTGTTGGCAGGAACTAACCCCGCCACGTTTATTCCTAATCGTCTTGCAATTGAGGAACGCACCTGTTCGTAGTCAAGCTTTTCTCCTTCAATTTCTGATGATTTAATTACGTCAAGGATAAGTGTGGTAAGTGACGCTTCTTCTTTTGTGGCAAAACCAAGCGTATTCATCTGTCCGATTATCTTTCCCTGGAGATTTCGGACTTCTTCAAATATGGCGTTGATGGCAGTTTCCTGCCAGGAAAAATTTGTCCAGTTTTCGTATTCGTAGATGTATTTTGCCACTGTCAGTATATCTGCTTGCGGCAATTATAAAGATTATTCTCCGCAAATATGCGGAGAATAGAAAAAATATTCTCCGCAAATCAAAATAGCGGAACAAGTAAACAGAGGGGAAGTTGAGTCAACATTGACTGGCTTGCCAAACTGGCATTTATTCCCCTTTCACGTATTTCCGCCAGTTATGCTTTTCCTTAAAACCAAGGACTTCACGGATTTTGCGATTTGAATACAAGGCTTCATGTTCCCCCAATTCACGGGTAATTGGCACACCGGGAAAAAATTGTTCAGCTAATTCCTTGCTGGGGATAATCGCACCGTTGTGATCGTTACCGGCATTGAAAATCTGAAAACCCAGGTCATCTTTTTGCAAGCATAAATCCACAATCTGACCCAGGTCACGTGCATCTATGTAACAGAACGCATTCCTGCGGCGCACTTCAGGGTTTTTGAAATAATACGGAAACAGTTCAGCGTATTCGTGAGGCTCAATCACATTTCCGATACGCAGGGCATAAATATCAACCCCTGACCGTCGCTGAAAACTGCGCGCTGTATGCTCATTCACCACCTTCGATAATCCATAGCTATCCATGGGATCGACATCATAGTCCTCCTCCAATGGCAGCGAATAGGGATCGGTTTTGCCGTCGGAAAAACAGATTCCGTAGGTGGTCTCTGAGGAAGCAATGATAATCTTCCTGATTCCAAGCTTGACAGCCGCTTCAATCACATTGTAGGTACCGATGGTATTGACCCGAAACGTTTCATTATCTGGTTTGATCAAGATCCTGGGCACGGCAGCAAAATGGACGACCGCATCAAATTTTGGTACGCCGGTACCCGGTTCCATCTCATCAAACCCGGCATACGAACTCATGGCATTAAACATTTGTCCGGAATCCGTAATATCCGCTTGCAGATTATCAACCCCGGGGTAATTCAAAGGTGTCAGGTCCACATTCATTACGCGATGTCCTTGATCGAGCAGGTAAGGGATCACGTGCTTTCCTGCTTTTCCTGATCCGCCGGTGAAGAATATTCGTTTTTTGGTCATGGGTTCTACTGTTTATTGTTGATTTTATTTTCAGTCTGGAACTTGGGGTAAGTTACCCTAGAACTGGGTGTACTTGCAACTACACCCTTCTATAAATACCAATTTTCAATTGGCTAAAAACAATTGATTGTCAATAAAGATGAGAAATCAATTCTTCCGAGAAATGATGTAAACGCTGTGAATCCCCTCTTGATGGCTGCTACATCGAAAAACAATACGGGGGCAGCTTTGCGGAGAACAGGGAATCAGGGTTTTTGTATGAGCTGGAGGGGGAAGAATTAAAATTAATAAAGAAATATGGATATACGGAATTATGCCAGTAGGCAAATTTTATTTTGCCTCACCTCGACTTCGCTCGGTGCCCGATTGTTATTGTTTTAGGGCAGGGGAGAAAATGCGGCTTCGCCGCATTTTCTCCCCTGCCTCTGTTAAATCAAATCTCCGGTGGCCGAGCGAAGTCGAG
>JAKFCO010000115.1:0-57586 GCA_036676605.1 Algoriphagus sp.
GCAACTCTATCTGGACTCCAAGCCTTGTTTAATTTAGTTACGGGTAATAAAGCGGATATTCAAAATGTTATTTAAGGGATCAAACACTTAACTCGAAAGCCTGGACTTTAGGCAACGATTATTAACTACTGACAACTTGCGACTGTAAACTGCAACTGAACACTGCCAACTCACAACCGACAACCGCCTACCTCAACGCCTGCTTCACCAGTTCTCTTTTGATAAATACAATCAGAAACCAGACCAAGATTCCGGTGACAGAACCGATAGCGGAGCCCAGTACCACATCAAATGGATAATGAACACCCAGGTAAATACGCGTATAGGACACAATCACCGCCCATAGGAAAAGCCATTTGAGGTGAGGAAGTTTTTCTTTCATTTTCAAATTCAGAAAAACAGCTACCGCAAATGTGTTGGCAGCATGAGAGGATACGAATCCGTAAAGACCGCCACATCGCCCGTAATTATGAATCACTCCATCCCAACGCTCGTCATGGCAAGGTCGAAGCCGCTCAAAAAAGGGCTTCATCAATCCGGATGTGACCTGATCTGAAATCAGAATGGCAATTGCCACACCTCCAAAGACCCAGAGGCTATATTTTGGATCCACTTTATAAATCTTGTAAATCAAAAAAGCATAAAAGGGAAGCCAGGTGATGGTTTCGGTCAATTGAAATACAATCGGGTCGAGCCAATCCGCATGAAATGAATTCAGCCAAAGAAATACAGACTCGTCCAGTCGTTTTAATTCCTCCATCATAAAGAGAAATTTAACCAGTCAATTCCTTTTTTCAGATGGTTGAGGGTAAATTCCTCTGCGCTTCCTTCCTTGGTTTGATGCATGTATTCCCACTCGGCATGGGGAGGCATGCTCATCAGGATACTCTCTGTCCTGCCATTGGTGTCGAGCCCAAATTTGGTGCCCGCATCCCAGACCAGGTTAAATTCCACATAGCGTCCGCGTCGGATATTTTGCCAGGTTTTCTCAGCATCTCCATACGGAATAGCGGAGTTTTTCTTCATGAAATAGCCGTAGACCTGAGGGAAGAGATTTCCGATGCCAAGGCTGAAGTTCAGGATTTGGTCAAAATGGGCATGATCCCCCGCACTCAACCGATCGTAGAAGATGCCGCCGATTCCCCGGGTTTCCTCACGGTGCCGGATGAAAAAATAATCGTCCGCCCAGGATTTGAACTTGGGATAGTAAGCAGGATCAAATGAATCACAAACGTTTTTCACTTCCTGATGAAAATGGCGGGCATCATCCGCGTCCACGTAATGCGGCGTAAGATCAATTCCCCCTCCAAACCAGTGGGTGCCATTGTCCAGCTCAAAGTAGCGGATGTTCATGTGAATGATCGGAACCATCGGGCTTTTGGGATGGATCACGATCGATACTCCTGTTGCGAAGAAGTTTGACTTTTCTACCTGAAGCATGGACTGAATTTTTTCCGGCATCGGACCGTGAACTGCTGAGAAAGCCACGCCGCCTTTTTCAATGATTGATCCGTTTTCAAAGATTCTGGTTCTGCCACCACCACCTTCTGCTCTGTCCCATTTATCTTCTTTGAAAAGACCTGTACCATCCGCCAATTCCAGTTGACGACAGATATGATCTTGCATATCCTGGTAGATCAGGGAGATTTCTTCTTTGCTTTTTCTACTCATTTTCAAAGTAACAATTCATGGTTATCTGATTTCAGTAAACCGGGTGTGAAGGTCAATTTCAGGTGTCGACTTTAGTCTGCGGAGACTGAACTTGTCGAGGGGTGCGCCAAATTGTCTGCAAGATATAGGTGCCAAGGGAGAAATTCATTTTAATTCAATGAGTTTGTTCCTTTGGGTAAATGGATGGAAGACGGAAGGAGGTTGGAAGCAGGAGGTTTGAAGCAGGAGGATACTGCAGCCCTGCTCATTCTGATGCCGCCGGAAGTGTCTTCACTCCGGCAATAAAAAGAGTTTCCTGACAAGAGTTGAGCTATCAAAACAAACCATCAACAATTAAATCCTTTGTGAACTTTGTTTCTTTTGTGGTGATATTTTTTACCACAAAGGAACAAATGGCTACAAAAGAATGAGGAGGAAGAAATTAGAGCCAAGATTCAAGATTCAAGACAAAATCATGAGATAAACTCCCACTTCCAAATGGCACTTCTGCTACTTTGCGCATCTGCGGGAGCATATTATCGTTGCGCCTTTGCGCCGTTGCGAAATTTCTTTGTGAACTTTGTTTCTTTTGTGGTGGTATTTTTTCACCTCAAAGGAACAAAAGGTAACAATAGAATGAGGTGGCCGCTTTACTATGGACAATGATTTTTGGCCTAAGTGATCTAAGTCCAGCTTCCGGAAAAGGGGACAACTGAACTATTAGCTATCATCTATGGACTATTGGCTATGGACTAAAAACTAGAATGGATAACCGATTCCAAAGTTGAGGACGGTTTGTCCTTTGTTGCCGAGAGGTTTTTGCCAGGAAAGATTGTCCAAAATAAACCGCTCGCCCTCAGGCTGCGCAGGATCTATAGCTTTGGTGGCAAGGTCTAACCGGATGACCAGGAAATCGAAGTCCATTCTTAATCCAATCCCTGTTCCTACTGCAATTTCTTTGTAGAATCGGTCATATTCGAAGTCTGCGCCGGGTCTTGTGGGATCGTACCCGATACTCCAGGAGTTACCCAAATCCACAAAGAACGCCATATTAAAATATCCGAAAAGTTTCCTTCGGTATTCCATCATGGACTCCATGATCATCTCTGCAGGTTGCTCATTCTGATAGGTGAAATTACCTTCTACATCCATAGTAGGGACGGAACTTCCCGGACCGAGTCGTCTTGCCTGCCAGGCCCGGATGCTGTTACTACCTCCGGCGAAGAAGTATTTTTCGTAAGGCAAAACCCCAGCACTGACTCCGTATGGTTTGGCAATACCAAAATTGACCCGATAGGCCAGAGTTTGCTTTCTGTCCAGCGGGTGATACCTTCTGTAATCAGCCTGAAATTTCAGCCACTGGAAATTGGCATACTCGATGCCTTCGTCACTGTTGCTTGCTACATCAAAGAAGTTCAGACTGGTACCGCCACTTTCTGCGAAGAGCCTGAGAAGGGTAGCCCTGTTGTTTTTGAAATTCCCGTACTGATTGAAATTAATGATGGATTGAGCGGAGAAACTGCTGACGAAAGAAGGCAGAAATGACCAAATCAGGTTGTTGCCTTCTGACTGGAGATCTTGCAATATTTGAAGGAAATCTTCCGTAATGTTTGGTGTCCGGATATAGGCTATATCCGCAGCGTTCACCGTAAACTGCATCTTATTGTTCAGGGTTGCCCAGGAATAAGCAAGCTGAGAGTTCAGGGAGCTGCGGGTATATTCCGGTCTGTTGGTGTAGGAATAACCTATCGAAGTCCGGGTGTTTGGGTTGTATCGGCCGTATTTTGCCAGAATACCAGGAGAAAAAGGTATCAGGAACCGGGGAAAGATAACAGATGCAGAAGCGGTCAATTCCTTACTTTGGTATACGTCTGAATTGGTAGCCGAAGCCACACCTTCCAGACCTGCCCGGAAGTTGAATTCAAGGATTTCTCCCGAGTGGAAGAAGTTTCGGTTTCGAAGGGAAGAACTGAAGAATGGTCCGGGTAACTGTTCTGTCACACTCAAACCAACCTGATTGGTAAGCTGATATTTTTGATTAGGCTGGGCTACTACTTTTGCTGTGAGCGAGGTACCCAAAGTATCAAAAGAAATATTCAGGAACCGAAACAGATCAAGATTGTTGAGCTGCTTCTGAGTATCAATAACATCATTTCTGTGGTAGGGTTTTCCCTCTTCGAAGAAAACTCTCGAAGCAAATAATTTAGCAGAATATCGGTCCTTGTAAAAAGTGAAATCGATGTCCCGGTATTCCCTTTTGATCTTTTCATCTACAAAATCGATGCTGGGAGGGGTGACTTGGAAAGTAATGGAATCAATGGTGAATATTTTATGGGCTTCAGCAAAGCTGGGTTTGAAAATCACTTGCTCGATCGCTACCCTTTTGGCACTTGTGTCCTGATATACATTGTATTCGATGTAGGAATCAGAGAACATGTAAAACCCATTGTTTTTCAACAGAATTTCTATCCGGCTCCTTTCGCGGGAAACCTGATCCTGATTGTAGATCTCATGGATCTTTACCTCTGAATCGGAGGAATTAGCTTTGAGAACGCGGATGATATCTTCGTTGTCAGTTCGGGTATAAAATGAGTCAACCAAATAGGGCTGTTTCTCATCGATCAGATAAGTGACAAAGGCTTTTTCCTTTTTGGTCTCTACCAAAAAGCTTGTCGTGGCATCGAAAAAACCATGATTCACTAAGTAATCCTTAATTTCCTGAGCTGAATTTTTGGTTTTGCTACTATCGAGAAGTATAACAGGATTCCCGATTCTCATGACTAAATTCCCGAATTCCAGTTTTTCTTCCAGGCTTTCGATTTGGGTATTCAGCTTTTCTTGTCTTTTTTGGAGTTTTCTGTCATCAGGCAGGCTGTCTCTTACCAGTTGCACCTGCGAAAGTTCAAGTTGCTTTTTCTCCAGTTTGCCGGCAACCTTGAGGCTATCATAAAACCAGGTACCAACCCGGTATATACTTACTCCTAGTGACCTGTTGCTGAAGGGGATTCTTGTATTGGGTTGCTGAGATACGAGAGAAGAAAGTACCTCTTCATCAGAAAGTTTGATTCCCTCTATCTCATTCTCATACAATACATATTCACCTTCGGGTACATTCTTCGTAATCGAGCAACTTACGAGTGACCCGAGGACATAGATAAAAAGTATATATTTGGAGAATTTCAAAATGCGAGAACCGATCCGAATGCTTAGCAAAAATACAGTTAAGTTTATTAAATCCTTACATCAAAAGAAATTCCGAAAAGAGGAAAATCAGTTCTTTGTAGAAGGAGAGAAGAGTGTTTTAGAGGTACTTAACTCTGATTTTTTGGTAAAGTTACTTTTGGTAACAAAACCTTTCCAGGACCTTCATCATGATACCCTTCAAAAATACAAAGGAGAGCTCATTGAAGTCACTCAGAATCAGCTTGAAAGCCTGGGACAGTATCAAAGCAACGATAGTGCCATTGCTGTAGTGGAGATGAAACCCAATTCCTGGTTTGACCTGCCAAAAGGTGAGTTGGCCATAGCGCTCGATGATGTGAGAGATCCGGGAAATATGGGGACGATCATCCGAATCGCCGATTGGTATGGGATCAGGCATTTGGTCTTTTCTCCTCAAACGGCCGAGTTTTACAATCCTAAAGTGATTCAGGCAAGCATGGGTTCATTCACCCGGGTTCAGTTTTTCTACGAGGATTTATCGACTGTTTTTGACCGTTGGAAAGTCCCTGTTTATGGTGCTTTTCTGGAGGGAAAAAACCTTCACACATTCGAGAAACCTGCTCCCGGAGTGATTCTGATGGGAAATGAATCAAAAGGAATTTCTCCTGAGCTCGAAAAGAAAGTAACTCAGAAAGTTACCATTCCCGGGTTTGGTCAGGCAGAGTCTTTGAATGTGGCGATCGCAACGGCCATTCTTTGTGACAATTTCAAAAGGATGATCTCTTCATGATTCAGCCCATACTCAAGACTTTAAACAGGGTAGGGATCAACGGATTCTTGCTGGGATTTTTCGCAGCGATTTTTCTTGCCTACCTTTTTCCTATTGCGGGATCTTCAGAATCACCCGTTCCATGGAAGCCAATTACAGATGTGGGAATTGCGCTGGTTTTTTTCTTTTATGGAGTAAAGCTGAACCCGGAACAATTAAAAGCAGGACTCAGCAATTGGAAACTTCACGTCCTGATTCAGATCTGCACCTTTCTTCTTTTTCCCGTTGTGGTGTTGGTTTTGATGAAATTTACACCCTGGATTGATCCTGACTTCCAGCTGGGGATCAGTTATTTATCGACTTTACCCTCTACAGTAAGTGCTTCGGTAGTGATGGTGTCGATTGCAGGTGGAAACCTGCCCGGCGCGATCTTCAATGCAAGTATTTCAAGTCTGATCGGAGTTGTGATAACTCCCATTTGGATGGGGATTATTGTTGATACTTCTCAGATCGAAATGGACTTCGTATCGACATTCGGCGAGCTCTCACTTAAAGTCCTCTTGCCGGTATTCTTGGGGATTTTGTTGCACAACTTGCTTTATCACAGAACCGAGCATCTTTTACCTAAACTGAAATACCTGGATCAGACGGTGATCATGATGATCGTTTTCACATCGTTTGCTCAGTCTTTTTCACAGGAAATATTTTCGCCTTACTCAGTCTCTACCTTGCTGAAAGTTGGAGTCACGATGCTTGGTTTATTCTTTTTGATTTGGGGTATCGTGGAGGTCTTGGCAAGGATCTTAGGTTTCAGCTGGCAGGATCGTGTGACGGCATTATTCTGTGGGTCAAAAAAATCATTGGTTCAGGGAGTGGTGATAGGCAAAATCATCTTTCCGGATCCTGCTCTTTTTGGATTGGTTTTACTTCCGGTGATGCTTTACCATATTCAACAATTGATTGCAGGAAGTGTAATAGCTGGGATGTTTGCCAAGAACAAAAAAGCCTGAGTTTTTGCCCAGGCTGCCTTTACATATATTTTCCGGAGAGTTCTTCTACCAATCCGAGGTAAAGCTCGGTAGCTTCTTCTTTACTTTTTCCTTTGAAATTCAGCCAGCTATTGTATTTGGCAGCTGCCTTGAAATCAAAACCTCCCGGACGTTCTCCTTCATTGTCACCTTCGGTAGCTTGCTTATATAGACCGTAAAGTTTCAATAG
Source organism: Algoriphagus sp. (assembly GCA_036676605.1). GTDB lineage: Bacteria > Bacteroidota > Bacteroidia > Cytophagales > Cyclobacteriaceae > Algoriphagus. Next base: position 6,800 of record JAKFCO010000115.1, read on the forward strand.
CTCTTCATTGCTGGGTCTTGAGGTGAATTTATTAGTGAGTGCAACAGCTTCCTCTAAAGAATTGGGTTTCATAGTGAACTTGATTAGTTGATTTCAGTTTCCAAAGATCTTATCAAAAATGGAGATTGTATTGATGTTGTAACATAAAAAGGCCAACCATAAAATGGTTGGCCAATATTTTTAAATCAGGAGCTGATTAACGCTTGGTCATGAAAACGTAGTCGCGCTCATTGGCTCCTACATAGATCTGACGAGGGCGGCCAATAGGCTCGTTATTTTCTCTCATTTCTTTCCACTGAGCGATCCAGCCCGGTAATCTGCCCAACGCAAACATCACCGTAAACATGTCAGTTGGGATGCCAAGTGCTCTGTAAATGATTCCGGAATAGAAATCGACGTTTGGATAAAGCTTACGATCCACGAAGTACTGATCGTTAAGAGCAGCATATTCCAGTTCCTGAGCGATTTCAAGAATTGGATCTTTCACTCCCAGTTTGGTCAACACGTCATCCGCAGCTTTCTTGATGATTTTGGCTCTTGGATCAAAGTTTTTGTAAACTCTGTGACCAAATCCCATCAAACGAAACGGATCGTTTTTGTCTTTTGCTTTGTCAAGGTATTTTTTAGCATCTCCACCGTCAGCTTTTATTGCCTCAAGCATTTCGATTACAGACTGGTTTGCTCCACCATGAAGTGGTCCCCATAGTGCGTTGATACCTGCGGAAATAGAAGCGTAAATGCTTGCTTGAGAAGAACCTACAATCCTTACTGTAGAAGTTGAGCAGTTTTGCTCGTGGTCAGCATGAAGGATCAAAAGAGAATCCAAAGCTTTCGCAACAATCGGATCAACTTCATACTTCTCAGCAGGAAGGGCAAACATCATTTTCAGGAAGTTTGAGCAATAATCCAATGAGTTATCAGGGTAGTTTACCGGAAGCCCCATTTCGTTTTTGAAAGCCCAAGCTGCGAAAGTTGGCATTTTGGCGATCAGTCTGATAATGCTCATGTTCACTTCTTCCTCACTTCTGTTTGGATTTAACGAATCAGGGTAGAATGCAGTAAGAGAACAAATTAATGAGGAAAGCACTCCCATTGGGTGAGCATTGGAAGGGAAACCCTCTAAGATTTTTTTGATATCCTCATGAACCAAGGTATGGCGGGTGATCTCTTTTGAGAAATCCTCATACTGAGTCTGAGTAGGCAATTCCCCGTAAATCAATAAGTAGGAAACTTCAAGAAAAGTTGATTTTTCGGCAAGATCTTCAATTCGATAACCTCTATAACGAAGGATTCCTTCTTCTCCGTCCAAAAATGTAATGGCACTCGTTGTTGATCCTGTGTTTTTGTATCCTGGATCGATGGTGATAAGGCCGGTTGCGCTTCGGAGTTTTGCAATATCAATTGCAGACTCTTTTTCGGTTCCGGTGATAACTGGGAATTCAAAATCTTGACCGTTGAAGGACAATTTAGCGGAATCAGACATATATGTTTTGTTTGGAATTCTGTTTTAGAAAAAACCTATAAATATGGCCCCAAGTTAATAAAATCAGATAGTTTTTACGGTGATAAATGGATTAGACGTAAAAAAAACATCATTTTCTTATAAAATGTATGATAAATCCCTTTCAAAAATGGAAAGGAAATTTATTTCAAGCAGCCCTATTTCGATTTGTCGAAAAGTAAAGCTTTTCCCCTTATATATTCCAATAAAAAAAAGCCCCGAAGGGCTATTTTTTAAGCACAAAAATGCTCGAATACTTCAACCAAGTGATCACCGATCATTTTGGCACTTCTTCCTTCAATGTGGTGACGCTCAATAAAATGGACAAGTTCACCGTCTTTGAAAAGAGCCATGGCAGGAGATGATGGAGGATATGGCAAAACCATTTCTCTGAATTTAGTCAGCGCATCACGGTCATTTCCTGCAAATACAGTTGCCAATTGAGTTGGTTTTACTTTTGCATTTTCGACAGCGTATCTCACTCCCGGTCTTGCTGCACCTGCAGCACAACCGCAAACTGAGTTAACTACTACGAATGTGGTTCCCTTATGATTTGGACCTAATTGCTCTGCTACCATTTCAGCAGTTCTGAATTCTTCGAATCCTATAGTGGAAAGCTCCGCTCTCATTGGAGCGATTAATTCTTCTGGATACATATTGAGTTACTTTATAGTTGACAGTTTAGAGAAATCCTAATTCTAGTTTTGCAGCCTCAGACATCATGTCCTGAGAGTAGGGAGGATCAAAAGTGATCTCCACTTCCACATTATTAACACCTTGGATCTGCTGGATTTTTTCCTTGACCTCGGTTGGAATATATTCTGCAGACGGGCAATTGGGTGAAGTCAGCGTCATCATCACGTAGACATTGTTTACGGGATAGACTGTGATTTCGTAGATAAGCCCCAAATCATAAACATCCACGGGAATTTCAGGATCATAAACAAGCTTAATCGCCTGAATCACTTTTTCCTTCAGGTTGGTGATTTGCCCTGCTTGTACGTTGTCTTTCGTTTCCATATTCTCAGACATTTTGTTTGGTTTGAAACGCCAGAGCGTAAAGTTTAATCTGCTTGATCATCGAAGCAAGTCCATTGGACCGCTGACTTCCAATAATGCTTCCCATTCCAATCCGACTGACGAAATCTAACTCAGCGTTCAGGATTTCTTCAGGTTTACGATTGTTCAGGACGCGAAGCAAAAGAGATATCAATCCCTTTGTAATGTCAGTATTTGAATCCGCTTTGTAATTTATTTTGCCATCCTGCTCATCGGCGATAAGCCAAACTTTGGACTGACAGCCTTTGATGATATTTTCCTCTTTTCTTTCGTCTTCGGGAAAAGCACCAAGACTTGCTCCCAATTCCATTATGTAAAAAATGGTGGATTCTTTGTCATCTCCGAGGATTTCAAACTCGGATACTATTTCATCTTGTATGTCTTTAATGCTGCTCATTTATTTTTGATTCTGGCGATTTTGGCTACACTTTCAGCCAATTTCTCGATTTCCGATTTGGTGTTGTAAACAGCAAACGAAGCCCTGACAGTTCCTTCAAGCCCTAATCTTTTCATCAAAGGTTGGGTGCAATGATGGCCCGTGCGAACAGCAATTCCATTTGCATCGAGCATCACACCTACATCGAATGGATGCATGTCTTTGATATTGAATGACAAAACGCTGACTTTTTCACTCGCCGTACCAACCGGAATAAATCCTTTGATAGAAGTTAAAAGTTCATTTGAATAGGCAAGAAGATCGTCTTCATGCATTTTGATGTTCTTTTTCCCAAGACTTTTGATGAAGTCCAGGGAGGATTTGAAAGCAATCACGTCAGCTATATTCGGCGTTCCTGCTTCGAATTTGAATGGGATATCGTTGTAAGTAGTCTTTTCGAAGGTCACTTCCTTGATCATTTCTCCGCCTCCAAGGAATGGTGGCATTGCTTCCAGCAATTCTCTTTTGCCATAAAGTACTCCAAGTCCTGTCGGACCGTAAAGTTTATGAGCTGAAAAAGCCAGGAAATCGCAATCCAAATCCTGAACGTCAATTTCCAGATGACTAGTGCTTTGAGCGCCGTCCAGGAGGACTTTTGCACCGATTTCATGCGCAGCGGCGATGATTTTTTTGACAGGATTGATTGTGCCCAATGCATTGGAAGCATGAACAATGCTGACCAATTTGGTTTTCGGAGATAGTAGCTTTTGGAATTCTTCGAAGATGATTTCACCAGATTCTGTGATCGGAATGATTTTCAGAATTGCACCTTTTTCCTCGCAGAGCATCTGCCAAGGCACAATGTTGGAGTGGTGCTCCAAAGTGGAAATGATGATTTCGTCCTCTTTTCCAATGAATTTTCTCCCGAAAGTTTGAGCTACCAGATTGATACTCTCCGTAGTCCCTTTGGTAAAAATGATTTCAGCAGATTCTTTCGCGTTTATGAATTCACGAACCGACTCGCGAGTTGCCTCATAATAACGGGTCGCCCGATCTGCCAAAGCGTGAGCTCCGCGATGAATATTGGAATTGTCGTGTGAATAATAAGTCGACAAGGCATCCAAAACCGACTGAGGCTTTTGAGTAGTTGCGGCATTGTCTAAATAAATCAAGGGCTTGCCATGTACCTCTTGATGAAGTACAGGAAACAAGCCCCTGATTTGATCTATGTTAAGACTCATTTGATTAGAGTTTACTTCCCAATCGCGCTTGAACCAACTCAGTGCAGAATGTACGGAAACTTTCTTCTTCGATATGTTCGAGTACTTCTCCTGCAAAAGCATACAGCAAAAAGCCTCTTGCCTGGTCTTTGCCGATTCCTCTGGCTTGAAGATAGAATAATGCTTCTTCGTCCAGTTGACCTGTGGTGCAACCGTGAGAGCACTTCACGTCATCTGCCCAAATCTCCAATTGAGGTTTGGTATTGACAGTAGCATCCTCTGAAAGAAGAATATTGTTGTTTTGCTGGAATGCGTTGGTCTTCTGTGCGTCTTGTCGTACGAAGATTTTTCCGTTGAAAACTCCTCTGGATTGATCATCGAGGATTCCTTTGTAAAGCTCATTGGATTCAGCGTGGGGAACAGTATGATCCACGTTGGTATGATTATCCATGTGAGTTTTACCGTTGAGCAAGTACAACCCGTACATATTTCCTTCAGAATTGCCACCAAGGATATTCAAGCTCAGGTTGTTTCTGATCATTTCACCGGAAAGGGAAATGGTGACGGAAGCAAATTTTGAATCTTTCTGAATATCAGTTTCGATAGTACTTACTTCGAAAGCATTCTTGCCTTCGTGTTGCAGTCTATAATAATGAACATGAGAATTATGGGCTCCTTTGATCTCTACCACTTTATTGATAAAATAAGGAGACTCGCTCAGGTTGATGCTCTGATCGATAAAAGTCAATTCAGCAAAATCACCAACTTCAATCCAAACTCTTGGCTGAATCACCGAACCTGCATTTTCCTTATTGAATGAAAGCAGCAGGATTGGTTTTTCGATCTGAGTTTTTTTAGGAACGCTGATGAAAATACCATCTTCAAAGGTAGCCTGATTCAATGCGCAGAAAGCGTCTTTACCGGGTTTGGCAATACTTCCAATTGGAGTTTCCGGTTTCTCAGATAAAAGACTGACCTCTAATCCATCAATGATTGTGGAAAGTGAAGGCTGGAATTTTCCGTTTGTGAAAACCAAAATATCACCTGAAAATCCTTCAAAAACCGCTGATTTTACTGTTTCAGCTGATACTTCGAAAGGTTGAGCAGAGGAGAGTTGCGGGAAAGTTTGCTCCAGCTTTTTGGTGATTCCGGTAAATTTATACTCTTCAGCTTTGGGAGCAGGAAGTCCCTGAACCAGGTAGCTGGTTTTGGCTTCAGAGCGGGAGTTTTCGAATCCTGAGTGTGCAGATTCCAATAATTCCTCGAAAAGGTCTTGTTTTATCAAGGTATTCATGAGTCGTTTTTTAGAGGGAAATCAGACAGTTGCTTCAGAATCCACGGCTTCTTTGATCCAGTCGTAGCCTTTTTCTTCCAATTCCATTGCAAGTTCTTTGGTTCCGGATTTCACGATTCTGCCTTTGTAAAGCACGTGCACGAAGTCAGGAACGATGTAATCCAGCAATCTCTGGTAGTGAGTCACGACGATAGTTGCTGTTTTGTCGGATTTCAGTTGATTTACACCATTTGAAACTATACGGAGCGCATCGATGTCCAATCCTGAATCAGTTTCGTCCAGGATTGAAAGGGTAGGCTCAAGCATTGCCATTTGGAAGATCTCGTTTCTCTTCTTTTCTCCACCGGAGAAACCTTCGTTCAGCGATCTGCTCAAAAGCTTCTGATCGATTTCGACCAGCTTCATTTTCTCCTTCATCATGGTCAGGAACTTCACCGCGTCCAAAGGCTCCTGGCCTCTGTATTCTCTGACCTGATTTACAGCTGTTCTGAGGAAATTGGTTGAGGAAACTCCCGGGATTTCAACAGGATATTGGAAAGCCAAAAAGACACCTTCTCTTGCACGGTCTTCAGGGGCAAGTTCCAGCAGGTTTTTCCCTTTGAAAATTACCTCGCCTTCAGTCACTTCATATTCTTCCCTTCCTGCCAAAACTGAAGCAAGGGTTGATTTTCCGGAGCCATTTGGCCCCATGATTGCGTGAACTTCACCGGCTTTTACTTCCAGATTGATACCTCTCAAGATTGGAGTTCCTTCAATGGAGGCATGGAGATTTTTTATACTTAGCATGATTCTATTTTTTCAATTTTTCAATGTTCTATTTTTTCAAATAGAGATTATCCAACAGATCCTTCAAGCGTCAAGGCCAATAGTTTCTGAGCTTCTACTGCGAATTCCATCGGAAGTTGGTTCAATACTTCTTTTGCATAACCATTGACAATCAATGCCACTGCATCTTCTGTGGAGATACCACGCTGATTGCAATAGAAGATCTGATCTTCACCGATTTTTGAAGTGGTCGCTTCGTGTTCTACTTTGGCAGTAGGGTTATTGATATCGATGTAAGGAAATGTATGAGCTCCGCATCTGTCGCCCATTAATAAGGAGTCGCACTGGGAGAAGTTTCGAGCGTTTGTTGCTCTCTTCATCACCTGAACCTGACCTCTGTAGGAGTTTTGTGATTTTCCTGCGGAAATACCTTTAGATACGATTCTTGATTTGGTGTTTTTTCCAATGTGGATCATTTTCGTTCCGGTATCAGCCTGCTGATAGTTGTTGGTCACAGCTACTGAATAAAACTCACCGATCGAATAATCACCCTTCAGGATACAAGAAGGATATTTCCAGGTGACAGCAGAGCCAGTTTCTACCTGAGTCCAGGAGATTTTGGAATGGTCACCGGCACAGATTCCTCTTTTGGTCACAAAATTGAAAATACCACCTTTTCCGTTTTTGTCACCGGGGAACCAGTTTTGAACGGTTGAATATTTTACCTCAGCATGAGCTCCTGCGTAGATTTCTACAACAGCTGCGTGAAGCTGATTTTCATCTCTTTGCGGGGCAGTACAGCCTTCAAGATAACTTACGTATGATTCGTCTTCCGCTACAATAAGGGTTCTCTCGAACTGACCTGTATTTGCAGCGTTGATTCTGAAATAAGTGGAAAGCTCCATTGGGCAACGAACGCCTTTTGGAATGTAGCAGAACGAACCATCAGAGAAAACAGCGGCGTTCAATGCTGCATAGTAGTTATCAGTCATTGGGACCACTGATCCCAAATATTTCTTAATTAATTCCGGATGCTCTTTTACAGCTTCGCTGAAAGAACAAAAAATAATCCCAAGCTTTCCTAAAGTGTCTTTAAAGGTAGTAGCTACGGAAACAGAGTCTAAAACCACATCAACTGCAACACCCTGAAGTCTTTTTTGCTCATTCAGGGAAATGCCCAAACGCTCATAAATCTGAAGCAATTGGGGATCCACCTCATCCAGATTTTTCGTCTTCTTTGCTTGTTTGGGCGCAGAATAGAAACAAAGTGATTGAAGGTCAATTTTAGGATAATGAACATTGGCCCAAGTTGGCTCTGTCATATTTTCCCAAGTTTTATAAGCCTTAAGCCTCCATTCAAGAAGCCATTGAGGTTCTTCTTTCTTTGTAGAAATCCATCGGATAATGCCTTCATTCAATCCAATCGGCGCCTCATCGGCTTCCATATTGACTGACCAGCCGTGTTCGTATTCTTTGGAAGTAAGATCTTCTAAAATTTGGTTGTCTTTGCTCATGGGATGAGTTATTTAGACTAATTACATATTAACTGCGAATGTACAACATATAATCAAATTACAATGTTCGCGGCATTGGTAAAAATCTATTAAATAATTCAATTCCTTATCCAGAAAGATACTTGGCTTGATTTTGAGGTACTTTTTGTCAAAAAAAAAGTGCTGCGACTGCAACACTTTAAAAGATCGAATTTCGAAAATTATCGAAGTTTTATTTATTTAGATTTAATCTTAATTGGGTTATTTTACAGCTTCAAAAAACTGGATTGGACGATTTATGGATTCTTCCAAAACAATCAAAGTCTCTGTTCTGTCGATTCCCTCTACTTTTTGTATGCTATTAAGGACCAAACGAAGATGATTGGTATCCCTGCAAATTATTTTTGCAAAAATGGAGTAGTTACCTGTTGTATAATAAGCGCTGACAACTTCTGAAATAGACTTCAATTTTTCAATCACATTATCATAGAGAGAACTTTTCTCAAGATAAATTCCAAGGAAGGCAGATATGTCGTATCCTAATTTTGAGAAATCAATATTGAGCGTGGCACTTTTTACAATGCCCATATCTTCTAATTTCTTCATTCTTACATGGACAGTACCGGAAGACACGAACACTTTTTTTGCGATTTCAGTGTACGGGGTTTTAGCATCCTCATTTAAGAGAGAGATGATTTTGAGGTCTATGTTGTCGATATCTAAAATTTTATCCATTTTCCTTGCTCGGATTTAGATGATTTATAATTAATGCGCCTGTAAATTAGAGATTGTTCAAAATAATGCAAAATTTTTTTTTCAATTTGTAATTTTATCTGAAAACCATTTACTTTGGGCTTGAATAGAATGACTTCAGAAATATTTGGTCATCTATTCAATAGGTCAAATTAAAATTTGGTTTTTGTCCATTTTCCAAATTTTGACCCTAATTAATTCGAAACTTTTAATCTCTAAAGTTATATTTGGGTTTATATTCTGAAAAGAGTCTTGCTGATGGCAAGACTTTTTTGTTTTTAAGCTAAAATTTAAAATACAAAAAATTGCATTTGAAAATTTTTATTCTGTATTTTTGTATCGTTAGGGGTTTCCAACAAGTTCGACTCAATTTTTAAAATCATGATGCACTTATTGCTTTTATGTCTCTTTCTAAGCGTGCCGCTTGCCAGCGGGGACCTTATCGCGCAGGAATCTGCTGAAGTGGCAGAAGTCAGATTAAATTCTATCCAATACCATAAATTAAGCCTGAGGAATCTGGAGACAAGTTCTGAATTGGAGAAAGCATCACTTCCTAATGACCTTGAAGTTAAGCCCTTGTCAGTAGTAGAAGAGAATGTCGCAAGAAACTTGAATTCACATTGGGCTTGGGCTGAATATTCATTAGATATGATCGACAGTTATTCTCCATTCCTGTTCAGGACAAAGAAAAGCTCTTCAATAGAGGAGATTAAAGTGCTGTTACAGGTTAATTCCAGTGGAAGACTGAGCGGGTTTGAGGTAGTGGGAGACGTTGACAAAGGAACAAAAGAACGATTGGATCATATTTTAAGAAAACTCCCGGACTGCAAACCTGTTCCGGGTTTTGACAAATATGGTCAAGAGACTTTCGAATTGACAATCAGAAAATACTAAACCGGTTTAACCGGTTTTTTTTTTTGAGCGGTTGGTTCTGCTTTGATACCGTTTTCTATTTTTAAGGGATCAACTACTCCAACCATGAAAAAAATCTTTTCCATTTCCATTCTCACAATGGCTTCAGGTTTGGCTTTTTCACAAGTCAAGCCTTTCAACCCCGAAAGCGTTTTTCCGGAAGCCAATTCTAACCTTAAATTCCATACTGTAAAAGGTGAGCGGCATGGACCTTCATTTTTCAAGAAGTTTTCTTTTCCGGAAGTTGAATACACCCCCGGTGAGACTTTGAATTTTGAAAAGTATCACACCGTAGATGTGATGTATCATTGGTACAAAAAGTGGGCAGAGCAATATCCCGACATTGTAGACTTATATGTGATTTCGGAGTCTTTTGAAGGAAGACCCATCCTGCAGATGACTTTGACCAATAAGAAAACCGGCAAAGACACTGATAAACCTGCAGCTTACTTTGAGGGAGGTCGCCATTCCGGGGAAATTACTGCGAGTGAATCAATCCTTTGGCTCACGCAGCATCTGCTCGAGAATTATGGAAAAGACCCCGAAATCACTAAGCTGATTGATTCAAAGGCAATTTACCTCAGACCACAGAACAATCCGGATGGTTCGAATATGTACCTTTTTACAGAGCAAAGTAACAGAAGTACGGTACGGCCGCATGATACAGACAGAGACGGATTATTAGATGAAGATCCTTATGAGGACCTGGACGGAGACGGAATCATTTACCAAATAAGAAAAAAGGCGGTAACTCCCGAGGAAAAGGAAAAAGCCAATTTCATTATCGATCCTGAGCATCCATCAGGTAAGCTCATGAAAAGAGTATTGCCTGGTAAAGGAGAATATCTGATGTATTCCGAAGGAATTGATAACGATGGAGACGGGTCTTTCAACGAGGACGGAATCGGAGGTCTTGATCTTCATAGAAACTATCCTGAAAACTGGAGACCGGATGTTGCCGGAGATTTGACCGGCAGAGGCTACACCCAATTCGGAGCCGGTGAATATCCCCTAAGTGAGGTTGAATCAAAATCAACTGTACTTTGGATGCTGAGCCATCCGAATATCTCTGTCGTGAATTCAATGGATACGCGTGTTCCGATGCACTTGCGACCACCATCCACTTCGAAAAGTGAGGAAAGAATGTATCCTTCTGACCTGGCGATTTACAGGGAAATGGACGAATTGGGACTTTCCTTCACGGCCTATCCTTGGGCAGGCGATGTCTATGAGACATACAGCACCCGATACAAAGTGAATGAAATGACCGGTGATCCGCTTAAACCAACCCCTTTGTTTGGTCATGGGCCTGATTTCGGATACTTCTACTATGGAAGTATCTGGTATGGAGATGAGCTTTGGAACAATGGAGCCATGAAGGATTACAACAATGACGGCATCTATGACGATTACGATGGTCTGGTCTGGGATGAAGCAGAGAATGGGGGCAAAGGTTTCAAATCCTGGTCTGCTATTTCTCATCCGACTTTGGGCGAGGTAGAAATCGGTGGTTTTCACCCGAAGTTCTTTGGACAAAACGGTCCGGCTTGGCAGCTCGAAAACTGGGCAAAAAAGCAAGCTCAGTTCAATCTTGCAATGGCATTGAGACTTCCGGAACTTACCATTTCAGACATGAAAGTGAATAAAACTGCTCCCGGAGAATTTGAAATTACCCTGGAATGGAGCAATACAGGCGGACTTCCGGTGGCTTTGGAACAGGCAAAACTTGTGAAAATTGTCCAGGAAGATCGGGTTATGCTTGACTTTGACAAGGAACTGACCAAAGGCTACGAAAATGCTAAAGTCAAAATCACAAGCCCTGATTTATTTGAAAAAACCATTTACTCCGGATACACAGGAGTAGGGGAAAAGAAGACAGCAACTTTCAAGGTGAAGGTTGAAGGAAGTGAAGAAGTCAAAGGTAAAATCAAACTTTCTTCCACCCGTGGTGGTCTTCTGGAAAGAGAATTCACATTGAAATAATAGCGTTAGATGATGATTAGAAAATTTACTGAAAATGCCCTATTTCTCAGTTTGATATGTGCTCAGGTCCTTTTTACGCAGCAAAAAAGATCGCTGACTAATGCCGATTACAATGGTTGGGAAAGACTGAATTCTGAGAAGATTACCAAAAACGGGCAGTGGGTTGGTTCAAATTTCTCTGTTCATTGGGAATAAAAGGAGTTTACACTTCATTTAAAACCCGACTAATTTAGCAAGCCTGAATAAAATAAAACCGCCTCTTTTCTCAGAGGTGGTTTTATTATTTTTTGTCAAATCAAATTGCGACAGCTGCCTTGATATGTGGGTGCGGATCGTAATTGATCAACTCAAAGTCTTCGTATTTGAATTCAAAAATATCCTTCACGTCCGGATTGATTTTCATTGTTGGAAGTGGTCGGATTTCTCTGCTGAGTTGAAGTTCAGTTTGCTCCAGATGATTGGAATATAAATGAGCATCGCCAAACGTATGTACAAAATCTCCCGGCTGCAATCCGCAAACCTGAGCCACCATCATGGTGAATAGTGCATATGAAGCGATATTAAAAGGAACCCCCAAAAATACATCTGCGCTTCTTTGATAAAGCTGACAGGATAGTTTCCCGTTGGCTACGTAAAACTGAAAAATCGTATGACAAGGAGGAAGTGCCATGTGGTCCACATCTGCAACATTCCATGCACTTACGATATGTCTTCGGCTGTCAGGCTTGGTTTTGATTTGGTGTATCAGGTTTTTTATTTGATCGATTTCGCCGCCTTTTCCGTCCGGCCAATGTCTCCACTGGTAGCCATATACCGGGCCCAAATCCCCATTTTCATCAGCCCATTCGTCCCATATGGACACTTTATTATCATTTAGGTATTTGATATTGGGTTCACCCCGGAGAAACCAAAGCAACTCGATAATGATCGACCGAAGGTGAAGTTTCTTAGTTGTCACCACCGGAAATCCCTCTGAAAGGTCAAATCTCATCTGATGTCCGAAGATACTCAGCGTTCCTGTGCCGGTTCTATCTTCTTTTTTTGCTCCTTCATTCAGGATTTTTTGCATCAAATCGTGGTACTGCTTCATGGGATTTTTGATTGGTTCTAGGTGTGGCAAGTTAAGAAGTAAGATCAATAAATGGAACGGGATGAAAACAAAGCCTCCGCAATATTCTTATACTTGAGTCGGATATACCAGGCAATAAATTTCATCGCAATTCCTTTTAAATGTTTCGAAAATCAAGCTCGTTTTTAACTCTGGGATTGGCAGGATTGCTTCGTGTCCTACTGGTGATTTTCAGGCCAATTCCTCAATTCAACTACGATTTCGAGCAATTTTTTCCGCAGGAGGATCGAATCCTGATTTCTATGGGTAATTCAGTAGAATATTTGAAAATGACAATGATTACCTGCTGATCTTTAGTCAGTTTGGGGTGCCCGTTTCATTGGATTGCTGATTTCTTCCCCCCTGATTTTCGCAATTCCTTCAGATTTGATTTTGTTTCCGCTGTTGCTTTTACCGATGCAGAAAGTTTGGGAAAAGAAGTATCGGAATTAGAGAATTATTCCTCTATTCCATCCCAGGTGAAAGTAGCCGAAACCGGATAATGGTCGGAATAATCTACTTCCCGATGCGTTTTGAACTGAATAGCTTTCAAACTAGGATCAGAGAAAATGTGGTCAATTCTGAGGAAAAACAATACTCTGTTATAGGTAAAACCAAAACTATGACCAGCTTTTTCGAATGCGTTTACAAGATTTTCGCTCAGCTTAAAATATGTGTAAGAATAAGGAAGCTCATTGAGGTCTCCCATCAGGATCACCCGATGTGGGCTGTTTTTGAGGTGTTCAGTGAGGACTTTCAGTTGCTTGCTTCGAGCAAGACTTCCCCGATTTATCTTTCCGAGCGTTTGTCGGTAATTTTCTTTGACTCCGTCCAGATTTTCCAACCCATCCGAATCGATCTTCATGGATTCCAGGTGGACATTGTAGATTCTGATAGTATCACTTTTGACCAGGATATCTGCAAAAATTGCCCCGTTCGTGCGATTATTATCGAAGACTTTTCCTTCATGAATAATTGGATACCTCGAGAAAATAGCCATTCCATAGGATTTCTTTTGAGGGCTTCCCTCTATCACTTGAAACGAATGTTCGAATCCTTTGTCTTTTCCAAGAATCTTGACGGCATTTCTGGAAGCTGTGGTATAATCCTGGTAAAATTCCTGAAATACCCTGACATCGGCAGGGTGATCCTGAAGCCAAATGAAAACATTTGGGTCAAATTTATCCCCGGTTTTTTCTTTGTAATCAAACAAATGTGCATTGTAAGTCAACACTTTCAGACCCTGAGCATTCTCATTATTAGGATGAATTTGAAATGTAATCAAAGCGAATTTATACCCTATCAATAGAGTGATCAAAGGAAAAAAGGCCAGTTTTCTCCAGGAAAGAGCTAGGATCGCGAGCAGAAAAAGATTTGCAAGCCACGCAAAAGGAATAAAAAAAGGTAAAAGTCCGACATATGAAAAATACTCCGGGGAAATATAAACACTTGAAAAAAGTATCAGTGAAATAATGAATAAGGATCCTGTGATGAATTTCATTAATCGTTTATGAAGAACCTTTATTAATTCTTGGGAATGAACTTGTGAATATTACGAGAACAACGTAGAAGAAGGATTAAAATTGAACAATTTCAAATCCTGGAAAAGGTTAATTGAAGTATTTTGACAAAACAGTTGAGAAAAAGTTTAAAAGCAAAATCTTTACTTGATTATAGGTCGTTAAAAAGTATAAAATTTAAGAAAGGCTGAAATTTTGCAGGATTGCTGATTATTAGTTATTTCGAAGAGAAATTTTACAAACATGAAAAAAAACCATTTTATCTGGATCAGCGCTATTGCAGCCATGACCATAGTATCATGTAGTACCAGACCCTCCGAGTCTACGGAAGAGGCTGCCACTGAGGAAACTGCAGAAACCGCTGTAGATTCTGAAGAAAGGCCAAGTCCATTGGAAGTGAAGGAAGGCGAGATTGCCGGTAAAAAAATCAACGTTCACTATGGATCGCCCGCTGTGAAAGGCAGAGTTCTGTGGGGCGATCTTGTTCCTTATAATGTTGTTTGGAGAACCGGTGCAAATGAAGCCAGCTACGTAGAGCTTGCTCAGGATATGACTGTAGAAGGAAAAGCTTTGCCAGCGGGAAAATATTCAATCTTCACTATTCCTAAAGAAACTGGTCCCTGGACTGTCATCTTCAATTCGGAGTGGAACCTGGAGCATGGTCATTTTCAATATGATGAAAAGTTCGACGTTTTGAGAGTAGAAGCTACCCCAACTTGGGAAGCAACTGCCCAAGAGAGATTGTCTATCGATATCGAATCTCCGGGATTAGTGATTCGTTGGGAAAAATTAAAACTCCCAATTACCATTCAATAAGGTTTAACCTTTAAAAAGCCCCCGATTTATCAAATCGGGGGCTTTTGTTTTTTAAAGGAATTCAAAAGACAGAATATGAGTGTAGGAAGATTCAGAGATTCGGGTAAATTCGCTCCGTCACTTTATTTCCAACAAATGAAATACTTCAGTTTTTTCTTTGTCCTTACTTTAACAGTAGCGTTAGCGGTGGCTGTATCCATACCCCTCGGATCCATTCCTCCTTTAGCTCCCTTATTGGATCCAAATCACGGATTTTGGCAGAACTCCATCAGCGAGGATGCCTTGGCTGAAGATGAGCTGGTTTTGGACAATCTCTCAGCACCGGTATCCGTGGTGTATGATCAAAATCTGATTCCCCATATTTTCGCAGAAAACGATGCTGACTTATATCGGGCCCAGGGATATGTAACAGCACAGCACAGACTTTGGCAGATGGATTTTCAGACTTTGGCCGCTGCCGGAAGAATCTCCGAAATTGTCGGGCCGGTAGCATTGGATTTGGACAGAATCACAAGAAGAAAAGGCCTGGCATTTGGTGCTGAATTGGGCCTAAAACATTTACAAGAAAACGATCCTGAGACATTGGCTTTGGTGGAAGCCTACTCTGATGGGGTGAATCAATACATCGATCAATTGGATGCTGCAAGGCTGCCTGTTGAATATAAAATATTGAATTACAGACCGGAAGCATGGTCTGCTTACAAATCTCTTCTCTTGCTTAAGTACATGTCCGACATGTTGGTAGGTGACCGAGATTTGGAATATTCCAACTTGAGGAAAATTCTGGGTCAGGAAATGCTGGAAAAGTTGTTTCCGGAATATCCCACTAAAATAGATCCGGTAATTGAAGTTGGGAAGGTTTGGGATTTTCAACCACTTCCTGTGGTGAAGCCGGACAGCATCGACTATCCGACTGATGAACTTGTGATCGATCTTTTGCCACAACCAGCCGAAGGCGCCGGGTCAAATAACTGGGCTGTAGCAGGAAGTAAGACCAAAAACGGTAATCCTATTTTGGCAAATGATCCGCATCTGGGTTTGAATCTGCCTTCACTTTGGTATTCGATGCAGCTGACTACTCCTGAGCATTCTGCGAAAGGGGCAACTCTTCCGGGTGCCCTTGGGATTATATCCGGATTTAACCAAAATATAGCCTGGGGTGTAACAAATGCCACAAATGACACACGGGACTGGTATAAAATCACTTTTCAGGATGACTCAAGAAAAGCCTACAAATACGGAAACGAATGGAAGGCCAGCGCATTTAGAATCGAGGAGATCAAAGTAAAAGGTGAGGATGCCTATTTAGATACGGTTGTTTACACGCATTATGGACCGGTTGTTTATGACAGGACTTTCGGAGCTAATCGACAGGATGTGAATTTTGCTTTGAGATGGACTGCCCACATGGGTTCAAATGAGCAGAAGACCTTCATGCAATTGAATAAGGCTAAGAATCATGCGGATTATAATGAGGCTCTTAATTACTACGTGGCACCGGCGCAAAATTTTGTGTTTGCTTCCAAAACAGGAGATGTCGCAATGAGGATTCAAGGCAAGTTTCCTTTGAAATGGGAAGGACAGGGCAAATTTTTCATGGATGGATCGGATCCGGGAATGGAATGGCAGGGCTTTATCCCCAATGAGCACAATGCGAGCACGTTGAATCCGGAAAGAGGATTTGTTTCCTCTGCCAATCAGCATCCTACAGATTCAACTTATCCGTATTATGTCTTTGACAATAGTTTTGAATACTATCGCAACAGGCGGCTCAATGGAAAATTAAGTGAGATGACAGGGATCACGGTGGATGATATGAAAGACCTTCAGTTTGATGATTATTATACACTGGCTTCTGAAGCGCTTCCGGTTTTGATGAACCTTTTAAGGGATAGTTCCATCACAGACCCAAAAGCAAAGCAATATCTGGATGAATTGAAATCCTGGGATTTTTTTGCTGACCCAAACCAAAAAGCACCGACCTTATTCTTTATCTGGTGGAGTGAAACCCATCAGGATATCTGGAAATCCTGGAAAAACTTTGGTGCACCAGTCGTGACCCCCAATAATTATAGAACACTTGAATTATTGGTTTTGGAGCCGGAAGGGCCTGTTTTTGATTTGAAGTCTACTGCAAGCGTTGAGACTGCCCAGGATCATGTCAAAACAGGTTTTAACCAAATGTTGAAAAAAATGAAAGCCTGGGAAGAAGGAGAGGGGGACTATTCCTGGGCGAATTATAAAAAGACAACCATCCAGCATCTTGTTCCTCAGTTCAGTTCCTTTTCTGTAAAGAATGTTTACACCGGCGGAGGATCAGGAATTCTAAATGCTACAAGCGGAAGAAATGGAGCAAGCTGGAGAATGATTGTGGAATTGGGCGACGAAATGAGTGCTTATGGGATCTATCCGGGTGGTCAATCCGGTAACCCTGGCAGCAAATACTATGATAATTTTATTCCAATCTGGGCGAATGGGGATTATCTGGATTTCAATCTCAGAACCACGGATCAAACGGAAGGAGTATTATTCAAAACCATTTTAAAAGACTGATTATGAGATTTATATTCCTGGTAATGATGACTATATTATTGGTTGTTTTTCTGAATCCTGTTTTACCTTTTTGGGCAATCATGATCTTGATTGCAGCATTGGCGGGTTTAATTGGTTTGAAAGGGGCTGAATCTTTTCTGGCCGGAGGACTCGGAATGGGCTTGGCCTGGTTGGGACAAAGCTTATACATAAGTGTTGGTACTGGAAGCCCTCTTCCCAACCGGATGGGGGAATTGATGGGATTAGGCAGTGGAATGACCCTTGTGGGTATCACTGCAGTTCTTGGATTTCTTTTGGGGGGATTTAGCGCGATGACCGGAATCCTGTTTAGAAACCTGTTAAAACGTAAACCCGATAACTTATACAGGGGTTAGTTTCAGGTTATTTTAATTTGCGTATCCGCTTGTTTCCACGTAACAGAGTTAAGTTGGGATTTGAATAAAAAATCCCCCTAACCCTCCGCCGCGGCGGAGGGAGTCACATTTCCGCATCGTTAAAGCAGATCGCTTCTATCTCCCGTGCAGATATCCGGATACACATATATTTTAAAAGGAAAAAGGATTTTTTCACATTCGAAAAAATCCTTTTTCCTTTTGGATTCAATTGTAATGAGTACCTTTGTTACTCACTATTGCGGATATTTTTTATGCTGGAATCTTTGATTACTTCTAAGACTCGACTGAGGCTTCTGGTCAAGTTTTTTATCAATTCTCAGACTCAAAGCCATTTAAGAGGATTAGCTGAAGAGTTTGGAGAGTCCACAAACGCGATTCGAAAAGAATTGAACCATTTGACCCATGCAGGAATATTGGTAAAACATTCTGACAAGAATAAGATATCCTATCAAGCCAACATCCTTAATCCTTTCTTTAGCAATATTCAAGACATCACTCGTAAATATCTGGGCTTGGATCAGCTTTTGGAGCAAATATTGGATCGAATGGGTGAAGTAAACCAAGTACTGCTTGTTGGAGATATTGCCAAAGGTATTGATTCCGGAAAGATTGAAGTAGTAGTGACAGGTGAAAACCTGAACGATAATTACATTTTGTACCTGACCACCAGAATTGAGGAGCTGATCGATCGTAAGGTGGTATTTACCTTGCTGGGCGAAAGACTTAATTCGTTCGGACTGGTATTGTTTGATAAGGAAGTAGGAAAATAATTCCTTCTTCCTTTTTGTGATAAAAAGCTAGGCACAGAATGTGACTGAAAGGGCGAAGCTGTATCTGGGTATTTAATTATTATGATTATCCGCAACTTTGCCAGTAAGACCAAAACGGCTGTTAAAACAGCGAATAATCGTCCATTGTCGACAGTCCGATAGCTATCGGGCCACACCTGTCCGCTACGCCACGGGCGCACAGGCGCGGTGGAGCACCTACATTTGGACTTCAGATCTTGTTTTATTTGGTTAGTGGCAAGAAAGAGGATATTCATTTTAATTATTTATCTGAAATTAGAAGATGGTTTTTTTAAAAAGAACTGATTTGAACCTGAAAGAAAAAGATTTGGAACACTATCATTGGATATTTAATGTGAGAAATTACCTTCTGTTGATGGTATTTTCTTTGGTTTTTTCTCTAGCCCAAGGCCAAAGTCTAGCGGATATTCAAAATCTGAAGGTTGATGATCTCTCGGATGCTCAATTGGAGCAAATGATCAAAAGAGCAGAGGCTAACGGGATCAATCCTAACCAACTTGAGGCTCTTGCAAGAGAAAGGGGAATGCCGGCCTCGGAAGCTTCAAAGCTAAGGCAACGCATCAATGACCTTCGTAATTCTACCACTTCAGGCAATTCTTCGACTTCGGGTAACGATATAGGAAGATCTCTGACGGGAGAGCAGGAACCTGATATGTTTGATTCTTTGAGGATGTCAGATCCCTATTATGATTTGACGCCAACCCAGAAAAAAATCTTTGGATACAAACTCTTTCATAACAGGAATTTAGATTTCAGTCCAAGCCTTAACCTGCCAACCCCCCGATCCTATGTAATTGGTTCAGGGGATCAATTGTTATTAGACGTTTATGGAGCATCTGAGCAATCTTTTGACTTGACAGTCACTCCAGAAGGGAGAGTTTTAGTGCCCAATGTGGGCCCCATTCAATTAGGAGGGTCTACGATTGAGGCTGCTACAGCAAGATTGAAAACAGCTCTCGGCAGAATCTATTCCGGGCTTTTGGGATCAAATCCGAATACATTTTTGCAATTAAGATTAGGTAACATCCGCTCGATTAAGGTTTCCATGGTGGGTGAATTGAGCAAACCCGGTTCTTATGTTTTACCTTCTTTTGCCACAGTTTTCAATGGATTGTATGCCGCCGGTGGTCCAAATGAAAATGGAGCTTTCAGGAACATCCAGGTTTACAGAGATAGCAGGCTTATCACCACAGTCGATATCTATGAGTTTCTTGCCAAAGGAGAACAATCTTCTAATATTACTCTGCAGGATAACGATGTGATTATTGTACCTCCTGTTCAGGCCAGAGTCGAAATAATTGGCCCGGTCCGGAGAGAGGGGCTTTTCGAAGTAAAACCAGGTGAAACACTGCAAGACTTGTACATCTATACGGGTGGTTTTTTGCCAAAGGCGTACAGAGATCGAGTTACCGTGAGGCGATTAGAAAACAATCAACGGAAAGTTGTGGATGTTCCTCAATCAGAATTTGGAACATTTAATCCGAAGGATGGGGATGAAATTCTGATTGGTGAGGCTTTGGATAGATTTTCTAACCGAGTTCAAATCACAGGATCGGTAAATCGACCAGGTGAGTATTCTTTGAATGAAGGCGGGCTTTCTGTAAAAGGTCTGATAGAAAAAGCCCAGGGACTCAAACCTGAAGCATTTGCCAACAGGGCTACTTTGTACCGAACAAGTGCTGATTTGACTTTAGCCGCTGAACCATTGGATCTTCAGGGTATTTTGGAAGGAATTGCCGAGGATGTGAAGTTGAAAAATGAAGATTTGCTTTTTATTCCCAGCAGATACGACATTCAAGAAGAATATTATGTGAAGATTTCAGGGGAAATTAGTTTTCCTGGCTCGTATCCTTTTGCATCTTCGATGACAGTAGGTGATTTGATTCTCAGAGCTGGAGGCTTATTGGAATCCGCTACCAATTCTTCAGTTGAAATCGCAAGCAGAGTCAGGGATGCCAGCACAGGAAATATTGCAACTATTTCTTCACTTACTATCGATCAGAATCTCCAGCTAACGCAGGAGGAAAGAGATAAAACCTTGAGTCCATTTGATCATGTTTTCATCCGAAGAAGTCCTGGTTTTGAACGGGAGCAATTGGTTACCGTCAAGGGTGAAGTAAGATATCCGGGAGAATTTGCGATAGCCAATGCCAATGAACGAATTTCGGATTTGGTAAATCGGGCAGGTGGTCTTTCCCAGTTTGCTTATCCAAAAGGGGCTAATTTGATCCGGAGAACTGTTTACTTCAAAGGCCCAACTGATGAAGAATTAAAAGAAAAGACACTCAGGGAGATCCGGGAAAATCTGGACCCGGAGACGAAAAGAAAATCGAATGAAGCTGAGAATCTTTTGTTCGAGCGGATCGATAAAAAGATAGAAGTGATTGAAGCTGAAAAGGAGAAAGCTGAGCTTGAAGCTTTGAAAAGTAAATTATTTGAAGAAGAATCTATGACAAGATCTTTTTTGAAAGATACTACTATCAATGCGGTAAGAATGAAAGAGCAAGATCTGGTGGGTATCGATTTAGAATATATTTTGAAAAATCCAGGTTCAGAGGAAGATTTGATTCTTTTCGAAGGAGATGTTTTGCAGATTCCAAAGCAGCTTCAGACAGTGAGAATGGTAGGAGAAGTTTTACTCCCGACAACCGCAAGATTTGAAGATTCTAATGGACTTAAAAATTATATTTCAAAAGCCGGTGGATTTACCGAAGGGGCAAGAAGGTCAAAAACTTATGTGGTATATGCCAATGGTGATGCAAAAAGTACCCGCAACTTCGTCGGAATCAAATTTTACCCGAATCTGGAACCCGGAGCTGAAATAATTGTCCCAAAGAAACCTGAAAGGCAAAGGCTAAGTGCAGCCGGTTGGATTGGCCTTGCTACCAGCTTAGCTACTTTTGGAATCCTTGTGAATACACTAGTCCAATAAATATTAATACCATTATTTTATGAAAATTGCAGTTGTAGGTACCGGTTATGTAGGCTTGGTGTCGGGAGCATGTTTTGCTGATGTTGGGATCGAAGTGACCTGTGTGGACATTGACCAAAAAAAGATTGAGAAGCTTAAGAATGGTATTATGCCGATCTATGAGCCGGGTTTGGAGGAGATTGTAGTTCGTAATTATAAAAGCGGAAGGCTTCATTTCAGTACGGATTTAGGTGACGCCATCCAGGGAGCCGAAGTTGCTTTTATCGCGGTGGGAACACCTCCGGGAGAAGATGGCTCAGCTGATTTGAAATTTGTATTGGCAGTTGCGGAGGAGATTGGCCGCAAGATGACTGATTATATTGTTGTGGCTACCAAAAGCACTGTTCCGGTGACTACAGGAGAGAAAGTTCGGGCAGCAATTCAGGCAGCATTGGACAAAAGAGGTTCTGATTTACAATTTGCAGTAGCTTCAAATCCGGAATTCCTGAAAGAAGGTGCAGCAGTAGAAGACTTTTTGAAACCCGACAGAATTGTCATAGGTGTAGATGATGATCGTGCGGAAGAAATCATGCGGCGACTTTATAAGCCATTTCAATTGAGTGGCGAAAGAATTATTTACATGGATATTCCTTCTGCAGAGATGACCAAGTATGCAGCAAATGCAATGCTAGCAACCAAAATTTCTTTCATGAATGACATCGCCAACCTTTGCGAATTAGTAGGAGCTGATGCAAACATGGTTAGAAAAGGGATTGGCTCTGATCCGAGAATCGGTAATAAATTCATTTATCCCGGTGTCGGTTACGGCGGGTCTTGCTTTCCGAAGGATGTGAAGGCGATCATCAAAACTGCCAAACAATACGGATACGATTTGAAAGTGCTTCAGTCGGTGGAAGATGTGAACGATGCTCAGAAATATGTGCTTTCCAATAAGGTGAAAGCCCATTTTGGAGAAGATTTGAGCGGAATGACTTTCGCGATGTGGGGATTGAGTTTCAAACCTAACACAGACGATATGCGAGAAGCTCCTGCGGGAGTGATTATTGAGGAACTAAGGGCAGCTGGCGCCCAGGTGAAAGCTTATGATCCTGTAGCGATGGAAGAAGCAAAAGCTCATTATATTTTTGACAAAGTGACCTATTGCAAGGATGCTTATGAAGCGCTCGTAGATACTGATGCATTATTACTGGTGACCGAGTGGTCAGAGTTCCGGATTCCAAGTTGGGATGTGGTGGGAAAACTGTTGAAAAACAAAGTGATCTTCGACGGAAGAAATATTTACGATAAAAAATATCTGAAATCCCTTGGCTTTGAGCTTTACGGAATCGGATCTAAATAAAAGACCTGCCTCCGAGTTTGAATTCGGAGGCATATCCATTTCTTTTTCAAAGAGTAAAAAATGGTAATTGCAGGAGCTGGTGGCCATGGATTGGAGGTTCTGGAGATATTATTCAAGAATGGATTTTCAAAAAATGACATCTTGTTTTTTGATCAGGATCTCCAAAAAAGTGAACAATTTATACGTGGAATTAGGGTGGTTTCTGATTTGGACGAAGTAAAACGACATTTCTCAATTTCAAATTTTTTCTGTCTTGGGGTTGGCAATCCAGCCTTTCGCGAGAGTTTGTTCAGTCTTTTAGGTCAAGCAGGAGGGATATTTAAACCGTTGTTGGCAGATTCATCTTTTTTAAGCCATTCAGCAATTGGTCAGTTTGATGCAATGCCTTTCAGTTTTGTAGGGCCGGAAACGAAAATTGGAAGAGGTGTGCTTATCAATACCAGAGCCCATATCCACCATGAATGTGAGGTTGGGGATTTTAGTGATATTGGACCGGGAGCGATGTTGCTTGGAAATTCTCAGGCAGGAAAACGCTGTCGAATTGGTGCTGGTGCCGTACTATTGCCGGGAATTAAAATTGGTGATGATGTGATAGTGGGAGCGGGGGCGGTTGTAACGAAGGATTGGCCAATGAATTCAAAAGTTGTCGGGGTGCCAGCGAAATCTCTGAATAGTAGTTTTTAACCTAAATCGGTAATAATTGTCCTTCAGAAATATGTCAGAACCAGAAGAAAATAAGCCATTGATTGATTATTTAGATTTGATTAATAGGATTTTTAGCGATAAAAAGTCTTTGATGAAGTTTACGGGTGCAGGTCTGATTTTAGGAATATTGATCGCTTATACCACCCCAAAAGAATATCAATCAAGCTCTTTTGTGATTTTAGAACCAGAGTCTGGCGGGGCGCAGGGCATGGGTCAAATGAGTGCCCTCGCAGGGATGGCAGGAATAAACCTTCCTCAATTGCAAGGAGATCAACTTTCAATGTCTTCAGAATTGTTTCCGGAGGTCATTCAAAGTAGAGACTTCACTATAGAAATAATGAAAGTTTCATTTTTCTTTGAAACAAAAGGGAAAGAGATGACTTTGGAAGACTATTACTTTGAAGAGCAGCCTGCAAACATTTTAACAAAGACAATCAATTTTATTTTTAGCATCCCCTCGAGATTTATAGGCATTTTTTCATCAGGAGAGGAGGCTGTATCAACGGCACCAATTGAGAAAACTTCAGAAAACTCTTATGTAAACTTCTCAAGTAAAGAAATGTATGTGGTTGGTGAATTGAGAAAAAGAATTCAAATAGATCAAAAAGAGAAAGTGATTGAGTTAAAAACATCCATGCCCGAAGCTGTAGTTTCTGCTCAGGTAAACGCTCTTATATTAGAAAAACTGATCGAATATGTCACCGAGTATAAGACGATTAAGCAAAAACGAAATGTTGATTTTATTGAAGAAAGGGTAAATGAATCTGAAGAGAAGTTTGCTGAAGCTCAATTAAAACTGGCATCTTACAGAGATTCTAACCAAGGGATGGTTTCTCAAAGGGCCCGAACCAGGGAAGAGCTTTTAGAATTCGAATTCAATATTGCTTTCAATGTTTATAACACACTCAAGCAAGAATACGAGCAATCAAATATTCAGTTAAAGCGCGAAACTCCAATTTTTACCATACTAGATCAACCATCAGTTCCGCTTGGAAATCACAAACCCAACAGACCATTGATTTTGATCTTTTCCGCTTTCATAGGTTTTTTCATTGGGATCCTTTATGCTGTGTATAGACTTTTACTTGAAAAATCCTTAGCAAAGTGATGAGGAACATCCAAATGGTGGACTTGAGGTCCCAATATGTATTAATCAAATCAGAGGTAAATCAGGCGATTCAGGAAGTTCTTGACACAACTGCTTTTATCAATGGTCCACAGGTAAAAGAATTTGCATCTAATCTTGCAAGGTATACAGGCTCAAAATATGTAATTCCATGTGCCAATGGTACCGATGCTTTGCAAATAGCAATGATGGCATTGGATTTTAAGCCTGGAATGGAAGTGATAGTGCCTACTTTTACTTATGTAGCTACAGTAGAAGTAATTGCCTTGCTTGGGTTAAAACCTGTTTTTATAGATGTGGTAGCAGATACTTATGATTTAGATATTAATCAACTAGAAAGTAAAATATCTCCGAAGACAGTAGGAATCGTTCCCGTGCATTTATATGGCCAATGCTCCAACATGGAAGCCATTTTGGAATTTGCCTCCAAACATAATTTAAAGGTTATTGAAGATACTGCTCAGGCTATTGGTGCTGTTTACACATTTTCCAATGGAAGAAGTGTGCAAGCCGGCACGATGGGAGATATCGGGACTACTTCCTTTTTTCCTTCCAAAAATCTTGGATGCTATGGAGATGGTGGAGCAATATTTACGCAGGATGAACTTCTCGCAGAGAAAATCAGGATGATCGCAAATCATGGCCAACGGAAAAAGTACTATCACGAAATCATCGGAGTGAATTCAAGACTGGATACGCTTCAAGCTGCAATTTTGAATGTGAAATTGGGCCATTTGACAAGATATTCTGTTTCCAGAAATGAAGTGGCAGATCGATACGATCAAGCTTTCAAAAATCATCCACATCTGAAAATTCCTGAAAGAATGCCCAATTCTTCTCATGTATTTCATCAATACACAGTTCAATTAGAAGGAGTTAATCGAGAAGAATTCAAGACTTTTTTGACCGAAAACGGTGTGCCTTCGATGGTTTATTATCCGGTTCCGCTACATCTTCAGCAGGCATACCAGAATTTTGGATATAAAGAAGGTGAATTTCCTGTGGCGGAATCTCTTTGTAAAAAGGTGATCTCTTTACCAATTCACACAGAAATGAAGCCTGAGGAGCAGGAATATATCATTGAAACAATTAAGAGGTTTTTTAACCGATGAAAAAGTACTTCGTGCACGAATCAGCCTACATAGATGAGGGCTGTGATATAGGTGAAGGAACCAAGATCTGGCATTTCTCCCACCTCATGTCCAACTGCAAATTGGGCAAGAACTGTAACATTGGCCAGAATGTAGTCGTCTCACCTCAGGTTGTCTTAGGTAATAATGTGAAAGTTCAAAACAATGTTTCCATCTATACTGGTGTGACTTGTGAAGATGACGTATTTCTTGGTCCATCCATGGTTTTTACCAATGTCACCAATCCCCGAAGTGCGGTAAACAGAAAATCAGAATATGCCAAAACCCACGTAGGAAGGGGTGCTTCTATAGGGGCAAATGCAACAATTGTCTGTGGCCATGACATTGGGGATTTTGCATTTATTGGCGCCGGAGCGGTCATTACCAAAACAGTGCCTGCTTATGCTCTCATGGTCGGAAATCCCGCAAAGCAGCTAGGATGGATGAGCGAGTTTGGAAGTCGATTACACTTTGATGCCAATGGGGTTGCGAGTTGCGAAGAAACTGGCGATCAATACAGACTAGTGAATAACGTTGTTACAAAACTTTGAAATGAAAAAATTCGCCTTGATAGGAGCGGCAGGATACATTGCACCCCGCCATATGAAAGCTGTGAAAGATACCGGGAATGTGCTTTTGGCAGCTTACGATAAATTTGACAGTGTAGGTGTGATGGACAGTTATTTCCCGGAAGCAGACTTTTTTACAGAGTTTGAACGATTTGACCGTCACGTGGAAAAACTTAAGCGAACTGATAATAAGATTGATTACGTAAGTATCTGCTCTCCTAATTATTTACACGATTCCCATATCAGGTTCGGCTTAAGAGTAGGTGCTGATGTTATCTGCGAAAAGCCACTTGTGCTGAATCCTTGGAATATCGAGGCACTCAAAGAAGTAGAAAAAGAGCATGGTACCCGTGTTTTTAATATTCTTCAACTCCGACTTCATCCCTCGATTATTGCTTTAAAGAAGAGAATAGAGGAAGGTCCGAAAGATAAAATTTACGATATAGATTTAGCATACATTACCTCGAGAGGTCATTGGTATTATACTTCCTGGAAAGGTGATGTCAGCAAATCTGGTGGAATAGCAACAAATATTGGAGTTCACTTCTATGACATGCTGACCTGGGTATTTGGAAAAGTTAAAACCAATATTGTCAACGTACATACTCATGACAGGGCAGCAGGATATCTTGAGCTGGAAAAAGCACGAGTAAGATGGTTTTTAAGTATCAATGCCGATACACTTCCTGTGGATGTCAAAACAAGAGGCGGACGTACCTTCAGATCACTTACTCTCGAAGGCGAAGAAATTGAATTCAGTGATGGATTTACAGAACTTCACACCCACAGTTACCAGCATATTTTGGACGGTCATGGTTTTGGTTTAGAAGAAGCTATGGGAAGTATATCTCTTGTTCATGATATCAGATATATGAAACCTGTTGGACTGGTAGGAGAATATCATCCATTGGCGGCAGGTGAGTTAGCCAAACATCCTTTTGAAAATTAAACAACTTTAAAAATATGGAATTGAAAGATTCAAAAATCCTCGTAATAGGAGGAGCTGGATTTATAGGGAGTTTTGTAGTTTCTGAACTGCTCAAAGAGCAAGTTGCAGAGGTCGTTGTCTATGATAATTTTGCACGGGGTCAAAAGGATTATTTAACCGAGCAACTGAAGGATCCCAGATGCACTATTTTTCCGATTGGTGGTGATGTAAGAGAAATAGATATTTTAAATGCCGCCATCAAAGGCAAAGATTATGTAATCTGTCTTGCTGCCATGTGGCTTTTGCATTGCAAAGACTATCCAAGAACAGCCTTTGATGTAAATATTGCAGGTACTTTCAACGTATTAGAAGCGTGTGTTGCAAATGGGGTTAAGAAACTGATTTGGTCCTCATCAGCTTCGGTCTATGGAGATGCAGTGGAGCTTCCAATGACAGAGAGCCACCCTTTCAACAACAAAAATTTTTACGGTGCTACCAAGATTGCTGGTGAAGCGATGGCTGCAGCATTTAATGATAGGTACGGACTTCAGGTGATTGGACTGAGATATATGAATGTTTATGGCCCACATCAGGACCAGACAGCCGCATATACCGGAGTGGTTCCAATTATGTTGAACAAAATTGAAGCGAATGAATCTCCGACTATTAATGGAGATGGTAGCCAGGCCTATGACTTTATTTATGTAGAAGATGTGGCGAGATGTAATGTCCAGGCTTTGAAAAGTGACGTCTCATTTGGAATGTATAATGTCGGAACTGAAGTTCAGACCTCAATACGCGAACTTTGTAACCTTATTCTTGAACTAAAATCCTCAAGTTTAGTGGTTAACTATAAGCCCTATTCCGCTGATGATGCTCGGGCATTGGTTCAAAACAGAATCGGCTCGCGCAAGAAAGCAGAAGAGGAACTTGGGTTTCTTTACAAATACACGCTTAGAGAAGGTCTTCTCATGCTAATTGATTGGAGAATTGAAACCGGGGTTGATAAAGCCTGATACAAGATTGAATGAGTCTAATAAACGTTCCTGAATTGCTTTTAAAATCAATTTAATAAAATTCTTATGAGTTTAGTAGAAAAGCGAAACATACCTATTTCGCTCCCTGTGACCGGAATTGAAGAGTGGGAGGCTACCAAGGAGCCATTGATGAGTGGTTGGATAACTTCTGGCCCGAAAGTGAGGGAATTTGAACAGCTTTTCGCAGAAAGGCATCAGGTAGAACATGCTTTAGCCGTGACTAGTGCTACTACAGCATTGCATTTAGCTTTGGTTGCTTTAGGGATTGGACATGGTGATGAGGTTATTGTTCCTGCCTTTACCTGGGTTTCCACTGCCAATGTCGTTTTATATTGCGGTGCAACCGTTGTATTTGCAGACATTGATCCTCATACTTTTAATATTGACCTCACAGATCTTAAGAAAAGAATCACATCTAAAACAAAGGCAATAATACCGGTCCATCTTTTTGGCCTTTGTGCTGATATGGATGAAATCAAACTGATTGCGGGTGATATTCCCTTAATTGAAGATGGAGCATGTGCTGCAGGAGCAGGATACAAAGGAGTTCCGGCAGGAGCGCTGGGTACAATTGGTTGTTTTTCATTTCACCCCAGAAAATCCATTACTACAGGTGAAGGTGGAATGCTGACCACGAATGATGATAAATTGGGAGAGTTGATGGGGATGCTTAGAAACCATGGAGCTTCGATTTCGGAAGAGCAGCGTCATCATGGACCGCGTCCTTATATTCTTCCTGATTTTAACATGATGGGATTTAATTATAGAATGACTGACCTGCAAGGTGCGGTAGGAGTTGTCCAGATTAAAAAGCTTGATCAATTTATTGACGAGCGTGCAAAATGGGCGGCATACTATACTGAAAACCTGAAAGAAATAGCATGGCTTCGCACTCCTTCGTTTGGTAAAGACTATAAACATGGCTGGCAATCTTATGTCTGCTTTGTTGATGAGACTAAAGCACCTGCGAGCAGAAATGAAATTATGGAAAAACTTCAAGAGAGGGGGATTTCTACCCGTCCGGGTACCCATGCTGTACATATGTTGAATTTTTATAAAGAAAAATATAAAATCGAGCCTTCCGATTTCCCTGGAGCTCAAGCAGCCAATGATTACTCGATGGCTATTCCGTTACACAACAGAATGAGTTCCGAAGATTTTGAGTATGTAGTTGAAGTACTGAAATCCTTGTAAGGAACTATGTGCGGAATAGTAGGTGTATTTAATCTGAATGGGGAACCATTTGGACTGAGTGCCTTAAAGAAAATGGCTGATTCGATTGCCCACAGAGGGCCGGATGGAGATGGCTATTTTGTGGATGGACAAATAGCTTTGGCTCACAAAAGGCTGGCAATTTTAGATACATCTTCCAGAGGAGCTCAACCCATGACATCAAAAGATGGGAATTGGGTTGTGGTATTTAATGGATGCATATACAATTTTCTTGAGCATAAGCAGGAACTTAGGGCAAAAGGTCATGAGTTCGTTTCCACCACTGACACCGAAGTAATTGTAGAAGGATTAGCTGAATACGGTCCTTCTTTTTTTGAAAGACTCAATGGAATGTTTGCAGTGGCTGCCTGGAACAAGGAAGAGCAAGCGCTTTACCTTTCCCGAGACAGATTTGGGGTTAAACCTCTTTATTATTGGTTTTCAGGTAAAATGGTCGTGTTTGCATCGGAAATTAAGGCCATTATCAAGCATCCCAAATTCTCGGTTAGGCTGAACCCCAAGGCACTGAATGAATATTTTACATTCCAGAACATGTTCACCTTTCATACCCTTTTTGAAGGGGTAATGATGCTTCCCCCTGCCAATACAGTTAAAATTGATTCAGGAAGCACTTATGTCAAACATTATTCCTGGTGGGATTATGATTTTTCTAAACCGGACAATAAACTTAGTTTTGAGGATGCCCGGGCTGAAACCGAAAGGCTTTTCAAAAGGGCTGTAGCTAAACAAATGGTTTCTGACGTCCCGGTGGGTTCTTATCTTTCCGGGGGTATGGATTCCGGCTCCATCACCGCCCTGGCATCAACGCATGTAAACCGGATGACCACATTTACGTGTGGATTTGACATGAGCGAAGTAACTGGCGTGGAAGCCAATTATGATGAGAGACGGGATGCTGAATTAATGGCCAACCATTTCAAGACAGAGCACTACGAGCAAGTTCTTAATGCCGGAGATATCAGGTGGTCTCTGCCTAGGGTAGTTTACCATCTTGAGGATCTCCGGGTAGGGATGTCATACCCCAACTACTATATATCAAGATTGGCGTCTAAGTTCGTGAAGGTTTGTTTGCAAGGAACCGGTGGCGATGAACTTTTTGGTGGTTATCCCTGGAGGTATTATAGAATTTTTAAATCGGTAAGCAAAGAACAGTTTTTCGATCATTATTATGATTTCTGGCAGCGTTTGGTACCAGATCAACAACGCGAAAATCTGTTTACAAAGGAGATAAGAAGCCAAGTGGATTTTGCTGATCCGAGGGCTATCTTCGAACGGGTTTTTACCTTCAATCAAAATCTCCGATATGAACAGCCCGAAGATCACATCAACAACTCCCTTTACTTTGAAGCCAAAACATTTCTCCCAGGGCTTTTACTGGTTGGTGACAAGTTATCTATGGCTAACGGACTCGAAGAACGGTTCCCTTTTCTGGACAATGATTTGGTTGATTTTGCACAGCGGATTCCAGTGGGATTCAAATTAGGAAACCTGGAAAAGATGTTGCGGATCAATGAAAATGAACTCCGAGACAAAAGGAAAGTGTACCAGGAATTTGATGATGGAAAAAATGTGCTCAGAAAGGCAATGATGGGTTTCATGCCTGAAAAGATCATTAACAGGAAAAAACAGGGGTTTTCTGCCCCGGATGAAAGCTGGTATCGTGGAGAAAACGCGAACTACATTAAAGAGCTGCTTCTTGATAGAAAAACAATCTCATCTGATTATATTAATCAAGATTACGTAAGAAAAATTGTCAGTGAGCATGTCAATGAACGCATCAATCACCGCCTTTTGATTTGGAGTTTTATGAATTTTGAGTGGTGGTGTAGGATTTATCTGAACAATGAAACTTTCGAATGAACAGAAAAGACAACCTTTCCGATCAAGAAGAGGAAGTTAAGGCACTTTATACCCGCCTGTTAGAACTCAGACAGAGGTTGGATACCTCTTTTTTAATCGAGCTAAATCGATCTCTGCCTTTTGCTGATGTATTGTTTGACAGATGGGAAAGAGCCAAGGTTTTGGGTTTTGGAAAAGGCACCTCTGTGTATGACTCCTGCCATGTTTTTGGAAATGTCACGATAGCAGAAAACACCTGGATTGGACCATTCACAATTCTTGATGGTAGTGGTGGCCTGAAAATCGGTTCAAATTGCAGCATTTCTGCTGGAGTTCAAATTTATAGCCATGATTCGGTGGATTGGGCAACAAGTGGAGGAAAAGAGCCTTATACCTATAGTGAAACTTCTATCGGGGATAACTGCTATGTGGGCCCCAATACTATTATTTCAAAGGGTGTTAAAATTGGAGTAGGGTGTGTTATCGGTGCCAACAGTTTTGTCAACAAATCATTTCCCGCCGGTTCAAAAATAGGTGGAACCCCTGCAAAAAGTTTAAATAATTGAAAATGAAAGCTGAAATCAAGATTTGTTCCAGGTGTATCTATGATGAAAATACACCCGCAATCACTTTTGACCAAGAGGGGGTTTGTAATTATTGTAGGATGGTGGATGACCTCAAAGCCAAATACAAAACAGGTACTCCTGAAGGTGAGGCCACCATTTCAGCCATAATTGACAAGATAAAGTTAGAAGGCAAAGGGAAAAAGTATGACTGCGTTATCGGGGTCAGTGGTGGAACGGATTCATCCTACATGGTTTACTGGGCGATTCAAAAAGGCTTGAGACCATTAGCTGTGCATTATGATAATACTTGGAACACATCAATTGCAACAGAAAACATCCGAAAGGTTTTAGGGAAACTGAATGTAGATTTATACACACATGTCTGCGACAACCGAGAGGCGGATGATATATTCAAGTCTTTTTTCGTGGCAGGTGTTCCTGAGATCGAGGCATCCACGGATCTGGCCTTGGCCGAAACTATGTACAGGGCTGCAGCAAAATTCAATGTTAAGTATGTTTTAGAGGGACATTCCTTTATTGCAGAAGGTATTACCCCTCTTGGTAAAAACTATTTTGACGGGAAATACATCAAAAGTATCCATCAGAAATTCGGTAAAATGCCCATGAAGACATATCCGTTAATGACATTTTATAAATTCATGAAGTGGACGGCCATTTATAGGATACAAAAAATAAGGCCGCTCTGGTACATTGCATACAGTAAAGAGGAAGCTAAGGTTTTTCTGGAAAAGGAATTCGGTTGGAAGTATTATGGAGGACACCATTTAGAAAACAGGATGACCTCTTTTTTCCACAGCATTTACTGCCCCCAAAAATTTCACATTGATTACAGAAACAACAGCCTGGCGGCGTCTGTTCGGGCAGGGATCATGAAGCGTGAGGATGCGATAGAAGAATATTACAATACTTCTCCCTATATAGAAAGCGAACTGCTTAATTACTTTAAAAAACGGATGAACCTGACTGATGCTGAATATGAAAGCATCATGAAAGCTCCGCCAAAATACTGGTACCAGTTTCCAACTTACAAAAAGAGATTCGAGAAACTGAGGCCTCTATTTTTTACTTTGATGAAGGCCAACCTGGTACCGCATTCTTTTTATATGAAATATTGCTTTCCGGTGAAAACAGAAAATCTATGATTACGATCATCGATTATGGAATGGGTAATCTGGGTTCAGTTCAAAATATGTTTAAGTACCTCGGGATTCCGAGCATTATTACCGGGGATTTAGGAGAGCTGGCGAAGGCTCAAAAAATACTGCTCCCAGGAGTGGGTGCCTTTGATAATGCAATGATTAGTCTCAATCAGAAAGGTTTCCGGGAATTGCTCGATCATAAAGCACTTGTAGAAAAGGTGCCTGTTTTGGGCATTTGTTTAGGTATGCAACTGCTGACAAGGGGAAGTGAGGAGGGGAAACTTCCTGGATTGAATTATATTCCTGCTGATACGGTCCGCTTCCCAAAGACCGCAGGAATCAAGGTCCCCCACATGGGTTGGAATCGAGTGGTTTTTTCTACGCCAAGCGTGCTCACAAAGGATTTGCCCGAGGAGTCCAGGTTTTATTTTGTCCATTCCTTTAGGGTCAATGTAGACGATGAAAACAATAGTATTCTGAAGGCAGATTATGGAATCAGATTTGATGCTGCCATTCAGAAAGAAAACATTTTTGGAGCGCAGTTCCACCCTGAAAAAAGCCATAAATTCGGAATGCATCTGCTCAAAAATTTCGCCTCGATCTGATGCTTAAAACAAGGATTATACCTGTTTTGTTGCTTCGGAACGAAGCCCTTGTCAAAACGGTGAATTTCAATAACGCAGCTTATATCGGAGACCCTATCAATACGGTCCGGATTTTCAATGAGCTGGAAGTAGATGAATTGGTTTTTTTAGATATCACCGCGACCAATGAAAAGAGACAACCTAATCTGAAAATACTTTATGAGATTTCCAATGAATGCTTCATGCCACTTGGTTATGGAGGCGGATTACAAGATTTTGATACAGTAAAGTCCATATTCAGCATTGGTTTCGAAAAGGTCATTCTGAATTCGGTCACGCATAGTCAACCGTCCTTTGTGACTCGTGTAGCAGAACATTTCGGTAATCAGGCTGTGGTGGCTTCTATAGATGTCAAAAAGAGTTTTTGGGGTAAGCATGAAGTCTATACCAAATCGAGACAAAAGAACACCAAGAAAGATCCGGTGCAATGGGCATTAGAACTCGAAGACCTTGGTGCAGGTGAAATTATTTTGACTTCGATTGATAAAGAAGGTACCTGGTCGGGTTTTGATATTGGACTGATCAAGAAGGTGACCGATGCGGTTTCTATTCCGGTAATAGCACATGGTGGAGCCGGAACGCTTCAGCATATAATTGATGTGGTCAAAGAGGGAAGGGCATCCGCAGTAGGCTTAGGAAGTATGGTCGTCTACCAACAGAAAGGGATGGGTGTCCTTGTAAATTTTCCGGATAAGCAACAACTCGAATATCAATTGACCTAATCAAAAGACCTCAATTTTTACAATTTGAAAACCTCAACTCTTTTGCAGCCTAAAAAAGTAAGTGCCTCACAAAAAAAATTCAAAGTCGCTCTTGTAGGGAATATTGCCAATAATTTTTACCGAGAGGGAAAAGCAATGCAGGGCATTGAAGAAATAGAATTCGATTTGTTCATGCAGTTGAATGAAGGAATTCCCAATACAGAATTGCCAGAATCCGATGAACCTTCTCTTTATGGTAATTACCCCAGCTGGATCAGATGTTTTAAAAATCTAAATTTCAAAAGCCTTTACTATAAACTTTTGGGTTTGGGATTCTTGGTGGATACTCAAACTCAAAACTTACTGGATTCTTTATCCGAATATGATATCTGCATTTTTAGCGGCCCAGAAATGGCCTTAATCCCTTTTGTAAAAACCAAGACTATTTTTAGGGCTACAGGATCAGATTTAACCGTTTTTCCTGTTTTTTCTTTTGATGAATACAAAGCATTAAGGTCAATCAATGATGATCAACTCTCAACAAAAGGCAGAATAAAAGCCCAACTTACCTACAACCTGAATCAGTGGCTTTACAGAAGTGCGGTCAGAAAAGCGAATTTTGTAGACTGGGGATTTGGAAAACCTTTTCAAGATTCCCTCAAGGATCTAAAAGTTCCTGAAAGCAAATTATTAAGTGTCTTTAGGCTTACAATTGACCAAGAGGTTTTTAAGCCCGCTGAGGACAGCTATGATTATTGCAAAGAAATGTGGGGTTTTGATGAGGATGATTTTTTGGTGTTTATTCCGTCGAGAATTATGATCAGTGATTCCGTTGCCCATAGAAAAACGGGGCAATGGAAGGCTTCAGATGAAGCAATGATCGGGTTTCAACTTTTTTTGAATGGCTTGCCTGTGGAAAAAGCAAAAAAAACTTTTCTTGTAATCCCTGATAGGACTCGATCGGACGAACTTGAAAAAGCGAAGTTGCTGGCAGAAAATCTAAATATTAGTAAAAATGTAAGGTTCATCAGCGGTGCATCTAAAGACGGTCTTACCAGATTCGAACTGATCAAGATGTATTCAAGAGCAGCAGTGGTAATGGATGATTTTGGCGCAGGTTGGTATGGTTCCGTTGTGGTGGAAGCTTTGTCCTGCGCATGTCCCGTGATATCATATATCCCAGAAGACATAATGAATCTTTTCTCCGATTGGCATCCCATTTTGATTGCACAAAAGAAGGAGCAGATAGCAGAAATGATCCAAAAAATTCACAATGACCCATCTTTTTCCAGAATACTAAAAGAGAAATCCAGGCAATGGATAGGGGAAACGCATTCAAGTCAGTCAGTCCGCTCCCATGTGAAAAGGGAGTTAGGAAAAATTTTAGAAAAAAAGACCCTGTCAGATAAGGTTAATTTTGTTTAAGCAGCGCCTTTTTCTATGAATATCAAATCCTTGGCCAAGGACACAGTGATTTATGGTGCGTCCGATTTCATCACCAAATTCATTGCTTTTTTTACTTTCCCCATTATCGCTTCGGCCCTTAGTGCAAAAGAATTCGGGATTTTGGAGTTGGTTTACACCATTACAATGTTGGCTGCTATGGTTGCCAACTTGGGAATGAACAATGCGGTATCGCTTTTTTATTGGGATGCAGGCACCACAAAATCCGAAAGGGAAAAAATAATTTCATCAGGATTGTTCATTTTGATGGTATTCTCCTCAGCGATTTTACTGATAGTAGGGGTGATCATACAGGTCAATCCCTTTTCGTTTGTGAATTTTTTCGATCCTATTTCCAAAATCGGTTTGACCTTGGCTTTTTTAATAATGGCTACTACCCAGTGGAACCAATATTGCATGGATATTACCCGGCTTAATTTTGCCCCTTGGAAATTCTTTGGGATTTCGATTTCCACCAGAATCTTTTCAATTTTTGCGGGATTAGTAGCAATTCTGTATTTAAATCTTGGTTTAGATGGGTTGTTGGGAGGTCAGGCATTTTCACTTGTATTGGTAGTTCCTTTTGCCATTTATTCGATAAAAAAGGAAGTGAAACTGTCTGGGATCAATAGAGATTGGATTAAAAAGCTTTTTAAAATTGGGTATCCTTTCATTTTTGCCAGCTTGGCTTATTGGCTTTTCAGTTCGATGGATAGGTGGATGTTAGCCGCGTTATCGTCTGTAGAAGAGACGGGCATTTATTCCGTAGCCTTTCGGTTTTCCTCTGTCATTTTCTTTATCTCTATGGCCTTTGGGCAATCCTGGAGCCCAGTAGCACTCAAATTAAAGGCTGATTATCCGGAGGATTACAGAAAATTATATGGAAAGGTTTTGATCTACTTGCTTTTTATAATGATTTTTGTGGGTGGATTCCTTTCTCTGTTTGCATCCGAAATTATTTTAATATTGATGCCAAAAGAGTATTTCGCCAGCGCCTTGCCATTGGTGATGCTTTCATTTGCGGTAGTATTTCAATCCACTCAGCAAGTGACCATGATAGGGATTTCCCTTGAAAAAAAGACGATGCTTTTTTCAAGAATTGCCTGGTTTACGGCATTGGTCAATATGATATTGAACTTTCTCCTCATTCCCACATGGGGTGCATTGGGGGCAGCTATTGCAACTGCATTTTCTTTTTTGATCTTGACAACAATTTATTTTTATTATACCCAAAAGTTACACCCTATCATCGTTAATAAGTGGCCTTTGCTATTTCTTGCTGTTTCTATACTTGCCTTTTTGGGTGCTTCTTTTTTCTTGCTTGATGAGAAAATTGATTTGAAAAGCATATTAGTGAAAATAGGATTGCTCCTGATTTTTGGTTTGGTAGGGATAAGAATACTTCACCTGAACAGTTTTTTACCATTGATTAAACAAAAAATTTCAGGAATAATAAAGTGAGTTTTTTGTCTCAGGTAAGATTGGTTGTTGTGCTTCTTTTAAAATTTTTCATTTCAGTGATGGTGTTTGTTATTGCCTTGCCTTTTGCAGTTTTGGCGAGATTGGTTCACGAATCAAAAAAAGTAAAGAAAATTTTGATTGCCGGCATTGAGACTTCTGCCAATATCCAGGAAATCTCATCCACCCTATCCACTTCGTCTGCATATCAAGTTCATGTTGCACAATTTGAGGAACACCCTTTTTATCCTCCTCTTGAAAATGACAAAATTAAAATATTCCACCAGCTGACTATCTGGGCCAATGACTCGGCCGGCGTTAGCATTTTGAAAAATTTAAGAAGAATCCTTTTTCTTTTCAGGGCAATGTTTGCCTACGACATCGTTTTTTTTAACTGGAACCGCTCTTTTCTCTTTTTTAATCTTGATTATTTAATCTTTGTATTAGCTAATAAAATATTGATCGTCCGTCAATGTGGGGATGAGGTCCGATATAGACCCCTACAACATGGAATTCATTCTCAATTTGGAATTGACCAATGGCAGAATGGGCAAAGGAGTTTTTTTGACATGATGTATAAATTGCGTTGTCAGATAATGGCCGAATCTTTTGCCATTGTGATTTCAACAAAGGACCATGCGACATTTCAATATAAAGACCTATTTGTCAGACCTTATATACAGAAACAACTTACAAGAACCACTGGCTTAAATAAAGAAGTGCCCTTGATTATCCATGCTCCTTCAGATACCCGAATTAAGGGAACAGCCTTGGTCAATAAGGTGATGGAAAGTTTAAAAGTGCAGGGTTATTCATTTAAATTTGAACTCTTGACCGGCTTGAAAAATGCAGTTATTTTGGAAAAACTTTCAGAAGCAGCCATTGTAGTCGATCAACCGGGAGCAGTTCCTGCACGGTTTGCAGTGGAAGCCATGGCATCCGGTTGCGCAGTAGTGGGAGGGAATATTATAGAAATCAACGGACTCGAAGGTTGTCCTGTTATTCCTTTTTTACCTAAAGAAGATAATCTTGAAAATACTATTAAGAAATTGCTGGAGGATCCAGGGCTGCGGGTTATTAAAGGAGATGAAAATTTCCAGTACTGGAAGAAAAATTTTTCACCAGAGGCCTTTTTGATCTACTTCGAAAGTTTGTTAATAAAAAAAGCAAAACGTTTTTCAAAGTTTGAGAATCAATTTGAGCTTTTATATGGAGCTGCTGAAAAGTGGTATGAAAAAGCAGTTTTAAAAATCATTTATCAGAATAGGTAATGTGTGGAATAGTAATTGTTTTATCCTTTTCAGATTCCAAAGTTGAGGAATCGTTGTTGAAAAAAATGACAGACATCATTTCCCATAGAGGTCCGGATGGTGAGGGTCATTATATTAATGAAGCTGGAACAGTTGGATTCGGCCATAGGAGGCTTTCCATCATTGACCTGACATCACAAGCTGACCAACCTATGAGGAGAGGGAATCTGGTTCTTACATACAACGGGGAGATTTACAACTATATTGAATTAAGGCAACAACTTTCTAGTTTAGGTCACGAATTTATTACCCATTCGGATTCTGAGGTAGTGCTTGCAGCATTTCAGGAATGGGGGGATGCATGTGTTGATAGATTCAACGGTATGTGGGCCTTTGCTATATATGATGATGAAAAAAGAACTGTATTTGCAAGCAGAGACAGGTATGGTATCAAACCACTTTACATGTATCAAAAAGATGATTTTCTTTACCTATGTTCCGAAATCAAGCAATTGACCACGATTGATGGTTGGAAAGCAAAGCTGAACAGACCAATTGCTTTTGATTTTTTAGCTTATGGTGCTACCAATCACACCAATCAGACTTTCTTTCAGGATGTTTTTGAATTGAGGGGAGGAGAGGCACTAGAGATCAATTTGGTGAAAAAGACCACAAGAAAAATTAAGTACTATGAGCCTAAAATAAATACTGAGCCCACTAAACCTGACATAGTATCCTCCAAGGTTAAGGAGTTCAAGGCTTTGCTTAGGGACGCAGTGCATATTGCGCTACGATCTGATGTTAAAGTTGGTTCAGCTCTTTCAGGTGGTTTGGATAGTTCTACCATCGCACTAGTATCTTCAGAGCTCCTCCAACAGGAAAACAAAGCTGAGATTCAAGAATGTGTATCTGCTTGTTTTGATGACAAATCCGTCGATGAAAGCTTTTACATTGAAAAAGTGGCGGAACAATCAGGAATCAAGATTCACAAAGTGTTTCCACAGTTCAATGAGTTTAAGGAGGATTTCAGAAAACTCATTTGGCATCAGGATGAACCGTTTGGGACACTTAGTATTTTTGCCCAATACTGCGTTTTCAGAGAAGCAAAAGAAAATAACATAACTGTAATGTTGGATGGACAAGGGGCAGACGAGATTTTGGCTGGGTATGATCATTTTTATCGCCCTTATCTGAATTCACAACTTGAGATTTCAAAACTTAAATTCCTGACTGAGTTTTCGAACTATGTCCGCATGAATAAGAAATCAAGTCTGGATTTGGCAAAGAAAAAGTTTATCAAAAAGAAGGGATCATCCAACTTCCTAACGAAAAGCTTTGTCCAAAGTACGGAAAGCCTCCTCAGGCTTAATGTCGCAAAAACTGTCCCTGAGTTCAGCTATGATCAGTTAGTAAACACTGGATTGCATACGCTTTTAAGATTTGAGGACCGCAATTCCATGGCTTTTTCAATAGAGTCAAGGGTTCCCTTTTTGGATCATCGTGTAGTGGATTTCAGTTTGGCTCTTGGAGATAATTTGAAAATCAATAAGGGAGTCCGGAAATTCATTTTGCGCGAAGCTTTCCGTGATATACTCCCGAAAGAGATTTATGACAGGCATGATAAATATGGTTTTCCGACACCACAAGAACTCTGGACGAGAGAAAATCTGAGCTATTTTGCCGAACAAATTATCGAAAGTCAGGGAGTTTTGGGAAATGACTGGGTAGATTTTGATTCGATCAATGCTCAAATCAGCCAGCCGGAAACCTTGACGAAGGATCAAATTTTTTCTATTTGGAGAGTAATTATTTTTGCAAAATGGGTGGAGGTTTTTGATGTCAGTCTTGAATCTGAGCCAAAGCCAGCAATCGGATTACATAATACTGTTATCGAAGCTTGACGCGAATTCTAATTATTACTCAATATTTCGAGCCTTGCACGCTCACTCCCTCTCAAAGGATCACATACTGGGCAAAGAATTTTCACAAACTTGGCTTTTACCCTACGGTTATCACCAGAGAATGGACAGAGGAAACCCAGTCTCATTTCGATACCAAAAAGCCGCTCGGTGATAAGATTCGTCACGAGAAATATCCCGAATTCGAAGTCTATTATTTGCCATTCAGACCCGGCATACTTGATCGAAGCTATTTGAAATTTGGTGAAACCGCTTTACGGCCAATCTTCCTTTTGATAAAGTTGCTGGATGTTTTTCTGGCTGGATTGAGGTTGAGTTTTACCTCCTTCCGGTCAATGGAAAAGTTTGCAGTTTCCATTGTTAAAAAGCAATCCTTTGACTCGGTGATTATTTCTGCAGAACCATTTTACCTTTTTCGAATAGGATATGAATTGAAGATGAAATTTGGAAAAAACTGGATTGCTGATTACCGTGATGATTGGAGTACCAATGAACTTCAGATGGCTAAATCAGGAGGAATTGTCAGAAAATGGATTGCAAGTATTGAGGCTAATTACGAACGGAAATGGGTCGGAACAGCCAAAACGATCGTATCTGTTTCCGAACCATATACCAAGAGAATTTCGGATTTTATGGGTAAGCCAGGAATTACTATTCAAAATGGATTTGAAGAAGAGTTGCTTAGACTTCGTTCTGATGAATTATTTGAGGAATTCACGCTAGTCTACAGTGGAGTTCTTTATCCTTCTCAGGATATTAAATTAATCCTTGGAGCTTTGGAATTGGCTTTCGACCAAAATCAAACAGTTCGATTGATTTTTTTAGGAGCTGGCTTTGATGTGAAAGAAAGGAGGCGAATAGAAGGGCTGGTTCCCGATAAAATTCGTCATTTGATAAGTGTCACAGACAGGTTTCCAAGAAAAAAGGCATTGGAAATTCTGGTAAAATGCCATGCCTTTCTGGGAATTGCTTACGGCGAAATGAAGGGAATCCCATCAAGTAAACTATATGAATACATGGGGCTTCAAAAACCAGTTCTTCTTTGTGCATCTGATCATGATATCATGGAAGAAATGCTTTCTGATTCCGGTTTGGGGTATTTTGCAGATACTTCTGAAGAAGCATTGCTAAGAATAGGCCAGATAAATGATTTGTATTCTAGTGGTTTAATTCATGAATTCAGGAACAAATCCACATCCGGAATTATGAAGTTTACCAGATTTCAACAAC
The DNA here is from genome assembly GCA_036676605.1 of Algoriphagus sp. Classification (GTDB taxonomy): domain Bacteria; phylum Bacteroidota; class Bacteroidia; order Cytophagales; family Cyclobacteriaceae; genus Algoriphagus. The sequence continues at coordinate 48,566 of JAKFCO010000115.1, forward strand.
TTAGGAAAATCGTTTCTGTCTTAAATGACTGAGAATCCACTAGTAATATATTCTTTTGGTTGGGTGGCGAAAATAATCCTCGTGGGGATTATTTTTTTGCTGACCTGCACCAATCTGGGTGGAATTCCTATGGACAAAGCTATCATGTTTATGATGGTTGTTGCTTTGATTCTGGATCAAATACTATTGAACAAACCTTTAAAAACAGGTTTGATTTTGCCGTTGGTTGTGGTGATGGGATTGTTCTTACTATCCTACCTGTTGAATTTGCCTGACTCTTCCCTGATCATATTTTTTCCAATAATAGGGTTATTTTTTGTGGCCATGATTAGCCAGGAACCGTATTTCATTGAAGTTTTCTACCGAGCTCTTTTTATCCATATCGTATTAGGAATTCTACTTGTAATTAGCAGCTATGTAGTTGGGATGAATCCTTTTGTTCATCCGATGTATGACAAAGGATTGCCGTTTTTACATGCTGCTAAAGGCATTACTACCACAGTACAAACTTACGGTACACTCATTGTCTCATGGTTTTTGATTTATTATCACAAAAAAGAAAATAATAAATTAGGTGTATTTGATCGTTGGGCATATTATGTTGCTTTCCTTGGAATGATTCTCACATTCAATCGAAATACAGTTCTGATTTATTATGTAATCATATTTTTTAAACACCGGAAACTTTTCATTCTAAGTATTATTGCCATTTTTCTCTTTTACTTATATTATTTCGAATTCATCAATAAGTTGATTTTTAATTTCAGTACACTTACCTCAAGAGCTGATTTGCTTCAGGCATTTCGAGAGGCATTTTTCAACAATACCTGTTGGTTGGGATATCTTATTGGCAACGGAAATAACGTAGTTGGAGATGAAATAGCATTGAAGACTTTCTATAAAACAGGGTATATCGAGAATGGAACTTCAGTCTTGCTTTATACCTATGGATTTCTTGGATATGCCATATATCTGGTTTCGGTTTTGATATTCTCAATCCTTTTTTGGTTGAAAGGAAAGACTTTTTATGCTGCTATGGTTTTTTACATTTTTATCATAGCGCAGCAATTCACCCATGAGTTTTATTCCAGTACGTTGTACGTTTTGCTGGGTACATTCCTTCTGATTCTTCATTCAATTCCGACTCGTGCCAAAAAAGATTGTCTTCTTTCATCTGCTCAATAATTTCACCGGCAGTCCGCTTGTATTGAGGAATGCTATAGAAATAGCAAGAGACAATGGTTTCGAGGTGGAATTATATACCAGCAATACAGAAGGTTTTTTGACTGGAATTAGTGGAATTACCTATCATCCTAATTTTTATAAGAGATCTGAAGTCCGGATCCTGACCCTGTTTTCTTTTTTTCTGAGTCAGTGTCTGCTTTCCTTTTTGACACTTTTTAATCAAAGGAGTTCCTATTCCATCTTCTATGTCAATACGATTCTTCCATTTGGATCAATAATAACTGGAAAAATACTAGGCAGAAAAGTAATTACCCATGTCCACGAATACGAAATAAGCCCTAAAGCACTAAGCAATTTTCTGTTCTGGGTAGTTCGAAAATTCTCTTCTGAAGTGGTACTGGTGTCAAATTTTCTGAAATCGAATCCAAAGATCCAGGGAACAAAAAGCCGGGTGATTTACAATTGTGTCACAGAGGACTTTGAAAGAAATGTGAATAGGATCTCAGATAAAAAACTTGGCTTCAAAGTCCTCATGCTTGCATCCTTAAGACCATTCAAAGGAATTTATGAGTTTATAGAATTGGCAGGAAAAATTCCGGAAACTCAGTTTGCGTTGGTTTTGAGCGATGAGTCAGGTGAAGTAGCAAAATTTGAAAGAGAAAACTCGATTCCTGAAAACCTAAAAATTTTTCCGGTACAAAAGGATGTTCATTTCTTTTACAATTCATCCTCTTTAGTAATGAACCTTGCCCACAAAGATAAATGGGTAGAAACGTTTGGTTTAACTGTTTTAGAAGGAATGTACTACGGGTTGCCGGCTATTGTTCCTACATCGGGTGGAATTACTGAATTAGTAGACACAGGAATAAATGGATTTCAAATTGATTATACCCGATTGGATCTGATCGAAGGGGAAATCAGAAAAATGATGGGCAACAAAAACTACTGGGAAAAACTCAGCCAAGAGGCATTTAGTAAAAAAGAAGACTTTTCAAGAAAAGCATTTAAAAGTCAAATTCTTCAACTTTTAGGCAAATGAAAAAGACAATTCTTCTCTTTTTATTATATCTGTTTTATGATATTCAAATCACTTCAGCACAAACTAACAAAGCTGTATTTACTTCCTTCCGGAATATGGAAAGTGAATATGCTAATAAGACAGTTTTCAAAGGATGGAAAAATGAGACTTTAATTTTACCTATTCGTCTCGTTTCCAGCCCGGCAGTTCCTTTGACATTTGATCTTAAATCTTCAAATCCGCTTATTTCAGCCTCAGTTTACCAACTTCATTATGTAGAGGGAGATATTTCTGCAGGCAACTGTGGTACGAACAAATCTGGAGGTGTTTTTGAAAAACGACAATTTCCCGACAGGGCAGAAAAACTCAAATCCAACACTATTTTAAGTGACACTATCATCCATTACATCCTGCTTGAACTCCGGATAGATCAAAAATCAAAAGCAGGACAATATCCGGTGGAGGTTGTTTTCTCCCAAGGGGGAACATCATTTTCTACAGAAGCTATCATTCAGGTCTTGGATAAAAAATTACCTGTGTTTTCAAATCTAAAGTATAAAGTTGATTTCTGGCAGTTCCCTATGTCAACCGCTGATTATTACCAGGTCAAGCCATGGTCTAAAGAGCATTTAACTTACTTGGCACGGATTTTTGATCAGCTCAAAGGAATAAATCAACAAGTAACAACTACCTCGGTTTTTTGGGATTTGTACAATTCATCGATTAGACCATTGGATCAAATGATGATTCAGATTCAGAAAAAAACCGATGGAACCTTCTCCTATGATTATTCAAATTTTGAAAAATATGTGAATCTGGGAATTCAAAAAGGAATCGGAAAACAAATTTCAGTTCATAATCTTTTTCCCTGGAATAACACTTTTTTCTATTGTGAAGAAAGTTCTCAGCAAGTAGTCTCAATCCAAAGCATGCCGGGTACTGAATTGTACAATCAATTTTGGACTCCTTTTCTTATTGATTTTACAAAATATTTAAAGAAAAAGAACTGGTTGGATCGGGTTGTTCTTGTAGTAGACGAGCGTGAGGTAAATGTGACTTTGGCATTAGCCAAATTTATAAAAGGAGTTTCACCGGGTTTGAAAATGGGTTATGCAGGAAGATTTGATTCTGAACTTTCCACTCTGATGTACGATTACTCGGTCCCATCTAATGTAATTTTGGAAAAAATTGATTTGGCTAAAAGAAAATCATTGGGGTATCAAACCACCTTTTATACTTCCTGCTATGAGGTTCAGCCAAATTTGGTGATAGGTTCAAATCTTGACGATGCTTATTTTCTCACAATTCTTCCAAAGTCCAGGGGATATGATGGTATGCTCAGATGGGCATTTAATAAATGGTCTCCACAAATTATGAGCTCTGCTATCTTTTCGGATGTTCCTTCAGGTGATGCACATTTTGTTTATCCTGATAATCAACTATCGCTTAGATATTTAATTTTGAGGGATGCACTTGAAGAAGTTCTGAAATTTGACACTCAACCAAACGACTATAAAAAAACAGAAATCATTAATGCCCAAAACAGATATTTTCTTTTGAATATTGAACCGGAAAGGATGAATATGGTGGACGCCATGAAAAATTATCTTAATAATTAAAGAGTTTATCCTTTTCAAAAAGCCTAAAAAGCAAATTGGATTATTATAAGTATAAAGATTTTGAATTTATAAAATTGTAAATAATGAAAGGAATAGTATTAGCTGGCGGATCTGGAACACGACTTTATCCTATCACAAAAGGGACATCCAAGCAACTTTTGTCAATCTATGATAAGCCTATGGTATATTATCCGATTTCTGTGTTGATGCTGGCAGGAATAAGGGAAATCCTGATCATTTCCACTCCGGACGACCTTCCAAATTTCAAAAAATTACTGGGAGATGGACATGAAATTGGTGTCTCATTTTCCTATGCAGAACAGCCTAGTCCGGATGGATTGGCTCAAGCATTTATTATAGGAGAAGAATTCATAGGTAAAGACTCAGTTTGTCTGGTCCTGGGGGATAATATTTTTTACGGACATGGTTTTTCAGAGCTTCTGAAAAAATCTTTGAAAAATGTAGAGGAGGAAGGAAAAGCTACAATTTTCGGGTATTACGTCAATGATCCGTACAGATATGGTGTAGCTGAATTTGACAAGGACGGAATGGTAATTTCTATTGAAGAAAAACCAAAAGAACCCAAAAGTAATTTTGCTGTTGTTGGCCTTTATTTTTACCCCAACTCAGTTGTTCAGGTTGCAAAAACAATCAAACCAAGTCCCAGGGGTGAACTCGAAATCACGACTGTGAATCAGGTTTACCTTGAAAACAATAATCTAATGGTGGAAATTCTTGGAAGAGGCTTTGCTTGGCTCGATACAGGTACGCATGAGTCCATGCTGGAAGCTTCCAATTTCATCCATACCATAGAAAAGAGACAGGGACTTAAAGTCGCCTGTTTAGAAGAAATAGCTTTCGAACTTGGCTATATCAATGATGATCAACTTCTGGCTTTGGCAGAGCCGCTAAAAAAGAATGAATATGGCCAATACCTGATTAAAAAAGTTCAATCCAAAAGAAAATGAAGTTTGAAAGGACAGAAATCCCTGATGTAGTTCTCATAGAACCATCAATAATTGGGGACGAGAGAGGGTATTTTATGGAGACTTTTCGAGTGGACAGATTAAAGGAGTTTCTTGGCTTCCAGGTTAATTTCTGTCAGGAAAATGAATCAAAATCAGGTTTTGGAGTTTTGAGAGGCCTTCATTTCCAATTGCCTCCATATTCCCAAACTAAGTTGGTTAGAGTAATCCAAGGCAAAGTTTTGGATGTGGCAGTGGATATCCGAAAAGGGTCACCATCATTTGGCAAACATGTGGCTGTAGAATTATCAAGTGAAAATCGACTCCAGATGTTTGTTCCCAAAGGATTTGCCCATGGTTTTGTGGTGCTGAGCGAAACCGCAATTTTTAATTATAAAGTTGATAATTATTATAATCAGCCAGCAGACAGAGGTATTGCTTTTGATGATTCTTCTTTGGGTATTGATTGGATTTTAAACTTTGAAGACTTGAAATTATCCGGAAAAGATAAAATTCAACCCTTACTGAAGGATGCTGATTTATTTGATTTTAATACTGATTTATATGAATAAGGTGTTAGTTACAGGATCGAATGGGCAATTAGGATCCGAAATCCGTTACTTGTCCCCAAACTACCCTTTCGAATTTATTTTTACGGATGTAGAGGATTTGGACATTACCGATAAAGCAAAAGTTCATAAGTTTCTGGTCGATAATAGAATAAACTCGATCCTTAATTGCGCAGCTTATACGGCTGTGGACAGGGCTGAAGTAGATTTTGAGACAGCTGACAATGTCAATCACCTTGCCGTTAAATACCTGGCAGAATCTGCTAAAGAGCTGAATATTAAACTTGTCCATATTTCGACAGATTATGTATTCAATGGTGAAGCTTTTCAACCTTACACTGAAGATTCACCTTGTAATCCTCAGTGTGTTTATGGAATCACAAAGAGAGCTGCCGAAGAAGCGATTATTTTTCTAAAGCTTCCAAACTCTGTTATTATCCGTACTTCCTGGGTTTACAGCACATTTGGAAACAACTTTGTAAAAACCATGAGAAGGCTAGGATCGGAGAAGCTTGAAATCAATGTGGTTTCTGACCAAATTGGATCTCCTACCAATGCGCGTGACCTGGCAGCATGCATATTGGATATCCTTCCAAGCATTTCAAATGAAGGAACCCGGATTTACCATTTTAGTAACGAGGGAGTAAGTTCCTGGTATGACTTTTCTGTAGCTATTATGGAGTTGAGTGGTTATTCTTGTCATGTCAATCCTATTCCTTCAAGCCAATATCCGACCCCAGCTATAAGACCATTTTACTCTGTCATGTGCAAATCAAAAATCAAAACAGAATTTGGGGTTAAAATTCCCCATTGGAGGGAATCTTTGCGGAGGTGTATCAAGGAATTAAATTGAATTTTGAGAATTCTTTACCGAAGAAAAAAAAATATTATTTGACCTGAATCATTTTTTTGATTCAAATCCAAAATGAACGGGTCAGCAAAAAATTATTAAATGATTAAAAAGAAACTAGCAATTGTCGGTATTGTCGGAGTCCCGGCTAATTATGGGGGATTTGAGACACTTACAGACAATCTATTGGATTTACTTCCCAAGTTTTATGATGTGACGGTTTTTTGTGAGAGCAAAGCATATCCAAAAAAGCTTGAAAAATTTAAAGAAGCGAAACTTGAGTATTTAAACCTGAAAGCAAATGGAGCTCAAAGTGTTATCTATGATTCAGTTGCGCTCCTGAAATCCTTTAGAAACTATGATTACATCATTCTTCTAGGAGTTTCAGGTGCAATCATGCTTCCTTTTATCAAGCCCTTTTCAAAAGCAAAACTTATAGGACATATTGATGGGCTTGAGTGGAAAAGAGATAAATGGGGCTGGTTTGCCAAAAAATTTCTGAAATTTTCAGAGAGATTGACAGTCAAATTTTCCCATGCAGTAATCGCTGATAATAAGCATATACAGGATTATATCACTAAGGAATATGAAGAAGATTCATTTTTGATCGCATATGGTGCCAATCACGTCAGTGAGGTAGATCCTGATCCATATAGGAAGAAATTTTCTTTTATAGACAAGCCTTACATTTTCACAGTTTGCAGGATAGAACCGGAAAACAATGTGGAATTACAGCTCCGGGTTTTTGCTGAAAATGACATACTTGTTCCTTATGTGATTGTAGGTAACTGGAACTCAAGTGAATATGGTGCCAAACTTTATCGGAAGTATTCAAAGGAAAAAAATGTAATTCTATATAATCCGATATACGAACCCGATGAATTGAATGCACTTAGGTCTAATTGTTATTTCTATTTACACGGACACAGTGCGGGAGGCACCAATCCTTCATTGGTAGAAGCGATGTATTTGGGATTACCAATACTTGCATACGGTGTCAATTACAATCGGGAGACAACCTTTAATAAAGCTGTTTATTTTGATGATTACCAAGGCCTTAAGAAAATTCTCCTCTCTTTAGATAGTCTGGACCGGACTGAAATAATGCAAACCATGTTGAAACTTGCAAAAAAGAATTATTCCTGGAAAGCTATTTCAAAGCAATACATTAAAATGCTTGAATCAGTATAATTTTTGATTAGGTTGAAATTGACAATTCGGTTTTATTTTTTGCTATTCTTTTTAGGTTTGAATACCATTACTGTCCTGTCCCAAACAATACCAGCAGGTTTTCCTGTTCTTGAAGAATTTCTTAGAAGGGAACAATTGAAAGGTAATTTCGGGAAGGATTTTTCATTCAATTCAAGACCCATTACTCCTGGAAATGAATTTCCTGAGCTTGATAAAAAAAGCAGAACGGAAAAGATAGATTCTGCAGGTAGTAAAGATGAGCCCGATATAAAGAAGATTGATTTTAAGGTTCTTCCAATCTTATCAACAACTGTTTACAATAATAACAGACCTTTTGGTTGGGGCAACTCTGGTTTGAAAAATGGAGTCGGTTTTCAGAATCTGACCTCTCCCGGAATCTATGGCAAATTGTTGTTTCTTGAAATTCAGCTTAGACCGGAATTTATTTTTTCTCAAAATAAACCCTACCAAGGATACACAGGGGACTACTCAGACGAAATTAATTTTTTCAGATTCAAATATTGGAATTACGGGGATAATCCTGAAAGATTCACCGAAGAATATAATGCCATGGTTCCTTGGGGTCAATCCTATGCAAGTTTGAATTTTGGAAAGGTTGAGCTTGGCTATAGCACTCAAAATATCTGGTGGGGTCCGGGACAATTTTCCGGACTGATTTTTAGTAACAATGCCCAGGGAATGAAGCATTTTTATCTCAAAACAAAGCAACCGGCAGATATCTTTATCGGTAAACTGGAAGTTCAGTTGATATTCGCCAGAGCAGAAGATTCTGCAGTTTTATCCTCCCAAAACGACGAGCTAAACAGTATTTATGCCAGGTCATTTTCAGGAGATTGGAGATACATCAATGGGCTGTCATTGACCTATCAGCCGGTTTTTTTACCGCAGTTTTTTATAGGTTTTAATCGGACATTTCAGCAATACAATGATAATGTAGGTTCTGATTTGATAGATAGATTTTCAGTATTCGAGGTTTTTCAAAAAAAGAAATTATTCGAAGAGGGGAATTCAGTTGCCTACGATGCCTTGGCTCAGTCTCAACAAATCTCTTTTTTCTTTAGATACTTCAATACAAAGGTAAAATTTGAGATCTATGGGGAATTTGGGAGAAGAGACCATTCTTATGACTGGAGAGAATTTATTTTAAACCCGGAGCATGCACGTGCCTATTTGATGGGGTTTTCCAAGCTTTTTCAAACTGGGGCAAGTGACAAATTTATCCAAATAAGGGGAGAAATTATTCATCAGCAAGAATCAGTCAATCGATATATCCGTTATCCTGAAGATCTCATTGCAAGCAATACAAGCTGGCATACCCATTATCAGGTCCGGGGCTTTACCAATTATGGAGAAGCAATGGGAGTAGGGATAGGGGTAGGTGCAAATGCTCAGATACTTGAAATTTCTCAGGTAAAAAATCTGAATAAAGTTGGTTTGCTTTTTCAACGATTGGAAAATCATCAAGACTTTTTTTACCGGTCTTTTGGCCAGAATACCGAGAAACGCCCATGGGTAGATTTTAGTTTAGGTTTTATTTGGGAAAAGCAATTGGATAAACTGATGCTGAGTGCAAATGCACAAATCACAAATGGAGTGAATTATC
>JAKFCO010000116.1:0-50601 GCA_036676605.1 Algoriphagus sp.
AAAAGCTTGGGAAACACATCGAAACAATAAAGAAGCTAAAATAAAATGGCAATTTACCTGCCAGGATGCAAGAATTAAACTCCTTAAACTTTACCCGTCAATTAACGTGTGACATGACACTAGCTTGGTCTGAGCGTAGTCCCTACAGCTACTTGAATAACTACGCTAGGCTATCCAATAGAATTTGCAATTCCTGCATCAAATCGTAACTTACTCACATGGGAGAAGCCTATCAAAATCGGGATCAAGAATGCCAAACTTGTTGGATTTTCAGGGAGTGGGGCCTACAGATCCAAAAATATATAAACCACCGAAGCCAAGAACGATTGATTCCTGATTTATGAAAATAATTAGAGTAATAACAAATTATCATAAAGTATCAGAGATCCTTATCAATGAAACTGATATCAGTTTCATTGATAAGGATTACTTAATAAAAATTTTTTCTCCACCAATCAATGATCCAGAAATGTATAATTCATATGAAATAGACGAGAAAAAAGTATTAGATATAAATAAAATTATTAACATCAAATTTGACTTCCAAAATTTTGATTACTTCATTGAATGTTATCAAGATGGTTAAAATAATGAAGAACAATATCATTAGGAATAATTTGTACACATTGGAGTAAATTCCAAAATAATCCAAAAATTGACCAAGTTTAGCCAAATTCCCACCCAACTGAGTGAAGAATGAACATCGTCCTAAGCGTAATCCCGAAAGCTGCCGGGAGTAACTAAGCCCGACTGTCCAATAGAATTTGCAATTCATGCATCACATCGTAACTTACTCTCATGGGAGAAGTCTATCAAATCCGGGATCAAGAAGTGCCAAGCTTCCTGACTTTTCAAGTAGGGAGATGGGAAGTTGTTTTAAGAATGGTTTACAGGGATGTAATTGCAAATACCCGGTGGGTAACTATTGAGTATTCCAATTGGAATTAAACAGACAGCACGTGTTTCACGTAGAAAAATATTATTTTTACACGTAAATTATTCCGCCATGAGCACGAAACTAACCCTTAATCTCAACAAGGAAATCATCGAGGAGGCAAAGTTCTACGCCAAAAACCACCAAACGAGTTTGTCCAAGTTGATCGAAAACTACCTGAGCTCGCTCACACGAGCTTCCAAGAAAATGTCGCCTGTGAGTCCATTGGTGGAAAGCCTAACCGGTATCATCCCAAGTGACTACGATGAGAAGAAGGATTATCGGGATTATATCGATCAAAAATACCGATAATGGATCGCATTTTTGTTGACACGAATATCGTCATTGACCTTTTAGCTAAACGTGAACCTTTTTACCGGGCAGCTCAGGATTTGTTTACGCTCGGTGATCGAAAGGAGGCTGAGCTATTTATTTCATCCTTGACCTTTGCCAATGCTTATTACTCCATCTTAAGACATCACAAGGAAGTGAATGCAAAAAAGTACATGACCAATTTTAAAATTTTGGTGACCGTGCTTCCAGTAGATGACAAATGTATTGAACTCGCTCTGGCTTCCGATTTTAGTGATTTTGAGGATGGACTGCAATATTTTGTAGCGTCAGAAAATCAAGCAGATTTGATCGTTTCCAGGAATAAAAAAGATTTTAAAGCATCAAGGATTCCGGTAATGACAGCTGAAGAATATCTGACTAAATAATTTCTCCTTTTTTGAGTATGAAAGACTTCCTGAACTATTTGAAATCGAAATCCACATGGATAACAATTCTGGTGTCTTCCCCTATTTATTTTCTGTTGACACAGGCCTATGTTTACCCTACGCTGAGTTTTAATTTTTCGGTGATTTCTAAGTTTTCCACATGGGGTGAACTTGTCTTTTTTCAATGCTGGATGAGTATCGTTTTTTACTTTGTTTTTTGGAGACCCAATCGAAAAGCCCTTTTAAGGGAAAAACCTCAGGATTCTGAGGTTTCTTAAATTGGTTTTCAAAAGATCAATAAGACCTTTCCAAAGTTGGAATTTTCCGCAGGGGTTGCGGATAAGTATGCCCCAGTTGAATTTTCAAACCTCTCATGATTGCTGTGGATAACTCCCATGGTTGATGGATATAAAACCCTGATTGCCTGTAATTCAGGTATTCAAAGCTGAAGGTAATCCCCGTTTTTGTCGTAACTTTTTGCAGGTCGGGGAATGTTTAAATAACGATTTTCCCGCAAACTCTTCCTCAAATCAGCCATAGACTCAATCAGAAACCTGGCTCTGAATGATCCTGTTTTTGGAAATCCAAGGTTCGTATTTTCAAATGCCCTTGGATCAAAACAATACACCGGAATCACTTCTTTACAGTCAGGGCAGCTTTCACCAACACTTCATTGTCCCGGACACGAAGGTCATTTCTGAACCAAACCAAGCCCCGATTGTACTTCATGCTCTGTGAACAGCCTGTTTAATTGAAATGTTTGAAGGATTTCTAAAAATTTATTGCCCGGATTTTCGGTAAATTCATTTCCAAAAATAACCCTTCATGAAAAATTTTCTCCTCGTTCTGTTCCTCCTGTCGATCGTCCCCAATTCCCTTTTCTCCCAGACCCTGGCGGAAAAAATGGGATACAAGAGCACCGATAAACTATTGATTATTCATGGTGACGATGTGGGTGTTTCGCATTCTCAAACCAAGGCAACTTTCGACGCGATGAAAAATGGGCTGATCAACTCCACCAGCATGATGGTGCCAACCGGCTGGTCGGCGGAGGTGGGAGTAATGGCGAAGGAAATGCCGGATGCAGACATCGGAATTCACATCACACTGACAAACGAGTGGCTGAATTTCAACTGGGGACCGGAAGCCGGAAGGACAGCCGTTCCGGGTTTGGCAAATGAGAAGGGCCATATGCACGCCAATTGTGCTTTGGTCACTCAAAACGCAACACCGGAAGAAGTGGAAATGGAAATCAGGGCGCAGATAAAAGCCGCCAACCAGATGGGAATTACTCCTACGCATCTCGATTCGCACATGGGCTGTGTGTTTTACGGAAGACCGGAATATCTGAAAAGTTACCTGAAAATCGCTCAGGAACGGAAAATCCCGGCAATGATCAACGGGCAAATTCTGGAAGGGATCATCAAACCAAATCTGGCGATTTTCGCAGGAATCAATGTGGATAACTTACCAGTGGTGAATGAAATCATCATGGCAACTCCTGAAAACTATAAAGCAGGAATGGAAAATTTTTACATAAACGCGCTGACCAATCTGAAACCGGGAGTGAATGTAATTCTGATCCATCTGGCTTTTGATGATGAAGAAATGAATGCTGTCACTGCGGGACACGATTCTTACCACGCACCCTGGAGACAGGCGGATTATGATTTCTTTACAAGCCAAAAAGCCCGCGAAATTCTCGAAAAACAAAACATCAAATTGATTACCTGGAGGGAAATCGGTAAAACGCTCTAACCTTTGAACCCAAAACAAATCCGCATGCGTCATTCATTTCTTTTTGTGGCTGGCCTTATTGCAGTCGGCTTTTCTTGCCAAACTCCTTTAAGCCCTGAATCAGAAATTTTTGAAAGTCTCCAAGATCTGAAGGGACTTTCGGGAAAAAAAGAATACCTGGCATCTCCATTTGTCGCGGCCGGAGATCGGGTCTACCTGATCGGTCACCAAAACGGAACGTTCCCGGATTTGGGCTGGCATGTGGAAGGAGAGATGGGAGGCGTCTGGCTTCATCCGATCAAACTGATGGACGGATTCACAGCATCGATTGAATCTGAAGGCGGATCATTTTGTCTCGACAAAGCCAGTTCCTTTACCAATTACCCGTTTGCAAATGTTCACCGGTTTGACAATCCGGAATCTGGAATTGAGGTTGAAAGACTGCAATTTGTTCCCGACGGAAAAGAAGGAATGACAATTCTTTTCCGCATCAAAAATGTGGATAACTCTGCCAAAAAGGTTGACTTCACCTTCAGAGGATATACTGATTTGATGCCGGTATGGCTTGGTGATCGAACAGGAATGATCGATCATCCCGACGATATATCGTTTGATGAAATGACGAAAATCTTCACCGGAAAAGATCAGGGAAATGATTGGTTTGTAGTATGGGGAAGTTCACCGGAGTTTCAGATAATCCCGACAGACAAAGGTTGCACCATGCAGCCAAAAGGGGTCGGGAATAATGCCGGTTTCAGCACTGCGCTGGCTTTGGAAGCAGGACAGGAAATCATTTTTCCGGTCTTCATCGCAGGTTCGACAGAAAGCGAAATAGCCGCCCTTGAAAATCTCGCCTCCATTCGGGAAGGCATTTTGACAGATTGGAATTCCAAAAAGGACAGATACTCCGAATTGAAAACTCAGGCAGAGATTCAGATTCCAGATGCGGAATTGCAGTTGGCTTTTGAGTGGATCAAATACAACACCGATTGGCTGGTTCGGGATGTCCCTGGTTTTGGAAGGGGAATTGGGGCAGGATTGCAGGATTATCCATGGTGGTTTGGCGTGGACAGCGAGTACACCATCAAAGGTCTGATTGCCACAGGAAGGAAAGATTTGGTTTACAGCACGATCGAACTGATTCATTCCCTATCGGAAAAGGAGAACGGAAACGGAAAAATCGTCCATGAAGTAAGCACGGACGGTGCGGTTTTCAATCCGGGCAATCTGAATGAGACTCCCCAATTCGCTTCCATGATTTGGGAAGTTTACCGATGGACCGGAGATCGCGAGTTTCTGGAAAAATACTTTCCCACAATCGAAAAAGGATTGGTTTGGCTTCTGGAAAATGACACGGACGGAAATCTGGTCGCGGATGGTTACGGCATGATGGAAATCCACGGACTCGAATCTGAAATGATTGATGTTGCGGTTTATAGTCAAAAAGCATTTTCCGATGCTGCTCAAATGGCTGAAATTCTAGGCAAAACTGAACTGGCAAGCGAATACCAAGGCAAAGCCGATTCACTGAAAGCCAGAATCAATTCGGATTTCTGGGTACCTGAATTTGGATCTTATGCGGACTTTATCGGGACAGCCGAAGATGCACTTGCTTTGATCGACGGAGCAATAATCCGGGCGGATACACTGAACAAACCATGGGCAGTGGAAGAATTGACAGCCACAAAAACGAAGTTATCCACATACCCTAAAACCCAGAAACAGGGATTTGTTCTTTACCACAATTGGGTAGTGAATACTCCCATGGAAATGGGAATTGCAGATCCTGAGAAAGCCAAAACCGCCCTGGAAACGGGAAGAAAATACACCAATCCATTTGGAATGTTTGTAACAGGAATCGATCGGGATGAGACAGCGGCCAATGAAGACGGCTCCTTCACGGGAAGCAAAATATTTTCTTATACAGGCGCAGTGATGACATTACCAACAGGTGTTCAGGCGATTGGAGAAAACAATTACGGGAATCCGGACGCGGCCCTTGATTACCTGAAACGCATGACCCGAAGTTTTGGCTTTGCACTTCCGGGTTCGATCTATGAAGTTTCCCCTGATTACGGCATGTTTACCCAAGCATGGAATATGTACAGTTTTGCGGTTCCTATTATCACACAATTCTTCGGAATACAGCCGGATGCCGGGAATAAAGTAATTTATATTCGTCCTCAGATGCCGACTGATTGGGAGGAAGCATCTATTCAAAAAGTAATCATAGGAGACAATGAAATCAGTCTAAGCTATGTGGATAAGTCAGGCATTCGGGCAATCGAAGTAGACCAAACGCAAAGCAAATGGGGAATTTCAATTGAGATTCCGGAAGAATTTTCGAAGGTAAAAGTGCTGGGTAAAGAAGTCGGTTCAGACACCAAAGACGGCTACCGAAGAATCCTGATGACCGGCAAGAAGATGAAAGTTGAAGCGGAGAGATAGTTTCTTACAGATTCAACCAGTAATTCAACTTAAGCACCAAAGACCGCTGCTTAGGCATAAAGTCTCCCGGGAAGTAATTGTCCGTGTACACCAGGAAGAAGTCGGAAGCAGGCGCATATCTCCACTGCAAGCGCGTATTGATATTGATATTATCGATCTGATTGTTGTACTGAACGAAGGTGGTCCAAAACACGCTTTTTGAGAAAGTAAGGTCAATTCTGGGTCCTACCAGGATCAAATCCGCATCACTTTGCGGTTCCGGAAGCCGGATTCGCGCATAGTTAAAATTCATCGAAACATTGGCTATGTACCCGATCCGAACTGCCATTTGACTTTGAATTCTCTGGAAGTTTCCTGTGAAATATTGGCCGGCTTCTGCTTCAAGCAGGATGTTGAAGGGATTTCTTGGATTGCTTTTGTATTCGACTGCGATTGTTTTGGTATTGTAATCAGACCCGGCAGGAAGCGGCTCTCCCCCGGTTCGTGTTGGGTCAAAATCTTCAAATAAATAGACGTATCGGTTTTTCTGTTTGATTACCAGTTCAGAGAGAGAATTAAACCTGATCAGGTAGCCCAGATTGATGTCCCGATCTGTAGTACCCAGGGTTTCATTCCAATATCCCTCAAATTCCAATTTTGGACCATGCCGGTTGATGATTCCTGATTTCGGATAAAAGAGGTAGCTCAAATCCGGGTTCAGGCGCTTAAAGTCAACTCTTGGGACATAACCAACCGCAGGGTTGAAGTCCTTTCCGATGTCCTGATAGCTAAAGGTCCAGTTCCAATGCAAGTCACTATAGAGGAGGTAAGCGTTGAAGGAATAAGGCTTTTCAGGACTGACAGACTCGAAAGTTCGATGGTAAAAGACTTTTCCTGTCCAGCGGTTATCTGCCGATGCCAGGTTAAAATCAGCTCCCACAAGTCTGTTGTAGGCAGTTGGATCGAAAAGCTGCTGAAATTCATCCAATGCCAAAGACTCTCTGTCCACGTAAATCAAACCGATATTCGAGCGGGTGAATATTTTCTTTTGAACAGCCAGCACACTGAAATTTTTGCCCACAATCCCCGCTTCCTCATCAGTCGCGGTCTGCATGTTCATTACACCGATTCTCCAGTCCTCATTTATTTTTCCGCTTAGTCGGGTACCGTAGATGATCTTACTTTGCACATTTTGTCCGGTTGCGGAATCAATGTCCACCCCAATTCTTCTTGAGAAAAAAGGTCGGGAACGCATTTGTCCAAAGCTGTCGAACAAGTCAGCATTTTCAAGGAAAAACTGCCTTCGCTCCGGGAAAAAGATTTCAAATCGATCCAGATTGGTCACTTGCTGATCCACTTCGACCTGCGAAAAATCCGGATTGAACGTAAGGTCAAGATTCATCGCCGGACCAATCCCGATTTTTGCGTCTCCGCCAAAAGCAGGGGTCAATTTTTCAGTAGTGCCCTCCAGGAAATTTTTTGAAGTTTTGGCAGCAGTATAAGGAATCAGGGAAATATTAGCCGAAGTTTTCTTGATCGGTTCTTCGAAAATCAATTTTCGGCTGAATGCTAAAGAAAGGATCAGAAAATTTCTTGGAATTGGGGTCCAGGTACTTCTCTCTCCTAATTCGCTGTCTATTCGGTAGAAATTAACATTCCAGTTTTGGGCTCCGTCATTGAAGCGAATAGTGGAAAGCGGAATGATAAGCTCGGCCTGCCAGTGGTTTTCGAAGATTTTTGCTTCCGAATACCACTTGTTATCCCATGCAAGACTGAGATCCACGGAGCGGGCTCCTCCATTGGAAATCAGTCCTTCCCGCTGTACACCATATGGATTGATCCCAAATGAAAAAGCATTGGTTTTATCATTGAAAGTATCCAAAACAAAAACAATTGCGTCATTTTGCTCTCCTCTGAAATCCCTTCGCAGGGAAGTGGACACGTATTTTCTCGGTCCCAGATTTTCCATTACAGCCGCTATGTATAGATTGTCATCGTCAAAAGCGATTTTCACCCGGGTTTTAATCTTAGATTCTGAAGTATCGGAGGGAAAATATTGTTTGAAATTCCCATTCCATCCTTCGGAATTGGTCCAGATTTCCTCATCCAGCACACCGTCCAAAACGATAGGTTGTTTTAATTTGAAAGCAAAAGCATTTGGCAGAGCCTCCGCTGCCTGCTGAGCAAAAGAGGGCGAAACCAAAAGAAAAAGTATCGCACTAAGAATCTTATACATAGAGTGGGTAATCCAATGCAAAAATATTATGGAAGATTTATCGCTCGGTTAGAATTATACCAATGGTAAAAAAATTGCCTGATATTTGACCTCGGTTATTCAGTTCCCCCGAAAAGAGTCAGGACTAGCTTCCTTGGGCCTCCTTTTCGGCGAAATTCACATAAATAAATCCCTTGCCAGATCCCAAGGTTTCGTTTTCCATCGGGATTTGAAGACTATGCCCAAAAAAACAGCTTTAAAATGTGCGCCGCCATGTCATCCGGACCTTCATCCTGATGGACAAGCCGCGGATAGGTTTCCGGAATTAATTCGTTTATGAATGTTTCGAAATCCTTTCTTACCGTGGATCTGCGTTTTCATTGATTGTCAGTGCAGCCGAAGTGTGTTGAATAAAGACCTGCAAAAATCTGATTTGAATCCCCTTGATTTCAGGTATTGAATTCACTACCGCATCCGTAATCAAATGATATCCTTCTGGCATTGGTGGCAGCCTGAGTTGCCTTTGCAAAAAATCGAGTCCTTTAGAATTTTCAAAAACTAATGCGACGGGATCAATTCTCTTTTTTAAAGTAAAGTTTTGTACCATCGCAACTGTCCCAGGTACCGATCATTTGACCGCTTTCATCAATGAAATACTGCTCTTTTCCTTGAAAACAACTATGGATCAATAGATTTTTTGGAGTAACAAAATTGAAGGTAATCGTAGTCCTATCCCCCAAAGTTCCTTTTTCGAAAGTCCCAGTGAGTTCATTATTACCCACCTTTTTGGTGAATTCTCCTGTTGCAAACAATGTGTAGACAAAGGCGGAATCCTTAACGGCAACAATCCCCGGATTTGAAGAAAATGAATTCGAATACCCAGCAAGCTTCCATTCCTCAGCAGTACTCAAAGGATTTGGCTCATCATTGAAGTCACAGGAAAAAGCGAAAACTGCGATCAGGCCGAAAATGAATAAATGTTTCATGGGCGTATTGTCTAAAATGAAAAGAATGATTCCTGATCATTTAAACAATTATTTTGCCAGCTTGAATCAAAGCAGAAGAAACTAACGATCAAAGATCTATTAATCACTTTTTCAAATCTCCTGAACGGTATTTTCCAACACGCCAATTCCTTCAATTCCTATCCGAACCTTATCATCTTTCCCCAGCGTGAAATCATCCGGTACGACTCCCGTTCCCGTCATCATAAAACAACCTATCGGAAAAGAATTTGCCCTGAAAAGCCAGTCCGCCAATTCCTGAGGCTTCCGCTTCAATTGAGTCAGTGCCGTTTCTCCTGCGAAAGCTAAATTCCCGTCTCTGAAAATTTCCAGTCGAATTTTCGTGTCCTCAGGAAGCGCTTCTTTTTGAACCAAAATGCAGGGTCCAATCGCCGCGCAACCCAGATAAACCTTCGCTTGAGGCAAATAAAGTGGATTTTCGCCCTCGATGCTTCGGCTGCTCATGTCATTTCCTACGGTAAATCCCTGGATTTTTCCGGAAGGTGAAATCACAAGCGTGAGCTCCGGTTCGGGTACGTCCCAGGTAGAATCTTTTCGGATATTTACTATTCCGCCAGGAGGGGAAACCCTGCTTGCAGTAGCTTTGAAAAACAGTTCCGGGCGATCCGCGCTGTAAACTTTATCGTAAAAATCTGCCCCGCCGGAATCCTGAGATTCCTCCATTCTGGCCGTTCGGCTGCGGTAATAAGTAACTCCGGCGGCCCAGATTTCCTGATTTCCCATTGGCGCCAAAAGACCCGAACTTATCAATTGAGTTGCCTCGGTTTCGGAAATTTGTTTCCAGTTCTTTGATTCTTTTTCCAAATACCCTCCCAGGTTTTCTTGAGCCAAAAGACTATCCCAATCCAGTTGAGGACCTGATAAAAATTGAGAATCCGTTTGTAAAAGTGTTGCTGAGGGAAGTTTGTAAAGGCGCATAGGTTGATTGGGTTGAAAATTGAAATTAGGAAAAATGAGGAGAATAGTGCTTGCTTTTCAAACGCAATTCTTGGAATCAAAGCAGAATTTATCGCAATCGAGGATTTTAGAAACGCAGGTTGATTTTTCTGCCTCCCAAATTGCAAAATTCCTTTTCCCGATTACCTTTGCCTTCAGATCATAAGGGGTGCCTTAATATTTCGGGCTGAGATCATACCCATAAGACCTGATCCGGGTAATGCCGGCGAAGGGAAAATGAACAAGCATAGTAAAAAGTAAAACCTCTTATCCGAAGCAGTACCCTTCGGCAATTTCTTTTGTTTTTTGCTATGCAAATCGGGTAAACAATCACGGAAAACTTCCCCTGAGTTTTCTCATGTTTAACTCAAATTCCCGTGAGGGATAAATTACCAATGAAAAATCTATTCTTAAGCCTGGCTTTTTGCCTGGCCTCATTTTCTGCATGGGCACAAGAAAGCCTGAGTGGAAAAGTGCTGGATGCCAGAACCGGAAATCCCTTAACCGGAGCTTCCGTGTGGACCGAAAATCTCGGTCGGGGAGCTGTCACAGATGAAAACGGAGCATTTACAATCACAAAACTTCCGGCAGGAGAGATCCAATTACGCGTTTCTTATTTGGGTTTTGATGCTTTTCGCCAGACAATTTCAGTACCGTATTCGGGTGAACTTGTCATCAAACTTCAATCAAAAGATTTACTGACCGAAGAGTTTATCGTCTCCGCTACCCGGGCTTCGGAAAGCACTCCGACCACCTTCACCACGGTGGATAAGTCCGAAATTGCCAAGCGAAATTTGGGACAGGATATCCCAATTCTCCTCAATTTTACTCCTTCCGTGGTTACTTATTCGGATGCTGGAGCAGGCGTGGGATACACCGGATTGAGAATCCGCGGATCGGATCAAACCCGAATCAACGCAACCGTCAATGGAATTCCGCTCAATGATGCAGAGTCTCATGGAGTTTACTGGGTGAATATGCCTGACTTCGCATCATCTGTCGATAATATTCAAATCCAGCGAGGTGTCGGAACCTCCACTAATGGTGCTGCAACTTTCGGCGCAAGCCTGAACTTCCAGACTGACACCCGACAGGATGAAGCCTATGCACAAGTGGACAACGGTTTTGGGTCCTTCAATACCTGGAGACATACGGTGAAGGCAGGAACAGGATTACTCAATAATCGCTTCGCGGTAGATGCGCGCTTGTCAAAAATCACCTCTGACGGATACGTGGATCGCGCATTTTCTGACCTGACGAGTTGGTTTGTTTCGGGTGGGTATTATGGAGAAAATCACGTGATCAAACTAAATGCATTCTCCGGAAAAGAACAAACCTATCAAAGCTGGTGGGGATTGCCTGAATCAAAACTTGAAAACGACCGGACTTCCAATTACTATACCTACGACAACGAAACGGACAATTATCAGCAGGATCATTATCAGTTGATCTATACCGGTAAAATCGGTTCAAACTGGAAGACAAATCTGGCGATGCACTATACCTACGGCCGTGGATATTATGAGCAATTCCGGGAGGATGATGAGTTCGAAAACTATGGATTGTCAAACGTGGAGATTGGTGGCGAAATCATCGAAAGCACAGATATCATCCGCAGGAGATGGCTGGACAATGATTTCTTTGGATTTGTAGGTTCGGTGAATTATGTATCGACTGATGGAAAATGGGATCTGATCCTCGGCGGTGGTGCAAATCGCTACGATGGAGGGCATTTCGGAGAAATCATCTGGGCGCGAGTTGCCGGAAACACGAATATCCGCGACCGCTACTACGACAACAATGCGATCAAAGACGATCGGAATATTTATCTGAAAGCTACCTACGAACTGAAGCCGGGACTGAATCTCTTCGGAGATCTTCAATTGCGCGGGATCAATTATTCTTTCGCAGGAGTAAATGACAATCGGCGAATCGTGGACGGTCAGGAGAATTATTCTTTCTTCAATCCTAAGTTTGGATTCAGCTACGAAAAATCCGGAAAAACCTGGTACGCGAGCTATGCCGTGGCCAATCGTGAACCTACCCGATCTGACTTCACCGACAATCCAATCACAGAAGTTCCAAAACCTGAAAGACTGAATAACATCGAAGCGGGTGTTCGTGCCAAAGCAGGAAGATTCAGCTACAATGCCAATTTCTACTTCATGGATTACAAAGATCAGCTGATCCTGACCGGGCAGATTAATGACGTGGGAGCTTATATCCGGGAAAATGTGGAATCTTCCTATCGCGCAGGTATCGAACTCGACGGTACTTTCCAGCTTTCAAAATCCTGGACTTTTGGGGGAAATATTGCTTTCAGCCAAAACAAGATTGCTGAGTTTACGGAGTATATCGATGATTACAGCGTGGAGGATTTCCGTCAGGAAGCCATTACCTACACAGATACCGATATCGCCTTTTCTCCAAATACCGTGGCTTCGGCCATCATAGAGTTTAGGCCTGTGAAGAACCTTTCGCTAAACTGGCTGAGCAAGTACGTTGGCCAGCAATTTCTGGACAATACTTCGAATGAGTCCCGTGCTTTGGATGCATTCTTTACCAATGACTTGCGAATCAGCTATAAAGTACAGCCCCGCTATTTCAAAAGTCTGGAGCTGAACTTGCTCATCAACAATGTCTTCAATGAAATGTACGAGCCGAATGGCTACACCTTCAGCTACTTTGTGCCGGGAGAAACCAGCAACAGAGAACTGGTGACCGAAAACTATTACTACCCGATGGCAGGGACGAATTTCCTGCTGGGATTGAGTTTGAAGTTCTGATAAGGGATTTCCCACAGATTAGCACAGAAAAATACACAGATTCTCACTGATCAAAATTGAAGAAGTCCTGTTTCCGGAGAAGCAGGACTTCTGTTTTTTAGGAAGGTTTCTTAAAGATTGACACTAATCTAAATCCGTGAATATCTGTGCCAAAAATCTGTGAGAATCTGTGGGAAATAAATTAGATTAAACCTTCAGCGATGGTCTGTGGAAAACGTGTTACCGGCTGCTTAGTAACGCAAACAGCTTCTCATTCACATAGTAATTGCCCGTTCCCAGCTTTTCTTTTCGCAGGACTCCGTCTTCTGCCAGTTTGTTGAGGTAGTTAGCAGCAGTGATTCTTGATACCCCCAAGTCGCATACGATAAACTCGATTTTGGTGTAAGGATGTGCAAAAAGATTATTCAACAATTCCTGACTGTAAAACTTGTAATTGTCTCTCAAAAGCGTCTTTTGCTCTGCCATGAGAAGTTTGATTTGCCCAATCAAACTGATGGTTTCACGAGCTGTTTTTTCAACTCCGGTGATCATGAAGAGGAGCCAGGATTCCCAGTCTCCATTTTCACGAACAGCCTGAAGCAATCGATAATAATCCGTCTTGTTTCGGATAATATGATTGCTGAGATAGAGGACTGGAAGCTTTTGCAAACCTGAGAGAATCAGAAAGAGAATATTCAAAATCCTTCCTGTTCGCCCATTTCCGTCATAAAATGGATGAATGCTTTCAAACTGAAAATGGATCACAGCCATCTTAACCAGCGGGTCATGATCACTCAGTTCCGGATCGTTGATAAACTGCTCCAGATTGGCCATCAGGTCAAGGATTTCCTCAGGATCCTGTGGAGGGAGATAGATGGTTTCCCCGGTTTGGGCGTTTTTCAATGCCGTGCCGGGAAGTTTACGAAAGCCCGCATTGTTGCCCTCGAGAGTTTCCTGGATTTTCAGAATGGTCTGATTTGTCAGCAAACCCTGATTTTGGACAAGTTCAAAACCCCGTTTCATTGCTGCCACGTAATTCTGCACCTCCTTCACGTCCGGAGAAACAGTCACCTCAAATTCCAAATTTGCCTTGTAAAGATCATCGTAGGTTGTGATGATGTTTTCAACCGACGAACTGTCCTTTGCCTCCTGAATTCCCAACGTATTGAGCAGGATGATCTGATTTGGAATAGACTGCACGATCCCTTTCAGCTCTGCCAAAGCAGCATGAGCAGCAGGCAAACGCTTGAGAATGGCCTTAGTCTCAAGCTCTAGATCATACGGCAAAGGGATCAATTTCCAGGTCATTTGTATAGAAAAGTCGATTTTCTATACAAAGCTAATACCTTATGTAAAGAAATCAAGCTTTTCTTTACATAAGAAAAACAAAATGTATAGTTTTTCAATTTTTCCTTATAGATCTCCGAGCCTATGTAAAGATTTCTCCATTTTCTTTACATAAAGCTTTGTTGTCCTGCTTCTCCAGAAGCGGGACTCAGAATATCTCCCAAAGACCTGATTGACGATGACCGATTTTTCGCAGAAAAAACACGGATGACCACAGAGAAATCCGTGGTCATCCGTGTCCTTTATCTGTTCTAATCTGTGGGAACCGAAATGCTAAACTCTTCAAGATCAATCCGCGGGAGATTAATCCGAAAAATTTACCCTTAATTCGGAAATAGCGTCTTGTCCATATTCGGCACAATGCGAAGGGCATTTTTGTAATACACCTTTTTCAGCACTTCATCTGGCAATCCCAGTCCGTACATTTTCCAGTAAGCATGGTATTTTTTGTAGTAGGGGAAATACTCATCATCTGTCTCCAACACCCGGAAATAGGTGTAAAATTCCTCTTTGTTGTAAGCGTCTTTTCCGAAAAGAATTCGATCCTGATATTGCATAAAAAACTCTTTGCCTCTTCTTGGCTGACGGCCAAGTTCGGCGATGATCGCCCCGATTTCATAATTAACGTTCGGGTATTTGTCCAGATGAGCTCCGGCTGCGTCCAGGTCATTCGCCATCCAACCCATGTGAGCATTGATGAAAGTCGTCTTTGGATGCTTTGCAAAAACATTATGCTGCTCGGAAATGATTTGCTCGAATGGAGCAGGATCTTCAGGTCCACGCTTTCGATTTGGATTCAATTTCAGCTCCAGCCAACGTTCATTATTCTCATCCATTGGCTCCCAAAACTGGGAAGGATCCGCTGAGTGAATGAGAACCGGAATACCCAATTCTCCGGCTTTCGCCCAAACAGGATCCAAAGCCGGGTGATCTACAGGCACACGATTTCCATTATTGTCTTTCACGGAAAAGCCCAGGCTCTTGTAGATTTTCAGTCCATTGGCCCCCGCAGCCACATCTTCTTCCAGCTCTTTCACCGCCAGCCTGCTCCAATCCTCCAAACCAAAACCAGCAAAATTAATATTGGTGAAAACCATGAATCTGCCGGGTGCATGCGTTTTGAATTCACCGATCATTCCTTTGATGTATTCCTGTTGGGTATTGCTGTTGCCCTGACCAAAACCTCTTCCGCTCAGGTTGATCATCACACCCATGTTCAGCTCATTCATTTCAGCGATCAGCTGATCAATTTTCGCCTCGTTGACTCCTCCCTGATGACTGTGGATATCTACAAATGGAAACTTCGATCTTTTGACTGGATTTTCCGGGACTTTCAAAGTCGAAGGCGGATTGTATTCTTCAAAGGTCATATCCTGAGCAAATACTCCCTGAGCGGAAAAGCCCAAAGCAAAAAGGGAGAAAACTGAGAGTTTTTTAAGGAAATTCATGGGTTTGATTAAGATGGCTTACAAATGATTCAATAGCAAAATGATTTTTCGAAGAGATAATATTTCGGAAATAAAAAAATCCCGAGAATAATTCCGGGATTTTATACTCAATTATAGCTTATCGGGTTGTCCCCGTCTGAATAATTTGTCCGAAGAAAATTGAATTCATAAACAACTTATTGGTGCCAAACCAGAAAGCTCTGAAGTTTGGATTGTCTGCAAATCCGATAATTCTTCCTTTTCCAACTCCGGAAACCCTGATAACGGCTCCGTTTTGAATTCCGGCTAAATTAGAAGGATGCAAATACCCTGAAGCCAACGGATTTTCAGTGTACACTAATGGATTTGCATATGGATTCTCCGATGGTGCCAAAAACAGGTTATCATTTCGGAAAGTGTGGATATCAGGATTGATATAGCCATAGCCAATCGGGTGAGTGATATCCAGTCGGGCATTGAAAATGGCACCGCCTGTTACTTTTGCTCCTGTAGTATTCTCATATTCTGAATACTTCTTTTGAAGTCCTTTCTCTGAAGCAGGACTATCCCTGAAAGTGAAATTTCCTATTTCATTTTTGGCAAGAAATTGAATAGCTCCGCCTTTTGCTACGATTGTGCCTCCACTGGTAACCCAGGATTTGATTGCTGCGGCACCGTTTGCACCGAGACTTGTATAATTACCATCCGGCATCAGCAATACATTGTAGCGATCAAGCGTGCTTCCATTTACAGATCCTACAGGTAGTAAAGTCAGAGGCATTTCGAAGCGCTGATCCAGCAAATGCCAGATTTCTCCCGCTTCGTAACTGTCCACTCCGCCATCCACGAGCAAGGCGATTTCAGGCTTTTTCAAAACAGAAATATTCGGCGAGCCCATTGTCATTCCTGTTGTATATCCGGTCGATAGCGCATGAATATCAACAGGTGCATCCAATGCGATCTGATTCAGCTTTTGGAAGAAGGCCTGATCATCCAACCCGGATTCTCCTTTGCTTATCAAAACCGTTCCTCTTCCAAATTTCTTCCCATCGGGCGTAGCAAATTCATTGTTCGCTACCCGAACCAAGAATCCGGCTTTGAGAAGTTTGTACGCTGCTTTTGGAGAATAATAATCCGTCCACTCCATCGCATATTGATAGGCTCCGGCTGTACCAATTACTTTCCCGGGCGCCAAAGCAATGGAGGTTTTGCTGACTTCCTGAACGTTTGCCAGATTGAGAATCTTGCTATTGAGTGCCATGTATTCCAGATTGAAAGCCATCGGATAAGTCCAGGCAGAGATGTCGTAAAACAAACTGTCCTGGAAACTGGTCCTGGTCTCGAACATGGCTTTGATCAATCTGTATTGAGGCTGATCGGCAGGAACTATGTAAGAATTCTCTCTCTTAAACTCGGTGCCGTTTACCGTAATGTCTTCCTTCAAACTGAAAACTTTGATATTGTGCTGAAGGATCAAATCCGCCAGGTGGAAGCTTCTCGCATCGTCCTCCTTACTTCCAAAAATATACGCCTTGTTGACATCCGCTTCACTTTCAGTTTTGATGCTTTTGTAAAAGTCTTTCATCCACTGATTCAATTCCTGACGCATTTCCTTAGCCGCTTGAAAAGAAGAAAGATTGGCGGTAAACTGATTTCTGATGGTGAATGGAAAGCTCAACATACCATTATCGCTTTCCTGCAAATGTCCTCTGCTGCTTGCTTGCTCAAAAAGAATCCCGATCGAACCCTGTACATCGGGATAAGTCGAGCCTTTTCCGTAGTAGAAATCATCGTAATTCTCCTGAGTGTAATACAAAGAACCTATCTGATCCAGAGCTTTTGCATGATACTGTCCGATTTTTTCGGTCAACTCAAAGTTCTTGGAAGGAGTAAGCGGGTGCATTCTAGCTGGTACGCCCGGCTGGAAAAAGAAGGTGCTATTGGTGCCCATCTCATGGAAATCCAGGTGAACATTTGGTAGCCATTCCTGAAAAATTCTCACGCGATTTCTGGATTCAGGATGCTGTACAGGCAGCCAATCCCTGTTCAGGTCAAACCAGTAATGATTCGTACGACCTCTTGGCCAGGCTTCATTGTATTCTCTGTTATTTGGGTCACCATTCATGTTGTATGCCTTATGGGAATTGACCCAAGAAGCAAACCGGTTCAGACCGTCAGGATTGATGGCCGGATCAAGCAGAAGAACCATGTTTTCCAGGTCAGCGGCGATTTCATTTGCTGCTGCGAAATGGTAGATCGAAAGCAAAGAAGCATTTGATCCGCTGGGCTCATTTCCATGGACTGAATAGCCCATGAACATCACAACCGGCATGTTGGCAATATCAGAAGCCACTCCGGCATCCCGAAGTTTCATCCGTTCGGCTTTGATTTGGCTGATTTTGCCAAGATTCGCCGGGGAAGAAATGGTAAGCAAAACTTGCGGACGCTTTTCATAACTTCTGCCTGTTTCCTCAATTATCACCCGATCGGAGGCTTCAGCCACAGCATTCATGTACATGACCAGTTGATCATGCGTCACGTGCCATTCTCCGACTTCATAACCCAATACTTGCTTGGGCGTGGGAATGGCCGGATTGTAGGTATAGCCCTTTGGTAAATAGTAACTCATATCCACCTGAGCCATAGCCAGGAAGGAGAAGAGAGATAAAAGCAGTGACAAAGCACACTTCTTCATAAAACAGGAGGATTAAACTTTTGACAAAAATCTAACTAAGTTTTATTAAAAAAACCTATTTTGGTTTAGTGGTAAATATAATTGAAGAAGTGCTATGGATTTGATCGTACCAGAAAATGGAATTATACTTTGGCAGCTTGATTCCATATTGTATTTGGGATTTTGGGTCTATGCACTGATCGACATGATCAGGTCTGATTTCAAAGAATCACATATGAAATTGATTTGGGCGATCCTGATTGTATTTGTTCCAATAATGGGAACTTTCCTCTATCTGAGGATGAACAGAAGAACCAAAAGGGGATTTCGAAGATTTGATCCCGACTTTACTAAAAACTCAACCTCTTAATTTTTCAAAAAATGACTCCCTTATTCGTTCAAAACATTGGCGCAGGACCTTTCATTCTTTTCAGCTTGGTCTATTTTGTCGTTTGGGTCTACTGCCTGGTGGACATTCTCCGTTCTAATTTTAAAGACCCAAACATGAAGATGATCTGGATTGTAATCATCGTGTTTGCACAATTCTTCGGTCCAATCATTTATTTAGCAATGGGAAAAAGTACCAAAACCCACAACTCTTGAAATCATGTATGGACTACTAAGAGCACTCGGACTGATAATCTACATCTACACAATCTTTGATGTAGTGAGGAGCAAATTTGCCAATCCCAGCGATCGGTTGGTTTGGATCCTGATTGTGATTCTCGTCCCACTTTTAGGGACAATTCTTTGGTTTTTGGTAGGTCGAAATAAAAGACTTTTATAATCTGACTCAGAACAAATCCTTCAGAGCAGGTTCCAAATCAGGAAATTCAAATTCAAAACCTGCTTTTTGGATTTTTTGGGAGGATACGCGATTTCCACCTAATACCATAGCTGCCATTTCTCCCAAAATCAACTTCAATGCAAAGCCCGGAACACCAATTCCAATGTAAGGCTTGCCTTTCGCTTTTGCAGCAGCTTGGGTTAGTTGCTGATTGGTAGCGGGATTAGGAGCGACTGCATTGAACACTCCCTGCAAAGTCGTCTTCTCCAACGAAAAAACGTACATCCTCGCCAAGTCCTCAATATGGATCCAACTCATCCATTGATCACCTGAACCGAGCGGCGCGGCAACTGGTGGCTTGAGCATTTCGCCCAAAGCTCCGCCAACTTCAGCCAAAACAATTCCTGTTCGGAGTATAACCGTTCTCAAATCGAGAGCCTCCATTTTCTTCACCTCATTTTCCCAGGCAATCACCACTTCAGCCAAAAAATCAGACCCTGCCGGGCTATTTTCATCTACAAGATTTGTACCTGCATGGAACCCATAAAAGCCAACTGCAGAAGCAGAAACGAAGGTACTGGGTCTTTTTTTGGCTTTTTCTATCGTTTGATAAAGCAACTGAGTGCTGTGAGTTCTGGACTCCAAAATATCTTTTTTGCGCTCTGGTGTCCATCTTTTTTCTGCCACACCTGTTCCTGCCAAATGTATGATCGCATCGGCCCATTCGATCGCTTCCGGGTCAATTTGTTGTTTTTCAACATTCCAGATAAACGATTTTTGACTTTGGGCAGATCGACTCATCCAGGCGACGGAATAATCCTTTGACTCCAGGATTTTGGTGATTTCCTTGCCAACAAGTCCGGAACCTCCGGTGATGAGGATATTTTTCATTTTGCGATTTTTTGAAAGATAACTTGAAAAGAAGCGAATTGGTTGAAGGATCAACTATTTGATTTTACAATTGCAAAAAATCAGCCTGATTACTTCCTTAAAGTTCTACTTCTTATTTTGCAAACAAAACCTGCATTTTGGACCTGAAGGAATTTTCAAGATATTTTTCACCCTGGTTGGGATTGGGAGCTTTAGTCGGAGTTCTGTCCGGCTCTGCATCTGCTTTATTTTTGATTGCGCTGGATTGGGCCACCAATTACCGCGAAACTCATCTTTGGATCATCGGATTTTTACCGATTGCCGGTTTTGGAATCGGCTGGGTTTATCATCGATACGGCTCAAAAGCAGTAAAAGGGAATAATTTAATCTTGGAGGAAATCTATAAATCCACGCATCCAATTCCTCTCAGAATGGCTCCATTCGTGCTTTTTGGTACTATTGCCACACATCTTTTTGGAGGATCGGCAGGACGTGAAGGCACAGCCGTACAAATGGGCGCGGCTCTCGCGGATCAGCTTACGAAATGGTTTAAGCTTCATTCCGAAAACCGAAGACTCGTCTTAATTGCCGGTGTCGCCGGCGGTTTTGCATCTGTCTTTGGAACGCCACTAGCAGGGGCGATTTTTGCCCTGGAATGGATGCTTCACCAGAAATTTCGTTGGAAATCGCTCTTTCCTGCATTCTTTACAGCTTTTATAGCTCATTGGGTTTGCGAATTAGGTTGGAGAGTTGCCCATACAACCTATTCGATACCGGAAGTTCCCATACCCTCTTTGAGCAATCTGCTTTGGGTGATTCCAGCAGGGATTGCTTTTGGTCTTTCGGCAAGGCTTTTTGCAAAAACCACTCATTTTTTTTCAGGCCAGTTTTCGAAATGGATCAAATATCCTCCATTCAGGCCGTTCGTTGGCGGGCTGTTGATCGCTGTAATTGTCTGGATTTCGGACAGTACGACGTACATTGGATTGGGTGTTCCCAGGATTATGGAAGCATTTGAGACGCCTTTGCCCTGGTATGACTGGCTTACCAAAACAGGATTGACCGGATTGACTTTGGGAGCAGGATTCAAGGGAGGAGAAGTGACTCCTTTGTTTTTCACCGGGGCAACTTTGGGAAATGCCTTGTCAGTTTGGATCCCGCTACCGTTGGCGCTCTTGGCAGGGATGGGATTTGTAGGTGTCTTCTCCGGGGCAACGAATACTCCCATTGCCTGCACCGTAATGGGGATGGAGCTTTTTGGATATGAGGCTGGGATATTTCTTGGGATTGCCTGTCTGGTTGCCTATTTCTTCAGCGGAAAATCAAGTATTTACTCCTCGCAAAATTTAGAAAGTAAAGTCCTTCAATTTCCGAAAAAAAGGTACCTTTCGCAGTTGAAAAAGCACTTCAAGTGAATGAGATGAGAGAGCTTCCGCTTTGTTTCTCGAAAAGTATCGGATGAATAGAGTCTTCAAAATTTTATCTAACCCGGATAAGAATCTTATTCTTAATAAAAGGATAAAAAATCTCCTGGAGCCTCTGATTCGATATCTGAGTTTCAGTGCATTTGGATTATTTGTTTATCATCTCGGCTACGCCCCCAGCCCCGCAAGCTTAAAGACTACCTCGCAACTTTTTACCGTGGTTTTATTTCTTCTTGGGATTCTGATGGGCCTCAAAATCCTGATGTCGAATGAATCAATCAAAAACAAAAGGGTCATATTTGAACTAACGGTCTCTGGTTTTTTGGTGATTATGGCGCTGATCAGCTTGCAAATCTTTGGAGGAGATTTTTCCGAAGATGCTCAAAATATTTCCAAGCGATTTTTTATCCTAAACTTCCTGGTCATCGTCCTTTTTATCATGGAGCTAGGAAAGCTCAGCTTGATGGTAAACCAACTTAAGCTGAGTCCATCGTTGGTATTTATCCTGAGTTTTATCGTTTTAATTTTTATCGGTGCAGCACTGCTGAGCCTTCCCAGATCAACCACAGTGCCGATCTCTTTTATAGATGCGCTATTCACCTCTACAAGTGCTGTGTGTGTCACAGGGCTTATCGTAGTGGACACCTCCTCCGTTTACACCGTTTTTGGACAGACAATACTAATTACTTTAATTCAAATTGGCGGTCTGGGAATAATGACCTTCACCAGTTTCTTCGGATTCTTTCTCAAAGGCAGTTTATCAATCGAAAACAGCCTGTATCTGAAAGATTATATCAATGAAAACAACGTCGGGGCAATCGGTTCCACCCTTGTTAAGATCATCATTTTTACACTTGGAGTTGAATTGATTGGTTTAGTCTTCGTTTACCAGCTGACCGACGCGGATTTATTTTCGAGTAGCTCCTCCCGGTTTTTTTTCGCACTATTCCACTCCATTTCAGCTTTCTGTAATGCTGGTTTTTCCACGCTGAGTAACGGACTTTATGAGCCCGGATTCAATGAGCTGTACAATTTGCATTTAGTAATTGCTCTTGCTATTATATTGGGAGGTATTGGTTTTCCGGTATTCATCAATTACTACGACTACGTCAAACGAGTAATAATTGGAGGTGCCAGACAAATAGCAGGGCTGGAAAAATACAGACACACCCCAAGAGTTTCCAACATCAACACCCGGCTGGTAGTGTATACCACCGGAATTCTTTTGGTTGTCGGTTTTCTAATCTATTGGGCTTTTGAGCAAGAAAACTCGCTAAAAGGATTAAGTACTTATGGAAAAATAGTCACCTCATTTTTTGGTTCGGTAACTCCAAGGACAGCTGGTTTCAATACCGTGGACATGACTACTTTGGCAGTACCTACCATTTTATTTTACCTGATCCTGATGTGGATAGGTGCCTCACCCGGATCTACAGGAGGAGGATTAAAGACTACTACATTTGCTGTAACTATTTTGAATACCTGGAGTGTTGCTACGGGAAGAAAGAGAGTAGAAGTATTCGGAAGGGAAATAAGCGGTGAAACACTCAGAAAATCCTTTGCCGTCATTGCACTTTCATTCCTTGTCATAGGATTAGGAGTGTTTTCGATCACAATTTTCAATCCTGAACTGGAGCTGATTGATGTCGCTTTTGAAGTGTTTAGCGCTTTTGCGACAGTTGGCCTAAGCCTGGGAATCACAGCAAAACTCAGCACCGCCAGTAAAATTGTGATTATAATAGTTATGTTTTTGGGAAGAGTGGGCACGCTTACCATTTTAGTAGCCATCACCCGAAAAATAGGAGAACAGCATTATAAGTATCCAGAGGAATCAGTTATCGTTTCTTAACCAAATCAGCATGAAATACATCATAGTAGGAATGGGAAACTTCGGCGCCTTTCTGGCGACAAGACTTACAGATTTGGGTCATGAAGTAGTCGGTGTGGACAGCAGCTCAAACCGAATCGAGTTGATTCAGGACAAAATCACTCATGCGGTTGTTTTGGACGCGACAGATTTGCAAGCCGTGAAAAACCTTCCTATGAAAGATTGCGATGTGGTGGTCATTGCCATCGGAGAAGATGTAGGAGCCTCCATCATGACGACGGCTATTTTCAAGCAAATGAACGCGAAAAGAATCATTGGAAGGGCTATTAACTCAGTTCACGAAACTGTAATCCGCGCGATCGGAGTGGATGAAATCATCCATCCTGAAGAAGAAACAGCCATGAGATTGGCCAAAAGACTTGAGCTGAAAGGGGTATTAGATTCCCTTGAAATTTCAGACGACTACAATATTGTAGAAGTGAAATTGCCAAAAAGGTATATCGGTATAAGTGTGGAAGAAGCAAATATCCGAAAGGAATTTGGTCTGAATATTCTTTCCACAATCCAAATGGTTGAGAAGTCAAACCTTCTTGGAATCAAGGCTATCAAAAAACACGTTTCAGGGGTGATAAAAGCAGATTATGTATTTGATGAGGAGGACATTCTTTTAATTTTTGGAATGGTCAAAGACATCCATAAGTTCCTCAGCCTGGAAAGCTAAAGAAACTTTTCCCCGCAATTTTTACAATAATTATCCTCGGGATCTATTCCGTCCTTTCCACAAAAAGTACAGGCTCTTGTATTTTCAACTTTTTTTGGCTGACTTCTTCGGGACATTTCTGAAGACACTATTCCTGTCGGGACAGCTATGATCGCATAGCCCAAAAGCATGATCAGGGAAGCAATGAATTGCCCCAAAGGAGTCTGAGGAGTAATATCCCCAAAACCAACCGTAGTCAGGGTCACAATCCCCCAATACATCGCGACCGGAATACTTGTAAATCCGGCTTCAGGTCCTTCGATAATAAACATCAAGGTTCCCATAATCAGGACAATCGTCAAAACTGAAAACAGAAATATTTGAATCTTTGTGGCGCTGGCTTTAAAAGCCCCTTTGATAAAATCAGCTTCTGAAATATATCTCCCCAATTTCAAAACCCGGATTACCCGAAGCAACCTGAGAGCCCGGACAACTGTCAAAAGCTGGGTATTGGCTACAAAAAGACCCAAATATCCTGGCAAAATAGCCAGTAAATCAACTATTCCATAGAAGCTCGTCGCATAGTGAAACGTCTTGGTTGTGAGCCAGATTCTAAGTGCGTATTCGATGGTGAAAAGGATTGTAAATACCCATTCTAAAAAGTAAAAAGTCTTTCCAAATTTTAAATGGATCTCTGAAACTGAATCCAAAATAACCACAGTGACAGACCCCAAAATCATAATCAGCACCACGACATCAAAGGTCCTTGAAGCCCGATCGTTGGATTCGAATACAATATGAGCCAGTTGCTTTTTAGAAAAATTCATCTTGGAATTTAGCAAAAATGCCGGTCTAATCCAGATAATACACGCGCTTTACTCTCGTGCTGATATTGGTGAGAAGTTCGTATGGGATGGTCCCGATCCGGTCGGCCAATTCCTTGAGTGAGATTTGCTCGCCGTAGATGATCGCCTCATCGCCCGCTTTGACATTCAGTTCACTCACATCCACCATGACCATATCCATGCAAACATTTCCAATCACCGATGCTTTTTTGCCCTGAATCAGGACATAGCCTTTTCCGTTGCTGAACCGGCGATCATAGCCATCTGCATATCCGATGGAAAGCGTCGCTATTTTCCCTCCATTTGGAAGCATTCCTTTTCGGGAATAACCAACTGTTGCTCCCGGCTCCAGGACTTTCACCTGAGAAATGGTAGTTTTCAGCGTGCTGATTGGCCGAAGTGAAGCATCGTATTTTCCGGTGACTTCTACTCCGTAAAGCCCGATTCCCAAGCGCACCATATCAAATTGGAATTCCGGAAAAGCCACAATCCCCGCCGAATTCAAAGCATGAATCAATGGTTTGTACGATAAAACTGCCAGAACTTCATCCTTCATTCGGGTGAATTGATGTAGTTGTGCCAATGAAAAATCCCTGTGAATCTCTTCATCCGCTCCCACCAGATGGGTATAAATACTGGCGATCTCGAGTTGGGGAGTTTCCCGGATCAATCGCTTCAATTCTTCCAGATGTGCTTCTTCAAATCCCAGGCGATGCATTCCGGTGTCCATATCCAGATGAACCGATAATTGGGTCTGATGATTTTGGCAATAAACTGCCAGGCTTTTGTAAATGTCCGGACTGAAAACCACCGGCTCAAGTTGAAATTCCCGGCACAGGTCAAAGGATTCCTCCACAGGATTTAACACCATGATCGGTAGTCTGATTCCTTGCTTTCGCAGCGTAACTCCCTCGTCGGAGAAAGCAACAGCCAGATAATCTGCCCCCATCGTTTGCAGATGATTGGCGATTTCCACCGCTCCACCGCCATAAGCAAAAGCCTTCACCATCACCATTACCTTGGTTCCGGGATTAATTTGCCTTTTGTAAAAGTTGAAATTATGGGTGAGCGCATTGAGATTGATTTCAAGTGTGGTACCATGGATTCGCTGTTGAAGTCTATTGACAACCTGCTCAAAGCCAAAAGATCTGGCGCCGGTAATTAAAACCAAATCATTTGAAAAATCCTCCGGGTCCAACTGTTCAAGCAGATCCTCGGTAGTAGCAAAACCTGAGTACTTCCCGGGAAATGATTTTTCCAGTCTTCCAATCTCTTTTCCCACTCCGATGATATGATCAATCCCGTGATTTTGGATCAATTCGGAAACTTCTCCATAAATCCTCTCCGGCATTCCTTGCTGAAGCAAATCGGAAAGAATCAGAACCTTGCGGCGTTTGGGCCGCTGTTGCTGGAGAAAATCCAATGCAACTTTCAACCCCCCGAGGTCATTGTTGTAGGTGTCATCAATAATCAATGAATCGTTGATTCCCGGCTTGAGCGTAAGCCTCATATCCACCGGCTTCAGATGATTGATTCCTTCCTGAATGGATTCAGCTGCTTGTCCCAGCGTGAGAGCAGCCACGATGACCTGAGTAATATTCTCGATCGACGCAGGATCCATAAATGGAATCTGAAAGGTGAACGTGCTCAGATCCTTTTTCATCAGGATCATCCGGGTACCGTATTCCATGCTTTTCAGAGATCTTGAAAAATCAGCTCCGACTTCATCAGACCATGAAATCAACCGATCTGAATCAAAACTTTGCTCGATTTGGTCCCGAACCAACGGCTGGTCTTTGCAATAAATAAGCAATTTGGAATCCCGGAACAGTGACAGCTTTTCCCGGATTTTTTCTGCTGTACTTCCAAATCCATCCTCATGAGCGGTGCCGATATTGGTAAAAATCCCAAGGTCAGGACGGATCATTTTTTCCAAAATCTCCATTTCTCCGGCTTTGGAAACACCGGCTTCCAAAATCGCAACCTGATGATACGGTTCGATTCCAAAGATTGACAAAGGCACTCCAACCTGGGAATTATAGCTTTTGGGGCTTTTTGCCACTGAGTAAGTTTGGCTCAAAACCTGACCCAGCCATTCTTTTACGATGGTTTTGCCATTGCTTCCTGTGATGCTGATGAGAGGATTATGGAATTGCTCCCGCTGATATTTTGCCAGAGCCTGCAACGCTTTTCTGGTATCCTTTACGGCTACGATTCCTGAAATCTCTGAGTCGGTTTTTCCCAACTCAAAATCGTCATGAATCAAAAAAGCCGAAACTCCCTGAGTGGCTAATGCAGGAATAAAATCCTTTCCGTCAGCTTTTGCTCCTCGAAGTGCGACAAAAAGAGTCTTTTCAGGATTGATGATTTGCCTGGAATCGATACTAACATGAGTTATGACATTTTCAGCTTTCCCTGCAAGGATTTTCCCTTCAGTGAGATCGGCGATTTTATCAAGGCTCAGTTCCTGAAGCATATCATTCCTGAATTATTTCCTTTTTCTTGAAGAAAACTTGTTTGATCCATCGCGGAAGGAATATTGCTCCCAAAAACAGATATGGATAATATGACAGCAGTCTCCAGAAAATGCTGGTCACAAAAGTATAATTACTCAAAAATTCGGTGAAAAACTGCCCAAAGAAGAACTCAGCTGTACCAGAACTTCCCGGCGTTGGCGAGATCATCATCACGATCCACATGATTACCTGTCGGGCAAAGACGATAATGTTTTCCGAAACTGACAAAGGAACATAGGCTGAAATTAAGGCATTCAGCATCAGATAACGGGAACTCCAAATGAAAATCGTTACCAAAACAAGTGGGAGCCAATAATTCCACCTTTTTCCGGACAATTCTTGGGAGGCCTGAATGATTTGATTGCCATATTCCTGAGCATCATGCTTCCATTTTCGAAGAAACTTGATGGAGAAAATCTTAATTAAAACCCATTTGAATACTCTTGGCCTGTAGAAAAGTCCCAAAGCCATCAGCAACGTGTAGCTGGCGTACAAACTATAACTCAACCAGAAAATAGGTTGAAGACTTCTTCCAAGTTGCGATTCCAGGACCTTACTTTCAGGAAAAATATTTCCCTGTGCAAAAAATAGAATGATCGGAGCTCCGATCACAAAAAAGAGATTGTCAAGAATCGCCGTTACCATCACGTAAGCAATGGCTTTGCCCATCTTGATTCCCTCTTTATTCAGGATAAACATCGCCACCGCGGTGCCTCCCACGACTGATGGGGTTACAGCCGACGCAAATTCCCAAATAATAATAACATAGATTGCTCTGCCCCAGTTAAGTTCCCTGTCGGTAATCTCACGGATCCGGTAGACATAGCCTGCATCTCTGAATAGGATTACCAAAATTGCAACAACAATCCATGGGATGGAAGCATCAAAAACACTCTTCAGAGTATTTGCCTTGATAGACGGATCAAAGTAAAACATGGCAAAAATAATCCCTAAACCAATAAGGATAGGCAACCAAACTTTGTTTGGATTGAGTGTTGCGAAAATCTTTTTATTGTCCAGCTTCATACTTAGGCTGCAGCGATAGGCTCAGTCTTCTCCACCCAAAAATTATTGTATCCCTCGCCAATGATGATCGTCACCTGGGAAAGCTGAAGTAGTTCTAAAATGGCAAGGAAGGTATAAATCACGAAGATCTTATCTGGGTTGAAGGAAATGAAATCGGTAAAAGGTACTTGGTTTTTAAAGCTGATTTTCTCAAGCACAAAGTCCTTTTGCTGCTCAATTGTATAAGGATACTGAATTACCGTATGCATGGTTTCATCCACCCTAGAAGCCATTTTTGACATGGTTCGCTGAAACACTTTCAAAAGCTTGTAAAGGTCGACATGCTGCATTTCGGCATCCACATCTTCCAGCTTACTGAGCAATTGCAACTCAGAAACAAGGTTGCCTCTTTTTTCTTTTGAAAGCTGCTCAAATTCCAGGCTTGCCAAATCCTCTACGACTGACTTGTACTTCTTGTATTCAAGCAGGTTTCGAATTAGCTCCTCTCTTGGGTCAATTTCTTCCCCGGATTCATTTAACTCAGGTCTGGGAATCAGCATCCTCGACTTAATCTTCATCAGAGTGGCTGCAAAGAGGATAAAATCACTTGCAATTTCGATTTCCAACTTCTCCAGGTGATGAATGTAATCGAGGAAGTCGTTGGTAATCTTGGCAATAGGAATATCATAAATATCCAGCTCATCCCGCTCGATGAAGAAGAGCATCAGGTCGAAGGGGCCCTCGAAAAGCGGTAATTTGATTTCGAAACTCAAAGGATATTTAAATTATTGGTTAATTTTGGGTCCTTGTTGCCAAAGATATTCATTTAAGCTAAATTAATTTGACAACGGAAGAAAGAGAACGGCTACTACAGCGGCTTGAAGCTGATTGAAAACAAAGTATTCACGTTAAAGTTATCTCTTTCTAT
This sequence comes from Algoriphagus sp., assembly GCA_036676605.1. GTDB lineage: Bacteria > Bacteroidota > Bacteroidia > Cytophagales > Cyclobacteriaceae > Algoriphagus. The sequence continues at coordinate 29,110 of JAKFCO010000116.1, forward strand.
CACCAACACTTGCAGATAAATGCTGATTCAACCCGGAGAGTTACTAGCCCAAATAAACAGTCCCGCTGACCTAAAGAAGTTTCCCAAGGATAAGTTGGTCCAAATCTGTGATGAACTGCGTCAGTTCATTGTGGACAATGTATCTGTTTATGGAGGCCATTTCGGGGCAAGTCTGGGTGTGGTAGAGCTTACCGTTGCCCTTCATTATATTCTCAATACTCCCGAAGATCAGCTGGTCTGGGATGTAGGTCATCAGGCTTACGGTCATAAAATCCTCACAGGAAGAAGAAATCAATTTCACACTAACCGGGTTTACGGAGGTCTTTCGGGCTTTCCCAAAAGAAAGGAAAGTGAATATGATACTTTCGGCGTAGGTCACTCCAGTACTTCAATTTCTGCTGCCCTGGGAATGGCGGTTGCCTCCAAATACAAAGGCTCCGGTATCCAGCATGTCGCTGTAATAGGAGATGGATCGATGACTGGCGGGATGGCTTTTGAAGCTATGAACCATGCCGGGGTCAGCGACACTAACTTGCTGATTATCCTCAACGATAATTGCATGTCTATCGATCCTAATGTTGGTGCATTGAAGGATTACTTGACAGACATCACCACCTCTCATACTTATAATAAAGCGAAAGATAAGGTTTGGAAAATTCTTGGAAAGTTTAGCAAATTTGGAAGCAGCGCCCAGGAGGTTATTTCAAAAGTCGAAGGGGCAGTAAAGTCAGCATTGCTCAAGCAAAGCAACTTATTCGAATCTCTTAACCTAAGATATTTCGGTCCTGTGGATGGACATGATGTAAACCATCTGGTAGAAATCCTCAAAGACCTGAAAGATATTCCCGGACCAAAAATCCTTCATTGTATCACGGTGAAAGGCAAAGGGTACGAACCTGCCGAAACAGGAAATAAAACTACCTGGCATGCACCCGGCACTTTTGACAAAGTCTCCGGAGAAATCTTCAAAAAAACTCATTCCACTCCTCAAGCTCCAAAATATCAGGATGTTTTTGGCCGGACTTTATTGGAATTGGCCGAAATGGATGAGCGGATCATGGGCGTGACGCCAGCCATGCCTTCGGGATCTTCCATGAACATCATGATGAAAGCCATGCCAAAGCGGGCTTTTGATGTCGGGATTGCTGAGCAGCATGCTGTTACTTTCTCAGCCGGATTGGCTACACAGGGATTGATTCCCTTTTGTAATATTTACTCCACCTTCATGCAGCGCGCTTATGATCAGGTGATCCATGATGTTTGCCTTCAGAATCTTCCGGTCGTGCTTTGTCTTGACAGAGCGGGTTTTGCAGGAGCAGATGGTCCGACTCACCATGGAGCGTATGATCTTGCTTTTTTCAGATGCATTCCCAATCTGGTGGTTTCGGCCCCGATGAACGAAGAAGATCTGCGAAATCTGATGTACTCTGCAACTTTGCACGATGGTCCTTACTCTATTCGCTACCCTCGCGGAACGGGTGTGATGCCGGAGTGGAAAACTCCATTCAGAGAAATTCCCGCAGGTCAGGGAAGGATCGTGAAAGAAGGTGAAGAGGTCGCAATTCTGAGCATCGGCCATATCGGTAACTATGCCGTAGAGGCTTGTAAAACCCTTGCTAAGGAAGGATTGAATCCCGCTCATTACGACATGCGCTTTGTGAAGCCCCTTGACGAAGAGCTTTTACATGAAATTTTTGGCAAGTTCAAGAAAGTAATAACCATCGAAGACGGTTGTGTGATGGGTGGTTTTGGTTCTGCTGTACTGGAATGGATGTCGGACAATGGCTATCAGGCTCAAGTGAAGAGACTGGGAATCCCTGACGAGGTGATCGAACATGGCGAGCAAATGGAACTTCACCGGGAATGTGGATTTGATCCTGAGGGAATTGCAAATGCAGTTCGCAGTTTATCGGAAGTAGCAAAAGCACTCTGAATCACAAAATTTCAAGTTTCATCCATGATTCATTTTTTTGAAAAGGGCCAAGGTCAGCCTATTGTCCTAATTCATGGTTTCTGTGAAATTTCAGAAATGTGGAGAAGTTTTGCCGAAGAGCTTTCTTCCGATTTTCGTGTGATTTGTCCCGACTTGCCTGGTTTTGGAAAATCTCCGATTGGTTCAGACCAAATCACCCTGGAAGAAGTCGCAGTCCAATTGGAAGAATGGATGGCAGAAAATCAGATTTCAAATCCGATTGTAATTGGCCACTCTTTGGGCGGATATGTTGCCTTAGCGTTGCTGCAGTTGATGGGAAACAAAATGAAAGCAATCGGTCTTTTTCATTCTACAGCTTTTCCTGACGATCAGGAGAAAAAAGAAATGAGAGATCGAACGGTCATTTTCCTGATGAAAAATGGGGTAGACAAGTTCGTCACCACTTTTGTCCCTCAACTTTTTTCGGAAGCAAGAAGGGATGAACTTCAAAAACAAATTGATCTGGCAATAGAACAAGCAAAAGAATCCAGTCTGGAAGGATTGATAGCTTTCACAAGAGCAATGAGAGACCGGAAAGATCGATTGGAAGTATTGGAGCACTTCTCCGGTCCGAAGCTATTAATAGCAGGAACACTTGACGGTGCGGTGAAAATTGAAGCAAGCCGGGCTCAAAAAGACGCTTTCACTGATTACTTCGAACTGGAAGAAACCGGCCATATTGGAATGGTGGAAAGAAGAGAAGAGACCCTGAAGATCGTCAGGAATTTTTGTGTAAAAGCAACCAATCCCGAATCCTGAGCGGAAACCCTAAGGCAAATAACGCCGAATTATTAATCAAGTGTCCGACCCAAAATACCCATTAATTCTTCCAGGTATTTCTGATCATCCGAATCAAAATCGTCCGGCTGATCGCTGTCCACATCAAGTACCATTACGACTTTTTCATCCTTAAAAACCGGAACCACGATCTCTGATTTGGAAGCTGAGCTGCAGGCTATGTGTCCAGGAAAAGTATCCACATCCGGAACCAACTGTGTTTTCGCTTCTTTCCAGGCAGTTCCGCATACACCTTTTCCGAAAGCAATTCTTGTACAGGCAATCGGCCCCTGAAATGGACCAAGTACCAGCTGATTATCTTTCACCATATAGAAGCCAACCCAGAAAAATCCGAAAGCCTCTTTCAAAGCTGCCGCGATATTGGCAAGCTTTGCCGTGAGATCCGGCTCATCTGAGATTAAAGAATGAATCTGGGGAATGATCGCTTCGTATTTTATTGATTTTGAAGCTTCCTCGGGAATATATAAGTTTTCAGACATTGTGATAAATGCGTAAAGTGTCTTCCTGAATAGAAAGCGTTTCAGTGGGTGTAAAGTTTAAAGTGGGAGCGGAAATTCCTTCTCCGAATTCGGTCGGGCCGGTAAATACACGGGCTTCATCCCAAAGATCTTCCTCAATGAATTTGTTGAGAACGAATGAACCTCCCTCCACGATCAGGCTTTGGATTTTCCGGGAATTCAAATCATCCAAAATCTCCCTCAACTCGAATCCAGGCTTCAATTTCACAAATTCCAGATTGTCGCTTTTCTCCGATTTGACCGTATTGTAGCAAATCGTCGGAACTGTCTGATCAAATAAATTGAGGTTTTCGGGCAATTCCAGTTTCGGGTCAATCACCAGTCTGAGTGGGTTTTTTCCGATCCAGTCTCTCACCGTCAAGCTTGGATTATCATAGTTGGCTGTGTTTTTCCCCACCAAAATGGCATCTTCTTCAGCTCTCCATTTATGGACAAGTTGCCGGCTTCGGGCGTTGCTGATCCATTTTGAAGAATAATCTGATCTGGCCACAAATCCATCTTTGGACTGTGCCCATTTTAGGATCACATAGGGTCGCTTCTTTTCTATTTGGGTGAAAAATCGTCGGTTTTGCAATCTCGATTCCTTTTCCAAAACTCCTGTAACAACCTCAATTCCGGCATTTCGAAGGATTTCAACTCCTTTTCCTCCTACCAGTGGATTGGAATCGAGGGCTCCAATCACAACTTTCTTCAGGCCTTTCTCCACCAAAAGATTTGCACAGGGCGGGGTTTTGCCCCAATGAGCACAAGGCTCCAGAGAAACATAGGCTATAGACTCAGAAAGCAATTCCGGATTTTTGACAGCGTTGATTGCATTTACTTCCGCATGTGGACCTCCATAAATCTCATGAAAGCCTTCTCCAATTATCTGATCCCCGTGCACGATTACGCAGCCTACCATGGGATTGGGACTTACGAAACCTCTGCCGGATTCGGCAAGCTCCAGCGCTCGTCTCATGTACAATTCGTCTCTTTCCACTTTATTTCGGACTAATTGTAATTCTCGTCAAATCGGTGGATTTGCCAGCAATTACCTCTACATTCGGGATAATCTCAGCCTTATATATCTCATCCTTAGGATCGATGTAGACTGTATAAATTCCTGCCGGAAGACGGAATAAAAAGCTGCCCGAAGAATTGATATGGGTACTGACTGTGTCTCCCGAAATGATCGCATAAAGTGCCGGTCTGAGGGTCGTCGGAGAGATTGTTCCTTTTAGCTCGCCGGTTCCAATACCTGAAACTGCTGATAATTTCGGATCCAATTCCAGTGATAATGGGCTTTCGCTTAAAACATGGATTGATTTTTCAAGATCAAAATCGAGAATCAGATCATACGCAATTCCCTGCTCAAGATCCATTTCCAATTCGAGTGGAATTTCCGTCATTCCTGCATTTGCCAAGGGCAACACATACCGGTCTCCATCCAAAAACAAGGAATGAGAATCCCCAATCCGGAATGTGGCTGAAATAATTTTTCCGACAGGAAGCTCGTCTCTCCCCAGCAGCAAACCTTCCCCGGCGATCAATGCACTCACTTCGATTACTTTATCTCCGAGGCTGTATGGGAGAAAAAAAGTCTGAGTCCCGGATTCCCGACCCTGAACCTGCATTTCAATATCTACTCCTTCAACCTCGACAAAAACTGAATCCCATTGGGCGGGAGCATCTATCAAAATCACGTTCAAAAGGGAAGTTGGATTTGAATCTGCAGGCTCACAACTCCAAAAAGAGATCGAAAAAAGAAAGGCCAGAAAAACGAGTATGGTTTTTTTCACAGCTCAAATTTAGTCCAAAAGTCTTCAAAAAAGCATGCCCTGACCGAAGAACGGAAAGGGCATAAAAAAAGCCGGTCCAAACCGGCTTAATCAAGTTTTTATTTAAGCGTAAGAGTGACTGGCGGAACAGTCGTGATTTTACCTTTCAGTACTACCACAGCCGCTACAGTATCAGGAGAGTACAATTCATTCGGAGTGAATGTCAAAGAATAAGTACCGTCTGCAAGACCCTGGATTTTATAGTTTCCGGTTGCGTCCGCAAAAGTGTTGACTTCTTCCCCATTTCGGGCAGCAGTTACCTTAATAACCTGTGCTGCAACCGGTAAAACTTGTCCGGAAATTCCGGAAGCTTCTTCCAAATAGGCTCTCAAAACCGGCTTCAAAATCAATTTTCCAGAAGCTCCGGCAGATACAATAGACTTAGCTGCATCGAAATCAATAATCAGATCATAGAACATTCCTCCTTCGATTACCTGATTCACTTTGATTTTAAGACCGCTTTGCTCAGCACTCGGCGTAGTGAGATCAGATCGTTTTCCGTTTACCACGACGTAATTATCATCACCCAACATTAGTCTTATCTGGTTGATTTTTCCTTCCGGAAAATCTTCAGTTCCCAGTAAAAGAGAGTTATTACCTGTCAAATCAAGCAAATTGACATATTTGCTATTGGCTTCGTAAGGAATTTCAACCCAATCAGATTCGTCAGAATCATCACCGCTATCTTCTCCATTTTTATCCACATTGACTTTGATTGATTCTACTTCAATCCAAACTTCATCGTAATTAGCAGGTGCATCGACCATGTAAAAATTGATTCGTGCATCTGCAGAGCTTGGCTCATCGTCATTAGAACATGAAAACCCGGCCAACATTACGGCCATCAGCATTAAATAAGAAATAAATCCCTTCATAGTTTTTTGGTTTAGATTCCACCTAACAATCCAATCTCCATGCCAGTAAGCCAAAGTTTCGAATTCGTTGGAGTTAAATCTCCGGGGCTTCTTATTTTTGTGGATGATGAAATGGGAAAAGCTTTTGGCCCGGGGAAGATTTGGAGATGCACCCGGCAATATCCCCACGCAAGTGGTGCGAAGTGAATTTGAAGTTGATTATGATCGAATCATTTTTTCCGCTCCTTTCCGCAACCTTCAGGATAAGACTCAGGTATTCCCGCTTCCTGAGCATGCCTTCGTCCACACCCGATTAACACATAGCCTGGAAGTTTCCAGCGTTGGAAGATCACTGGGAAAAGCTGCAGGTGAAATCTTGCTCGAAAAATATCCCCACTTGCATAAAACCGGGATTTCGGCTAATGAAATCGGTGGAATTGTAGCCGCGGCCTCGCTGACACATGACATTGGAAATCCTCCCTTTGGCCATGCCGGCGAGGAAGCTATTTCGGATTTTTTTAAATTTCACCCATCCGGAAAATGCTGGGAAAGACATGTCAGACCTGAACAATGGTCGGACCTCTGCAACTTTGAAGGAAATGCTCAGGGCTTCAGAATGCTCGTTTCCAAGCAATTTGGACTGAAATTGACCTACGCCACGCTTGCCGCCTTTACCAAATACCCGCGTCCGAGCCTGATGCAGCATCGGGATATCGCCCGGAAAAGCCAAAAAAAGTATGGGTTTTTCATCAATCAATTGGCTGATTTTGAGCAAATGGGAGCCTTTTTGGGTTTGGAAAAATCCAGCCCGGAATGCTGGCTGCGACATCCTTTGGCTTTTCTGGTAGAAGCTGCAGATGACATTTGCTACAGCGTCATTGATTTGGAAGATGGATGTACTTTGGGTTTGGTGAGTTTTGAGGAAACTGTAAAACTTTTGGCACCAATTCTCAAGGATAAATTTGACCCCGAAAAACTAAAAAAACCAAGATCCGAATCCCAAAATCTAGGTGCGCTAAGAGCTCTTGCAATTGGTGAATTGATTCGCGAAACTGTAGAAGTTTTTGCACAATATGAGGAAAGCATGTGCAAAGGGAATTTCGATAAAGCTCTTACCGATATCATACCTTCTGCGAAAGCACTTCAAAAGATCTCTTCCGTTTCTGTAAATAAAATCTACCGCTCTAAAGTCGTGTTGGAAAAAGAAGCAGCCGGATTCCAGGTATTGGAAGGTTTACTTTCTGTCTTTTCGCAAGCACTTTATCATCAATTTTACAACTCCGATCAATTCTCCGGTCAGGACAAAAGTATCCTGAGACTACTTCCGGAAGACTTTCCTCTCAAAGGCTGGGGAGCAGAGGTAAATCCTTATCCAATGCTCCGCCCTCTTGTCGATTTCATCTCCGGAATGACCGACAAATATGCGCTCAATCTTTACCGACGAGTGAAAGGAATCTCGTTTCCCGGAGGATGATTTCCTCCGGATAAACCGGGTAATTTGATTTTAGTGATGATGCTTCGTTTCCTTAACCGGGAAAATTAGGGAGCCTATAACAGAAAGAAGCAGGATACCTCCTACGATTGAAAGGGAAAGCGTCGATCCGATGTGGTAAAATGGAGCAATCACCATTTTCAACCCGATGAAGGTTAGAATTATTGCCAATCCATACTTCAGTCTGCTGAACATGTAGATGAAGTTGGCAAGCAGGAAGTAAAGCGACCGAAGTCCCAAAATCGCAAAAATATTGGACGTGTACAGGATGAATGGATCGTTGGGAGCAATCGCAAAAATTGCAGGAATTGAATCCACTGCGAAAATCACGTCTGTAAACTCAACCACCCCAAGTACCACTAAAAGCGGTGTTGCCAGCCTTACGCCGTTCTTTTTTGTAAAGAACTTATCTCCTTCAAAATCATTGGTGACATTGAAGAATTTATGGATAATCCTGGCCCCGGGGCTTTTTCTGAAATCCTTATCCCCGTCACCAATATTACTTGCAAACCAGGATTTTATACCGGCATAAATCAGGAATGACCCGAAGATCGTGAGCACGATATTGATTGAAACCAGCTTGCCAAAAAACTTCATCTCTGGTAAAAAGGTCATGCTGATAATACCAAATCCTGCAAAAATGAAGATCGCCCTCATTATTAAAGCGCCTAGAATTCCCCAAAAAAGGACTTTATGATGGTATTCTCTCGGTACATTAAAAAATCCGAAAACCAGGATGAACACAAAAAGGTTGTCTATTGAAAGTGCCTTTTCGATCCAGTAAGCCGCCTGATACTGCGAAAACTTTTCCAAACCCGATTCCTCGTTGGTTACGATGTAAATGAATACACTGAATCCCATCGAAAGTCCAATCCAGAAAACTGACCAAATAGCCGCCTCCGTGTTAGAAATAATATGACTTTTCTTGTTGAATACCCCCAAATCCAGCGTTAACATGAAAAACACTGTAACTGCAAACCCGACAATAATTCCCGGGTGATCAATCAAATTATCCATAAAGCGAAATGGTGGGGGATTTTAAGTCCCCAAAATTACGCGATTTCCTGCCTTTTTGTTAATTCAGTCTATTTTATGAAAAAAGAATTCAGATCTATTCCCCTCAAGTCGGTATTTGACCGGTATTAACTTCCGATTTCAGAACTGTTATCTTTGGCAAAGTTTTGAAATGAGATTCTAAAAAAATGCCAGATAAAATTCAGAATATGGTTAGCAGAATAGTGTCCCTCTTAGTGGTTTTCATTGCTTTAATAGCTTGCAATTCGGGAGCAAAAGAAGAAAAAGTTATTGCTCCCGCAGGGCCTAAAGTTGAAATCGCTGAAATCGAATCCGGAATTAAAGCTTTTATCGCTAAGACAACTGCTGAAAATGAAGGATTTTTCCCGGTGAAAGATGAAAACAACGACCTGAAAATGAAGCTCGTTCGAGTTCATACAGAATACCTCTCTAACCTTGGCCCCGCCAGACATTTTGCCTGCGTGGATCTCGTGGATGTGAGCGGAGATGTGTATGATGTAGACTTTTTTATGGAAGGCCAACCCAATAACATGAATGTAACCGAGACTTCGGTGCATAAACTCAACGGGAAACCTTTCTATTCCTGGAAACAAAACAAAGAAGATAAAACCTGGTATAAAGTGGCTGTTGAACAATCCTCCAATAATCTCCTCGGTGTAATAGAAGGTAAAGATTCCTTCGAATTCCGCTATTCGGCCACCGTGCCTCAACTCACACAATCCGCAAAAATGTGGATTCCTATTGCTCAAACTGATCCTTTTCAGCAAATAAAAGTCGTGTCAATCAAAGCGCCCGGAAAGCCAAAAACCCTGAACGAGAAACTTTACAATAATTCAATATTGTACCTCGAGCTTGGGCCTGAAGACAGTGGAGAAACTGTGGAAATCATCTACCAGGTAGTGCGAACTGAAAAAGGTCCTTTTGAAGCCGACCAACCCAATCCTGATCTTTATCTGGCGTCCAATATCCTGATGCCAATCGGGGGCAGGTTTAAAGAAATAGCTGATGAGGCCATCGGAGGCAAAAAGAATGACAGCCAGCTGGTACAGGCGCGGGCACTTTACGACTACATTATTGACAACATGCGCTATATGAAGTTTGGGGACTTCGGAAGAGGAGATTCCAATTATGCTTGCGATTCCAAAACCGGAAACTGTACCGAATTTCACTCATTCTTTATCTCACTTGCGAGGTCAGTGGGGATTCCTGCCAGATTCTCGATCGGTGCTTCTATCCCTTCGGAAAGAAATGAAGGAGGAATCGATGGGTATCATTGCTGGGCAGAGTTCTACGCCGATGGCAAATGGTGGCCTGTGGATATCAGCGAAGCCAATAAATACTCGGCGCTTTCTACCTACTATTTCGGTCGTCATCCTGCAAACCGAATCGAACTCAGCCGTGGTCGAGATCTGGTCGTAAGCCCAAGTCCCGCTTCCGGACCAATTAATTTCCTTGCTTACCCGCTTCTGGAAATAGAAGGAAAAGAAGTGAAAGCACAATCCAGCTTTTCATTCACACGAATCAGCGCTGATTCTGAATAATCGAACTGAGTAAAGTCAAAAGAAAAATCCCGGCAATTGGAAGAACTCACCAATCGCCGGGATTTATAATTTTTTTCTCGTCTTACTACTGAGCCGCAGTAGTGTCAGTCGCAGTAGTATCAGCCGCAGGATGCTCAGCAGATTCTTCTGCAGATTCTTCTGCAGGGTGCTCAGCAGACTCTTCTGCAGACTCTTCAGTAGCCTTGTTTCCGCAAGACAAAGTTGAGAAAGAAAGTGTTCCAAATACAACCGCAGCTACCGCGAAAGACTTGAATGTTCTAAGGTTTTTCATACGTTTACTAAGTTTAGTGGTTAAATTTTTTGCCTATCAAGCAATAATTATGAGGCAAGTTTAAAATAATTGTATGAAAACAAATTATTTATTGGTTTTTTATTTGGAGAAAGTAAAAGTCCAAACTTAACCCCATTGGGAAAACGGTTTTTTCATTCATGATCTTTTCCTTCCTCATTCTCCGCTTTTAAAAATTCGGTTCATCAAAACCCATTTTTCGCCGGGTTTTGCCCAGGGAAGTGGTTGCTGAAAGCTCCACATCAGCGCTTCCCATTTCGCAATAATCGGGTTAGAGGCATCCATCTCGGCTTTCTTTTCGAAAGTAAACTCATCATTTGTTTCCAGTATCATAAACATGCGGTTGCCGGTGCGGAAAATCTCGATGTTCAAAATACCACAGTCGATATCATGCTGGGTCACTTCCGGCCATGCCGCTCCGGGGGCGTGGTGTTGTTGATAAACCCGGATGGATTCGGTATCATCGATCAGGTCAAGGGTGAGGCAAAAGCGTTGCATTTGGTTGATTATTGGTTTAGGGAGTAATTGGTAAAAGTTTGAAAAATTAAAGATTTAGGCTGTTAATCTCTTCTCTTTTACCATGGCTAAAGTATTTTTTGAAGGAATGGATCGTCTGCTTAGCCGCTTCATCCGGATCAGGATATGGAAAAGCTTCGGCTGAGACAAATCCGGAATACTCAATTTCTTTCAGGGCAGAAGCAATTGTTGCCATCTCGGTATGACCAAAACCCACAGGTCGGCGATTGCTGTCTGCAAAATGAACATGACCGATGTAGCTTCCAAAACTGAAGACACTCTCTGCCAGATCGGTTTCTTCGATATTCATGTGAAACAGATCTGCCAATAATTTCACGTTTTTGGTTTTCAACGTATCAATGAATTTTGCTCCTGCTTCCAGTGTGTTCAGCAAGTTGGTTTCATAGCGATTCAGGGGTTCGTAGATCAGCGGGACGCCTAGAAACCCTGCATGATTTCCAAGTTGATTCAGTCCATCGGCAAGCCAGGTCATGACTTGTTCCCGATCCATTCCCGGCAGGATATTTCCCTGCATCGAACCAATGATCGCAGGAGCTCCGAATGTTGCCCCAAAGGAAATCATCTCTGAAATAAAGGAAACAGCCATTTTTCGGATTTCCGGATCAGAATCAGTCAAGGTGAGGCCGTGGATAACTTTCCCGGCGCCTGTTCCCACAGCAGCAAGTTTCAATTCATATTGCTCCAAAAGTCCGAGCAATCTCTGAGAATCGATCGCATCGGCTGAAGGAGTAAATAACTCCACCGCATCAAAACCTAGTTCGGCAGCTTTGGCTATTCCGGATTCCAGGTCTTCCCAAAAAATCCAGGGACCGGTTTTGATTTGAGGAACAAGAGCAATGGTAACGCAGGATCTGATCATCGATTTATCGGTCAAAGTCAATCATAATTTTAATGATTCCCTGCGCATTTTTAGCCCAGGCATCCATGGTTTCCGGACCCTCATCAATGGAAATAACTTTGCTGATCACTTCCTCCACAGGAAATTTCCCTGCCTCCAAATAACGGATCACTTCAGGAAAATCGGTGCTTCCTTCACAGTTGCGGGAACCAAGAATCTCAATTTCTTTTTGGACAAAAAGCGCTGTATTGAATTCCACGGGATGCTTTGCGTACCCTATGCAAACCACCCGACCCAAAAAGGCAACTTCGTCCACCGCCGATCGATATGTAACGGGACTTCCTACCGCTTCGATAATCACATCCGGACCATCTCCGCCTGTGAGTTCCTGCAGAGTCTGATGCAAATCAACTTTGGATGGATTGATCGTATGGGCAACTCCAATCTTGCGGGCGATTGCGAGTTTGGAATCATCCAGGTCAATGGCGATGACTTCCGCTCCGCGATTTACCGCCGAAGCAACTGCCCCCAAACCGACGATTCCGCAACCCATCACGGCAACCCGATCTTCCTTTGAAACCCTTCCGCGCTCAGCGGCATGAAAACCAACTGTCAATGGTTCGACAAGTGCCAATTCGCGAAGGGATAATTTCTCCGAAAGGAAAAGATCTTTCCATGGCAAATTGATGTAGCGAGTCATGGCTCCGGGTCTTCGGACACCCATGGTCTTATTGTCTTTGCAGGCATTTGGTCGGCCTTTTCTGCAAGCGACACATTTCCCGCAATTGAGGTAAGGGTAAATGGTGGCTTTCATTCCGATTTGAATGTTTTCGGGGACGTCTTCACCGAGTGATTCAACAGTTCCGCCAACTTCATGCCCCAGAATATTCGGGTATTCCTGAAGAGGAAACATTCCTTTGAATCCATTCAGATCCCCTCCACAAAAACCAACCATTCCCACTCTGAGCAGGACTTCTCCTTTTCCCGGAACGGGCTTTTGGACTTCCCTGACTTCGGTTTTTCCGACTTCTGTTAAAAATAAGGCTTTCATTTATTTTGGAGTTTTTCTTGGAAATAAAATTGAAATAAGAGGTACGAAATACGAGCTGGAAGACAGATTCGATAGCTACTTTATCTAGTCACTTTCTTACCAGTAGCTAAATAAAACCAGGTTTGAAGTTCAAAAAAACCTACTATCGGCTATTGACCATGAACTATGGGCTATTTTATAAACCGAAAACAGATTATTCTCCCCTCAAAGATTATTCTCCTCTCTTCCTTCAAACCACATCTGGTTTTTATAGGGAGCGACGAGGATTTCTATTTCTTCCAAGAGACCCGCGGGAATCCTGAAATCCAGCACGCTGATATTTTGCTTCACCGTTGCAAGATCGCACATCCCAACAATCGTCGTGGCAATATCCGGATGATCCATTGCAAACCGGATTGCGACATCGCTGAGTTTCACGCCGTAGCTTTTACAAAGCGCGAGCAATTTCGGCTGAGTATCCTTCACCGGTTGGGGCGATCGATGCCAGTCCGGAAGGGGTTGATCGGACAAAATCCGTTGCAACAAAGGCGCCGCATTCATCAGCCCGAAACCCATTTTCTTCGAAAGCGGGACGAGTTCGGTGTTGATTTCGTCTTCGAGCAAATTATAATGCGCCCAGGAAAGAACCGTGTCGGGATTTGTCTGTCTGGCAATTTCTGCCAGATAGCGAACCGACAAACCAGTAATTCCCCAGAATCGGGCTTTGCCGGATTCAATGATTTTATAGATAGCGGGAATGGCTTCGTTGAGCACCTGGGATTTTTCGACAAATTCAATATCATGAAGCTGAATCAGATCCACATGATCGGTCTTCAGGCGAAGAAGCGATTCATCAATGCTTTTCAAAATCCTGTCGTAGGAAAAATCAAAATCCTGCAATCCATATCGCCCGCATTTGGTGGCCAGGAAAACCTGATTTCGCTTTCCTTCCAGGGCTTTTCCCAGACGGGTTTCCGCAAGGGTCAAACCATAAAACGGCGCCACATCAAAGAAATTAACGCCATGATCAATGGCATAATGAACCCCACGGATTCCGTCCTGCTCATCAGAAACTTCGAAAACATCTCCCATGGGCGAGGCTCCAAAACCGAGGATTGAAACTTCCTCTTTCGTCTTGCCTAATCTGCGGTATTCCATTGGTTAAAAAGGGTGGGTATGGTGGTGAGTTTGGGTTCTAAAAACCAATATAGGGAGAATTTCTATTTGCTGAATCCTCCGGAAACCTGCTTTCTTTGAAAGTGAATGAAGAGACAAAACGACTACTCCATTCCATCCAAAATTGCCAAAACCAATCGGGCAGAATTCTCAGAAGCCGGCCCGACAAACTGATTGAAGTTCATCCGGGCATTGTTGTTGGCATTGTCGCTGCAGCTGCGAATGACGATAAAAGGAATCCCAAGCGTCCTGCAAAAATGAGCGACTGCTGCCCCTTCCATTTCGGTGGCCAATGCATCAAACTCCGTGTAAAGCCAGTTCGCTTTTTCATTGCTGCTGACAAAAATATCCCCGGTGGCAATCACACCTGAAAAGACTTTGGGCTGTCGGTTGGCAATTGGCAAAAACTCAACCCGCTTCGCAACCTCCTGACTGATCCAAATCAATCGGGCATCCGAAACCACGTACAATTCATCATGAGATCCTCCCGAAAGTTTGCGGAAAGGGGAAACTGCAAAACCCAGGGAATCAACTTTCCCAAAGTCATATTGGACGAGTTTCTCTCCGATGACCAGGTCGTCGGGCAATGCCCCCGGGTCCAATCCTCCGGCAACACCTGTAAAAATCAGAGATCTGAGTTTGAAATTTTGGGTGAGAATCGCGGTGCTGTAAGCAGAGTTTACTTTCCCAACACCGGCTTTTAGGATCACAACTTTTTTCCCTTTCAGCTTACCCTTGTAAAAATCAATCCCTCCTTTGGTTATTTTCCTGTTTCTCCCCATCGAGTCAATCAGGATGGCAATTTCCTGATCCAAAGCACCCATAATCGCGATACTTTGCGCAGCTACCACAAGAGAAAATGAACAGAAAAGAAGTACTAATACCAGCTTTTTCATATGATTATAATTGATTTTTATTGGCCATATGGAATCTCACACGGTTAATAATCATACCACTGTTTGTCGCCTGCGACATGCTCGATTTCATAGCCATAAGAAGAATAATGAGAGAATCGTAATAATGATCAGAATGGGATTGATTTCGGCTTTTTTACCGGAAAGAAATTTAATTACTGTCCAGCTGACGAAGCCAAATGAGATGCCGATCGAGAGGCTATAGGTAAAAGGGATCAGTACCAGCGTGAGGAAAGACGGAATAGCTTCATCGGGTTTACCCCAGTTGATTTTGGTGAGCGGAAGAATCATAAACGACCCCACCAACACGAGCGCTATCGAACTGGCAACCGACGGAATCACTGAAAGCAAGGGGGAGAAAAACAGAAAGGGGAGAAATAACAATCCGGCTGTAACCGCGGTCGCACCGGTGCGCCCGCCTTCCTCGATTCCAACAGCAGACTCGATATAAGCCGTGCCCGAACTGCTTCCCACCAAGCCGGCAAAAAGCGTGGCGATGGAATCTGTCATCAGCGACTTGCGCATATTTCGCGGACTACCGTCCGGATCTTTCAGTCCGGAAGCTTCTGCCAACCCGACAAAAGTTGAGATTCCGTCAAACAGAATTGTGAACGTGAACACGAAAATCACCGGCAGGTAGGCGTATTTCAGCGAACCTAAAATATCGGCTTGCAAGACCAGACTGAAATCCGGCCAGGCAAAAAATCCGGTAAAATTCACCAATGTGGCCACTCCCAAATTGATCGCCGAGGCATCACCCCAAAATCTTCCGATCGGCCAGGCCAAGGCTGTGGTAAAGATAATTCCGTAGATAATCGCTCCGGAAACTTTTCTGCTGATCAGCACTCCCGTGAGCAAAAGTCCTGCAAGAAAAGTCAGACTGATTGGGTCTTTGAATGGCGCCATGCTGACCAGCGTAGCCGGATTATCTACGATGAAATGGGCATTCTGAAATCCGATAAAGCAAATAAATAGTCCGATCCCCGCCGAAACCGCATGTCGAATAGCAGGGGGAATGGCTTGAATGATTTTTTCTCGCGTCTTGAAAAATGAAAGCATCAGGAAAATCACCCCCGACCAGAATACTGCCCCAAGCGCCTCCTGATAAGTCAGTCCAAAACCCATCACTGCGGTGTAAGTGAAAAACGCATTGATGCCCATGCCGGGAGCTACGACAATCGGGTTTTTTGCATAAAGTCCCATCATCAAACTGCCAAAACAAGAGACCAGAATCGTTGCCGTCAACACGCCGGAAAAAGGCATTCCAGCAGCAGAGAGAATCGCGGGATTGACAATGATGATGTAAAAGGCGGCGAGGAAAGTACTGATCCCTGCCAGAATCTCGGTTTTGAGCTGGGGCTTATCGGTGTTCATCGGGATCAAAATAGGGAATAAAGCGCCAGCAATAAAAGAAAAATGGACCCGTGAAAGATTCAAATCTGATTGAAAAGTGATTTTTCTGAGAAACTATTTTAATTGCTGCCTTTGGCCACCAAGTTAAATTAAATCAATTCGGGTGGACCTTATGAATCAAATACTTACTTCAACCGTTATCAAAATATGAATAACCCAAATTGTTTATGAAAAAGAAATGGATCATCGTTTCCGGAGTCTTTGTTTTTTTGATTGTTTCATTGATAGCCCTTCCCTTTATTTTCAAAGGAAAAATCCTTGCGCGGATAGATAAGGAAATAGCAGAATCAGTTAATGCCAAGGTTTATTACAACTACGATAATATCAGCCTGAGTCTGTTCAGGCGCTTTCCCAACATATCTGCTTCCATTGAGGACTTTGGGATTGTAGGCAATTCTCCTTTCGAAAACGATACGCTTGTCCAGCTCGACAGATTACATGTGGATTTTAACCTGCGCTCAGTGCTTTTCGACGATTCTCCCCAGTTGACGGGAGTTTTCCTCAACGGAGGTGAACTCTATGTAAAAATTCTCGAAGACGGTACTGCCAACTACGATATCATGGTGCCAACGGAGGAAAAGGAGGTTGCTGAAAGTAATTTTAAAATCGGCGTTGACCTGATCGAACTCAACAATCTAAACCTGGTCTATGATGATCGCCAGCAAAAAATCCTCTTAGCCCTCGGCGACATTAAAGCAGAAGGTAAAGGGGATTTTACCGCGGATGTTTATGATTTGCCCTTGAAGCTGGAAGCGATGATTTCAAATCTTTCCTATGAGGATGTCAATTATCTCCAAAACAAAAACTTCAAAGGGGAAACAGTCCTGAATGTTGATATGGAGAAGATGAAATTTGCTTTTGGGGATGGCAGTTTCGCGATCAATGATTTTCTGTTTGACCTCACGGGATACGTAGCGATGCCTGCCGATGATATTGAATTTGACCTGGCGTTCGAAGGCAAAGAAAATACCTTCAAGAGCATCCTTTCTTTGGTTCCCGGAATTTACACCGAGGATTTTTCTTCTCTCAAAACCTCCGGAACAATGGATTTCAAGGGGTTTTTCAAAGGAATTTACAACGAAGAGAAGTTTCCTTCATTTGACATCACCCTCAACATAGCAGACGGAATGTTCCAATATCCGGATCTGCCAAGACCCGTCAACAATGTCAATCTGCAAATGCAAATCAAAAATGCAACAGACAATCTTGACAATACATCCATCAACATCCCTGCGTTCAATCTGGATTTTGGCAGCAACCCGATTTCGGGTCGCCTTTTTCTTGCCAATTTAATGGATTACGAAATCGATGGAGCTCTGATCGGGAAACTGAATCTTGATGAACTGACTTCGATTTTTCCTATCGAAGGAATGGCGCTGAAAGGCATTTTGGATGTGAATGCTCAAGTCAAAGGCAAATACGACTCAATCGCCAAAATCATACCTGCCATTGATGCAAAGCTCTTGCTCACCGATGGCTATGTGAAAAGTTCGGAATTTCCTGCCCCGGTGGAAGATTTGCATGTGGTTGCCACTGTCCTAAACACAAGCGGAAAGATGGATGACTTTGTGGTGGATCTGAGCACGTTCGGTTTTGAACTGGAAAATGAAGCCATAGAAGGCTGGATGAAAATCTCTGATTTTGATAAACTCAACTGGGACGGAGCAATAGCAGGAGCTGTTGATCTGGCTAAAATCTCAGCCATCTTCCCGATTGAGGATGTGACGATGGCCGGAAAAATCAATGCGGATATCCAAACAAAAGGATCCTATCAGGCCGTAGAGGAAAAACGGTATAATGCACTGGATACAAGAGGGACGATGGCAGTTTCAGACTTTTCTTATGTCTCTTCAGATTTTCCGCAGGGAATCAAAATCATGCAGGCAAAAGCGGACTTTACACCTAAACGGGTTAACCTGAGTCAATTTGATTCCAGACTTGGGGAAAGTCCCGTGCAGGCTACAGGTTACATGTCAAACTACATGAATTACATCCTCTCGGACACAGAGACCCTTAAAGGTCAGCTCAACCTGAACTCCGACAAATTCAATGTGAATGAATGGATGAGCAGCGAAGAAGATACTACCAGTTCAGAACCAGCCGTAATTGAGCTTCCCAAAAACATAGATTTTACCATGTCGGTAGCCGCTGCGGAAGTCCTGTACGACGATCTTTATTTGAAAGATGTTCGGGGAAATATGGTTCTTCGGGACGGTATTTTAAAGTTTTCGGATGCAGAAATGGAAACCCTTGGCGGTAAAATTATGCTGAATGGAAGTTACGATCCCACCGATCTGACTGCTCCCAAATTTGACTTTAGCCTGAATCTCGCTGATATCAGCATTCCACAGGCTTTCCAGTCTTTTAATACTGTTAAGACATTTGCTCCGATTGCTCAACACCTGACCGGATTATTCAACAGTACTATCAAGTTTTCCGGAAAACTTGGTCAGGACATGATGCCGATTCTTTCTTCTTTGGACGGAAATGGTCTGTTGAAAATCGCTCAAACTGCCTTGCAAGACAGTAAAATACTGGAGGGAATCACCCGCCTGACCAAACTGAGTGATGCCAATGCGCTGCTGCTGAAAAATCTTTTGATTTCTATTACCATCAACGACGGCGTAATGAATGTAAAACCATTTGATGTGAAGATTTGGGATTATCAGGCAAATGTCCAGGGAAGTGCGGGGTTTGACGGGACAATAAATTATCTGGTCAATATGCAGGTTCCTGCCGGAAAATTCGGCTCTCAGGCAAATGCAATTTTAGCAACTATCTCCGGAACTCCAGCCGATGAGAACACAATGATTCCTCTTGCCTTGAATCTGACGGGCACTTACAATAATCCCAAAATCGCTTTGGCAGGCGGAAATAGTATTGAAACTCTTCTGGCCAATGCATTAAAGTCCAGGGTAAGCAATGAATCAGAAAAGATCCAGGACATGGCTGCCGAGCAATTTAAAATTGCTCAGGATAGTCTGAAGCAAACAGTCCAACTCAAAGCAAGTGCAATTCAGGACAGCGTTTTGAAGGAAGCTGAAAAACGAATGGGGAACACCCGAAACAAAGCTGTAGAAGATGCCAAGACTTTACTGAAAGGATTGCTGAAACCGAAACCTCAGCCGGTGAAACCTGATACCACAGCTGTTAAGGACAATTAAACGCGTCTGACGACCACTAATTCCTAAAAAGGGATGATTGTTGAATTCAACGATCATCCCTTTTTTCTTGAAATCCCCTATTCAACCTTCCCAACTTCAAACCGCTCGCTTACTCCGTTTTCGTTGATGGCTTCGATGGTAAAATAATACGTTTTCATTCGGTCGAGGGTCTTTAGCCAGTATTCGTTGTTGCCATGGACCATGATGGTAGTGTAGAGTTTATCCGGTGCTGTGCCATAGGAAATATTGTAGGCATAGGCGTCGTTCGACGGACTCCATTTGATGAAGGCGCTTCGCTTGTCTTTTTCCGTCCGGAAAACCATGAATTGTTTTACTTTTTCCGGGGCTTTTCCGTTTCCATTTCCGAAAATCCGGATTCCGCTAAGAGCAAATTTCCCGGTTGGCATATGGATATTTTCCAGCTTGATGTACCGTGCCTGAACAGGTTCAGACAGCTCTGTGTATTCATGCGGCACATCCGTTTCATTGGAACTTTTGTCCACCAGGATTTTCCATTTTTTCCCATCCAGAGAATAATGAAGCTTGTACTGATGATATTGGTCTGTTCGCTTTCCGAGTCGGTCATCGGCCACATCCTGATCCGCATAATTAATCTGAATGGCATTGACGGTGCTTACTTTTCCCAAGTCTGATTGGATCCACTCGCCGGGGTTTCCGGTTTCAGCACTCCAGTAGGTTTTCAGATCTTCGTCATTGGCTTTATTTGCTGAGTAGTTGCCCAAAGTGGAAGAAACCTGAAGAGGCTTGTCATAATTCAGCAGCATCCAGCCAGTGAAAGCTCCCGGCTTGTCCGACCCAGGCAAATAATGCGGATAATCTCCGAAAGCCGTATTGGACCACATCACATCGTCGGTATCAAACCCGGCAGGCCAGATTCCCAGTCTTCGCTCGAAGGTGTTTTTCACCGAAATCATAATCGTACTCACATGCCAGTAATTCTGATTATTGTCCTGGAAAGTTGCCCCATGTCCGGCGCCTCTTGCAAATCCTCCCAGCTTCATACTCAGTGGATCTGACTGGGGAGTGAAAGGTCCCAAGGGAGAATTACCGACTACAACTCCATCGGAATAACCACTGAATTCCGTCCCTGGCGCTCCATATTGGAGGTAATATTTTCCGTTGTGCTTGGTCATGTGCGCTCCTTCCATGAAAGGATCGAGGAACGTGTTGTCCATATGCTCACCGAATCGCTGCCATCCATATCTGTCCGGTTCGAGGAGGTACATTTCTTTTCGGGTGCCAATGGGCTCCATCGACTTTCGATTAAGCTCGATCCCATAGAGTGGGTATCGGTTTGAACTTCCATTGTACATGTAAAGTCTGCCATCATCATCGGTGAAAAAATCAGGGTCCCAGCCACCGATTTCAAACTTTTCAAGGAGAGGTTTCCACTCGTTGGCTAATGGATCAGTACTCATCCAAATCGTAAAGTCCTTCTCATACGTTGAGCCCATCACGATCAGCGTATCTCCTACAACACCGACAGCCGGAGCACAGAGTTCGTCGTAGACTTTGTTCCAGGGATTTAGAAAAAGTCGGGAATGAAATGTCCAGTTGGACATATCAGGACTCGTCCAATAGCCCCATTGATTGGTGCTGAAGAGGATAAAGTTTCCTTTGAAATTCACAATCACAGGATCGGCTGTGGCTCGATGACGACCCCATTCGGAGAAATTGGGAATTGGGGTGTAACCGTAATCCAGATTGATAGGGTTGCAATAAGTTTGTTGCTGAGCCTGAAGCAGAGTGAATGTCTGCAAGGCAAAAAACAAGAAAATAAGGGTCCGGATCATATAAATTCCATTTGGAATTAAAAGGTAATGAAACAGAATTCATTTGTGAAAAGTGAGTGTTAAGATTCATTTTCTAAAAATGATAAAAATAAAAAAGCCTCCGATCGCATTCAAAATCGGAGGCTTGGGTACTCAATCTACCTCTAACTTAGGGCCTGCTGTTAAAATATAAAAATCGCTTTTTTTGGGATAAGAGCTGGATTTTTAAGAATTTAAAGAGGTACAAGTGCAAGGAAATATGTCAAAGACCTCCAAAAGGCGTGCACCGC
>JAKFCO010000117.1:0-20376 GCA_036676605.1 Algoriphagus sp.
TCAGTCACTTTGGAGAACGAGGCGTAGCACCGCTACGGTGAGATCGAAAAGTGAAGCGAAGCGACTGATTTTGAGGCGGTTTGAGACCGCAGTAGATTTTCTAATGCATATTGCGGGTTAAACTGTATATACGCTTTTCTACCAGTAAGCGAATTTTTTTTAAAGTATCGGGTTGGAAGACCCCGCCACCGCGGGCAGGCGATGACCGAAGACCCCACCACGGTGGGCAGGCGAAGAAATCCAAAATCAAACGTTCCTCTGGATTTTCAATTGTTTAAATAAACCAGTGGCAAAATTGCGGATATACATATAACTTAATTCTTCGAAAAAGAAACTTACAAGCTTGCCACAAGTTCCCTGATGATCCTGGCCATATTGGGTTCAGCTTTGGCAGCTGCCTGAAGTACATCCTCAATCAAAACATGTTTGATTTTACCCTCCACTCCAAGATCTGTGATGGCGGAAATTCCAAAGACTTCAATTCCCATCTGACGGGCTACCACCACTTCCGGCACGGTGCTCATCCCGACAGCATCTCCTCCGATCAGTCTCATCCTTTTGTATTCTGCGGGAGTTTCCAGGTTGGGACCCGGCACTCCGACATACACTCCTGTATGCAGTTTGATTCCAAGTTCCTCTCCAATTTCCAAGGCTTTCATAATCAATCTGGCAGAATAAGCATCGCTCATATCCGGAAATCTCGGACCAAATTCATCGGGATTTAGTCCCCGAAGCGGACTTTCCGGAAAAAGGTCGATATGATCGCTGATCAGCATGACATCTCCAACCTCCTGATTGGGATTCAGTCCGCCGGAAGCATTGGATACAAAGAGGTTTTTCACACCCAACTTCTTCATCACCCGCACAGGAAACGTCACTTCCTTCATTGAATAGCCTTCGTAATAATGAAACCTGCCTTTCATCGCCACTACTTTTTTGCCGCCAAGCTCCCCAAAAATCAATTTCCCTGAATGGCTTTCCACCGTGGAAATCGGAAAATGAGGAATATCTGAATACTCAATTTCAAATTCTGTATTTATTTGCTCGCCAAGCTTTCCGAGGCCTGTTCCGAGGATAATTCCTATCGGGGAAGCTCCGGGATAAAGATTTTGAATATAATTTACTGCCTGATTGATTTGATCGAGGTAAGTCATTGGTTGTATTTTATTGAAAGCTTAAAGATATTAAATAAGGAAATGTTCAGAACTTTTACCCCTCTTTGCTTGTATTGCAATCAGAATAATTCTAAAAATGGTTAAAATCATTGTCGGGACCAACCGTAAGAACTCGGTTTCCAAAGTAATCGCCCAGCTATACCAATCGATTTTGGATGAAAGAGGAGTTGAATCCGAAATTCTTGAGTTGGAGAATCTTCCGATTGATTTTATCGGAACTGCCTTATATGAAAACAGCGGGAAGAATAAGGCATTTAACACCTTTCACGATAAAATCGCAGAAGGAAAAAAATTCATCTTCATCGTACCGGAATACAATGGATCATTCCCGGGGATACTGAAATCATTCATCGACGGAATGACCTATCCCAATACGTTCAGGAATAAAAAATGTGCTTTGGTGGGAATTTCCTCCGGAATAGGCGGGGGTGGCATCGCTTTGAGCCACCTTACCGACATCTTCCATTATCTGGGAATGCATGTCCTTGCTCTCAAGCCGAAGCTTGCCAAAATAGAGCAAAATATGTCAGATAACCTGCTCACCAACAGGCTGTACGTGGACTTACTGCAAACCCAGGCAGACCAGCTGCTTGAATTCTAGGATTTAATCCACGTTATCGTGGAGAAATCTGTTGTTTCCCAGAATCTCATTTTCGTCACTCAGATTGTACTTGCTGATGCTTGGCTCTGAGCTATGCTGAGGTTCTTGTAACACAACGTGCTTTCTCTGATAAGCAGGAACTTCCATTTTTTCTTTCAACTCTTCGTGAGTCGGATTGATAGAGCGTCCACCTCTTAGTTTTTCAAATCGCTCGTGTGCTCTTTGAATCGCCTTTAGCTTCATCTGCTCGTAGTAATCATTTGCAAAAGCCGGTACCGCAGGCTCAGACTCTTTTGGAAGTTTAGCTACTTTCTTATCTCCTTCTTCTTCGAAAAGATTGTGGACGATTCTCTCTGTAGGCTCCATTACAGGCTCAGATGGTCTTGATTCTTCTATCGGTTTGATCTCGAAAGAGAATGACTCTGTCTTTGGCTTTTCAGCAATTGGGGTTTCCTGAGGAGTTGGATTTCCAGTCGGAGTTTTTGGAAGAGAGAAAACGAAGGTTGCACCGTTTGCAATCGAGTCCTCAGTTACTTTCTGGCTTTTTCCTGATTCCAGGTTGATCAAAGTCTTCACCACTTCTGGCTCAACTGCAGGAGCTGCCATAATCGGAGCTGCAGGAGGAAATGCCAGCGGAGCGACAGTTTTAGCCCTTCTTGGGATTCCGGACAATCTGTCCATTTCAAAACCGGTAGCGATTACAGTAACACGGATTGCTTTGCCCAGTTCCGGATCGATACCCTGACCAAAAATAACCTCAGCATTATCGCCTGCTTTCTCCTGAATGTATTCAGTGATTTCGCTCAATTCGTCCATTGAAAGCTCTTCTTCTTCACCAGACATGATGGAAAGTAGGATTTTCTCAGCCCCTTTGATATCCACATTGTTCAGCAATGGAGAAGAAATAGCTGCACCGGCTGCTCTGATCGCACGGCCTTCGCCTTCTTCTGTAGAAGATCCCATCACAGCTGCACCTGCATCTTTCATGACAGTCTTCACATCTTCGAAATCCACGTTTACATCCTGATGGATTGTGATGATTTCAGCGATTGATTTGGCAGCGGTGGTCAGAATATCATCGGCTTTACCGAAAGCAGTTCTGATCGCCAGATTACCATAAATCTCTCTCAATTTGTCATTCAGTATTACAAGCACCGTATCGCAATTTTCGCGAAGGGCCTCAATACCAGCCTGAGCAACGGCCATTTTTTTCTTACCCTCAAACATGAACGGGGCAGTCACGATGCCCACAGTCAGGATGTTGAGATCTCTGGCGATTTTAGCAATCACTGGAGCTGCACCTGTTCCGGTTCCTCCACCCATTCCTGCTGTAATAAATACCATTTTAGTATTGTCAGCAAGAAGCTCACGTATCTCATCCTGAGACTCAAGTGCTGCGCTTTTACCTTGCTCAGGATTTGCTCCGGCGCCCAAACCTTCGGTCAGGTTGGCTCCGAGTTGCAATCTGAGTGGAACAGGGCTGGACTTCAAAGCCTGCGCGTCTGTATTGACCACGACAAACTCCACATCCTTAATACCCATGCTGTACATGTGGTTGACGGCATTGGAACCGCCCCCACCTACGCCAATTACCTTGATAATTGACTTTTGGTTTCTTGGAAGATCAAATCTGTAATCTTTCATGTTATCTGACATATTTATTGGTTTGGTGAATTAGTTTAACTGTTAGTGATTTTGGGTTTTAATAAGGGAAATAAGCAGCAGGACCACTTATCTCCCCCAATCATAAGCCCTAGTAATTATTGTCGTCTCCGATGTCATCGTTGATGATGCCTTTCAGTTTGGCACCGATGTTTCGGAATATATCCCTGGAGATAAGGTCGGTTCTTTCCTTTTTAGGCGCGGGACCCGCATTGGCCACTCGCTTGCGATAGCTTTCTTCCCTGTCATCCAATGCCTTGAATCCTGCCAGCACCAAGCCAACGGAAGTCGCGTACATCGGGCTTTTCACTTCTTCGATCACAGATTTGCCGAGATGCTCATTTGGATAGCCGATTCGGGTATCCAAGCCTGTCATATATTCGAAAAGCTGAGAAATAAACTGCATCTGAGATCCGCCGCCTGTCAGGACTATTCCTCCTGCCAGCTTTTTGTAGTGACCGCTTTGCATGATTTCGTTTTGGACGATTTCGATTATCTCCTCCATTCTTGCCTGAATGATTGCTGCCAGATTTCGGATCGAGATCTCCTTCGGATGTCTGTTTTTCAATCCCGGAATTGATACGATTTCATTTGGATTGGCTTCTTCAGCGATGGCTTTTCCAAATCGGGTTTTCAGCAATTCAGCCTGATTCTGCATCACCATGCATCCTTCTTTGATATCCTTGGTGATGATGTTTCCGCCGAGCGGAATTACCGCTGTATGTCGAATGATGTTTTCGTAGAAAATCGCGATATCCGTGGTACCTCCGCCAATATCCACCAGGCAAACACCGGCTTCTTTTTCCTCATCGCTGAGGACAGAGAGTGAACTTGCCAATGGCTCCAGGATCAACTGCTTGGAAGTCAGATCCGCTCTGCGAACGCATCGATTGATGTTATTGATAGCTGTAGTCTGGGCGGTGATGATATGGAAATCGGCTTCCAGTCTGGTTCCGGACATTCCCACAGGATCTTTTATTTCACCTTCGTAATCGACGGTGTAATTCTGTGGCATGACGTGGATGATGGTATTTCCGGGAGGGATCAGGATATTTTCCATTTCGCTGGAAAGTCTTCTCACATCTTCCACCGTGATCTCATCTTCAGATGGCGGACGCATGATGCTTCCCCGATGGATTTTGCTTTGGATATGCTGACCTGCGATACCGACGATTACCTCTCCGATGTTGACATCTGCCATTTCGGAAGCTTCTTCAACGGCTTTCTGAATCGCATGGACTGTCTTGTCGATATTAGTCACCACGCCTCTGTCCACACCGTCAGAAATGGCCTTTCCCATCCCAAGGACTTCGAGTTTGCCGTACTCATTTTTTCTGCCGATGATGACACAGATTTTGGTTGTCCCAATGTCCAGTCCTACGATTAATTTGTCGTTTTCCATATCCAAGCTATTATTCACAAACAATTTGATCCCTAAATTTTACGCTAACCTTGCTATAGGCATTCCAGCCTTTACGCGGTAGGATTTCTTTATAAAAGATTTCGATTCTTTCGAACTTACTCTCCACATCGTGCGCATCCCCAAACTCAATAATCTGGCTACCGACTTGCTGGTATAATTTGATATCTGAGCGGGAATTCACTTCCAATTCAGTGATTTGTGCACTCCAAAATTCACTTCCATTGATGAAGCGGATCAGGTCCAAAAGCTCAGGCATCTCCTCGCTTATCTCACCTTTTTCCATCAGCGCCTCAGCATGTCTTCCTTCCAGGATCAATACCCTGCTGGTGTAAGAATCAGAAGTTGGGATCACTTTTCCTTCTGTGGTCACATATCCGTCAGCCGCCATAGGTCTCGCCACTCGGGCGATAGGCTGATGCTGCTGGATAGTGATACTCAAAAGGCCCTTCTGACCCATGAAAGCCTCCACTGATTTGACAAATGGGTGTCCCGCAAGTCGTGTTTCGATTTCCTCAAGTCTGACTTCCTCCAGCATCAAACCGACTTTCAATTCCGGAAACTCTGCCTGCAGTAATTCTTTTATTTCATTTTCATCGACGAAATAGACTCCGCTCACTCCTTCAATATCTATGTCCGCACCCTGATAGGTTTTATACAAGCTTTGCTTCTCTACAAACCCGATAAAGCCCACGAGCACAAGGCTGAGTACCAGAAAAGCAATCGTCTTCTTCAGTCCGGCTCTTTTCATCCTTCAGTCAGATTAAGTCGTGAATTCATCCACTTAGCGATCACCGGTACAAGCCGATCTATGTCTCCCGCTCCCAGAGTCACTAAAACCTCAGGGGCTCTTTCTTCCAAATAGCCCATCAAATCTTCCTTGCGAATCAGGGATTTTTTGTCTGTCTGAATATCTGCCATCAGCATTTTGGAAGTCACTCCGGGAATCGGAAGCTCTCTTGCAGGATAGATATCAAGCAGGATCACTTCGTCAGCAAGGGAAAGACTTTCTGAGAAGCCTTCCGCGAAATCGCGCGTTCTGGAAAACAAATGAGGCTGGAAAATCACTGTCAATTTGCGGCCCGGGAACATGGACCTTACCGAACTCAGGCAGGATCTGATTTCCTCAGGATGGTGCGCATAGTCATCAATGAAGACCAACTTAGGCTCATTGACATGGATTTCAAATCTTCTTTTTACTCCTTTGAAAGAAGCCAAACCCTTGCGAATCTGATCTTCTGAAATGTTATGTCCGAGTGCTATTGCAATCGCAGCGATGGCATTTTCCACATTATGAAAACCAGGTATAAAAAGCTCAAGGCCTTTGATCTCGGTCTTGCCATCCACATAGTCGAAAGTGAAAGATCGGGTACGTGCCTGCACATTCTCAGCGCAAATACCTGAAGATCTTAATCCATAAATCTTAGTGGCTACTGAAGGCAAGCTCTTTTCTCCCAAGCGGAAAGCTGCATTGGACTGGATATAGAGTTTGCCCTTTTTATCAATCAATCGGATGAATTCTCTGAATCCTTCCAAAATCGTATTCTCGTCTCCGTAGATGTCCAGGTGATCGGGATCGGCGCTTGTCACCACCGCTTCATTCGGATGAAGTCGCAAGAATGACCGATCAAACTCATCTGCTTCCACAACTACGGTTATTGGCTCTTTTCCTTTCTTTTCGCTTAAAATCAGATTGCTCTGATAATTCTGGGTGATTCCCCCAAGGAATGCTGTCACCGGCTTTCCGGCAGATTTCAGCAAGTGGGCAATCATCGAGGAAGTCGTGGTCTTGCCATGAGTTCCTGCTACCGCAACTGTATAATGATTGCGAGTGATCATTCCCAAAACCTCAGAGCGCTTTTTCAGAGAAAAACCATTTTCTGTGAAATAGGCAAGCTGAATACTGTCTTTTGGTATAGCCGGAGTCCAGATGATTAAAACCTCAGATGGAGCTGCTTTTATTTCCGCAGGAATGGTGTCCAAAGAATCTTCGAAACTGATCTGCATCCCTTCCTCGATCAATTGATCAGTCAAAGGAGAAGGTGTGCGATCATAGCCGCTCACAGGAATTCCCTCATGGCGAAACCATCGGGCGATGGCACTCATGCCAATACCGCCGATTCCAAGGAAATAAACCCTATGTATACCTTCGAAGCTCATGCTATCAATTTTTCTAATTCGTTCACAATGGCATTTGCCGCATCGGGCTTTGCCAGACTTTTTATATTTCTGCCCAATGCCTCACCGATAGCCGGATCCTGCATCAGTTCATCTACTTTTTCTTTCAGACTTCCGACTGCTTCATGATCTTTCAAAATCCAGGCAGCATTATGGTTCACAAAAGCCATTGCATTTTTGGTCTGATGATCTTCGGCCACATTTGGTGACGGGATGAAAATTACCGGCTTGCCAACCAGAGAAAGCTCAGAAACTGACAAGGCACCGGCACGCGATACGATCACATCTGCAGCTGCATAAGCCAGATCCATTTCCCGGATAAACTCTCTCAGATGGATATGCTTGAGTCCGGCAGCTTCTGTTTTTTCAAGCATTTCCTTGAAATAGAATTTGCCTGACTGCCAAAGCACCTGGTATCCATCCTCATTCAGCGCTTTCATATCTTTCAAAACCGCCTGATTGAGTGTTCGTGCACCTAAAGAGCCGCCCAAAACCAGCAATGTCTTTTTGCCTGCTTCCAATCCAAAATGAGCCAGGGCCTTTTCCTTTTTCCCATCCAGATTCAGAATGTCTTTTCTCACCGGATTTCCGGTATAGGCGATTCTGTCAGCCGGGAAAAACGCATCCATCGCAGGATAAGCCACACAGATTTTATTGGCTTTTTTGGCCAGGATTTTATTGGTCAGCCCTGCATAGGAATTTTGTTCCTGCACCAGAGTCGGAATTTTTTTTCTTTGCGCAGCAAAAAGAACCGGTCCGCTAGCGTATCCGCCCACGCCAACTACTGCATTTGGATTAAATTCCTTCACAATCTTCGAAGCCATTCGTATGCTTTTCAGCAACTTGATCGGGAAGCTCAGATTGTCAAGTGTAAGGCTTCTTTGAAGTCCCGCCACCGGCAAACCTTTGATTTGATAGCCAGCCTCAGGCACTTTTTGCATTTCCATTTTGCCCAGAGCACCGACAAAAAGAATCTCGCTGTCCGGATGTTTTTCTTTCCAGGCATTGGCAATGGCGATCGCCGGATAGATATGGCCTCCGGTTCCTCCGCCACTGATCAAAATGCGATATGTCTCTTGAGTTGCGATAATTAGGCAGTTTTAAGTCTCGGTCTGTTAGCGGATGTACTTGTTGCAGATGAAGCGGATGAAGCTTCGTCCTGATGATCTCCTCTGCTTACACTGAGGATGATTCCCAGGGAAATCCCGGTGAAAACCAAGGAGGTTCCTCCCATGCTCAAAAGCGGCAAAGGCAAACCTGTAATAGGCCCCAATCCTACAGCAACCGCCATATTGACCAAAGCCTGAATAACCAAAGCGAAGCTGAGACCTGCGGAAAGCAGACCTCCAAACGCTTTATGAGAATTGGCGACGATGCGCATGCCCCGATAAAGCAACGCGAGGTACAGGAATAGCACAGATGCGCCACCCACCAAGCCGTACTCCTCAATGATGATGGCGTAGATAAAGTCAGAGTAAGGATGCGGAAGGGAATTTCTTTGCTCGCTGTTTCCGGGACCTTTTCCGGTAATTCCGCCTGTTGCGATAGCGATGAAGGATTGCTCTGCCTGGAATGCTACCTCATCCTTGTCCATGAAGGATTCGATTCGGGACACGAAGGTTGAACCTCTTTGTCCGAGGAAAGCTGCAGCCGTCAGACCCAGCATTCCTACCAGGACTACTATCGCAATAAATTTCACCGGAACCCGACCGATAAACATGATGAGCAGGCAAGTCAGCAAAAGCAAAATCGCTGTGGACATGTTGGCCAAAGCAATCAGCAAACAGATGATTCCGATCGCGATGATGATAGGGACAAAAGTGCTTTTGAAGTCTTTGATATTATTCTGACGTCTTGCAAGCATTGCTGCCAAAGCTGCAATCAACGCAAGTTTTGCCAAGTCCGAAGGCTGAAAAGCCTGATTGATCACCGGAATAGTCAGCCAGCGATTAGCATCGTTGATATTGGAACCGAAGAGGTAGGTAAATAGCAAAAGCGGCATGGAGATGTACATCCCGAGACGTGCATAAAGTGCGTAGTTTTTGTACGGGATTTTATGAGCCAGCCACATCACAAACAGGGACACCGCTACCAGGAATGAATGTCTGAACAGGTACACTTCAGTATTTCCCCCGGCATATTTGTAGGCCAAAGAACCGGTCGCGGAATACACCACCAGGATGCTGAAAAGTGAAAGCAAAATCACGATACCCCAGATGATTGGGTCGCCCTTGAAGTGCTCGTCTATCCATGCTTTGAATTGGCTCATGAGATCGCTTCGGTTTTAAGGTTATTTACCGCCATGCGGAATTGCTCTCCGCGATCCTCATAGTTTTTGAACAAGTCAAAGCTTGCGCAAGCTGGTGAGAGAAGAACGATGTCACCGGACTCGCCCAGTTCCATCCCCCATTTCACAGCTTCCCGGATATCCTGAGTTTCGCGGATATCGGCTACCACAGACCCAAAGGCCTTTTTCAATTTCTCATTGTCCTTGCCCAGACAGATCAGGCATTTCACCTTTTCGGTCACTGCCGGCAAAATCGTACTGTAATCGTTTCCTTTGTCCACGCCACCTGCAATCCAAATCAGCGGATTTTCATAGCTGGTAAGTGCATAGGCAGTTGACTCCACATTGGTGCCTTTGCTGTCATTGATGAATTTGACACCGTCGATTTCGCGGATCAATTCCATGCGATGAGGAGCATTTATAAAAGTTTTGAATCCTTCAATCAGGTCAGCCTCTTTCACTCCGGCGAGCATGGCAGCTGTTCCGGCGCAAAGTGAATTCAGAATATTATGGGTTCCTTTTATCGAAAGCGCTTCCAATGGAATCTTCGCTGAGTTCTTTTCAGTAGTCAGAATCAGATTTGAGCCATCGAAATAAGCTCCCTTTTCCTGCGGAGCAGAAAGTGAGAACCAGTAGTGCGAAGCTTCTATTTTCCTTGTTTTCAATCCTTCCAAAGTCAGCGCATCTTCAGCACTTAGAATTGCGCAATCCTCGGAATTCATATTTTTAAACAACCCGAATTTCGAGTTGATGTAATTCTCAATTTTGTAATCGTATCGGTCCAGATGATCCGGAGTGATATTGGTCATAATGGCGATTGCAGGTTTGAAACTGTCAAACCCATCAATCTGAAAGCTGCTGCATTCGATTACCCACCATTCGTGATCTTGTTCGGCTATTTGCCCTGCCCAGCTTTGGCCTACGTTTCCTGCCAATCCCACATCCAATCCGGCACTTTTCATCAGATGATAAGTGAGCAGCGTGGTCGTGGTTTTTCCATTGGTACCAGAGATTGCAATCACTTTTCCAGTGCTGAATCTGGAAGCAAACTCAAGCTCATCGATCACAGCGATTCCTTTGGCAAGTGCTTTAGCTACAATTGGAACTTTCGGAGAAATCCCCGGGCTTTTGATAATGAGATCAGAATTGAGAATCATCTCCTCGTTGTGTCCGCCTTCTTCAAAAGAAATCCCGTACTTAATAAGAGACGCTTTTCTGGAATCAGAAATTTTACCTGTGTCAGAAACCCAAACGGCATAGTCATTCATCCTGGCGAGCATTGCTGCTCCCAACCCACTTTCTCCGGCTCCAAGAATGGCTATTCGTTTCATTTTTATTATCTCAGTTTTAGTGTTGCCAAAGTGATTACTGCCAGCAGAATCCCCACAATCCAGAATCGGGTTACAATCTTGGCTTCAGGGATATTTTTCTTCTGGTAATGATGATGCAAAGGCGACATCAGTAAAATCCTTCTGCCTTCACCGTATTTTCTCCTCGTGTATTTGAAATAGCTCACCTGCAACATGACGCTGACATTTTCGACTACGAAAATTCCGCACATCACCGGGATAAGCAGCTCTTTGCGGAGCGTCAAAGCCAAAACGGCAATCACACCGCCGAGCATCAGACTTCCGGTATCTCCCATGAAAACCTGCGCCGGATAGGCGTTGTACCAAAGAAATCCAACACAGGCGCCGATAAATGCCGAAGCAAAAATCACCAGCTCACCCGAGTTGGGGATGTACATGACATTGAGGTATTGGGAGAAAATGGCGTTACCGCTGATGTAAGCGAAAATCGCAATGGTCAGGCCGATAATGGCTGAAGTTCCGGCTGCCAAACCATCGATCCCGTCGGTGATATTGGCACCGTTTGAAACTGCTGTGATGATGAAAATCACAACCAAAATATACAGGACCGGAGTCATCGCTTCGCCCATGAAACCGAGCAGATTCTCGTAATTCAGCTCATTGTTTTTGGTAAAAGGAATGGTGGTCTTGGCCACTTTCACGTCTTTGAATGTCGGCGTTTCGACTACACCTTCTTCAATAGAAACAGGATTGGTAAACTCACGGATGACCACATCTTCATGAAAATAAAGTGTAGTACCCACGATTATCCCGATTCCGATCTGACCGATTATCTTGAATCGACCGGCCAGGCCTTCCTTGTTTTTGCGGAAAACTTTGATGTAATCATCCAAAAAGCCGATTCCGCCAAGCCAAAGTGTGGTAACGATCAGCAGGATGATGTAAATGTTTTGAAGATCTGCGAAAAGCAAAGTCGGAATCAGGATCGCAGCAATCATCATCAAGCCACCCATAGTCGGAGTACCTTTCTTCTGATTTTGACCTTCCAAACCTAAATCCCGAACGGTCTCCCCGATCTGACGATTGCGGATCCAGTTGATGATATGATGCCCAAAGGTGATGGTAATGATCAGCGAAAAAATTGCCGCCATCCCCGCGCGGAAAGAAATGTATCGGAATACCCCGGTTCCGGGGATATCCAACACCCGATCTAAATAATCGAAAATGGGATACAGCATCTCAGTTTTGGGTCAATTGTTGTAAAACTTCAGTCACTACTTCAGCATCATCAAAGTGATGTTTCACTCCTTTAATCTCCTGATAATCCTCATGGCCTTTTCCGGCAATGAGGATGATATCTCCTTTTTTGGAAAGCATACAAGCCGTTCTGATAGCCTCTCTGCGATCCACTATTGTTAATGTTTTTCTGATTTCTGACGGACCGATTCCGGCTTGCATATCCTTGAGGATTTCCGCAGGATCTTCAAATCTTGGATTGTCCGAGGTGAGGATGGTCTTGTTGCTTTCCTGCACAGCGATCTTGGCCATAATCGGTCTCTTGGTTTTATCCCGATTTCCGCCGCAACCCACCACTGTGATCAACTGCTCACCGCCGGTTCGCACTCCGTTGATGGTTTTGAGCACATTATCCAACGCATCCGGAGTGTGTGCATAATCCACGATTGCGGTAATTCCCCCGATAGAGATCCGGTCAAATCTGCCCTTGGCTCCTCTGATTCCTGAAAGTGCTCTCAGCACTTCGTCCTCATCTTCACCCAACAAAACAGCAGTACCAAGCACAGCCAAAATATTGTAAGCGTTGAAAGCACCTATCATCCGGAACCAAATCATCTTGTTATTGATCTCCAGTTCCAATCCTTCAAGAGTATTGGAAATGATTTTTGCTTTGAAATCGGCAGGTGATTTCAGTGCAAAAGTCTGATGGGTTCCTTTGCAGTTTTGAACCATCACCGATCCACGCTTATCGTCTCCGTTCACCAATGCGAAAGCGTCTTTCGGAAGCTCATCAAAAAGCTTTTTCTTGGCCTTGATGTACTCATCAAAAGTGCCGTGGTAGTCCAGGTGATCGTGAGTAATATTGGTAAATACAGCTCCTATCAACTTCAAACCTGCAATTCTCTCCTGCACGATGGCATGCGAACTTGCTTCCATGAAACACTGTGTACAGCCTGCGTCCAGCATTTGACGAAGTAGTGCTTGCACACTCACAGCGTCCGGAGTCGTATGCGTAGCTGGAATTACAGTCTCGTTAATTTTATTTTCTACTGTCGAAAGCAACCCGGTACTATAGCCCATTGCGATAAAAAGTTGGTGCAGCAATGTCACCGTAGTGGTTTTACCATTTGTGCCGGTTACCGCCACCACTTTGATTTTTTCAGAAGGATTTCCGTAGAAATTGGCTGCGATAATCCCAAGTGCCTTGGCTGAATTGATTACTTGAACGTACGTGATTCCTTCTTTCAAAGTCTCAGGCATCCGCTCGCAAACAATCACATGACAGCCTTTTTCCAAAACTGAATCAATGAAATCATGTCCGTCAACCTGCGTTCCTGCAATGGCGACGAACATAGATCCCTTATCAGCCTTGCGGCTATCAAAGACAATTGAACTCACGCTCACCTCCATGTCTCCGGTGGTAGAGATTAGGGATACCTTATATAATATGTCTTTCAGAACCTTCATTTAGCTTAAGACAAGATTGATTGTTGCGTTTGGAACAAGTGCTGAACCCGGAGTCATGGATTGGTTTTGCACCCTTCCTTTTCCGGAGTAGTTTACTCTGAGACCTTTATTTTCAAGAATGTAAAGAGCATCGCGAAGAGAAAGCCCGGACACATCCGGCACCATTGGTTTGTCAGTATCGTTGCTTTGCCATTGAATGATTTCGCCGGAGGCTACCGTTTTTACCCATTCTTCAGACTGGGTAGGATTGGCTTTCAAACCAAGCTCTTCCAGGATTTTGTGAATTTCTTCAGCTCTTCCTGCGGGAATGAAAGGTGACTTTGGAAGAGAAGTATCTGCCTGAAAAATCTTGGATTGATTATCAGGATTCAGTTCGACATCCAACGCATAAATCCGATCTGCGATTTCCTTGAAAACAGGAGCAGATACGTCTCCGCCATAAGCAGCAAATCCATTTGGACTATCGATCACGACAATCATGGAGTATTTAGGATGATCCGCAGGAAAATATCCGGCAAAGCTGGTGTAGTAAGTTTGGGTATAAGCACCACCGATCAGCTTCTGAGCTGTTCCGGTTTTGCCGGCGATTTTGTAATCAGCATTAGCGATATTCCTTGCAGTTCCTCTGGACACCACACCTTCAAGCAGATCCTGCAAATTCTTGATCGTCTTCTCAGAAGCGATTCGCTGACGCATGATTTCAGGTTCGTATTTTTTCTCGATCTGATTTCCTTTCACAACAGCTTTCACGATGTATGGCTTCACCATTACTCCGTCATTTGCCACTGCATTATAAAGTGCGAGGGTATGAAGCGGGTTAACCTTGCTTTCGTAGCCGATGGAAATCCAGGGAAGTGAAGTTCCGTACCAGTTTTTATCACCCGGTTTCTTGAAATAAGGCTTGCCCTCACCTGTCAGCTGAAATCCGATTGGCTCTTTCAAGCCTACCTTATCGATGTAAGCCATGTACTTGGATGGGCTGGAGCCAAAATGCTCATCGACCAACTTGGAAATTGCGACGTTGGATGATTTCTCGAATGCCTCGCGGATCGTGATTGTTCCGTAACCGCCATTTTTGGCGTCACGCATGTATTGATTATAGAATTTATGAACACCGTTTCCGGTCTCAACTTTCTGATCGAGGCTGATTTTGTTTTCTTCCAAAAGCGCCAGCATGGAAAGCAACTTGAAGGTTGATCCCGGCTCGGTATTTCCCTGATCACCTATGGCGAAATTGTAGTTTTCACCGTAGCCGTTTCCGCTCTTATTGCGCTGCAGGTTTGCGATCGCTTTGATCTCACCTGTCTTAACTTCCATCACGATCACAGAACCAAATTCTGCTTCCCGATCTGTCAACTGACGGCGAAGTGCAGTTTCGGCCACATCCTGAATATTCACATCAAGAGTTGTGATGACATCAAATCCATCCTCTGGCTTCACATCTTCCGCATCAAAAACCGGCTTCCAGCTTCCGCCTGCAAGTCTTTGGAACAATGCCTTTCCGTCTTTTCCGCTCAGGTAAGAATTGAAACTATACTCAATTCCTGCTCCGTAAGAATCCTCGTTCAGGAAGCCAACAGTGCGGCTTGCCAGGGAATTGAAGGGTCTGTAGCGCTTTTCAACTTTCTCAAAAATCACTCCTCCTGATAATCTGCCTTCTCTGAAAATTGGCCATTGAGCCATTTTCCGCATGTCCTGGTAGCCGATTTGCTTTCTGTTGAGAACCAGATAGCGCTTGCTATCAAGCCTTGAGTCAGTGATCATTCGCTTGTAAGCGGCGGCTGATTTGTCTTTGTAAAAAGAAGAAAGGAACCTCGAAAGTGAATCAATCCCCGCTTTGTATTTATCGGACTTTGCAATGGTCGGGTCCATCGCTACTCTGTAGAAAGGAAGACTTGTCGCAAGCAAACTGCCGTCTCCGGCGTAGATATTACCTCGGGTTGCAGGGACTTCGCGGTATTGAAAATTGATAGTTTCTGCTTTTTCTCTCCATTTGTCGCCCTCAGAAAGCTGCAACTTGGCAATACGGTAAGGTATCGCCGCTGAAGTCAGGGCGATGAGGATGAAAACCACCCTTACACGTAATACTATGGAGCGTTTTATATTCACTTTTCTACCTCGATTTTGACCGGCGGTTGATTCAATTCAAATAATCCCTGAGCTTCCACTCTTTTTGCAACTTCGGATTGCATACTGCTAAGCATGATTTCAGCTTCCAGCGTAGTCACATCAGCACGCAAGTCACCTACTTCCTGCTGAGCCTTTTCTATTTTTCGGACCATATTTTCCGCTCTGTGATTGCTCCAGATATAGATCAGGGCAATCAAAGCCACAAAACCAACCGGCGGAACCAGCTGAACCGGCACACCTTCTCCGAGGATTCCGGTCACGTCCAACTTCTCTTCGATCCAGGTAAAAATGGTCTTTCGGGAACCTCCTTTTGGGCTGCTCCCGGCTTTCAGTTTGCTTTTGAAAGTGTTTTGACTCATTTATCTGTTCTTTTAGCTATTCTAAGTTTGGCACTTCTTGCTCTTGGGTTTCTGGCAACTTCTTCTTCATCTGCCACAATTGCCCCCCTTGTCAGCGGCTCCAGCGGACGGATCAGATTTCCGTAAAAATCTTTCTCAACTTCCCCCTGGAATCTCCCCTTGATCATCAGGTTTTTCACCAGTCTGTCTTCCAGGCTATGATAGCTCATGACCACCAATCGACCTCCCGGCTTAATAAGATCCAGCGAATCAATCAGCAAATCTTCCAGCGCCCCGATCTCATCGTTTACTTCGATTCTCAAAGCCTGAAAGACCTGAGCGAAGTATTTGAACTCTTTCCCTCTTGGGGCAAATTTTTTAAGAAAAGCAGTGAAGCCTTCTGTTGTTTCAAATGGTCTCGCAGCCCGTTCAGCTACGATTGATTGTGCCAGTGTTTTGGCATTTTTGATCTCCCCATAGATTCCGAAAATCTTATGAAGCTTTCCTTCGTCGTAGGTATTGAGCACCTCCTTGGCAGAAATCTCATCTGACTGATTCATTCTCATATCCAGATCTCCGCTGAACCTTGTTGAGAAACCTCTGCTTGGTTCGTCGATCTGATGAGATGAAATCCCCAAATCCGCCAAAACCCCATCCACTTGCTTCACTCCGTATAGCCTCAGGTATTTTTTAATATCCCTGAAATTGGCCGACACAAATGTGAACTTGTCGCTTTTCGGAATATTGGCCTCTGCATCGGCATCCTGATCGAAACCATACAGATGACCTTTGTCCAGGTGCTTGAGAATTTCTCCGGAATGCCCACCGCCGCCAAAAGTGACATCGACATAAATCCCATTGGGATCAATAGCTAAGCCTTCAGTGCATTGGGCAAGCATCACTGGAATATGGTAAGGAGACATTGTCATAGTTTCAGGAGAGATATTTTTCCATCAAACTGGACAAGTCAGCCGGATCAGCAATGATGTTTTGGAGATACTTTTCAGGATTCCAAATTTCGATTCGGCTCCCCATACCAACGACAATCAGGTCTTTTTCCAATCCTGCATAAGCCTGATAAAGCTTCGGCAACAACAATCTTCCAGTACTATCCAACTCCACTTCTACGCTGCTGATGAAAAAAGAACGCTGAAGCATTCGCTGCTCAGCGTTATTGATTGAAAGTGATTTTACCTGATTTTCCAGCTTTTTGTACTCGATCATCGGGTAGAGCGCAAGGCATTTGTCTTCTGCCATTCTGAGCATAAGCGTACTTCCGTTAGCCTCGGGAATTGCCGCCTTTATTTTGGCTGGCAAGACCAGACGCCCTTTCGGATCCAGCTTACATTCATATTGACTATTAAACATCGCGCTATTGAAATGATCAGTTTATGGTAAAAACAAAAGTAATAAAATGAGATTCGGTTTTACCACTTTCCCCCACTTTTTCCCACTTTGATTTAAAAGTAGCCAAAAGTTTCATTCAAGCCAATATTTTTTCAAAAATTTCAGGGATTTTTTTACTGATACTCAACCAATTACCAGACGATCCGAATTGGTAAAAAAATGCCCAAAATGGCCCATTTTCGAACATTTTTGATCTATTTGAATGTAGGGTCAGGTTGAAATAAATCAACTTGGGGAAAAAAGTGGGGGAATTTCCCGTTGATTTTACAAAACCTTCCGAAAAGTGGGGTGAAATCCCGGTTCTGGAAGTTTTCACCAACAAATCATATAGGGTAAATTAATTATTGAAATTAG
The DNA here is from genome assembly GCA_036676605.1 of Algoriphagus sp. Taxonomy (GTDB): domain Bacteria; phylum Bacteroidota; class Bacteroidia; order Cytophagales; family Cyclobacteriaceae; genus Algoriphagus. Next base: position 17,566 of record JAKFCO010000117.1, read on the forward strand.
CTTTGACACTTCCCAAAAATCCATGAAAAACATCCTGGTTATTTCCCTTGCCTTTTTGGCTTTCGCTTGCTCAACTCCTCCCAAATCAGAAATTGATTTCTCCGGAAACTGGCATGCATACCTTGATATTTCCCCCGACCGGATTCCCTTCGGTTTGACTTTAGAAAAAAGAGATGAAAAGATGATCGCTATCCTCCAAAATGACACTGAACTGCTCGAATTCAAAGAAGTAACAATCGCCGGAGACAGCCTGAAAATAGTGCTGGACACCTTTGATTCTGAGATCAATGCAAAAATGAATTCCGAAGGAGGAATTGAAGGAACCTTTCACAGAAACTACCAGGCAGAATACAAATTGAATCTTTTTGCAGAGCGAAATGCAGATACCCGTTTTCCGGTTTCTACTCCCCCATCAGTTGATTTCAGCGGAGGTTGGGAAACTACTTTTATCCGGAACGATAGCAGCACCTATAAAGCGATCGGGAGTTTTCGTCAGGAAGGAAATCAGCTCTTTGGCACCTTCATTACGAGCACAGGAGATTACAGGTTTTTGGAAGGAAACGTGAGCGGAAACGAGTTTTTGCTCAGCGCATTTGACGGAGGTCATGCCTTCTTTTTCACAGGAAAACTGGATGAATCAGGAAAAATTACCGGCAGATTCCGGTCAGGTCCAACCTACACCGAGGTCATTGAAGCAATGCGAAATGAATCCTTTGAACTCCCCGATGCAAACACATTAACCCAACTAAAACCGGGATTTGAAAAGCTGGAATTCAGCTTTCCGGATGCAAATGGTCAGCTTGTTTCTCTCAGCAATCCCCGATTCGAAAACAAAATTGTGCTCGTTCAACTCTTTGGTACCTGGTGCATCAATTGCCTCGACGAGACAAAATTCCTGATTCCATGGTATGAGAAAAACAAAGAAGCCGGAATTGAAGTGATTGGCCTGGCCTTCGAAGCAAAACCTGAATTTGAATACGCATCCGCCCGTGTCAAAAAATACCAGGATCGCCTTTCAGTGCCGTACCCGCTCCTGATTGCCGGCGAATCTGACAAGGAAAAAGCTGCAAAAGCACTTCCTGCTTTAGAAGCTGTTCTCGCATTTCCAACCTTGATTTACCTGGATAAAAATCACAAGGTCCGGAGAATAAGCACAGGTTTTACCGGTCCTGGCACAGGCGAGAAATATGGCCGATGGATCGAGCAGCATGAGCTTTTTGTAAAGAAGTTGCTGGAGGAGGAGTGATTTTGTAAATACATAGATTTACTTTTAAATATTTTTGTAAACTTATTAATTTACTTTTTTATATATTTGTAAACTTATTGATTTACAAATGAAGAGATCATTACTTATTAATCAGCTGGATGAAAAAATTTCAGGCTTTGCTCCGGCTATGAAAAACTCCCTCCCCGCAAAAGGTTGGGTTAATGCGATACGCATGGCATTCGGGATGACGCTGGAGCAACTTGGCAAAAAACTAAGCATGTCCAAACAGGCGGCTTACCAAATGGAATTGAGAGAAGCGGAAGGATCAATCACTATTCAGTCGCTAAAATTAGTAGCTGAATCGCTGGAAATGGATTTTGTATATGGGTTTGTACCTAAATCCGGGACACTTGAAAATTACATCGATTTGAAAGCGGAAGAAATGGCTAAAAAAATTGTGGAAAGAACTTCTGTTTCAATGGGCTTGGAAAATCAGCTAAATAGGCCTGATCGAATCCAAAAAGCGATCCTAGAGAAGAAAGAGGAAATTAAAAGGCTAATGCCAAAATCATTATGGGACTAAGTCTTGAATATATTCATTCCACAACGTTGCTCAGTCCGGAAGAAATGGGCGGCTTGAAAATAAAATCCATATCAACTCAGGGAGAACTAGATGAATTTGAGCAACAAAACATCGAAAAAGCTATCCAGTGGACTTTCGGTAAAAAACTGAATCCGGCAAGTCTGGTTTCAGAAAAATTCATTCTCGAAATTCATAAAAGGATGTTTTCTGATGTATGGAAATGGGCCGGAAAATTCAGAAAAACTGAAAAAAACCTGGGAATCCCATCCTTCAAAATCCCAACTGAATTGAAGATTCTTTTGGATGATACAGTGTTCTGGATTCAAAACGATACCTATAGTACAGATGAGATATGCATTAGATTCAAACATCGATTAGTGAGTATCCATTGTTTTTCCAACGGAAATGGACGGCATAGTCGCCTAATGGCAGATTTGATTACTGAAAGGATCTTTCAAATTCCGGTTTTCACATGGGGTATGAAAACCTATACAAGCAACCTAAGCGCAAGAGAAATCTATTTATCGGCAATAAAATCTGCTGATAAATTGGACTATAAACCTCTCCTTGAATTCGCCAGATCCTAAAAAAAGACCTGCCCATCGGACAGGTCTTTTTCAAAAGCATCAACAGACAATTAATTATCTTTTTACTTAAAATCCTCTTCAAGTTTTTCGCTGGAATTCTTCCATTTTCTTGGCATTCTCCTTCTGCATTTGGGTTTGTAATAGCCTGTCCCGATTTTTATCGGGAAGGCTTGAAAATGCAATAAAATCAGGCTGATTGGAAATTTCACCATAGCACCGCTCTGCAAACCTAAAGGCAGCAGGCAGGGTTACACAGAGTTTTTTTCTCCGTGGTTCTCCGTGTTACCTCCGTGGTACTCCGTGTAATTAATTTTTTGGTTTCACAGAGTTACACCGAGGAGGCACCGAGTTACACAGAGTTTTTTTCTCCGTGGTTCTCCGTGTTTTCTCCGTGAACCTCCGTGTAATAATTTTTTGGTTTCACAGAGTTACAC
>JAKFCO010000118.1:0-1602 GCA_036676605.1 Algoriphagus sp.
AAATAAAACATCCATGGCCTTTCAGCCGCAACCCAGTCATGAAAATCAGGTTTAGGAAGAGTTCCTCCTTCCAAGAATGAGTAATAAGTTTAAGGTAGTTACAGAATAACGCAGCTTTTTTTGGTGGTTCGACCCTGGAAATAAAACTGTTTGGATTCGTTCTGTGCACAACCCATTGTTGACTCCCTTTCCAAGTATCTAGGGATGATCACGTACAGAAAAATGTTTCTTTTCAAGCGAATCCTGCCTACCTTAGTCCTACTAATTTTTTGGAGGAATTAGATCGATGGAAACCCTGATCTCACGTTGTGCGGGAATGGATGTTCACCAACAACAAATTGTCGTTTGTACTATGGTAGATTTAGAGAATGGCTCTGTTGAAATCGAAACAAGAACCTTTCCTACAATGACAAGAAATTTATTTGAGTTGTTACAATGGCTTGAATCCAAAGAAATTACTCATATTGCAATGGAAAGCACGGGTATCTATTGGAAACCGGTCTACAATATACTTGATGGTTACTTCGACATTACGCTGGCCAATGCTCAACGGATTAAGAATGTTCCTGGTCGAAAAACGGATGTCTCTGATGCAGAATGGATTGCTAAGCTCCTTCGTCATGGATTGATCGAAAAAAGCTTTGTGCCTTCTGCAGACCTTCAGGAATTGCGTGATCTGACACGTTTACGCAAAAAATGGGTGGGTAACTTAACTGCTGAGAAAAACCGCATTCAAAAAGTCTTAGAATGTTCCAACATCAAGTTGGCTACCGTGATTAGTGATGTCTTTGGAGTTTCAGGAAGAAATCTCTTGAATCGGTTAGTTCAGCAAGGCTTTGTAAATCCCAATGAAGTCGAACCATGTGTGTATGGTCAGATCAAGAAAAAAGTTCATGCGGTGTCTGAGTCATTATTCGGAACCTTAACTGATCACCAAATTTTTATGATTCGTCAATGTTGGAATCACATGGTCTATCTAGAGGAATCGATTCAAAACTTAGATAAGCGAATCGATGAACTGTTACAGCCATACCAAGACGAAGTAGCTTTGTTGGACACTGTGCCAGGAATTGACAAACTCACTGCAGCTAATATCTTAGCTGAAATGGGACCGGATATGAATCAATTTCCGTCCCCTTCTAATCTTTCGTCATGGGCAGGTGTGTCACCGGGAAATCACGAAAGTGCTGGCAAAAAAAAAGTACCAAAACACCCAAAGGTAACCCATATATAAAAACAACCTTATGCGAAGCGGCATGGGCAGCATCTAAATCAAGAAATTCCTATTTAGCAGCGAAATATTGGAAATTAGCTTCCCGAAGAGGGAAGAAAAAAGCCATTGTAGCCATAGCACATAAAATTCTTGTTATTATCTATCATATGTTATCCAATAAACAACCCTATATGGAGAAAGCAATAGCTTAACTTATTATTCCTTTCCAAGCCAATCATCTGTTATACATGACGTGCTAAAAAAATAGTTTAGCAACGTCCCGGGCATCCTATTGCTTTTTTTAATAAACATATCTACGCACTCAAACGTTTTTAGGTTTGTGCTAACCCAAAGTTTATACTTCTAACAAAGTGATTTTCACAGAAAAA
>JAKFCO010000119.1:0-35801 GCA_036676605.1 Algoriphagus sp.
TGACATCAATTCATCTCTCTCTTCTTGACTTAATGTTACCTTGTATTTTATCATCTCTATCTTTGTATTTTTCCAAAGATAAAAGATTTATACGTCAAGGTATATATGACATGACACTAGTTTGTTTTTTTACAGCAACATTTGGATTTAGCCAAACTATCCTCTTTGAACACCCTCAATTTGATGAGATCACCGATAAGCACGAAATTATTGCAGTTTTGCCATTTAAAACTTCAATCACAATGAGACCAAAAGACATGAAGTCAATGTCTAATGAGCAGATATCCAAAATGGAAGAGGATGAAGGAATGAGTATTCAAAGTGCCATGCACTCTTGGTTCTTGAAGCGGGAGAAGAATGAAAAAATCAAGGTGAAAGTTTTAGATCCTATCACCACTAATACCAAGCTTAAAAGAATGGGAGTTACTCAGGATAATTTGTCAGATTATACTCCTGATGAATTAGCAAATATTTTAGAGGTGGACGCTGTAATTATGGGGACTTTTGAGACAAATAAACCAATGTCTGAAGGCGCATCTGTTGCTTTAGGATTATTAGTTGGATTTTATGGTAGTACCAACAAGGCTATAATTAATATGTCAATATATAATGCAGAAGATGGGATGTTGATCGCCAATTACAATAAAGGTATCTCTGGGTCTATGGGCTCCTCTACAGAGGACTTGATAAACATATTGATGCGGAAAGCTTCTAGAAGGATTTCCTACTCAGAATAACCACCGCCTGGATTCAGGTTATCACAGGGATTTGCAAATCCCCAGTTTCCTGGTCCGAAAATACAAACCCAATCAGATATATTTTTCTTGACAAGTTGTCCAGTTACTTGTAAATTGATACAATAATTTGATTGACATGACATTAACAATGCACATAGGTGAGTTTAAAGCACGGTTTTCGGAGGTGGTGGAAATGATCAAAAATGGTGTGACTATCAAAGTGATCAAAGGAAAATCGGGTGAACTTGTAGGTTATTTCGGTAAGGACATTACCCCAAAAAAAACCTTGAAGCGAAAGCTGGGATTTTTTAATAAACTAGGTGTAACCATCAAAAAAGAGGACCTACAATGGTCAGATGAAGAACTTGCAGAAATGGGCCTATGAGGTATTTGTTAGATACACATGTCATCATGTGGTTGGCCTACGATGATGCTAAAATCAGCAAAACCGTAAAGGAAATTCTACTCAATGAGGAAAGTGATATTTTCATAAGTGCTATAAGTTTTTGGGAAATAAGCCTAAAATACCAATCGGGAAAATTAGATTTAAAGGGTCACAGTCCCGAAACCTTGAAGGCAGGGTTTGATCAAAACTTTGAATTCAGTGAATTGGATTTGCATCTCAAAGATGCAACTACCTTTTACAAGTTGGAATCAACGTTTCACAAAGATCCATTTGACAGAATGCTTATCTGGCAAGCCTTAGAACACGATATGGCTTTTATCACAGATGATGAAAATATAAAACGCTACAAAAAAAGCGGACTAGACGTAGTATGGTAATCTCTTCTGAGTGAAGAATGAGCGCTTGCCATGGCGTAATCCCGTACAATTGTCGGGAGTAATTACGCCTTACTATGACTAAGAATTTGAAATTCAAGCTTCAGACTATAACTTAATCTCATGGGAGAAGCCTGTCAAATCCGGGATCAAGAATCTCCTCCTTTTTGACTTTCAAAGAATGGAACCGCTAAAAGCTGAAGGCAATCGCTGACTGGAAACGGCTATTCCGGAATTCAATAAGCGGGTGCAAGATGCCGGAATTGGGGTTTTATTAGTGAAATAAGAAATAGATTAAAATAAAAAAAGCCTGTCTGATTGGATTCAGACAGGCTTTTCTGCAATAAGTGCATCGGAAAAATCCAAATTAAATTCCGTTTTGATCTTTTTGATTACCTTTGTGACTCCTCTCTTTTGCCCATTTGATTTTTTTAATCTAAAAACTATCATCAAAAGGCGGCAATCTGATTTGAAAAACCTATTTCACCAATGAAGAAGTACTTCAACTTATTCGATTTTAGTCAGCGCGTGGATTACAAAACGGAAGTTCTTTCCGGTTTGACCGTTGCGATGGCTTTAATTCCCGAGGCGGTTGCTTTTGCTTTTATTGCGGGTCTTTCACCTTTGACAGGTTTGTACGCTGCTTTCATGATGGGTTTAGTCACATCCATCTTAGGTGGTCGCCCGGGGATGATATCTGGTGCAACCGGAGCAGTCGCAGTTGTTTTGGTGACTTTGGCAGCCTCGCACGGAGTTGAATACATCTTCGCTACGGTGATTTTAGCTGGTATCCTTCAGATAAGCGCCGGAACTTTAAGACTGGGAAAACTCATGCGACTTGTGCCTCATCCCGTAATTTTTGGGTTTGTGAACGGTCTCGCGATTATCATTTTCATGTCTCAATTAGACCAATTCAAAAGTAATGATGGTTCCTGGCTGACAGGTTCCACCCTTTATATTTTGCTGGGATTTGTTCTGTTGACGATGTTGATTATTTGGGGTTTACCCAAGCTGACGAAAGCTGTTCCGGCATCATTGACAGCAATTCTCGTAGTTTTTGGATTGGTTAGCGTATTGAATATTGACACCAAAACTGTCGGAGATATCGCAGCAATAAAAGGCGGCTTTCCTCCTTTCCATATCCCTTCAATTCCTTTTACCCTTGAAACTCTTCAAATCATCTTTCCTTATGCCGCGATTGTAGCTGGGGTTGGTCTGATCGAAAGCTTGCTGACTCTTAATATCATCGATGAAATCACCGAAACACGCGGACGAAGTAACAAGGAAGCTGTGGCACAGGGCATCGCAAACGTAGCTTCAGGATTTTTCTCAGGAATGGGTGGCTGCGCAATGATCGGGCAGAGTCTCATCAATGTTTCTTCAGGAGCGAGAGCGAGACTTTCAGGAATCGTAGCAGCAGTGATGTTATTAGTATTCATCATGTTTGGCAGCAGCCTGATTGAGCAAGTTCCGATGGCTGCATTGACTGGCCTGATGATCATGGTGTCGATCGGTACGTTCGAATGGGCGAGTTTGAAGACTTTCACCAAAATGCCAAAATCGGATGTTTTCCTGATGGTCCTTGTGACTTTGGTGACGGCCCTGTTGCACAATCTTGCTTTGGCAGTTTTGATAGGAGTAATCCTCGCCGCTTTGTTCTTTGCCTATGATAATGCAAAAAGAATCCGTGCAAGAAAATATACAGACACAAACGGAGTGAAACATTATGAAATGTTTGGACCTCTTTTCTTTGCCTCAATTTCTGCGTTCAATGAGAAATTTGACGTATTAAACGATCCGGAAGAAGTGATTATTGACTTTGCAGAAAGCCGGGTTGTAGATATGTCTGCAATTGAGGCACTTAATAAAATTACTGAACGTTACCATAAAGTGGGCAAAAAGGTTCATCTTAAGCATCTTAGCCCGGATTGTAAAAAACTCATCCAAAATGCGGACTCCATCATCGACGTAAATGTGATGGAAGATCCGACTTATAAGTTGGTTGTAGACGAATTATCCTGATCAAAAATATAGCTCACCAGTACTCCTTATACCCTTTTGATAGTTTTCCCCGCAAAATGGTAGTTCCTAAAAGGAAAAAGAGGGAAACCGAATACGAAAATATTACAACACTAACTTAACCTTGCTATCCAAATGGATACTGACAACCAAACGACCACCATGGAGGCCGAAGAAATTGAGACCATCAAAAACATTAAAATTCTGATTGCTTGTTCCTCAGCAGAAGAGGATTCAATCAACAAGATTTTGAGTTTGGGAGTAGAAGCCGAAAGATTTCCTCTTTCAGAATCCTTGCAAAACCCACAAGATGCGTTCTCCATGAAGCATCTGAAATCTGCTATCGACTATGCTCAGGAAGGTGGTTTTGATTCCGTACTTGCAATAGATTCCAAGCAGAATAAAATGGCATTAGCGGTGAGAAAATCTCCGAATGATGCATTTGTATTGCTGTCATTCCACCAATTAAGCACGCTGATTTCTGCTTTGCTATTGGAAGATCACAAGAATTTATCCTGTGAAAAATCCCTTTTCATTACTGAAACGGTGAACAAAATCTTCGAAAGAGCTGAAAAATCAGTTAAAACTCTTGCTGAGTTAGTTTCTCCGCTGAGTGAATATCCAAATTTGAAATCTGTAGCCGGTGAGGAAGTTCTTTACCTTTCAGAGAATCAGGAGATTCTTTTGGGCGGTCAGGAAAACAGCCTAGACTACTTGATTGGCAGACTACTAACAGCTGAGATTGAACTCCATGCAGCTAAAAAAACCCTTTTTGACAAACTTATGGAGCTGTATCAGTCCTATGGTTTCAGAAAAGAAAAATTGATGACTGGAGATATGTCTTCTGCTTCGCAAAAGAAATTTTTTGCCAAAATCATGGATACTCTTAAAAAGAAGACTCCTGAAATGATTGGTGGTTCTGCGATTCTTAGCGTAACGGACATGGTAAAAGGCACTTCAAAAAGCAAGATCAGCGGACGGGTTACTCCTTCTGAATATCCTGAAATGAATGCTGTAAAGGTTTTCCTGAGCAATGGAGTTAGTTTTATCATTACTCCCATTGGTGAAAAAATCATTTATTTCCTGGTGATTGAAGGGCCTCTATCCAAAAAAGAGGAATACGCTAAAGTAAATGCCGCGTATGACGCCAGAATGGTAAAGTTCATTGGAGAATTGAACAGAGTCTAATCCCTCATTAATGAATCAGCAAGTCTGATTTGATTAAGAAAGCCCGGGAAATTGACACAGAAGTCAACTTTTCCGGGCTTTTCTTTTTCCGGTTTCCGCGAAAATTTCGGGCATTAAACTTATCAGACTACCGTAATCACTTTCGTTAAAGTATATCCGTCCCGGAGATTTCCTGAGACGGAGTCGGCCATATTTCCATCCAGGCTGTTTCGGAATACGCCGTCATCTGAATTGGAAGTATCCTCTTTCCCCTTGTATCCTCGACTGGCATAGACTTCTGCCGTGCTTTCATCCGGAAATGCAATCTGAGTATTCAGCAACGGCTTTTTCTCCTGATCCAAAACCTCCACGTGGATATGTGGTGCCCTTCCGGGATACCAACCCGGGAAAATGCTAATGAAGGAAACCTGACCGTTTACATCTGTTGTCTGCCTGCCTCTCAGGAAATGGGCTTGTGTATAATTCACCTCCTGCAACCTCGTGCCTCCATATTCAGAATAATTCCCCTCGGCATCACAATGCCAGATATCGACTAAAACTCCGGATAGCGGTTTGCAGGACTCACTCTGATCCTGAATCTTGAGATTTATCAGAAGAGCAATTCCCTGTCGATCTGATACGATATTAGCCTGCATCAATTCAGCCGGGGATTTGATAGGAAATGGCCCTCTTGTTTCAGTTGGTGTAACGTCGCAGGAATTATCGGCTAATCCGGTTGTGCCTTCTTTTGGAGAGCATGCTCCCATGACTTGCGGCAAAGCCACGATAGTACCAAAACCTGCAAGTGTCTTTTTGATGAATTCTCGTTTTTTCATGGACTTTTGGTTAAAATCTAAAATGACACCGACAATTTTTGAGAACCAACTCAGGGTCAGAATATAAAATTTAACGATTCGAAATTTTCATTAGAAGAAAGACCCCATTTTTATTTTTAAATCGGGATTTTATTTTGAATTTCTCTTCAAGACCCTAATAAATCCCTCACATTTGCATTTCCTTCTATGAGATTTCTAAAATCACTTCTTTCCGTATTTCTCTTCACAATTTTCTCCTTTGAATCCATTTCCCAAGAGGTATTCTTCAGCGTCAATCAGGTAGGTTTTCTCCCGGAGGACAGAAAAGTAGCCGTGATTTTCTCCGAAGGTCCGATCAAAGGTCAGGTCATCCTTCAGCAAAAGATGGATAATACAGAAGTGCTGAAAATCAAACCCAAAGCCCTCGAATCCGGGAAATGGGGCGATTACCATTATTATGAACTTGATTTCTCAAGTATTCAAAAGGAAGGAGATTACTTCCTTTCCCATAATTCGACCTTTTCAGAGCAGTTTAATATTGGGACTTCTGCTTATCTGGGACTTCAGGAAAACTTGCTGGAATTTATGCGTCAGCAACGATGCGGATACAATCCGACCCTGGACATGGTCTGCCACCAAAAAGACGGACGCAGTTTCTTTGGACCAATGCCCGACAGCACGTATGTGGATGTCAGCGGGGGTTGGCACGATGCAGGCGATCAACTCAAATACCTGATCACCGGAAGTTACGCCACAGGCCATATGCTGATGGCTTTTCAAATGTTCCCCGATCGGTTTGAAGATAAAACCAATGCGCTCGGACAGCCTGGCGGAAATGGGATTCCGGATATCCTCGATGAAGCCAAATGGGGATTGGATTGGTTGCTCAAAATGCACCCGGCTCCTGACCAACTTTTCCACCAGGTAGCAGACGACCGCGATCATCGCGGCTTCAAGGTTCCCAACAAAGACAACTCGGATTACGGCTGGGGAGAAAACAGCTATCGCCCGGCCTACTTTGCGACTGGCAAACCTCAAGGCTTGATGAAATACCAAAGCGAGGCAACCGGCGTGGCCAATCTCGCCGGAAGATCCGCAGCGGCTTTGGCTTTGGGAGCAAGAATTTGGAAGGAAAATCTAAAAGACGAAGCCTTTGCGAAGCAATGTCTTGATGCTGCCAAAACTCTCTATTCAATGGGTAGAAAGCAGGAAGGATTCCAGCAAGGCAATTCCTATTCGGCACCCTATCGATACAATGAGGAAACCTGGGCAGATGACATGGAATGGGGAGCGGCTGAGCTTTTTAAGGCAACCGGAGATTCAAGTTATTTGACTCAGGCAAAATCCTACGCCTTGCAAAGTTCAAATGCGGATTCCTGGACGGGCCGCGATTCCGCAGCACATTATCAGCTATACCCTTTTATCAATCTGGGGCATTACTCTCTTCATGAAGTGGTTGATTCAGGTTTTCAGAAAATACTGGAAGGGTTTTATAAAGAAGGAATCGACTACACTCTGGCGAAGTCAAAAACAAGTCCATTCGAAGTTGGAATCCCCTTTATCTGGTGCTCGAATAATCTGATGACCAGTCTCGCCACTCAGTTGATTCTCTATGAGAAAATGAGCGGAGACATTTCCTATCAGCCTTATCTGCAAGCGCAGAGGGACTGGCTATTTGGGAGAAATCCATGGGGGACATCGATGTTTACCGGTATTCCAAACCATGGCGATTACCCGGTTTACGTCCACACCGCGCCCTATGTATTGCTCAAATTGCAGATTCCCGGCGGTCTGATCGATGGTCCGATATTCAGAACTATCCATAACAATCTGATTGGTTTGACCTTGGAGCGACCGGATGATTATCTTGGAAGGCAAAATAATTTCGTGGTTTACCATGACGCCATCGGTGACTACAGCACAAACGAACCTACTATGGATGGTACAGCTGGTTCGATTTTGATGTTGACATACTTTAGCAGAAAGTAAAAATTCAACCCGGACTATGCATTAGAATTCGTTACGAGGGTTCAAACTGCAAGAAAATCAGTCACTTTGGAGAACGAGGCGTAGCACCGCTACGGTGAGCCTGCCTGCGGTAGGCAGGATCGAAAAGTGAAGCGAAGCGACTGATTTTGAGGCGGTTTGAGACCTCAGTAGATTTTCTAATGCATATTGCGGGTTCAACTAAACCAGGATGATTAGCAAACAAAAAAGTCAGCGATATCACTGACTTTTTTGTTTTTGAAACTTTGAAATCTCAAGCTTTTGAAAGCATTCTAAGGCTTATTGAACTGAAGTAAAAACCATCTGACGGAATTTCCAGCTGGTTTCATCTCCAGTACTTCCCTGAGTTTGCTTCATCAGGATTCCGATAGTTTTGGTTACAGGATCTGCGAAATATTGGGTGTTGAAATAACCGCCCCAATCGAAAGTCCCGAGGCTTCCGATGCCTCCCTGCGCCACTCCATTTTGATCCACCAATCCAAAAGCCAAACCATAATCCTTTCCTCCATTGCCGAGTAAGTCTCCAACCTGATTGGACATAATGGTCTGAATGGTGGTTGAACTCAGGAATTGAGTCCCGTTGTATGAACCTCCATTGAGGTACATTTGAAGGAATTTTGCGTAGTCTTCCGCAGTGGAAGAAAGTCCCGCTCCTCCGGAGAAAAAGGTTTTGGCACCGGTCTTTGGGTAATCAGGATCGTAAAAAGTCACCGGAAAAGCCTCCCATTGGTTGTTTACTTTTCGGTGAATGGTTACAAGCTTTTTTCCCTGAGTTTCATTCAGGTAGAAACCTGTGTTATTCATCCCCATCGGAGCAAAAAGTCTGGTTTGCAAAAACTGGTTAAATGGCATTCCTGATACAATTTCGATCAAATAACCCAACACATCCAATCCTTCGCTATACGTAAATTTGGCACCGGGCTCATGATGAAGCGGCAGCTTGGCCAGCTTCTTAATGTTATCAGAGATTTTGATATCCCTGGTGGTATAGAGGTCCACAATTCCAGCTTTGCCATAAATCATCTTCATCTGCTCATTTCCATCGATCACCCCATATCCGATCCCGGAGGTATGGGTCAGAAGATGGCGAATGGTGATTTCTTTGGTGGATGGCTTGGTCGTGAAAGTGGTGTCAGAATATTTGAAGCTGGCCAAAACCTGAGGATTTGCGAATTCAGGAATGTATTTGGAAATCGGGTCATCCAGTTTGAACTTTCCTTCCTCCCAAAGCATCATGATGGCAGTTGAGGTAATTGCTTTGGTTTGAGAAGCAATTCTAAAAATCTGATCCTTTGCCATCGCCTGACCTGAGGCTACGTCAGCCATTCCTTTGGCTTCGTGATAGACGATCTTTCCATCTTTCACGACCATAGCTTCCAAACCCGGAACTTGATTAGTACTCACAGCTTCATCGAGCATTTGGTCGAGCTTTGCCAATCGATCAGCAGAAATCCCCTGGAGTGGCTGCTTGCCTTGCGGCGTTAAAACTGCTGGGCTTTGGGCCTGGATAAAAAGGGGTGAAAGGGCTAAAAGCAGAAATAAGAAGTATTTTTTCATAGGGTTTGGGTTTTGAAACCTCAAAGTACAAAAATGATTTAAGTTTTGAATCCGGCTGTTTTTGAACCCGGACTATGCATTAGAATTCGTAGCGAGGGTTCAAACTGCAAGAAAATCAGTCACTTTGGAGATCGAGGCGTAGCACCGCTACGGTGAGATCGAAAAGTGAAGCCTAGCGACTGATTTTGAAGCGGTTTGAAGCCGCAGTAGATTTTCTAATGCATATTGCTGGTTGAATGGTTTTGAGGAGTTTCAAAAACAAAAAAGGCCGGGAATCCCGGCCTCTCGTTTTCTTTAAATCAAGTTTTGGTTTAATCCAGATTGACTTCAAAGTAGTACTCCGTTCCATCCTGGAACATACCGAGAACCACGACTTCCTCCCCCTTTTTATCTTCGAGAACTTCAATCAGGTTTTCCGCACTTGTAATCTTGATTCTGCCATCATTGCTGATGATCGAGGTGATGATAAATCCATTTTTGGCACCCGCTTCTCTCCAGTTAGCCCCTTCAACAGAAGTGATTAATGCTCCTCCTGATATTTCAAGTTGCTCTTTTACAATTGGCTTCACATCCTCTACTACCAATCCGCCAAACTCAAATCTCTTAGGTATTTCTTTCTTCACAATTTTGGTATCACCTGCGAAGTTTTTGAGGGTAGCGGTTGTTTTATAGGTTTTGCCGTCGCGGATGTATTCTACTTCCACTTTATCTCCAGGTCGTTTTCTGGCAACCATTTCCTGAAGGTTGGATACGTTGTTGACAGTTTTGCCATCAACTCCGATGATAATATCGCCTTCCTTAAGTCCGGCCTCTTTTCCTCCGCTATTCTCATTTACTCCGCCAACGTAAACACCTTGCTCAACAGGGAATTCTTTCTTCAGAAAATCCGCCAATTCAGGACTCACATTATTAATACTCACCCCTAGCAATCCTCTCTGCACAGTTCCGTACTTCATCAGATCATCCATTACTTTCTTCACAAGTGTGCTTGGCACGGCAAAAGAGTACCCTGCGAAAGTTCCTGTATTTGAAGCAATAGCGGTATTGATTCCGATCAGTTCACCGGCCAAATTCACCAAAGCTCCGCCTGAATTTCCCGGATTTACCACGGCATCAGTTTGAAGGAAAGACTCGATTTGAAGATCATTTTCAACATCTCTCAGGATGTTGATATTTCTTGCTTTCGCAGAGATAATCCCTGCTGTAACTGTGGAATTCAAATCAAAAGGATTTCCAACAGCCAAAACCCATTCACCGATTTTGGTTTGATCCGAATCTCCGAATCGCACGAATGGCAAATCAGTAGCTTCGATTTTCAGTAATGCCAGATCGGTCGATGGGTCTGTTCCCACAACTGTAGCAGTAAAGCGCTTATTATTATCAAGGGAAATTTCAACTTTATTGGAACCTTCCACGACGTGGTTATTGGTGACAATATATCCGTCAGAAGAAATAATAACCCCTGATCCGGAACTCATTCCAAGAGAAGGTCCTTCTTGTCCACCTCGGGGAGGTAAACCAAAAAACTCTTGCAACGGATCTCCTTGACCACCACCGTTGGTATAGGAAATCTGACTTTTCACGTGAACTACAGCCGGGGTTACTGCTTGGGCAGATGCCACAAAATTAATCCCGTCAGGAATCGTGAAATCTTTCCCCGAAAGCATGTTTACAAAACTTGTCTGTTGCTTTTCATCAAAGCTACTGGTGTTCTGACGCGGTGCCAGAAAACTAGCTCCTGCCAATGCAACAATACCTCCAATCATGGAGGCTAGCAGCATTCCCAAAAAGAATTGTCTTTTGCTCATATCGTATCTTAAGTTATTTAAATCTTCAACCAATTTTGGGTAAAAAGGCTTCAAAAGAAAAGCCTTTTTACTCGTTAATTCCTCCAAATTAACAAGAATTAACCGCTTTTTCCATTTCCTGAACAGGTAACAAAAATAAAGAGAATGGGTCTCCCCACTCCTGATTATTTTACTTCAATGGAAGCCTTTGAAACTTTCTTTTCCTTTTTTGGAAAGGTCATTATTAGCGAGAGAGGTTCGGAAAAGTGTTTGAAAAAACAGAGTCTCTGGAATCTGAAAACAAAAAATCCCCTGAAATCTAATTCCAGGGGTCTTTGAAACAAGAACTTCAAAATTGCTGATTACACTCTTTTGACGTTGATGGCATTTGGTCCCTTTTTTCCATCCTTGATGTCATAAGAAACTTTGTCATTTTGGGCAACCTTGTCGATTAACCCTGTGGCGTGAACGAAAATTTCGCTTTGGGAATCGTCGTCTACGATAAATCCGAAACCCTTAGCCTCATTGTAAAATTTAACTGTACCGGTAAACATAATAAATTGTGGTAAAATGTATTTGAATTGCGATAAAAGTAAAGATTAGATCAAAAAAAACAAAATAATCATTCCTAATTTGGGGTAATGAAGAAATTAATCCTTATCCGTCATGCCAAATCCTCCTGGGATAAACCCTGGCAAAATGATCATGATCGCCCTCTGGCAGACAGAGGTCTTCGTGATGCGCCAAAAATGGCCAAAAGGCTGAAGAAACGAGGAATTCATCCGGATAGAATCCTCTCATCTTCCGCACTTCGCGCAATTGAAACTGCGAAAATCACAGCTCAGGAGTTAAGCTACCCTGAAGAAAAAATTGAATGTGAAAAAAATCTGTTTCACGCTTCTCCCAACATGATTTTGAAATACATCCATCAGCAAAAGGATTCTCATGATACCCTTTTCTTGATCGGCCATAATCCGGGGATGAATGAACTGATAAATGAGCTGGGAATTGATCTGGACAACCTCCCCACTTGCGGACATATCGGATTTAAACTGGATGCCAAAAGTTGGTCTGAATTGAACCGTAAAACTGTTCAATTCTGGTTTATCGATTACCCGAAGAAGAAAGACTAAGACAGCTGGACGCTTCTCAGATCCTGAATCACTTCAGTAAACAGGTTTGGATTTTCCAGCACATAGGCTGTTTTCCTGGCTACCAACTCGGGTGAAGCCAGCAAACCTTCTTCCTGATATTTTTTGAATTTCTCAAGGTCTGGAAAATCAGCTACTGTTACATTTCTGATTTCCGCTTGCATTTGGGTATCCACAACGCCGGGAGCCAGGCTGTAAAATTTAAATTCCTGGCTTTTATTTTCCTTTGCTGCTACAAGTGTAAACATCGCCAAGGCGGCCTTTGTGCTACAATACCCTCCCCAACCAGCAACTGGCTTGCTCGCCGCTCCCGAACTTATATTGCAAATAATTTTTTGGGCAGAAGTAGTTTTGTAGGCTTTGATAAACGCATTTGTCAAATACATCGGAGCCAGCAGATTCACATTGATCTGCTTTCTCAATTCCGAAGGATCTAATTCTCCGATTGGTTTTATTTCTCCAATCCAGCCGGCATTGTTGATAAGCACGATCTTTTCGAAGCTATCCTGCGGGAAAAGTCCGGCAAGCTGACTTTCCAAAACCGTTAAATCACCCAAATCAAGGCTGATTTGGGTCAGATTTTGTGATTCGATATCCAGCTTACTTCTGGAGATTGCGAGTATTTGGATGCCCTCATTTTTGAGGTAATGGTCAAGAATTGCTTTGCCTATTCCCTGGGTGTGACCGGTGAGGATCAGGAGTGATTTCTGCATAAAAAAAAGGACACCAAAATGATGCCCTTTTTTTTTTCACAAGATGTATTGCGACAAATCCCGGTTCTTCACCAGGGTGCTGAGCCTTTCCTCAACCATCTGTTTTGTCACCATGATCTTCGAGTTTGCCTGAATCACATCCGGCACCTCGAATAAGTAATCATTCAGTAAATGACTCATCACTGTATGAAGACGACGAGCACCGATATTTTCAACTTCCTGGTTGATCAGAAAAGCAAGTTCAGGAATCTATCCTTCCTTCACGAATTGGGAATTTAATATTTAAATGGCTTTTAAAAGATCGAGAGCCAATGCCTTTCAAGAAGCATTAATACTTCAGGTGAGGATGAAAGGGACCCTATTCGGATTTTGGAGTGACTATTTTTGAAAAAGCGGAAACAACTCTTTCCATCATGTCAGCAGGTATGGTTCCCAGTTTTTGATCGATTAAGGTTGACTCAACAGTCAATACTTTGTGAACACGAACTGTTGAAGGAAGAAGCAAGCCGTAGTTTTCCCAATTATTTATTGTCACATCAAATTCGGTTGAATAGAACTTGCTCGTGATTCTACAAAGAATCAAATCACCATCATCAAACTTTTGAAGAACTAAGGCAGGTCTCATTTTATACCCTTTCGCGTTGGAAAACGGGAATTTTATAAAAACAATGTCACCCCGATAAAAATCCATGATCAAAGGCTATCATAAACCATATCCTCATCAGCATATCCCTCCAAAAACTTATTTAAAGCATATTCCTTTAATCCTTTCTCTTCTTTACTTTCTTCCTCGTAAAGAAAAATCACCTTAATGACCTTTTCCTCTAAAGTATCTAAGGTTGCTTTAATCTCATCAGGAATTATAATTCCCTTTTTTGTAACCCGAGACTTAAATTCAATTGCTTTCATAATACTGTAAAAAAACCGGATTGAAATTACCGGAATATACCAATTTCAATCCGGTTTCTTTTATTCACTTAGAGTATATACTGGCTTAAATCCCGGTTCTTCACCAGGGTGCTGAGCCTGTCCTCAACCATCTGTTTTGTCACCATGATCTTCGAGTTTGCCTGAATCACATCCGGCACCTCGAATAAGTAATCATTCAGTAAATGACTCATCACTGTATGGAGACGACGAGCTCCGATATTTTCAACTTCCTGATTGATCAGAAAAGCCAACCTTGCAATCTCTTCAATCGCATCATCTGTGAAATCTAAATACACCTCTTCTGCTTCGAAAAGTGCCTGATACTGTTTCGTCAAAGCATTTTTCGGCTCTCTCAGAATTCTTGAAAAATCCTCCTGGGTCAAACTTTGCAACTCAACACGAATCGGGAATCTTCCCTGAAGTTCCGGAATCAAATCTGATGGCTTTGCCACGTGGAATGCACCTGCAGCGATAAACAAAATATGGTCTGTATTGACGACACCGTACTTGGTATTCACTGCGGATCCTTCCACGATTGGAAGTAAATCCCGCTGAACACCCTCACGGCTGACATCGGGACCGCCTCCGCCTTTTCCGGATTTGGAAGCGATTTTATCAATCTCATCTATGAAGATGATTCCGTTGTTTTCGGCAAGTTTGATCGCTTCTTCTTTTACTTCATCAAAGTCAATCAGCTTGGACATCTCCTCTTCCAGCAATACTTTTCTGGCTTCCGAAATGCTCAACTTTCTCTTTTTCACCTTCTTCGGCATCATGCCTGAGATCATATCCTGAAGTCCGGCCAAGCTGGCGTCATCCATCATTCCGTTTCCGATCATCCCGATTCCCATCGGAGAAGAAGCCTTTACATTGATCTCAATTTTGCGATCGTCAAGCTCTCCGTTCCGAAGCTTATCCCTGAATCTCTCCCGGGTCCTTTCATTCAATTCAGTATCAGTTCCCGGCTCGGAATCTGTCTCAGTATTCACAGAAATGCTGTGCGTAAACCCGGAACTTTTCACCGGCGGAATCAAAATATCCAGGATAATTTCCTCCACAGATTCTGCTGCCTTGGCTTTGACGGTCTCATTTTTCATCTCCCGAACCAAGCTGACAGATTGCTCAACAAGATCACGAACCATACTTTCGACGTCGCGGCCCACATAACCCACTTCAGTGAATTTGGAAGCTTCAACTTTGGTGAAAGGCGCCTGTGCAACTTTTGCAAGTCTTCGGGCAATTTCGGTTTTCCCAACTCCGGTAGAACCGATCATTAAAATATTATTTGGCACTATATCCTTCTGAATATCCGACTTCACCATCAATCGGCGAATTCGGTTTCTGAGGGCAATGGCCACATTTCTCTTCGCATCGTTTTGGCCGATGATGTATTTATCCAACTCAGCGACGATTTGGCGAGGAGTCAATGCAAGAATTTGATCCATTATATGGTAGTTAAATAATCTTCAGTAAGTTAAATCCGGTGGTTAGCCGGGAATAGTTGGTTGGGTTGAGGAATAACAAAGCGGGGAAGGAAATGCCTTTCTATTGGAAAAGCCTTCTGCCCGCAAGGACCGAAGCAGTTATTTACTTCCGGTTTTACTCAACCTTTTTTTTTCTCGGAATCGAAGGTAAATATCAAGGGACGATCCACTTTATTCTTCATCAAAGCAATATCCAACACTTCGTCTACACGGTCAACGAAATGGAAGTCTATTCCTTTCACATATCGCTGATCGATTTCCTCAATGTCTCGCTTGTTCTTTTTACAAAGGATGATTTCCTTGATTCCGGCACGTTTTGCTGCCAGGATCTTCTCTTTGATTCCACCCACCGGCATTACTTTTCCAATCAAGCTGATCTCACCTGTCATCGCCAATTTGGCTTTGATTTTTCGCTGGGTGTAAACAGAAGCCATTGCTGTGAGCATCGTGATACCTGCTGAAGGACCGTCTTTTGGAACTGCACCTGCAGGCACGTGGATATGAAGATCGTATTGATCAAAAACCCAGTGATCGATACCCAAACTCTCGGCTCTGGATTTCAGATAAGACAAAGCCGTCATCGCTGACTCTTTCATCACATCTCCCAGTTGGCCGGAAAGTGTCAATTTTCCTTTGCCGCGGCTAAGGCTTGATTCGATGAATAGAATTTCCCCACCTACACTTGTCCATGCAAGTCCGGTTACGACACCTGCAATGCTGTTATCATCATAGATTTCCTTGTCAAAAATCTCAGAACCCAAAACCTTTCTTACCGTTTCCGGTGTGATCTTTGGATCATATTCTTCCTCCATCGCGATGGATTTGGCGATGTTACGGACTACTTTCCCAATCACTCTTTCCAGACTACGGACGCCTGATTCCCGGGTGTAATCCTCAATGATTTTGACCAAAGATGCTTTCTCAAAGGTTATTTGATTCGCTTTTAGTCCATGCTCTTTACGCTGCTTTGGCACCAAATGGCGCTTTGCGATCTCTACTTTTTCCTCCTGAGTATAGCCGGTCACTTCGATGATTTCCATTCTGTCTCTCAGAGCAGGCTGGATTGTATCAAGCGAGTTGGCTGTGGCGATGAAAAGGACCTTGCTCAGGTCATATTCCACCTCCAGATAGTTGTCCATGAAGGTGCTGTTTTGCTCTGGGTCCAATACCTCCAAAAATGCTGAAGACGGATCGCCTCTGAAATCTGAAGAAAGCTTGTCGATCTCATCCAGCACAAAAACCGGATTGGAGATTTTAACCTTTTTCATGTTCTGAATGATCTTGCCGGGCATGGCTCCAACATAGGTCTTGCGATGGCCGCGGATTTCCGCTTCATCGTGCAAGCCACCCAAAGACATTCGGATATATTTTCTGCCCAATGCTTTTGCAACTGACTTACCGAGGGAAGTTTTCCCAACACCCGGAGGGCCGTAAAGGCAAAGGATCGGACCTTTCAAGTCATTTTTCAATTTCAAAACCGCGAGGTATTCGATGATGCGGTCTTTGACTTTTTCAAGTCCAAAATGATCGCCATCAAGGACCTTTCTTGCATGCTTCAGATCAAAATTATCCTGGGTATATTCATTCCAGGGCAAATCAACCAACGTTTCGGCATAGTTGAGCGCGATCGGATACTCTGCTGCGGAGGGATTGATCCGAAGGATTTTATCCAGTTCTTTGCCAAAATGCTTGGCAACTTCCTTGTTCCAAAGTTTCAAATCTCCGCGTATTCGCAGATCATCTACTTCTTTTTCAGGACCCTCTTCACCCAGTTCAGTCTGAAGAACTTTCATCTGCTGGCGAAGGAAATAATCCCGCTGCTGCTGGTCGATGTCCGTGTGAACTTTCTTTTGGATCTCGCTTTTCAGTTCCAGCATCTGGATATCCTTCATCATAAACTCGAGTAAGAGCGTAGCACGGTCTACTCCGTCGTTGATTTCAAGCAATCGCTGCTTTGATTCCACTGGCGCGTTGATGTTGGATGAAAGGAAATGAGTGAGGAAAGCGGTGTTGTCGATATTATCCAAAGCCACCTGAGCCTCACGCGGAATCTCAGGATTGAGGTATAGAATCCTCGTAGCGGCTTCTTTCAGCGACTCCTCGAGTGCTTTGATTTTTCGGGAGCTTTTCGGGAAATTCTCATCGAGATAATCCACTTTGGCGATGAAATATGGATCGTCTGTGACCTGCTCTCTGATTTTGAAACGCTTTTTCCCCTGGATAATGATCGTGGTATTTCCGTCAGGAAGCACGATCATCTTGATGATTTTGGCCAGGGTACCCACCTGATAGATATCATCCCAGGCAGGATCGTCATTGTTGTGATTGATCTGAGCGCAAACTCCGATCAGTTTATTTCCCTTTTGGGCTTTCTTCACCAAGCGAATAGATCGTTGTCTCCCCACAGTAATCGGGATGACAACTCCGGGAAAAAGCACGGTATTTCTAACAGAAAGAATAGAAACCTCTTCATCAAAGGATTCTTTTCCGGGCCCTTCCTCTTCTTCGTCAGTTATTAACTGGATGAGGTCACCTTCTCCGGAATAATCTCCTTCGATCAGATTTTCGAACATCAAATTTGGGAATTTGTTCATATAGACAGAATGACAGCCGGGCTGTCTGATTTATGCTAAAATAGAAGAAGAACCTTCATAAACCGAAGGTTCTTCAATAAAGGTCAAGGTAAGTGCCAAAAGGGTACCGGGTCAGAATGGCAGACTTAAACTAAAAAACCGGGCTAAACCCGGCTTTTTGTTTTATCTCAAAGGCTGAAATCAACCTCCTGTGAACAATTTCAAAATATCATTTCCGATGGCGAATACCATCAGAGCGAGCAGAATTACCATTCCGACTTTCTGAGCATTTTCAAGAAATTTATCGGATGGAGTTCGGCCGGAAATCATTTCATAAAGCAAAAACATCACGTGTCCGCCATCTAAGGCTGGAATCGGAAGCAAGTTCATAAATGCAAGGATCATGGAAATCAAGCCAGTAATGCCCCAGAATTTGGTCCAATCCCAGGTATCTCCGTAGATCTTCGCCATTCCAATCGGTCCGCTCACATTCTTGGCAGAAACCTCTCCGGTAAACATTTTGCCCAGTGCTTTTGCATTTACGATTACGACGCTGAATGCGCGTGTTGTTCCTTTGGTAATGGCTTCGCCAAATCCATACTCTCTTCGCACAGGTTCAATTAGCTTCATCACTGCGATGTCAATCGTTCCTCTATCGGTAACTGCCACCATTGTAGAAGTCGTATCACCCCCCTTAAGTAGAGTCAATTCTGCTTGCTGACTTTTCACATTGGCTAATTCAGCTTGTAGCTCGTCAAAATAAGAAACGGGATTTCCATTAACTGCAAGGATTTGGTCTTCGACCTTTATTCCGGCTTGCTCTGCAGCACCACCTTTATCGATCACAGACAACTGGAATGGATAACGAATATCCACAAAGCTATTCAAGGCTTCCTGACTATTGAATGAATTGATAAAACCTCGAGGAATATCAATCTGCATTTGCTTGCCATCCCGCTCAATGGTATAAAAGCCATTTTCGCTCAGCAAGGCAGAACCGCTGCTCAAATCATTAATGGAGGTATAAGCCTCACCATTGATATCAAGGATTTTGTCTCCGGTTTGTAAGCCGATGGATTGGCCGATTTCAAGAGCTACGATGCCATTTTCGATGACTTGATCCCGAGAAAAATAAGTTTCCCCATTTTGATAAACCAAGAAAACGAAGATGATAATGCCAGTAACCACATTGACAATAATCCCCCCTAGCATCACGATCAAACGCTGCCAGGCTGGTTTGGATCGGAATTCCCAAGGTTGTGGTTCGGATGCCAATTGAGCAGCATCCATGGATTCATCCACCATTCCGGAGATTTTCACAAATCCACCGAGCGGGATCGCTCCTATCGAATACTCAGTTTCGCCCCATTGAAAACCAGCGATTTTCGGAGGGAAACCGATTGAAAATTTTTCTACCCGCATGCCAAACATCTTGGCAGTAAGTAAGTGGCCCAACTCGTGCAAACCCACAAGGATTGACAATCCCAGGATCAGCTGACCCACCATTATTAATGTATCCATTATACTTTACGCTTAATTAGTTGTTCTGTAATTTCTCTCGCCCGCTTATCGGTCTCAATGTAATCTTCCAGACTTGGATGTAAAACAAACTCAGCTTTCGCCAGTGTCTCTTCAATCAAATCTGACATCTCAAGGAATCCCACTGCTTTGCTCAGAAACGCGGCTACCGCAATTTCGTTCGCAGCATTTAGCACGCAGGGAGCATTTCCTCCTTTTGCTAAAGCATCAAAAGCCAGCTGAAGGTTCCTGAAAGTTTTTTTATCTGGTTGCTCGAAGGTAAGCTGAGGGTATTTTGTGAAATCAAATCGCTCAAAATCGCTTTTCAATCGATCGGGGAAGCTAAGGGCAAACTGAATGGGAATACGCATATCGGGAAGTCCGAGTTGTGCTTTGAGTGATCCGTCCTCAAACTGCACTAAGGAATGAATGATGCTTTGGGGATGAACGACCACTTCGATTTGCTCGGTTTTCAATCCAAAAAGCCATTTGGCCTCAATTACTTCCAGACCTTTATTCATCATGGAAGCAGAATCGATTGTGATTTTGGCACCCATTTCCCAGTTGGGATGCTTGAGTGCTTGCTCCCGCGTTACGGTTTCGAGAAATTTTCTGTCTTTCCCGCGGAAAGGTCCTCCGGAAGCTGTCAGGATGATTTTTTCAATAGGATTATGAAACTCACCCACCAAGCATTGGAAAACCGCAGAGTGTTCCGAATCGACAGGATAAATATTTACCCTGTTTTCTTTCGCCAATGCAGTGATGATTTCTCCTGCGACGACCAGGGTTTCTTTGTTTGCAAGGGCAATTTGCTTTCCTGCTTTGACTGCGTTTACGGTAGGAATGAGCCCGGAGTAGCCTACCAAAGCGGTGAGCACCACGTCAATCGTGTCCATTTCCACAATTTGGGCAAGGGCTTTCTGGCCTGCGAAAACTTTGATATCGTGGGGCTGCAACGCTTCTTTCACCTTTGCATATGCCGCTTCGTTCCCGATCACCACAGCATTTGGATTAAACTCCAACGCCTGAGCAATCAATAAATCACAGTTATTCTGGGCTGTAAGAACCTCTACAATAAAGTCATTGGGATGCTGACGAATCACATCGAGGGTCTGTGTACCAATACTTCCGGTGCTGCCCAGGATGGCTACGCGCTTTGGTTCTGTCATGCAGTGTTAAATTGAGAAAAAGAAAAACCTGCTGGATTTTAAAAAGGTTTTCTTCACAAGCTGACAAAATTACAAGATGCTCAGACTTTTCCTTGTACAACTCGTCAGTTTTTACTTCGAAAGTGAATTTTGCCCGATTTTAGCGAAATTGAATAACTCTATCATAAAAAATGTGAAGAGGAAAACTGAATTGAAATCCGTTCGTCATTTTGTTAAAATCAAACGTATGAAAACTCTTTTGAAAACAACCGGAGCCGCCTTCGTGGCAGGATTGGCCGGAGCCGCAGTATGGACAAATCTGATTTTGGACTCACCTGATTTTTCAAATAGGTATAATGAGAATCAGTTTCCGTCTGAGATGAACTTTGCTTCAGATTTCACACCCGCCTCTTCCGCAAGATTGAGTCAGGATACTCCTGTTTCCTTTGTGGAAGCCTCGCAGGCCAGTACAGGATCGGTAGTTTTTGTCAAAAACTTCTCCGGCATCGATCCCCGTCGCTACAGCATGTTTGACTACTTTTTTGGCACCGGACCCATCCAACAAGTAAGTACTGGTTCGGGAGTGATTTTTTCAAACGATGGCTACATCATCACCAATAACCACGTGATCGACGGTGCAGAAACGATCGAGGTCATTCACAAAAAAAGAACTTACCAAGCCAAACTCATTGGAACCGATAAAAACACGGACATAGCCGTATTAAAAATCGATGCCGTAAATCTCCCTGCCATCAAGCGTGGAAACAGCAGGGATCTCAAAATCGGTGAGTGGGTGCTGGCTGTCGGCAATCCTTTCAACCTGACTTCCACTGTGACCGCCGGAATTGTGTCAGCCAAAGAGCGTCAAATCAATATCTTGGGCGGAGATTTTCCGTTGGAAAGTTTTATTCAAACCGATGCTCCGATCAATCCGGGCAATTCTGGCGGTGCTTTGGTCAATATCAAAGGCGAACTGGTAGGAATAAATACTGCGATTCTTTCCCGTACGGGTTCCTACACCGGTTATGGATTTGCGGTGCCGGTGGATATAGTGACCAAAGTTTCCAATGACCTTATCCAATACGGAGAGGTTCAAAAAGCAATTCCCGGAATCGATGCGGTGGAAATCACTCCCGAATTGGCCGAGGAAATGAAAATCAAATCGCTGGACGGAGTAATTGTGACACATGTCGTTCGGGAGGGTGCTGCGGAACAAGCCGGAATGCAGCGAAATGACGTGGTTTTAAAAGTTGGAAATCAGGATATTACCGGAATGGGAAGTTTCGACGAAGCCCTTTCCTATTATTATCCGGGAGACCAATTGCCTATAACTTATGTCCGAAACGGCGAAACAAAAATCTCCCAACTTACCCTTCAGAATCTCGAAGGAGGAAAAGGAGTACTGAAGCGAGAATACTTCAGTTCAGGAATTCTGGGAGCCCGATTGGAAGCTGTCAATACAATTGAAAAAGATCGGCTCGGAATCCAATTTGGAATTAAAATCACGGGTCTGACGCGGGGTTATTTGAGGGATTTGGGACTAAGAGACGGATACGTGATCACGCAGATCAATAACGAACCTGCAAGAGATCCGAAAGTCGTTGGAAAATTCCTGGAAGAATACAGCGGCAGATTGTTGCTGGAAGGTGTATCTCCAAACGGGCAACCTTTTATGCAAAGCTTTAATGTGAAGTAAATTGATCTGAATCATGCTTTTTTTCCAAAGGAATTAAACTCATGATTCAGTCCATTTGCAAAAAGTTCTGTAACTTATTAAAAAGTAAAACCCATGAAAACTTTACCTCAAAGCTGCGAACAATGCCTGCAAGAATTCAGCGTCGCTCTTGAAGACTTAAATGTGTTCGTACAGCGAGCACGAAAAAATGGCCTTACAGAAACTCAGTCGCGGGAGCTGATTATCAACTTTGAGGTAGCCCACGAGTTGGCGCTCAAATTAATCAATAAGTATTTTCAGCATCAGGGAAAAGGACCTTTTTCAGGTTCCCGGGACTCTACTGTTGAGGCATTCCATGCGGAATTGATTGATGATGGTAAAGTTTGGCTGGATATGATCATCGACAGAATTCAGTATAATCCCGTCTATACCATGGACACCCAAGCCAAATTCCTGAATAATATTCAGCACAGCTACATCGACTCCCTTGAAAAATTCGAGAAAACGATGGAGGAGAAGCTGGAAGAGTAAAAGGGTGAAAGCTGAAAGCTGAAAGGTGAAAGGTGAAGGGTGAAAGGTGAAGGCTGAAGGGTGAAAAAGAAAAAATTAAAGCTGAAGTATGAAAGCTGAAGTATGAAACGATTATGTTCTTTGAAGGGATTCTCCTAATAAAAAATCATAGCCTTCTTATTTCTGATTTCGAACTTCTGATTTTATATTTTAAACTTCTGACTTCATATTTCAGACTTCAAAAACTTCCCACCTCCTACTTCCAACTTAATAAGAACGCATCTTAAACTTCTTTTTCAACTCATTCACCGCGTTGCGGAAAGAAGTATCCGTTTCCATGATATCATTGACAGTTTGCACTGCGTGAATCACGGTACTGTGATCGCGTCCGCCAAAATGGTATCCAATCGATTTTAGAGAATGATTGGTAAACTCCTTTGAAAAATACATCGCAACCTGGCGGGCAACAACAATCTCCTTTTTTCGGGTTTTGGCTTTCAGATCATCCAAAGCGATTCCGTAATATTCCGAAACTGACTTTTGGATGAATTCAATTCCCACCTCAGTTTCGATGTCTTTGATGATGTTTTTCATCACCATTTTCGCCAGTTCCAAACTGATCTCAACCCTGTTCAGAGAAGCGTGTGCAATCAATGAAATCAGGATTCCTTCGAGTTCGCGGACGTTAGTATCTACTGTATAGGCCAAATATTCGACCACATCATCGGGAATAATAATCCCTTCTGACTGCATTTTTCGACGGATAATCACAACTCTGGTTTCAAAATCCGGCATCTGCAAATCAGCCGTCAAACCCCACTTGAATCGGGAAAGAAGACGCTCTTCAAGTCCTTTCAGATCTCTTGGAGGACAATCTGAGGTCATGATAATCTGCTTCTTGTTCTGATGCAGGTGATTGAAAATATGGAAAAACATCTCCTGGGTACGGTCTTTTCCGGCCAGGAACTGAATATCATCAATGATCAATACATCCACCTGCATGTAGAAATTGGTGAAGCTTTTCACGTTACCATCTTTGATGGAATCCATGAACTGATTCACAAATTTTTCGGAAGAAACATACAGGACAAATTTATTATCCGGTCCGTTTTTGATTTCATTTCCGATTGCTTGCACGAGATGCGTTTTACCCAAACCTACGCCTCCATACACCATCAGCGGATTGAAAGAAGTAATCCCCGGCTTGGTAGCCACGGCAAAACCCGCGGATCTCGCCAGACGATTACAATCACCCTCGATATAGGAATTGAAGGAATAATTTGGGTTCAGATTGCTCTGAGTCAATGTTTCCGCATTGAGAGACTGCATCTCAAAAGGCGTCCTTTGGTCTATTGACAAATTCCCATTCGGGGAATTTTTGGAAGAGTTATTTCCCTGAGGATACGAAACCACATAGGGTTGGTTGGAGGAGTTGCCCCTATCCACGACCACTGCATATTCCAATCTTCCGCTTTGACCTAATGTCGTTTTGATCGCCAGCTTCAAAATCTGAACGTAATTATCTTCCAGCCACTCGTAAAAAAATTGACTGGGGACCTGAATCGTGAGGATAGTACCTTCCAGTTTCACCGGGTTGATCGGCTTGAACCAAGTAGAAAAGCTCTGCTCATTTACATGTGGTTCGATCACACGCAAACATTCATTCCAAACTGCATTAGCTTCTGAACTCATTAGAGAAGGTTTCTGAAAATAAGACCTCGGAGGTTTCTGAGGGGGTCAAATTTGAAGAAAATTAACTTAAATAAAAAATCAATTTTGGCTTGAAAAAATGAATTTTTGGACAATGGGCTAATCTTTTCTAAAGTATAAACTTTCACCAAAATCATTCCAAAATTGAGTATTCGCTTCAATATTTTTCAATGAAATTTCATATTCAATGCCTCAGGCATTTTAGGATGGTTTAACTACAATAAAGAATTCATCTCTGAACATAACTCTTCTTTATTCCTTCACTTTTGCCACTTGCATTACCCCCTATTTCCCTAATTTTGAATTAAAGCAAAATCGAATCTGCTTCAAATATCCCAAATATGATTGAAGAAGAATTTTATAATTTTCCCCGGGTATCTAAAGCTGACTGGGTCGCTCAGGTCAAAAAAGATCTGAAGGGAAAAGATTTTGAAAGCACCCTGGTTTCGGATCTGTGGAACGAACTGAAAATTCAACCTTTTTATACTTCCGAGGACAGGCCATCCACACCAAATCAAAATTCATTTCACCCTGCCTCCCAAATCCCGGGAATGTCACCTCGAATCTGGAGCAATATTGTTTCTGCCTATGTGGAAGACGAAAAAACCGCAAATCAGGAAATTCTTCTCGCTCTTCAGAATGGTGCCGAAGGAATGGTCCTTTTCCTAAACGGAAATGAAGATCTTAGCTTGGTTTTAAAGGATGTCCTTCCCCAATACATTCAGCTTTATTTTTTTTCCGCGGGAGAAAAGTCTTTGGTTTTCAAAGCCATTTCTGATTGGGTTTCATCTCAGAAAATCCAAAACGATCAGTTGAATGGAGCGATCCTTTGGTCCCCGTTTGATGCTTTATTGTCGGGAGAAAAAGGATCTGAATCTCAATTTTCAACAGCTGCTGAACTGATTCACAACTGGAAAGCATTTCCGAATTTCTTTCCGTTGAGTTTAGATTTTGGCAGGTATTCCGAATCCGGTGGGACGGGAATTCAGGAGCTGACTTACGGGCTTGGCGAGTTGATTGAAGTACAGGATCAACTGACCCAAAGAGGAATTTCGGCAAAAACCGTCTTTGAAAATATCGCTTTCCAAAGCGCTGTGGGAGATTTGCATTTCCCTGAAGTTGCCAAGCTCAAAGCTCTTCGATCCCTGGTCGTAGATTTGGCTGCAAATTACGAAGTAACTCTCGCGCCGGAATCCATTCATTTAATAGCCGCCACAAGCAGATGGTCTTACTCACTTCTGGACAAAAACACCAACCTGATCAGACAAACCTATCAGGCAATGTCCGGAATTTTGGGTGGCTGCAATTCGCTTTGGGTAAAGACATTGGACGGCAAATTTTCCTCCATTCGGGAAAATAGAATCGCCCGGAATATTTCAACAATTCTTCGGGAAGAGGCTTATATGGACAAAGTCATTGACCCGGCAGCGGGATCGTACTATCTGGATTCTTTGCAGGAAGAAATTACCCAATTGGTCAAAGAAAAAGTGAGTCAACTGGAAGCAGAAGGGGGATGGCTCAAATCTTTTTCCGAAGGAAAAATCCAAAAGGAAATCCGGGACAATAGATCAACTATTCAAAAAGCAGTTTTCGAAAATACCATCTCCAAAGTCGGAGCAAACAGATATACCTCGAATGGAAATTCAGAGGACAGTTCATTTTTCGAGCACAAGGAAGAAAAAGAGCTTGAATTGAAGCCTTCGCGGGCAAGTTACTTGGTCGAACTGCAAACCCTGAAATCGCTATGAGACCAAACCTGAACCAATGGAAGTCTGCAAAATCAGACCTGAAAAAGTCTGGTGATCCTGAAATCTGGGAGGCTCCCGAGCAAATTTTTGTACCTTCAGAATTCAACGAATCTGAAATAAATAAACTTCCGCATATTCGATTTGGGGCAGGAATTGCGCCATTCCTCCGCGGCCCCTACAGCACGATGTACCAGATTCGTCCCTGGACGATCAGACAATATGCAGGATTCTCGACAGCCGAGGAATCAAATGCGTTCTATCGGAAAAATCTTGCCGGAGGGCAAAAAGGTCTTTCGGTAGCCTTTGATCTCGCAACCCACCGGGGCTACGATTCTGATCATCCGAGAGTGGTCGGTGATGTGGGAAAAGCCGGTGTTGCCATCGACACCGTTGAGGATATGAAAATCCTTTTCGATCAGATCCCTCTTGAAGAAATGTCTGTTTCCATGACAATGAATGGAGCTGTGATTCCGGTTTTGGCTTTTTACATCGTCGCAGCAGAAGAGCAAGGTGTGAAGCCGGAGCAACTGAGCGGGACTATCCAGAATGATATTCTGAAGGAATTTATGGTGCGAAACACCTACATCTACCCTCCTCAGCCATCCATGCGGATCATAGCTGATATCTTCGAATTCACTTCGCAGAAGATGCCAAAGTTTAATTCAATCTCCATCTCCGGCTACCATATGCAGGAGGCCGGTGCAACGGCAGATTTGGAATTGGCCTATACCCTTGCAGATGGACTTGAATATTTGAGAACAGGAAAAAAAGCCGGTTTAGACATTGATGACTTTGCTCCAAGACTTTCTTTCTTTTGGGGAATCGGGATGAATTACTTCATGGAGATTGCCAAAATGAGGGCGGGTCGTTTGCTCTGGGCCAAAATCGTCCGGCAATTCAATCCGAAAGATCCAAAATCCCTTGCATTGAGAACCCATTGCCAGACTTCAGGCTGGTCGCTTACCGAGCAGGATCCTTTCAATAATGTGACCCGAACGGCGGTTGAGGCACTTGCTGCAGTGATGGGACATACGCAATCCTTACATACCAATTCCCTTGATGAAGCCATTGCTTTACCGACTGATTTCTCTGCAAGGATTGCCAGAAATACCCAGCTGGTTCTTCAGGAAGAAACCGGGATTTGCAGCGTGGTGGACCCATGGGGAGGTTCTTATTATGTAGAATATCTCACAGATCAGCTGGTACAAAGAGCCTGGACTTTGATCGAGGAAGTTGAGAAGCTTGGCGGCATGGCAAAAGCAATTGAAACAGGTTTGCCAAAACTTCGAATCGAAGAGGCTGCTGCGAAAAAACAAGCCAGAATAGATAGCGGACGTGACGTGATCGTGGGCGTAAACCGATATCAGGTCGACGAAAAATCTGAAATCGAACTGCGGGAAGTGGACAATCAATCCGTCCGGGAGTCTCAAATCCAACGGCTCAATCAGGTCAAAGCCGCAAGAGATCAAGAAGAAGTAACTCAAAGCCTGACTGCGATTACAGAAGCAGCGAAAATCGGAAAAGGCAATTTGCTGGCTCTGGCAATAGATGCAGCGAGTAAAAGAGCTACTTTAGGAGAAATCTCCGACGCGATGGAATTGGCTTTTGGCAGACATAAAGCTCAGACCAGATCCATCTCGGGTATATATGCAGCAGAAGTGAAAAATCAGGAATCCTTTCAAAAAGCCACAGCTCTCTCAGATCGGTTTGCAGAACTGGAAGGCCGTCGTCCCCGAATCATGGTTGCCAAAATGGGCCAGGACGGGCATGATCGCGGAGCGAAAGTCATTGCCACGGGATTTGCCGATTTAGGCTTTGACGTGGATATTGGACCGCTTTTTCAAACTCCTCAGGAAGTTGCCGAGCAGGCAATTGAAAACGATGTCCATATCGTTGGAGCTTCTTCTTTGGCCGGAGGTCATAAGACACTTGTCCCTCAATTGATTCAGGCATTGAAAGAATTGGGACGGCATGATATTATGGTCGTGGCAGGCGGAGTGATTCCCCCTAAGGATTATGAATTTCTTTTAGATGCCGGAGTTGCTGAAATCTTTGGTCCCGGCACGGTCCTTTCTGAGGCTGCACTTAAGATTTTGGAGAAGTTGATGTGAGAATAATCCTAAGTTTTTACTGGATTTCCTTAACTGTTTGAAAGAAATGTGTCAACAGCTTTTCTACCTCGTCAATTGCAGAATTGTACTTGGTAGGATTTGGCCTCAAAGCCCGAATTTCCGGTTCACGCTGTAGTGCCAGATACCTTAACGCATTAATTCGAAGTTCGGTAAGAGTCCGCTGAATTTGATCAGGAACTGTTTCTTCCGTAAAATAAATTCTGAATTCATAATGAGGGGCGATATGAAAATGGCCATCTTTTTTACCAAAACAATCGAATTTCAGGATTTCTTTGTCAAAGGCTTTTAAAATCACCGCAGGCCCCTTTCCGATTTCCAATACTTTCCAGTATACCAAAAAAGACAATTTTTCAGAAATTGGAATTACCTTTAAGTCCATTCTTTGGATTGGTTTAGGAGATGGATATGGGAGAATCTTTAACTTTCTTAATATTCTGCGGATTAGAACCATGTTTTCTTAAGTCGAATTAAAATATTACCTCTACCTACCATTTTATTTAACTCAACATAAAAAGACACCCTGATTTTTCTAAACTTTCATGTGTATTTTTAGACTGATGCGAAAAACTATAATTCTGATTTTTTTCTTCCTCCAGATTGGAGGAATTATTTATTCCAGGTTTAGAGAAGATCGCTATTTCTGCTGGGTTCCGTATGATGAGATTTCAACCTATAAGATTGTGGTCAAAATAGCGAACCATACTTTTTTAAATCAAGAAATAACTGATCGATACAAAATCGAAAATCCTGGACGAGAAAACAGGTCCATTGGTAATGTGAAATCTATAATCAGACAATACGAAACTACTTACGGAAGTAATGATGGTGCTATCGTTCTCCTGATTTATAACACGAATGGCAAAGGTGAAAAAACTTGGATATGGGCGGAAAATTAATCCAAAAACTGATCAGCTCTGATACTTTGGAATTGCCATTAACATTTATAAGCAGGCTATTAATTTTCTATCTTTTATTCATCAGAGGTCTTAAAATATTGCCTGGGCCGTTTTTACCTTTTTTACCATTTCCAGACATTTCACCTCCATATCCATTATTCCCAATATTTTTGAATATGATTTATTGGATTTCTATTGCCGGGATTTTAATAAATTTTCAGCCAAAGCGGTTTAGCTTGGTTCTGGGACTTGAATTGATTTTTGTTATCTTATCCAATCGTATTCTTTATTCGACCAGCCTATTATTCACTGCATGTATTTTTTTTTTAATAGGTCTTTATTCAAATGGAAATAGCTGGATTTTTCGCGCTCAAATAGCACTTCTATACTTGGGTGCAGGAATTAACAAACTATTAAATCCGGATTGGATCACCGGCCAGTTCTTTGATAATTTTTCCCGTGAAATTTTCGAGGTCAAAACTTATCAATTTATAGCTCCGCTCTTTTCTGATTTGTTGATTGCCAAGCTGATGGGGTTTTCAGTTATTATTACAGAGCTTTTATTAGGTATTCTAATCTTGTTTTCCAAAAAAAGGATTTTCTCAATTGTAGTATTAATTCATCTCTTTCACTTATTCATTCTTTTATTCACCAATGGAGATCTTTCAATCAGCTTTTTTTTCATTATGGCAGTAAATAGTTTACTTTGTCTTCCTTGGAAAAAAAGATCCCTTGAAATCGCATTTAATGAAAATAATCCTGTACTAAAATTTCTTCGAAAAACGGATTTTGACTCATATTTTATTTGGAAAAAAACGAATAATTTCACCTTAGAAACTACTTCTTCTTCCGTAATTGAAACAGGTCCAAGAGCCTTTTTGAGGATACTATTTTACCACAAAGCTGCTTATGCCATTTTAATCCTTTCAATTATTTACATTCCCCAATATTTCAACCCTTTTCTAAATAAATTTATTAGTTTATTCTTATGATTGAGCAGCCACTAATCTATTCAAAGCAAGTATCAGGAGGCCATATTGATGGTGTCGTTTTAAAATCTCTTATGGAAAACCATGATGATAGAGGATCATTCACGGAAATATTTAATCATCGATGGGAAATAGACCTCAATGCTGTCCAATGGAGTTTAGTAAAATCTGATCAGAACGTATACAGAGGGATGCACTTCCATAAGCGCCACGATGAGTATTTCTGCCTCATTGAAGGGCATTGCCAGTTAGGATTAAAAGATATGCGACCACTTTCCCCTACTTACCTTACTTCT
Organism: Algoriphagus sp.; assembly: GCA_036676605.1. GTDB lineage: Bacteria > Bacteroidota > Bacteroidia > Cytophagales > Cyclobacteriaceae > Algoriphagus. The sequence continues at coordinate 30,343 of JAKFCO010000119.1, forward strand.
GCACTTTTTGAATTGAAAGGAGAGGATTTGGCGGCATTAATTTTCCCAAGAGGTTTATTGCATGGGTGGTATTTTTTCACCAAGTCAGTCCATGTCCAATCGGTTTCAGAATCCTATGTGGATTATGGAAAAGATGATAACTGGGGGTGTGCCTGGAATGATCCTGAATTAGGAATTCCCTGGTCTTTTGAAAACCCTGTAGTTTCCAAAAGGGCCGGGGACTTTCCCGATCTAAAATCCTTTATTTCTGGAATAGGATCTTTTTAATCTTTTTTCCGATTTCAGATGGTATTTGATTCAGTCTCTTTCCTTTGAAAAGGAAAGAGTAATTCTTCTTAACAAATTCATGATCTTTTAAAACTTTATAAAAAGAATTTTCCTTCTTTTTAGTTAATAATTGTGGATTATGAATGATCAGTGACCATTTTTCTAATTCCACTTTTCTTTCTACAGTTGATAATCCGGGATGATCTCCCCTTTTAAACCATAAGATTGTTGGCTCCATACCAGCATATGACCTGCATGAAGGATGATCCAAAAACTGGTCCCACATATATACATCAGTGTATTGATTTTGAGGAGTTGTTCTCCACCCACATGGGAGTTCATTGTAAAAAGCCAATGTGTGTCCTACGCAAGACAAAACCCATGATGCCGGTTTTGGTTTCTCAAGATTTTTAAACCCAAAAAGTAATTCTTCACCAATGACATTGAAATTCAAAGTAGAGGCAAAATCTGAATCCTTCAAGTAAATCTCCAGTGTCGCCAGATGATGCGGAAGCATCAAATCCCTGTCACATAGGTATGTCACATAAGTCCCTTTTGCCTGAGACAATACCTGATGGCGATTTTCTTCCCCTCTTCGGGGATGCTTTGGGAAATCAAAAAAATGAATCCGATTGTCTTCCTTTTGCAATTCCTGAATTACTTTCCGGGTGTAATCATTCACTCCGTCACCGATGATGAAAATCTCAAAATCCTGAACAGTTTGCTTTAGGATACTCCCAACAGAATAGGGTAAAAGTAGCCCCCTGTCAATGGATGTAGGAATTACCACGGTAAACTTCACCTTTTCATTGGTCATATTTTAGCCAGCTTTTTCAATTCATCGATCACACGAATCACTTCAATTCCCTCTTTCAAATCTGTTACGGGTACAAGCCCTCCCCGTAGAAACTCCAGAAAAACCCTGAGTTCCTCGTACAAAGGAGGTATCACTTCAAACTTTCTCTGCTCTATTTTCATCTCTGCCGGAGTGGTTTTATCACCACCATGATAGATTTCGATGTAATCAACCATTTCATTTTTCAGTACAGCGACACCTTTGGTAAAGTGAAGGCGCACCTCTCTCCTTTTATCTCCGTAGCGATTGGAAACCTCCAAAACACATGCAGGATTCCTTCCCAAAAAAGCAGTCATTCCTCTTGCCACTCCCTCATATTCCTCCACTTGGGCAGCAATAGGAGTCGGGATTTCGCCCAGAATACTTAGTGCAATTGTGATGTCATGGGGAATCAGCGTCCAGACACTATCGACATCAGAGCGCGGACTGGTCCAATTACATCGGTTTGATTTAAAGAAAACCAGATCCCCAAGTTCTTTACTTCGGTTCAGTTCTGAAAGCATGCGAATTCCTGCATGATAGCGCCAGTTGTGCATGACAAATGTTGGTGCAGTTGCAAGCCTGGCTAATTCTAAAGCTTCCTGGTAATTGCAAGTGAGAGGTTTTTCTACGAAAATGGGAAGTCTGGTTTCAAATAGCCTTTTCAATATCCCAAAGTGAGTGATCGCCGGCGTGGCTACTATCCAGGCATCAGGGAAATCAGATTCCGGCCATTTTGTGCTGAATCGTACAGCCCCAATTTCTTCTGCGATTTTTCTGTGATTTTCATTGGTCTCAAAAACCCATATTTCTGCTCCTAAGGAAACTAAATCACGCAAAACCTTTTGTCCCCAGATTCCCACTCCGAACAATCCAATTTTTAAAGTTTTTGGGTCTTGCATTGATTAAAAATATTATTCAAATCAAGAATACAAAAATCAATTTTCAATTCTTTTGAAAGTCAAAAAAATAGCCTCAGAGAAGGCAAAATACTTTTAAGGTCACTCCAATCTAACTATAAATAAACTTCGGTTTCCCATTTTCGCAGGTAACACGGGTTGGACGGACGGCGAGTGCGCAGTCTGAGACTGCACCTGTTTTCCGGTTGTATTCTGCCTGAAGTTCGGTGAATCTATCCACCAGTCCAAGGAAATAATTCTGATCGATTTTTTTAGAATAGGCGATGTAGCCGGTTGGTCCTCCACAAGCTTTTGAGCCATAGGCGGTGAAAAGCCAATCTTCAGAATCTGAGCACGTTTCGGATTCAGAAAGTGAAACCATTTCCTTGTAAACTTCCTGCATATCGGATGGATAGACAACCGGGTTTTCGGTATCAACAGATTCACATCCGAAGACTAAAAACATCAAAAGGAATACACTCAAGTATTTCATGGCTGTTATTTTTGAAAGTGATATTCTTTACACGGAGTTGAAGTGAGAATTGTTGATTCACAAATAAATTTCCTGCCGCAAACCCATCATAAAGTAAAATTTGGATTGATTCTTTAAATTCCATCCGTCAATCAATTGGGGGGATTACCAAAATTACTTTCTCTCCTACTCCCTAACCCATAGTTCTGAAACTTATGAAATCAACATTCCCCGTTCTAATCTTCTCATGCATATTTCTGTTCAATTGTAAGTCTAAAGTACCCAATGAGAGGGAGGAACTCGCTGATAAAATAGAGCAACACCTCCGAACTGAAGTTCTCGACAAATGGTACCCTCAGGCAATGGACACGGCGGATGGAGGATTCCTGAGTTCGTTTACTTACGATTTCAAACCCACAGGAGATCAGGAGAAAATGATCGTAACTCAATCCCGCCATGTCTGGACCAATGCAAAAGCTGCACTACGCTATCCGGATTTGGAGCATTATAAAACCGGAGCCGCTCATGGTTTCAAATTCCTGCGGGATAAAATATGGGATCAGGAAAAAGGCGGATTCTACTGGCTGGTGGACAAGCAAGGAAATGTAAAAGGCGACTCGGCCAAAACTGCCTATGGAAATGCATTTGCGATTTTTGCCCTGGCAGCCTATTACGGTCAATCTGGCGACAGTGCCGGTTTGAATTTGGCGAAAAAGACATTCCTATGGCTGGAAAATGGCGCTCACGATCCGGTTTACAAGGGTTATTTCCAACATCTGGATCGAAGCGGAAAACCCATAGTACGTCCTGCAGACACTCCTTCGACCTCAGACTTGGGATACAAAGACCAGAACAGCTCCATTCATTTATTGGAGGCTTTGACTGAATTATATCAGGTTTGGCCGGATTCGTTGGTGAAAGAAAGACTCGAAGAAATGCTTTTGCTGGTCAGGGATAAAATCGTGACCCAAAAAGGCTATCTCACTCTTTTCCTGCAGCCTGACTGGACACCGGTTTCATTTGCTGACTCTTCAGAAGCTGTGATTTTGGCACATCATCAGTTAGATCACGTCTCTTTCGGACATGATGTCGAGACGGGATTTTTGATGCTGGAAGCCTCTCATGTTTTGGGATGGGAAAATGATACAACCACACTTCGAATCGCAAAAAAAATGGTCGACCACGCTCTGGATAAAGGCTGGGACAATCAGGTCGGCGGTTTTTTTGACGAGGCTTATTACTTCAAAAATGAATCGGATATCCGTGTCATTTACGACACTAAAAATTGGTGGGCACAGGCCGAAGGGTTGAATGCGCTGCTTCTGATGGATGAGCTTTTCCCTGATGATGAGCGTGACTATTACGGCAAGTTTCTGACACTTTGGAAGTACACAGATACCTATCTGATCGATCACGAAAATGGAGACTGGTACTCAGGTGGGCTGGATAAACAACCCGAACTCAAAACCGCCAACAAAGGAAATATCTGGAAAGGAATTTATCATCATTACCGCTCGTTGGATGGGTGTATTCAGAGACTGAGAGGGACTTATTGAACAATCAATTTGGCCATTACTTCTTCCGGGATTGAATACTTTCGCTAAGATTGGTTTGCTCGAAGTAATCATACCAACCAGGACCTTCGACTGCTTTTTCAAAGCAGTCGACCAGTTTCTGGTTTGGAAACTTCCGGAGTCCGAAAAACTCAGATTCTGATTTAATAGGCACGGAATTTTCGTTTATTCCCCGGCAGAGAATTTCTACACCACTCTCGACCGATCCCAGAATACTGGTGCCTGGTTGGGCAAAAAATTCTCCTCTTTCTCCTGGGCCAGACCCTTCAGGAATCCTCGGCAGTCCATTGTTCAATAAAAATTATCATACTAGCTTTTGGGGGTTAAATATAGACGGATTTAGTGTCAAACTGATTTTCTGATTGAATATCAGCTCACTAATACCTTCAAGGTGTCGGATAAAAAATTGGAACCCTGAATCCGGCGTAGAATTTTTATCCGCAAAAGCAGAGTTATACTAATTCCGGGTCTTGATTTCCAGCCGTCTAACAAGAACTTCCGAATCGGTAAATCCCACAAATTCCATCCATAACCAATATCCCTTTTCTTACGGGAATTTTCTCCGAAATCAATTTTTTTCAAAAAATGATTTTACCTGATTCAAGATCCTTAAGGCGATAAAAATCATTTCATTTTTTGGCACTTAAATTTGTTTTTTTATCATTTTGAAAGTACTTTCATATGGTAATTTAATTTTAAACTTAAACATTAAAACAATGGGAACTTTATTGAAAAGAGAAAGCATGCCCCCGTCTTGGACAAGCGACCTGTTAAACCCTGCGAAGCTTTTCAGTCCTAATCTTATGGACTTTAGCGGGGATTTTCCTTCACTAGATTTAGCAAGCCGGGTTCCTTCGGTCAATGTGGATGAGAATGAAAAGGAATTTACAATTGAGATGGCCGCCCCGGGTCTTGAAAAGAAAGATTTCAAGCTGGCAGTGGACAATGGATACCTTACCATCAGCTCAGAAAAAGAGGAAGAAAAAAAAGAAGAAAAAAAGAATTATCTCCGAAGAGAATATTCTTACAACAGCTTCTGTCGCTCTTTCGCTTTGCCTGACAATAGTATTTCAGATAAAATAAACGCCAAATATGAAAACGGAATTTTGCACGTCAGCATTCCAAAAGAGAAGGTGACTATGTCTAAGCCCGCAAAGGAGATTAAAGTCGGATAATGTTCGGTTGATCGAACTATCCAAAAAAAAATCCTGCCATAAAGGCAGGATTTTTTTTTATGCGTATCCGGATATCTGCACGATGGATAGAAGCCTATCGGTTTTAATCCAGATAGCTATCGGGATGCGGAAATGTGACTCCCTCCGCTACGCCAAGGGCGCACAGGCGCGGCGGAGGGTTAGGGGGATTTTTTCATTCAAATCCCAACTTAATTCTGTTACGTGCAATCAAGCGAA
>JAKFCO010000120.1:0-10201 GCA_036676605.1 Algoriphagus sp.
ATTAATTTCAAACTCCTTTTTCTCCCACTCTTTTCCAATTTCCCCGACTCCGTTCGAGTCGTTTGGGAGTGCAAATATCTCCCTTTTATTCTAACCAACAATGCCTGGCAGGAAAAAAAGATTAATAATATTGTAAGATGCTGATTTAGACCCAGAAAAATTATCAAAATAAAAATGCCCGGATAACTGAATTATCCGGGCATTTGAATCATAAAACTTTAATAATTAAAGCTTTTTCAAAACAATCTTTCGCCAATAGACTTTTATACCTCCACCATCATGGATTTGAAGCAAAACGCCCCCTTTTCCTTCTCCGATTTTGGCATCTTCGTAATCAACCATCATCTTTCCATTCAAATAGGTGGTGACTCTGTCACCTTTGACAACGATCTTCATTTTATTCCATTTCCCGAATTTCAAACCCTTGTCTTTTTCAGGATCCGGCTTAATTAACCAGCCTCTTCCATAGGATTCATATATTCCTCCGGTATCATTTCCGGGAGGAGCTACCTCTACTTGCCAGCCAGAAACTTTAGTCCCATCAACTGTAGATCTGATAAAGACACCGCTATTTCCATTTGCTTCTTGCTTGAACTCTAACGTAATCTCAAAGTCGTCATAGGACTCTTCAGTTCCTAAGTATCCATATCCCTTATCAGGTCCGCTTTCTGAGATCAACAGACCATCCTGTACATACCATTTCTCTGTACCATAGATATTCCAACCAGTCAGATCTTTTCCATTGAAGAGTTTTTCCTTCTTCTGAGCAAATGACTGCTGTGCCAATCCAAGGATTAGGATTGCTAAAATTATTTTTTTCATAGTTTTCTGATTTTAATGTTTTTGAACCAAACAGGATCACCGTGATCCTGAAGAGCGATTAAGCCTTTTTTAGCAATCTTATAATCCGGAAAGTCATTCCATTTGCCAGAATTTCTTCTTGCAGTCCAGTCCTCAGAATACGGAATGAATTCCACGGTCTTTTTACCATTCAGCCAATAGCTGGATCCTTTTTCAGAGAAAACGATTTTAGACACGTTCCACTCTCCTGCAGGTTTTACCACACCTTCGTAATCCGGCTCGTACATGGCGTAATCCCCGCCAATTGACTGCCAATCCTCCAAAGGCTGTGCAAATCCGATCTGATCGATCACTTGGTATTCCGGACCTGTATAATAAGGAGCCTTGTAGTTTGGCCCTTCCACTACATGGTAGAATACCCCACTGTTTCCGCCAGGAGAGATTTTCCAGGTGAATTCCATTTCAAACTGCTCGAATTCCATCGGTCCAAACACAATGTCTCCACCAAAATCTTCTCCGCCAGTTGCTCCCAGCCCCTTCAAGGCACCATCTTCAATGATCCAGTTGGAAGGCATCGAATCCCCGTTGAAAGCTCTCCATCCGTCAGCACTTGTACCATCGAACAACAGCATCCAACCTTCTGATTTTTGCTCATCGCTGAGTGAATTATCAGGCAGGACAACTTCCTCTGCGACTACTTCTGTTTCTTCTGCTGGTTTTGGGCTACATGCCCATCCTAAAGCGACTAACGCCACCCAAGCAATTTTGCTTTTTTTCATAGTCCTTATATCAATTTCATGTTTACTGGATCCCACTTAATAAACTTATCCTGGAAGTAACTGTCATTGCACAGCAAAGCAGGTGCCGCAGCTCTGAATCCAAATATTGGATCCTCCACAACTGTCCCTCCGTTGCGAATCGCACTAAACCAATTTCCAAAATGATCATAATGCGCTCCTTTCCAAGATCTTTCTGCCGCATAGACAGTTTCACGAGGAGGAAGAATTTTAGCTCGCCCTTCCTGTGTGTCTCCTCTCAGTTTCGCTTGTTCCTTCATGAAAGGATCATCGCTCTCTGCATTTTGATTTAGTTTCACCACAACTTCCTCCCATTTCACATCCATAGAACCTTTGGTTCCTACGATTCTCAAATAGGTAGTGCCACTTGTCCCATCTACGAAATTACATCTCAAAGAAAGGTTAAACCCGGGATGCTCGGGAGACTGAGGATAATCAAACGTTCCCAAGAGTACATCCGGAACTTCTCTTCCGTCTTTCCAATATCTCAATCCGCCCATAGAAGAGACTTTGTTTGGTCCTTTGGAATTGGTGATGAAATGAAGAGATGAGAAAAGGTGAACAAACAAATCTCCCGACATGCCTGTACCATAATCCAGGTAGTTTCTCCAACGGAAAAATCTAAGAGGATCCCAGTCTCTGGCAGTTGTATTTGATATATATCTTTTCCAATCTACAGTTTTCTCATTTCCATCTGCAGGAACAGCATACTGCCAGGCACCCTCAGGAGAATGTCTTGCCCAGAAACCTTCCGCATAGACAATATCTCCGATCGCTCCAGCTGCAAGCAATTCTTTTGCTTTCTCATTTCCCAAAGAAGATAGACCCTGACTACCCACTACCATGACTTTACCTGATTTTTTCCAGGCATTAATCACATCCATTCCCTGAGCAACAGAGTGTACCATAGGCTTTTCGCAGTAAACGTGTTTTCCTGCATTCAATGCATCAATGGAAATCTGCTTATGCCAGGAATCAGGTGTACCAATTATCACCGCGTCTACATCGGTTCTCTTCAGAATTTCCTTATGATCCTTAGTCAGAAATAAGTGATTGCCCCATTTTGTTTTGGCAGACTCAAGTCTACCATCGTATAAATCACAAACAGCGACCAGGGAAACATTAGCATGCTTCAAAGCCGTATTTGTATCTTCTGTACCCATGATTCCTGCACCAATTAGTGCAAGCCGGATAGGTTGGTCCGCTGACTCAATGCCATCTCTGGACAAGGACTCATGATTTGCTGACTCTCCCGCAAAAACTGAGGGGGCCAATGCAGCTGCACCGGTGGTCAAACCCAGCTTTTTCAGGAATAGCCTTCTGTTATTCTTCATAATGTGAATAGGTTATTGGATTTTGAATGGGTAAAAGTTACTTGAAAAATTTAAAAAAGTATCGAAAGAAATTTCAATTTTTCATGAGTGGTAAAATCATCCTATATATAAGGTGGGGTCAAAGCGATTTAAAGTAAGGCAGAGCTTTCAAAAGCCGTGTACCATACCAGGAAAAAAGTTCTCCATCCACTATTCTCACCTTGGCATTTGGTAATAATGTCTTAAAAAGATTGAGATGCTTTTCTTTGAATGGAAAAGGCTCTGAGCTTAAAACCAAAAAGTCCGGATTCAATAGCTGAAGATCCTCAAGCTTAACTTCGGGGTATCTGCTGGTCCGGATCAGGTTTTTGAAACCAGCAATCGAAAGCATCTCATTGATGAATGTTTCTTGGCCCGCTACCATGATCGGATCATTCCAGATCAGGTAAACTGCAGTTCCTTTGAAAGGCAATGGAGTATTCAAATCCATTTTCAGCTGATTTGCTATTTCCTCAGCCTTAATCAGCTTATCTGTTATTTTCCCTAGGTCCAAAATCATTTTTAGGGAATCTTCCACAGTCAGAATATCACTCATCCAAACCGGATATTTGGAAGCTAGTTTCTCAATTCCTTCCTGATCGTTCTCTTCTTTGTTACCAATGATCAAATCAGGCTTTAGGGAATCAATAACGTCGAAACGATAATTTTTCGTCCCTCCAACAATTGTCTTCTTATTCCGAAGACCAGCCGGATGCACACAGAACTTGGTAACTCCAACGATCCTATTATCTAAACCCAAATCCACCAATAACTCTGTCTGGGAAGGAACAAGGGAAATAATCCGTTTTGGAGGATCCGGTAGGAAAATGGTTCGGTTGAGTTGGTCAATGAAGTTCATGAAAAAGAAAAATGGTTATCAAGTTATTGGAAAAACTCAGACGCCTTCGAATGATGCTTCACCAAAAACTCAATAACCAATACACTTTTAACTTATATACTTAAAGTTGAAAGATGGATCAAAATCCATCAAAAACCCGGTCATCAATTGGATCACTTGCTCAATATCTTCTTTGCTTGCAGTTTCGACGGTTGTATGCATGTATTTCAACGGCAATGAAATCAAAGCTGACGGAACGCCTTCGTTTGAATAGGCAAATGCATCTGTATCCGTCCCGGTAGTTCGGGATGCTGCAGATCGCTGAAAAGGAATTTCCTTTTTCCGAGCTGTAGCAATGATCAGGTCCAGCAACTTTTTGTGAACCGAAGCTCCATATGCCAACACTGGTCCTTTCCCGGCTACCTGCTCTCCGCTTGTGATTTTATTGTACATCGGAGCGGTGGTATCATGGCAAACGTCTGTGATGATTGCAACATTCGGTTTGATCCTGGCTGCGATCATCTCAGCCCCGCGAAGTCCGATTTCTTCCTGAACGGCATTTACTATATAGAGTCCAAATGGCAAAGTCTTGCCCGATTCCCTGATTCGCTTCGCAACCTGAGCAATCATATAGCCACCGATACGATTATCGAGCGCACGGCCGGAGTAGAATTTTTCGTTTAGTTCTGTCAGTTCATCCTGGAAAGTAATCACGCAACCGACATGAACTCCCATTTCCTCCACTTCCGCTTTTGTACGAGCACCCACATCGATGAAAATATTATCCAGGGTTGGCGCATCTTCTTTGCCTTCTTTCCTTACGTGTATAGCCGGCCAACCGAACACACCCTGAATTATTCCTTTGTCAGTATGAATATTCACCCGCATGGATGGAGCAATCATATGATCCGAACCTCCATTGCGACGCACATAGATATAGCCGTCTGCATTGATATAGTTCACAAACCAGCTGATCTCATCGGCATGTGCTTCGATCACTACTTTATATGGAGCCTCCGGATTGATCACCGCAACGACAGTACCATAGTTATCTGTGAAATAGGTGTCTACAAATGGCCGGATGTAATCCAGCCAAATCTGCTGGCCAGAAGCCTCAAAACCTGTCGGCGAGGCATTGTTAAGGTATTTGTAGAGGAAAGTGGTGGCGTTAGTGTCTTGGTTCATTCTTAGTTCTGTTGATTATTACTTTTACCTGAATTTAAGTTTTCAGTTATTTTGTTACTGGGTTATTGGCATCAATTACCAATCATTCATTTTTTGCTCTTTTTAAATAACTGATGTATCCATTTAAAATCTTTAAGCAAACATCATATTTTGATCTAACCTCTGTCAATTCTTCTTGAGAAATGTAAGATTCATCGAGAGCAACTATTAAATGATCAAGTGTTTCTGTAAGTGAGCCTCTGGAAATTCTGCAGAATTGTATGTTTTCTTGAAAATGAAATCTACCAAATCCTTCAGCTATATTATTTGTAACAGATCTGGAAGATCTTTTGGTTTGAATTGTCAAAGCAAACTTCTCTTCTGCAGGAAATTTCGCACAGAGTTTACTTACGGCAATCCGAAATTCCCTTGCCTTTTTCCAAGCTTCTAATTCTTCAAAAGTGTTCATATTTGGTTTGGGTCAAATAACTAATAACTCAATAACCATTAACTCAATAACCATTAACTCACAAAGGTATATTCCCATGTTTCTTTCTCGGCAGCTTATCCACCTTGTTTTCGAGCATTCTGAAGGCTTTTATTAGTTTTTGACGGGTTTCGGAAGGGAAGATGACTTCGTCAATAAATCCCCTATGCGCTGCCCGATATGGGTTGGCAAACTTCGAAGTATATTCATCGACTTTCTCCTGAAGTTTGGCTTCGGGATCAGCTGCTTCTGAAATTTCCTTCTTGAAAATAATCTCAGAAGCTCCTTTGGCTCCCATCACAGCAATTTCGGCTGTTGGCCAGGCAAAGTTCAGATCAGCCCCGATATGCTTTGAGTTCATCACATCGTACGCTCCGCCGTAGGCTTTTCGCGTGATCACGGTAATTCTCGGAACTGTCGCTTCAGAGAATGCATAGAGCAATTTTGCCCCGTTCGTGATAATCCCGTTCCACTCCTGATCGGTTCCCGGCAAGAATCCCGGCACGTCTACCAAAACCAAAAGAGGAACATTGAAGCTGTCGCAAAAACGCACAAACCGTGCTGCTTTGACGGAAGCATGAATATCCAAAACCCCTGCCATCGACTGAGGCTGGTTTCCCACAATCCCAATACTTCGTCCCGCAATTCTGGCAAAGCCCACCACGATATTATCCGCATAGTTTTCGTGAACTTCCAGAAATGAATCCTCATCCACGACTCCTCGCACCGCATCCCGAATATCATAGGGATGATTAGGGTTTTCCGGAATAAGCGCATCCAAAACCGGACGGCTCTCGTCTCCCTGAATTTCATACGGATAAACCGGCGCGATGTCCTCGCAGTTTTGAGGCATGTAGCTTAGCAGCTTTTTGATATGTCTGATGCACTCTAGTTCGTTGGCGCAAGAGAAATGTGTTACCCCGCTTTTGGTGCTATGTGCAGATGCTCCTCCTAATTCCTCAGCCGTCACGTTTTCCTGAGTCACCGTTTTCACCACATTCGGTCCTGTTACAAACATGTAAGAAGTGTTCTCTACCATTAATATGAAGTCCGTGATCGCTGGAGAATAAACAGCTCCGCCGGCACATGGCCCCATAATTGCTGAGATCTGAGGTACTACACCAGATGCACGGGTATTTCTGTAAAAAATATCTGCATAACCACCGAGGGAATTGACTCCTTCCTGAATTCGCGCTCCGCCGGAATCGTTCAATCCAATCACAGGCGCACCATTTTTCAAAGCCATATCCATGATTTTGCAGATTTTCTCCGCATGGGTTTCAGAAAGCGAGCCACCAAAAACCGTGAAGTCCTGAGAAAAAACATAAACCAACCTTCCATTCACCTCGCCATAACCGGTGATCACTCCATCTCCGAGGTAATGCTCTTTGTCGAGCCCAAAATCTTTGGAGCGATGCATCACGAACTTATCAATCTCCTGAAAACTCCCTTCATCCATCAACAAATCCACCCGCTCACGAGCTGTTAGCTTTCCCTTTTTATGCTGGGCTGCGATCCTTGCGATACCTCCACCATGAAGAGCTTCTGCATTTTTTTCTTTTAAAAGTTCGATTTTCTCCTTGTTTCCTGGAAGTGTATAATTGGGGTTGTCCTGCTGATTCATATCGGCTGTTTTTAGAATAAGTCAAATATAGCAGGCTTTCAACGCGGAGAAAAAATATCCTTAAGCGGGAATTAGTTTGGTTTCCTGAAGGAAATTAAAGTCGAGACTTACAGGGATTTAAAGTTTTTTTCCCCATTTCATTTTCAATAAACTTTCTATATTCGCGCATTCAAAATTTTTGGCAGTATATGAGTATCAGAAAGGCCGCGGTGATTGACATGGGAACCAATACATTTCATTTGTTATTGGTGGAATTAAATGGAGTAAGTTTCAAGACTATTTATAAGGAGAAGATTCCTGTCAAACTCGGGCAGGGAGGAATCAGCCAAAACTTACTCGCTGCGGACGCTCAAAAAAGAGCTTTTCATACCCTAAAACATTTCAAGAATCTGATTGACGGAGAAAAGATCAATCAGATTTTTGCTTTTGCGACCAGCGCAGTCCGCAATGCGGAGAATGGAAGTGCATTCGTGCAGGAAGTGAAAGAAACACTCGGAATCGAGATCAACGTGATTTCAGGGGAAGAAGAAGCTCAGCTCATTTACGAAGGGATCAAACTCTCCGGCTCGCTCAACGGGCACATCAATCTGATGATGGATATCGGAGGTGGTTCTGTGGAATTTATCATCGGTACTTACGAGGAGGTTTTCTGGAAACAGAGCTTCGAAATCGGTGGTCAGCGTTTGCTTGATTTGTTCCATTATCACGACCCGATTTTACCGGAGGAAGTAGCTAAGCTGGAAGAATATCTGGAAGGAAAGCTTACATCCCTGATCGAAGCAATTGAAAAATATAAGCCATCCGGCCTGATCGGTGCGTCCGGTACTTTTGACACACTCACGGATATTTATTACGAGTCCATGCTTCAGTGCAAGCTCACCGGCCAGCACGTTTTCGAACTTCCAAGAGAGGAATTTGAGAAGATCCATGAGATGCTTGTGACCAAAAATCGCGAAGAACGTCTTGTGATCCCGGGTATGATCGCTATGCGCGTGGACATGATCGTGGTGGCTAGTTCTCTGATTGAATTTATCCTGCGCTACGTTCCGGTGAATTGCATCTGCTGTTCTCATTACGCGCTGAAAGAAGGGGCCATAGCTTCCCTGCTTCATAAGCCTGAAATAGCCTAGACAATAGGGCATTTTTCGATTTTTACATCTCCCTGATTTCTTATCTTTGAGCGATTTTCAGCACCGATAGCTTTCGGCTGAAATCTACCAACCCTATCTCATTTCCCATGACTTATTCTTACGAACAGCTCTTTCAGTTTACTTTCGACATGCTGACCAAAATCGGCTGTCCCGAAGATCAGGCCAAAATCGGAACCGAGGTTTTGCTTTCGGCAGATCTGAGAGGAGTGGATAGTCATGGTGTGGCGCGGCTTTCGGGCTATGTGAGATTATGGGAAAAAGGCAGAATCAATACTACTCCTAATATCCGGGTCGTCCATGAGACGCCAAGTACCGCTGTGGTCGATGGAGACGGGGGCTTGGGCTTGGTGGTGGCTCCTTTTGCAATGAAAGTTGCGATCGAAAAAGCAAAAACCGCAGGAACCGGTTGGGTAGCTGTGAAGCATTCCAACCATTACGGGATTGCAGGATACCACGCTATGATGGCGCTGGAGCATGACATGATCGGGATTTCCCTCACGAATGCAAGTCCCCTCGTAGCTCCTACTTTTTCGAAGGAAAGATTGCTCGGCACCAATCCGATTTCGGTAGCGATTCCTGCGAAAGATCAGCCTCCTTTCGTAGCGGATATGGCGACTACAACTGCCGCCAATGGCAAACTTGAAATCCTCCAGAGAAAAGGAATGGATACGCCAACCGGCTGGGTGCAGGACAAAGATGGCAACCAAACCACTTCTGCAAATGGAGTAAAAGACGGAGGAGCTTTGCTCCCCCTTGGTGGAGATCGCGAGCATGGTTCGCACAAAGGCTATGCACTCGGAGCGATCGTGGATATATTTTCTGCAGTGCTTTCAGGAGCGAATTACGGTCCATGGGTTCCTCCTTTTGTAGCATTTCTGGAGCCAGATCCCAATCCGGTCGGGGATGGAATCGGTCACTTTTTCGGAGCGATGCGCGTAGATGCATTCCGTCCTGCCGATGAATTCAAAGCACATATGGACAACTGGATCACCAGATTCCGATCTGCAACGCCAACTCCCGGAAATGAAAAAGTCCTGATCCCGGGCGATCCGGAGCGCGAACTTGAAGCCATCCGCCGGACAGAAGGAATTCCGCTTCTCGATCCTGTAGTGAAAGATTTGACTGCGCTTGGTGAGAGATTTGGGGTGAAGTTTTGATTTCGGATTTCAGATTTCGGATTGGGACTTTTGCCAATTCCGACCCGAAATTCTTAATTTGAATTTTTAGGAGCTATAGTCCAAAGAAATACAGACTTGACAAAACTTCCTTTGAAGTAAGGAATGCTTCTGAGCAAGTCAATTATGGCAAGTAATACCAAAAGTTGACCTGGCAGGAGCGGATGATAATCCATCATTATCTGAACAGCATCGCCTATGGATATGATTTGAATAATCCTCCGATGATGGATAAAACTGCATTTCATATTAAAACCAGAAAGTAGTGGGTAACATTTTTCAGAAGAATAAAGACGGAAACTCCATTTCCTTAGACCGAGTTATTGGTTATTTGCTTTCATCTATAGTCATCCTTTCCAATTTGTTCTTTTTCTTTCCACTTTCCATTTAGATTCTAATTTCCGGAGGCGGACCTTTCGGCTTTGGCCTGCTTTTAATCCCAATTACATTCATGGCGCACCTTCACCTAATTCCAGCAATTTTGTCGTTTAAAAACTATCAAAAAAGAATTTTACTTTGGATGAATATATTCGGAGTTGCGGGATGTATATTTTGGATAATATTTTTTTGCCCTCATCAAAATAATTGGCCTCAACTTTCCAACTTTTAAACCTTCCCACTTTTAACTTCAACCTACTATCCAATCACGATTTGCATCTGTCCTCCCTTTTTGTAAATTGATCATCAACATCACTCTTTAACCCCAAACACCTATGACCCAATTTAATCGACGCGATTTTTTGAAAGGCTCCTCCGCCATGATGACCCTTGCCAGTTTTGGCTTGCTTGGAATGGACTTCAGAGATCGCGAA
>JAKFCO010000121.1:0-34010 GCA_036676605.1 Algoriphagus sp.
CGGTGCACGCCTTTTGGAGGTCTTTGACATATTTCCTTGCACTTGTACCTCTTTAAATTCTTAAAAATCCAGCTCTTATCCCAAAAAAAGCGATTTTTATATTTTAACAGCAGGCCCTAATTACAATCCTTTTCTACCCAGATTTTCCGGGGTCAGAGAACCTTTGGTTCGCTCCGGTGATAGACATCATCGGAGCATTTTTATGATATGTTATTTTTTGTTGGGGCAGGAATTCAGGAGAGAGTTTTACAAATTCAAAAGTGTTAAAATCCTAACAAGGCTTATTTCATCTTGGGTCCCGAAAAACCAAATAGTCTCTGGATTAACTCCAGAGACTATTTTTGGTGTGCCGTGGATGGCAACCAACTAGGTGGTGAAAGTCCACTATGGGGGTTTGTAATCGCCAACCACTAGCCAATAGCAAGGGTGTCCATCGCGAGATGGAATCTGAAGAGCCTGTCCGACGTGGCGGAAAGCTGGCGGCAAATATTCGAGCCTACGGACAGAAACTTCATATAAGGCGGGTGTGTGTGGGTGATGTTGCAAAAGAAACAGAAGCCCTATACTGCACCGAACACATAAACGTAAATGAAGAGGCTGCATGAATAGAAAGCGGATGATCTTACCCTGAGAGATCTGGCACTACACCAAGGGTACGTTCAAAAGCCAACTCGGTAAACGCTTACAGTGATGTAATTCGGTAGTGTCAGAAGTCAGCAGAAGCCATAGTAGGAATGGAACGAGCCTTGCCAACTGATAAAATGCAGGGAGGACTCACGGAAGAACCGAAGGGCTGAATGGTAAAAATAAGGGAACAACTTACCATGTTTCAGAGCGAAAGCGGAAAGCCGAAACACATAAGAGACCTGTTTGCAGGAGGATGGGGCAGTACCCGAAAGTAGCATGCAAAAGGAGCTCAGCTGATCGGTGAAACAGTAAGGAAGTGACCCTGTGAATCAAAAGTCAGGCAGTATACAGGCAGACAGGCGAAACACAGACAATATTATTTTAACAAACCGCCGTATACCGAACGATACGTACGGTGGTATGAGAGGACAGATAGAGAACTAATCCCTATCTTCCTACTCGATTAAAGCCTGTCAAGAGCAGTGTTGATATTATACTTGTAGTTGAACAATGAATTCCTTTAAAAAAAGCTTTCGGGAGTAAAACAAAAAAGCATTCGCCACGGCGAATGCTTTCAGTTGGAGGTCGAGAGCGGATTCGAACCGCTGTACGAGGTTTTGCAGACCTCTGCCTAGCCACTCGGCCACTCGACCCTAATATTTAGGAATGCAAATGTAAAAATAATCTTTTCTGAACCCAAATCGAAAATGATGATTTTACCAATTGACCCATTTTTTGCGGGGCATTAAGTCCTTACATTTTAACAATATTTTTCTTCAGATACTGATAATCAAGCCTGTACAAAAACGAACGAAAAATCTTATTATTTATAAACGTTCTAAATTAAAATTGTTCAGTTTTTAAATAATTAACCAATTGATAATCAGTATGATAGAATCAGTATTACATCAATTGTCCCCCCATCATCTGAATAAAAGTCTTATTTGAAAAATTGAACTCGGGTAGTACATTTGCAGGGGTTATTGAAAACCGCATAAACTATTTAATTAGCTATAATATGTTATCAAAACGCTCGTTAGTAGGGGTTCGATTGAATTTCCACACACTGGCAGTGCTGTTTTTCATGCTGATTGGTACCCAGGCTTTCGCCGTGGATCCTACAGTTGCCAGTAGTGATGAAGCAATCGCCGCTGGTAAGACTGTATTTAACGCCAACTGTAAACAGTGTCATAAACTTGACCAGAAGTACACTGGTCCTGCCTTGAGAGGCATTACAGACAGACAGTCTGTAGAAAAGGCAAAGAGTTTCATTAAAAATTCTCAGGCAGTAATTGCTTCAGGTGATGCTTATGCAAATGCTCTGTACAAAGAGTATAACAATTTGGCAATGCCATCACATGAGTTTTTGACTGATGATGACCTGAACGGATTACTTGCCTATATCGAGTACGGAGATAAAGTGGATCCTGCCGCTGCTGCTGCAGCGACTTCTGGTGAAGCTGCCGCCGGCGGTACCGGAGGAGGAATTCCATCAGAATATCTATCAATTATTTTAGGAGTACTTGTAATTGTACTTTTACTGATTTTGGTTGTTTTGGGTTTGATTATTTCTGTATTGACCAAATACCTCAACAAACAAGATCTGGATCAGGATGACAAAGAATTTGTTTCTCAGAAATTTGAGCTTGGAAAAGTTCTTAAGAGTGACGGATTCGTTTTGATAATTACTCTTTTTGTGGTTGCTATGGTCGCCAAAACTGCAATCGATGGATTGTATTCCATTGGTGTCCAGCAGGGATACGCTCCTTCGCAGCCTATCGCTTTCTCTCACGCATTGCACGCAGGCCAGTATGAGATTGCTTGTCAGTATTGCCACACTGGTGTAGAAATCGGTAAATCCGCAAATATTCCTTCGGCTAACATTTGTATGAACTGTCACACACATATCCAAAATGTAGGCGGTAAAGAAGGTGTCTCTCCTGAAATTCAAAAAATCTATAATGCCGTTGATAACAACACTCCAATAGAATGGGTGCGTGTTCACAACTTACCGGATTTGGCTTATTTCAACCACTCTCAGCACGTGAAAGTTGGTGGAATTGAGTGTCAAACTTGCCATGGTCCGATCCAGGAAATGGAAGTGGTTGGTCAGCACAGTGCACTGACTATGGGGTGGTGTATTGATTGTCACCGACAGACAGAAATCACTACAGATGGCAATGCTTACTATGATAAGTTAGTTCAGCTTCACTCTGATTCTAAAGATGCTCTTAAAGTGAAAGACATCGGTGGATTGGAATGTGCGAAATGCCACTATTAATTCATTCTTCTTTTTGCAAATTCATTCCTAGATCATAAAATGAAGGAAAATAAAAAAACATACTGGAAAGGACTCGAACAGCTCAGTAACGATCCAGAGTTTGTAAAGCATGCCGATAGGGAGTTCCCTGAAGTCCCTTCCGTAATTGGAGAGGATGGTAGTGCTTCCCGAAGAGATTTTCTCAAAGTGATGGGTTTCAGTTTGGCAGCAGCTTCTTTAGCTGCTTGCGAGGCTCCTGTAAGAAAAGCTATCCCTTACGTGAATAAGCCGGTTGACATCAACCCATCTATTCCAAATTATTATGCTTCAACTTTCTCTTCCGGTGGTGATTATGCCGCTATTGTTGTAAAGACAAGAGAAGGTCGTCCTATTAAGATTGATGGTAATGAGCTTTCTCCGGTTAATAAAGGAAAAGTAAACGCCATCGTAGAAGCTTCTGTTCTTTCTCTTTATGATAAGCAGAGACTTGCCGGACCTTTTGTAGGCGGTAAAAAATCTGATTGGGCTACTCTTGATGCAGAAGTGAAATCTAAACTTGCCTCTGCAGGTACAGTGAAAATAGTTTCGAATACGATTCTTTCCCCATCTACAGAAAAAGCTCTCCAGGCTTTGTCTGCAGCTTTTGGCGGAGCAGAATTGATCACTTATGATCCGATCTCTAATTACGGAATTTCAAAAGCAGCTGAGACTTTTTATGGTCAGGCTGTCATTCCTTCTTACCATTTTGATAAAGCAAAGACGATTGTTTCTTTCGGCGCTGACTTCCTGGGTACCTGGATTTCTCCGATTGAGTTTGCTGGTCAATATGCTAAAACGAGAAAAATCAGCAAGGAGAAACCTGAGATGTCAAGACATTATCAGTTTGAATCCAACTTGTCAATGACAGGTGCAAATGCTGATTACAGAACTCCTATTAAAGCTTCTCAAAGCGGATTGGCTGTTTTAGCTTTATATAATGCTGTAGCTAAGAAAGCCGGAGCAACGGCCGTTGCTGCTCCAGCAGTAGAAATTACCAATCTTGAAAAGGCTGCAAATGACCTTTGGGCTTCTAAAGGAGCATCATTGGTAGTTTCAGGTTCAAATGATCCAAACGTTCAGGTGGTAGTAAACGCTATCAACGAACTTCTTGGAAATAATGGTGCTACTGTAGATTTCGGTTCTCCTGTTCATTTCAGAAAAGGAAATGATTCCAGAATGAATCAGTTTGTGACTGAATTGAAAGGCGGACAAGTTGGAGGAGTTATTTTCTACAACTGTAACCCTGTTTATGATTTCCCAAGAGGTGCTGAAATAGCTGAAGGTATTGCGAAGGCGAAAGTTAGTATCTCAACCAATGGAACGTTGGATGAGACAGCTTCTCTGGTACAATTGGTAGCTCCGGATCATAACTTCCTAGAATCCTGGAATGATTTCCAGCCTAAGAACGGTCATTTCTCTTTGGCTCAGCCAACGATCTCTCCACTTTTTGACACACGTCAGGCACAAGAATCTTTCTTGGTTTGGGCAGGATCCACTTCAAATTATTATGATTTTCTTCAGTCAAACTGGAACTCAACTCTATTTGCCAGCATAGGCGGTTTGGCTTCTTTCCAGGAATTTTGGGATCAGTCATTATTCAATGGTGTAGTTGCTGTTGAAACTGCTTCTTCCACATTGGTTCCGGTTGGTGATGTTTCGTTGGCAGCAGCTGAGGTAGCAAAAGGGTACAAAGCTGATAATGCAGGCGCTGAATTGGTAGTTTATTCCAAAGTAGGTATCGGTAGCGGAACATTTGCAAATAACCCTTGGCTTCAGGAAATGCCTGATCCTATCACTAAGGCGACTTGGGATAATTACCTGACTGTTTCTCAGAAGTGGGCAATCGAAAATGGTGTAACCATGATCGAGGAAAATACTTCAAAGGCTTCTGTTACAGTAAACGGTAAGACATTGGTTGTTCCGATTTTGGTGCAGCCGGGACAAGCAGAAGGTACTTTCGGATTAGCATTAGGTTACGGTCGTACCAAAGCAGGAAGAGTTGCAGACGGAGTTGGCGTTAATGCTTATGACTTACTGGATACTTCTAAAGGTTTTGTCAATTTCGATATTACTTCTGGTGTAGAAGTAGCTGTAACTGGCGAATCATATAAAATTGCCCGTACTCAGACTCACCAAACTTTCATGGGACGTGAAAACGTAATCCAGGAAGCTACTTTGGCTGATTATAAAGCAGATAATTCTGCAGGAAGAGATAAGCCGGAGATCTACAAAGACGGTGAATTTATTAAGCCTTCCAAGATTTCACTTTGGAAAGGTCACCAATACAGCCAGCATCATTGGGGTCTTGCTATCGACATGAATTCATGTATTGGTTGCGGAGCTTGTACAGTTGCTTGTCAGGTAGAAAACAACGTGGCAGTAGTTGGTAAGCAGGAAGTATTGAACAGAAGAGAAATGGCCTGGATCAGAATTGATCGCTATTATTCTTCTGATGCACCTGCGGATGATTTAAAAGCAATTGAAGTTGCTGCAGATAATCCTGAAGTGACTTTCCAGCCGATGATGTGTCAGCAGTGTAACAATGCGCCTTGCGAAACTGTATGCCCTGTTGCCGCTACGACTCACTCTACGGAGGGTCTTAACCAAATGACTTACAACAGATGTATTGGGACAAGGTATTGTGCAAACAACTGTCCGTATAAAGTGCGTCGATTCAACTGGTTCAAATACCACGATAACAAAGACTTCGCTGCAGCAAACTTTGCTCAGAATGATGATCTGGGTAAAATGGTTCTGAATCCGGATGTGACTGTACGTGCAAGAGGAGTAATGGAAAAATGCTCTATGTGCGTTCAAAGAATCCAGGCTGGTAAACTCACTGCAAAACGTGAGAAGCGTAAGATTCAGGACGGAGAGATCAATGTAGCTTGTGCTGTAGCTTGTCCAACGGATGCTTTGGTATTCGGAGACATGAACGATCCAGGCAGCAAGGTTTCCAAGCTTCTTAAAATTGAAGAGAATACTTCAGCATTGAAAGAAGTGGGTGAGGAGAGAGCATATCACGTGCTGGAAGAGATCAACGTTAGTCCAAACGTTTGGTACTTCACCAAAATCAGAAATAAAGACAAAAACGAAGCGTAATTATAATTTTATCAACTATGCAGGTTACTTCACCCATACGACAGCCGTTAGTTACCGGAGGTAAAACCTACCATGATGTGACACATGATGTGTCTCGCCAGGTAGAGGGAAAGCCAACACTTACTTGGTTTTTATCCTTCTTGACCGCAGTCGGTGTTTTGGCTTTAGGATCTTTAGCTTTGATTGCTACCCTTTGGGAAGGAATCGGGATGTGGGGTCTTAATAAAACTGTAGGCTGGGCTTGGGACATTACCAACTTCGTTTGGTGGGTCGGTATTGGTCACGCCGGTACACTGATTTCAGCGGTTCTTTTATTGTTCAGACAGAAATGGAGAACATCCATCAACAGAGCTGCTGAAGCAATGACGATTTTCGCAGTTATTTGCGCGGCTTTGTTCCCGGTGATTCACATGGGCCGTCCCTGGGTCGGTGCTATATGGGCACTTCCGCTTCCAAATACTTACGGATCTCTTTGGGTAAACTTTAACTCCCCGCTTCTTTGGGACGTTTTTGCAATCTCGACTTATTTCTCAGTTTCTCTTGTATTCTGGTATATAGGTTTGATCCCTGATTTTGCAACTATCCGTGACAGAGCAACTGGTTTGAGAAAAACCATCTATGGTGCTCTTTCATTCGGTTGGGATGGAGCAGCTAAGACCTGGAGCAGATACGAATCAGTTTCTTTGATTCTTGCCGGTTTGGCTACACCCCTTGTACTTTCAGTTCATACAATCGTATCCTTTGACTTTGCCACTTCGGTGATTCCGGGCTGGCACACGACTATCTTCCCTCCATACTTCGTTGCCGGTGCGATTTTCTCCGGATTCGCGATGGTATTGACGTTGATGATCGTAACCAGAAAAGCATTCAAACTGGAAGATTATATTACAATCGGACATATTGAGTTGATGAATATTGTAATCATCATCACTGGTTCTATTGTAGGTGTTGCTTACATCACAGAATTCTTCATCGCCTGGTATTCAGGTGTTGAGCCGGAATTCTACGCTTTCTATAACAGAGCAACCGGACCGTACTGGTGGGCTTACTGGTCTATGATGACTTGTAACGTAATTTCTCCCCAGCTTTTCTGGTTCAGAAAGATCAGAACATCGATCGTAGCAACTTTTGCTTTGTCTATTGTTGTAAACATCGGTATGTGGTTTGAGCGATTTGTTATTATCGTAACCTCTCTACACAGAGATTACCTTCCATCTTCATGGGCAATGTTCTACCCAACACTTACTGACGTGGGACTTTACATGTTCTCATTCGGTTTGTTCTTCACACTGTTCTTCTTGTTTGCGAAGTTCTTCCCAGTAATCAACATGGCTGAAGTTAAAGCTGTATTGAAGTCTTCATCTGAAAAAGTCATCAAATAATCATGGAAAGAGATACCAGTTTTATTTTGGGAGTATACGAAGATGAGGATGTATTGCTCCATGCCATTAAAAAGGTCAGATCCAGTGGAGTAAAAATCCATGAGGTTTACTCGCCTTATCCTGTGCACGGTATAGATGATGTGCTTGGATACAAAAGAAGCAAACTTCCAATTGCAGCTTTCCTTTTTGGATTGTTGGGAACCAGCTTGGCTTTGACCATGCAGTTCTACATGATGAGATTTGATTGGCCAATGATTATCGGAGGTAAAGATTTTGCTCCTGTTCCTGATTTTATACCGGTAACGTTTGAAATGACTGTATTACTTGCAGCATTTGGAATGGTTGGCGTATTCATGATCAGTTCTAATCTGAAACCATGGGCTCAGCCAAGAATCTTTGATGTGAGAATCACTGATGACAAACATGTCATGGCAATTGATATTGCTAACAATTCAAGCATGGATTTGGAAAAGATTCAGGAGATTTTAAAGTCTTCAGGAGCTACCGAGGTTAATAAAAAAAGTTTTGAATAGTAATTCTGGAAATATGAAGATTGCTAAAACGCTTAGCGTACTTGGGTTGGCAGTGGCCGGAATTTCATTGGCAGGCTGTAGAGCCGGTGGTGAAAATCCAGGTTTGGAATATGCCCCTCAGATGTACCATTCAATTGCCTATGAGCCACTTTCTCAAATCACTGATGAGGAAAATCAAGGTGACGTGATATCCAACAGAGAAGATGGAAGAGGAGAGTTTTTCAACAGTAATATTAATAACCCTCATCGCATGAACATGCGGGAGCCTGTTGCTAACACTGTTCCCAGAAATAAGGAAGGTTATCTTCCATACAGACTAAAGGCTTTCGAATTGGAGCCAGCAGCTTTAATTAAAAATCCGGTTGAATCCAATGAAGCAGTTCTAGCTGAAGGAGAGAAGTTGTTCCTTCAGTATTGTAATGCTTGCCATGGTAAGAATGGCGAAGGTGATGGATTGGCAGGCGCTGTAATCGGAGGGGTTGCAAATCTCAAAGGAGGCGCATACATCGCTTTACCTGAAGGCCATATTTTCCATGTGATCACAAAAGGAAAAGGCAGAATGGGAGCTCATGGCTCACAGATTACTCCTGAAAACAGATGGAAGATCGTTCACTATGTTAAACAAGTTATTCAAGGTGCTTCTTCTGCAGCTGCTCCGGCCGCTGCAACTGACAGCACTGCAGTAATAGCACAAGCAGAAACCCCAGCTAAATAATCATGGCTCATCACGACGTACATCATTATAATCTAGACCAAAAATTTGATTTCAAGGCTTCGACCAAGAAATCAATTGTGACTGTATTGGTCATTGGCATCGCCTTATTGGCTCTTGGAGTGATCATGGCGATTTTTGGCGGTGGTCATGAAGCAGAAGGTGCTGAAGCTGGCCATGCTTTTCATTGGTATGAGAGACTTTACGCCAATCTTTGGATCAACAACGTTTATTTCGCAGGAATTGCAATAGTTGGAGTTTTCTTCTTTGCCATTCAATATGCCGCTCAGGCAGGTTGGTCATCACCAATTGTAAGAGTAATGTTATCATTTGGTCACTGGCTTCCATTTGCTGCAATCCTCATGTTGGTTACATTCTTCGTTGCCAATCACGATTTATTCCACTGGACTCACAGTTATCTTTTTGACAAGAGTTCTGCAGAATATGATTCTATCATCGACGGTAAAGGAGCATTTTTCTACTGGCCTATGGAAAAGGGGACTTTCCCTGTATTCTACATAGCGAGAATGATCATTTTCTTTGGCGTTTGGATTTTCTTCTTTAATAAGTTTAAGAAATTGAGCTTGGCTGAAGATATCAACGGAGGTACTTCCTATTGGTACAAGATCAGAAGCAATGCTGCTTTCTTCCTTGTATTCTTCGCAGTTTCTTCATCTGTTAGTGCCTGGGATTGGGTGATGTCAATTGATACTCACTGGTTCTCCACACTGTTTGGTTGGTATGTATTTGCTTCCTGGTTTGTTGCTGGATTGTCTTCAATCACTTTGGTTGTGATCTTCCTCAGAGGTCAGGGATATCTGGAAATGGTTAATGAAAACCATATTCATGACTTGGGTAAATTCATCTTTGGTTTCTCTATTTTCTGGACTTATCTATGGTTCTCTCAGTTCTTGTTGATCTATTATGCCAACATACCTGAAGAAACAGTTTACTTCCTTGAGAGACTGGATAGTGATGTGTATGGACCGTTCATTTTCGTAAATCTAGGGATGAACTTTGTACTTCCCTTCCTAGTTTTAATGACCAGAGATGCGAAGAGACATGGTGTTTTTCTTAAACTGGTCTGTACACTTCTTATAGTTGGACACTGGGTTGATATTTTCTTGATGGTGCAGCCTGGAACATTGGGACATAATGGAGGAATTGGTTTTATGGAAGTGGGGATGTTCCTAATATATGGAGCTTCTGTGGCGTTGGTAGTTTTGGGTGGCTTGGCAAAACATAATCTGATTGCTAAAAATCACCCAATGCTTGAGGAAAGCTATGATCATCATATTTAATAACAGTCGAAAAAATTAAGATATGTACGAGTTTCTTATAGTAGTAGGTATAGTATTGTTGGTTTCTGTAATCTGGATGGTTTACAGAATTCAAACGCTGGTCTCTGTAGTGAAGGGATCTGATAAAAAGATAGCGACCGGAAGCAATAAAATTAACGCCGTATTATTTGTGGTGTGGTTGGTTGTGATCGGTGGTTTGATGTTTTGGTATTCAATAAAAGAGTGGGGTAATTACGAGCCTCCGGTAGCTTCTGAACATGGTGTCGTTACAGACAGCTTGTTTTGGATTACAATGGCTGTAACAGGGATTGTTTTCATTATAACTCACGTGTTGCTTTTTATCTTTCCTTATAAATACCAATACAGCGAAACCAGAAAAGCAGCTTTCTTTCCTGATAACAATAGATTGGAAGTAATCTGGACAATTGTTCCGGGTGTTGTTTTGGCAGGTTTAGTAATTTCAGGTTGGATGGCTTGGTCTGATATCACAGCTCCTGCACCTGAGAATGCTCATGTTGTCGAAATCATGGGTTACCAGTTTGCCTGGGATGTAAGATATCCTGGAAAAGATAAAGTTCTTGGCGATTATGACTTCCGTTTGACAACCGCAAGTAATTCTCATGGAATTGATTTTACCGATAAGAATTCGGTAGATGATTTCCCTTCTCCAAAAATTGTAATTCCAAAGGGAGAACCGGTTCTTTTTAAAATCAGAGCAAGGGATGTTTTGCATTCAGTATTTGCTCCGCATATGAGATTGAAAATGGATGCTGTTCCGGGTATGCCAACTCGTTTCTGGTTTGTTCCAACCAAAACGACGGAAGAAATGAGAACTGAATTGAACGATCCGGAATTTGAATATGAGATTGCTTGTTCGGAGGTTTGTGGTCGTGGCCACTTCTCAATGAGAAAGGTGATAGAGGTGGTAGAGCCAGCTGCTTATCAAAAGTGGCTGACAGAACAGAAAACTTTTATTCAGCAGAATCCGGCTTTGGCTGAGGGTGTTTCTGTTGAAACAAAAGAACTGGCAGAAATTCAATTGAGAAAAAATTAATAACAAAATTATAGATTATGGCTTCAGCAACTGTCGCAAATCATGATACTACTGCACACGATCAGCACGATCATGAGCATCATGATAATTTTGTAACAAAATATATTTTCAGCCAGGATCATAAAATGATCGGTAAACAATTCCTTGTTACCGGTATTTTCTGGGCTGTTATTGGGGGTTTCCTTTCTATCCTTTTCAGACTTCAGCTGGGTTTCCCGGATATGAGTTTGGAATTTCTTCGTCCGCTTCTTGGAGGTTGGATAGATGAAGCAGGAAAGCTTGATCCTACATTCTATCTGGCGTTAGTTACTATGCACGGAACCATCATGGTGTTCTTTGTGCTTACTGCGGGTTTGAGTGGTACCTTTGCAAACTTCCTGATTCCATTGCAGATCGGTGCACGTGATATGGCTTCCGGTTTTATGAACATGCTTTCTTATTGGTTCTTCTTCCTATCGGGAGTGATCATGTTCATTTCCCTTTTCATCAAAACTGGTCCAGCCGGTGGTGGATGGGTTATTTATCCTCCTTTATCAGCTCTTGAACAAGCTATTCCAGGTTCGGGATTAGGAATGACCTTGTGGTTGATAGCAATGACTTTCTTTATTGTTTCCTCTCTTTTAGGAGGTATTAACTACATCACTACTATTATCAACCTCAGAACGAAGGGTATGTCTTTTTCAAGACTTCCTTTGACAATTTGGGCGTTATTCCTTACAGCAGTTATTGGTCTCCTCTCATTCCCTGTATTATTTGCTGCAGCGTTATTGTTGGTTTTTGACAGGAGTTTTGGTACTTCTTTCTACTTATCAGACATCTACATTGGAGGAGAGGCTTTGCCAAACACAGGTGGAAGCCCGGTTCTTTTCCAGCATTTATTCTGGTTCCTGGGTCACCCTGAAGTTTATATCGTATTGCTTCCTGCTTTAGGTATTACTTCTGAAGTCATTGCAACGAATTCAAGAAAGCCAATCTTTGGTTACAAAGCGATGATTGTGTCCATGTTGGGTATCACTATCCTTTCCTTCATCGTATGGGCTCACCATATGTTTGTGTCAGGTATGAATCCATTCTTGGGTTCGATCTTCATGTTCCTGACATTGATCATTGCTGTTCCATCTGCTGTAAAGGTATTTAACTACCTGACTACACTTTGGAGAGGTAATCTGATTTTCACACCGGGAATGTTGTTCTCAATCGGTCTTGTTTCTTTCTTTATTTCAGGTGGTCTTACCGGTATTTTCCTTGGTAACTCTGCGATCGATATTCAGCTTCACGACACTTATTTCGTAGTAGCTCACTTCCACCTTGTAATGGGTTCTGCTTCCTTCTTTGGAATGGTTGCAGGTATCTACCATTGGTTCCCTAAGATGTTTGGCAGAATGATGGATGTCCGTTTGGGCTATATCCACTTCTGGTTGACATTTACAGGAGTTTACCTGGTATTCTTCCCGATGCACTACATTGGTATTGCAGGTTTCCCAAGAAGATATTATTCCTGGACAAACTTTGAGTTTGCTAATATGTACACCGACTTGAACATGTTCGTTTCTGTTGCAGCTATCATCACTTTCGCAGCGCAGTTCATCTTCATATTCAACTTCTTCTATAGCATGTTCAGAGGAAGAAAAGCAACTCTTAATCCTTGGAGATCAAACACACTTGAGTGGACTACTCCATTGCATCCTGGTCATGGTAACTGGCCCGGAGAAATCCCAACAGTTTACAGATGGCCTTATGATTATTCAAAGCCGGGAGCTGGAGAGGATTTCATTCCTCAGACTGTTCCTCTTTCCGCAACTCCGGAATCTAACCTTCCACACGAGCAAGAATTAGTTAAGCTCGAAATGGAAATCATGAAAGACGAGTCAGAGGTTTTGGTGGCAAATGAGTCAAAGCACTAAAAATATTGTAAACAGCTTCCGACGTGTCAGTTTGTACACGGTGGTAGCTGTTTATTTTCTGATACTGGTTGGGGGGATAGTCAGAAGCACAGGCTCCGGAATGGGCTGCCCCGATTGGCCAAAATGTTTTGGAAGTGTGGTACCGCCAACAAGCGTAGACCAGCTCCCAAAAAATTATCAGGAGATTTACCTTCAGAAAAGGATTGCCAAAAACGAAAGGTTTGTGGCTTCACTCGAAAAACTTGGTTTCTCTGAAACTGCAGATAGAATTGCAAATGACAAATCAATCCTGATTGAAGAGGAGTTCAATGCTTTGAAAACCTGGATTGAATATGTCAATCGACTTATTGGAGTTTTGATAGGTTTATTGATTATTCTGACCGTTTGGAAATCCCTTGCGCTTTGGAAAATTGATAAAGTAATTCCAATTCTGTCAATTGCTTCCCTTGTTCTCGTTCTCTTTCAAGGATGGATAGGTTCATTGGTAGTTTCTACTAACCTGCTTACCTGGATGATTACCTTCCATATGCTTCTTGCCCTGGTTTTAGTAGGCTTATTGATCTATGTTTATCATAGATCAGAAAGACTATTGCAAAGTGAAGTTGTGAAGATGGATGTTCCGGGAAAAGTCAAGTGGATTCTTGTTTTGGGTATCGTCTTGATGATAGTTCAGGTGGTGTTGGGAACTCAAGTTAGGGAACAAATCGATCAAATTTCCTTCGCTTTAGGTAATATGCTCAGAGAAGAATGGGTGGAAAGGGTCGGTTTTAGTTTCCTTATTCACAGATCATTCTCAATTCTCATCTTTGGATCCAATTTGTTATACCTAATCTGGGTATTCAAATACACTACTCGAAAATCTCAGGTAAATCTCTGGTCGCAAGTATTGATTTTACTTGTAATCCTTGAAATAGTAACGGGCATTGGAATGGCATACTACGGTATTCCTGCATTCCTGCAGCCTATCCATTTATTAATTGGTTCTTTGATCATCGGAGTACAATTCCTTTTGTTACTTCAGATCAGAGACCATATTCAGTTTCGATTAAAAGAAAATTGAACATGAGGACAGTTGAAGTAACTGACCATAATTCCAACCTGATTCTAACCAGAATCAAAGCCTATTCTGAACTTTTAAAATTCAGATTATCGGCATTGGTAACATTCTCAGCCGTATTCGGGTATATTCTAGGTGATCAAGGTTCTAGCTTTGGTTGGGCAGGTTTTCTTGGATTGGCTCTTGGCGGATTCCTGATAAGTGGTGCCTCAGGCGCAGCTAATGAGATCATGGAACGAGATCTGGATAAGCTTATGAAGCGTACTCAAAATCGTCCCCTTCCGCTTCAAATCATTTCCCTTCAAGAAGCTTATTGGTTTACCTCGCTGGTAGCAGTGACTGGTATTTCTCTGCTTTGGATTTTTACAAATCCTTTGACAACCTGGTTGGGGATTTTAAGTATGGTCCTGTATGTATTCGCATACACTCCCTTAAAAAGAGTTGGTCCGATCGCTGTATTTGTTGGAGCTATTCCGGGTGCTATGCCTCCGCTTTTGGGTTGGACAGCTGCCACGGGAAGTATTTCTTACGAAGCGCTGATTATATTTGGAATTCAGTTTATCTGGCAATTCCCACATTTCTGGGCGATAGCATGGGTAAGTGATGAGGATTATAAAGCTGCAGGATTTAAACTGCTTCCAAGTGGTGGTGGAAAGGATTTGAATACAGCTATACAGATTATGATCTATACGCTATTCCTTCTTCCATTGGGACTGTTGCCGACCTATTTTGGATTGACCGGTTTGAATTCAGGAATTGTAGCTACGGTTTGCGGAGTTTTGTTTCTGGCTCAGACATTTTCCCTGATGAGAGATTGTTCCAGAAAATCAGCGTTGAAAATCATGTTTGGTTCCTTCCTTTATTTGCCAATTGTTCAGATTGCTTACTTATTAGACAAATTGCCTTAATACCATGGAAAAGGAATTGAATTATATCGATTTGGTTGAGCAACCAATTTCCATGCACCCAAAGAAGTTCGCTCTTTGGTTGTTTATGGTTACAGTTGTTATGGTTTTTGCTGGCCTGACCAGTGCATACATTGTAAGACAGGCTGAAGGAAATTGGCTTGAATATGAATTACCGGTAATCTTTTGGATTACATCCGGTATAGTTGTTTTGAGTAGTCTTTTCTTACATTATGCCTACTATTCCGCTCAAAAGGACAATATAGCCGGAGTCAGAATCGGAATGTCAATAGCTGTATTACTTGGAATTGCCTTCCTTGTAGGACAGTGGTATAGTTGGGTGGCGATGGTGGATCGTGAAGTCTTTTTTGTTGGAAATCCATCCGGATCATTTCTTTATGTTTTTACAGGACTTCATGCTGTTCACCTGATCAGCGGTGTGATATTTCTGATTATTGTATTAATTTCGAGCTTCAGATATGAGGTTCATTCCAAGTCTATGATTGCGATGGAAATGGCCACTACATACTGGCATTTTCTTGCAGGGTTGTGGCTTTATCTGTTTATGTTTTTGCTTTTGAATCATTAAATAAAACCCGGTACAAATAATTAATCTATGTCTGCGCATTCTACTGCAATAGGAGTTAGCTCAAAAAGAGGCACTTGGGGAGGTGGTAATGAACCTTTCAAAGCCAGCTACGGAAAAATCATGATGTGGTTCTTCCTGCTTTCCGACATCTTCACTTTCGCTGCATTTTTGATCACCTATTTGTCGATCAGAGTAAGTTATCCGATTTATGCTGGTCCCGCAAATGAGTTTCTTGGTTCGAATGAATACTGGCCGGTTCCGGAATTAGTATTTGAAGCGTTACCATTTGTACATGGCCTTCACGCTCCTTTGATTTTCGTGGGTATCATGACATTCGTTTTGATTTCATCTTCAGTTACTATGGTTTTGGCAGTAGAAGCTGGTCATAGAAATGATAGAAATGATGTAGTTAAATGGATGCTTTGGACGCTTTTGGGAGGTATTACTTTCCTTAGCTGTCAGGCATGGGAGTGGAATCACTTCATCCATGGCACAGAAAGTGGAACTGTTTTGACTTTCGTTAATGATCTGAACAGACTGGTGACTGAAACTGTATTTGGTGCCAACCTGACTGTAAACGAGTACGGCCCTCCTGCTTTTGCGCAGTTGTTCTTCTTTATTACTGGTTTCCACGGATTCCACGTAACGATCGGTGTTTTCCTTTTATTCTTATGCTTCTATCAGGCAGCTGTAGGAGTTTATGATAAAAGAGGACATTATGAAATGGTTGAAAAAATCGGCCTTTATTGGCACTTTGTTGACTTGGTGTGGGTATTTGTATTCACCTTATTCTATCTGATCTAAGCCTTTAAAAAATTGAAATATGCAAATTCAAGAAAATAAATCAACCCTTGAGGTTCACCCTCGAAACGAAGAAAAGGTCAAGAAAATCTGGAAAACAGCAGGAATCCTTTTGGCTATTACTGTTGTTGAATTTATCATGGCTTTCACCATGGACAGAGGAATCTTTCTTTACTTCCTGTTCATTGCTCTTACTATCTGGAAAGCAAAGTATATCATGATGGAATTCATGCATCTTGGCGAGGAAGCAAAACCTTTGTTTTTCTCTATCATTGTGCCTTTGATTTTCCTTGTTTGGTTAGTTATCACATTGATGAAAGAAGGTTCAGAAATCTTTTCGATGCGTTGGTAAGAATAAAAAAATCTTTAAAATAAAGAAGGTTGAGGTGTGACACTTCAACCTTCTTTTTTGTTAAAAAAAATGCTATGAGAGGAATAAGGATTTTGCAGGGGATGGTTTTGGTTTGCATCCTGCTACTACCCATTTTAATATTCATGTTTTTGAAAGGATTCGGAACAAACGAATATGAGCTCCCGATTTTTTTCGAAAAAGGTGTTGATAACCCATTTCAGGAATGTCCAATAACTGATACCACCCAACATTACATTCCTGATTTTGCTTTTACCAATCAGGAAGGAAATACAGTGGGTAAAGCTCAAATGGAAGGAAAGATTACGATCGTGGATTTCTTTTTCACCTCCTGTCCAAGCATCTGTCCCGATATGTCCAGAGAAATGGAGCGGGTAAATGACATGTTCAGAGATGAGCCTCAGGTTCAGATATTTTCAATTAGTATCGATCCTGAATATGATACTCCCGCAATTCTAAAAGAATATGCAGATCGCCATTATGCTCAGGCAGGGAAATGGGATTTCCTCACAGGTGATAAGCTTGAAACCTATCGGCTAGCCCGTTGTGGTTTTGTGATTCCGACTTTGGATGGAAACGGCGTGCCCGATGATTTTGTACACAGTGATAAATTTATCATGGTTGATGAATTAGGTCGAATAAGAGGCTACTACAGCGGAACAAATAGGGAAGATGTTGACTTATTAATGCTAGAAGCAAAAATATTATTACATGGAAAGAAGTAACGCAGGTTTATTACAGAATGAAACGAAGGTAAAAAGCTGGATTGTAGGCATTTCGATTTTGATTCCGGTGGTGGTAGCGGTTTTGATCTATATGCCGGCAAAAGTTGATTTGGGTGCTGATTGGGTTTATTTTCTCCCGCACCTGAATGCAGTGATCAATTCAGCGGCAACCCTTGCATTGATTGCAGGATTGATTTTTATCAAACAAAAAAATATTGCCTATCACAGAGCTTCCATGACTACTGCTTTTGGATTGGGAGCGATTTTTCTGGTGTCTTATGTGATCTATCATGGTACTGCTGAAAGCACGACATTTGGAGGAGAAGGTGCAATTCGGACTGTTTACTATTTCCTATTGCTTACACATATCATTTTAGCCGCAGTTGCGCTTTTTCCGATTCTTTTCGCCTACTATTATGGTCTTACAGATCAGCGGGAAAAGCATCGAAAAGTAGTTAAATTTGCCTATCCGATATGGCTGTATGTGACCATGACAGGAGTGATAGTCTATTTGATGATCAGCCCGTATTACATCCATTGATTAATAAATCATTCACCAAATAACTTTGTGACATGAAAAAGTTTCTAAAAATAGCTCTGGTTTTCCTTTTCACCCTTTCTTTTCAAGGATTGACATTTGCACAATGTTCGATGTGCCGTGCATCGGTCGAAAACAATGTCAGCAACGGAGATACCAGTATAGGTGCCGGCCTGAACAATGGGATTCTCTATCTGTTCGTAATGCCATATTTGATGGCAATGATTATTGGCTTCTTCTGGTGGAGATCTTCCAAGAAAAAGAAAGCTAAATTGGCTGTATGAAGCACCAATTAAAAGAGCAAAGTTTGATCAGGGACTTTGCTTTTTTTATTTTTAGATGAAATAGAGCACAACTCATGAGTTACACACCGAGATGATTATCAAATATGCGAGATTCCATATGGCCTTAAAAAATCAAATTATTAACAGATGAAATGAGCCAAGAATCCCGACGGCTGATCATTCTGGTCAGTATTTTCTCTCTCCTTGCTGTATTAGTTCTGAATTTCTTTTTCTTTCAAAAGAGTGAGGAAGAAGCCGGTTTACTTGCACTTCAGGAACGAGTTCAGGAAGTTGACAAAGAGTTTGACGAGGATTATATTGAGATTTTGATGACCGTCAGGCCGGATGATCAGATCACGTTTGATCATATAAGTACAGTTGGTCACAAGCATCCATTTTTTCTTCTGGACCCCAAAGGGGAACTTCTTTATTGGTCTGACTTTACGCTTACCCTGGATTTTTCAAAAGTTGATTTGACCAAGGCCTATCAGTTTTTGGAGGATCCTTACGGAACAATGCTTTTGAAGACCCGAAAGGTTAACCGGAATGGCACTGATTATTTTATGGTGCATGTGCTGAGGTTGGTTCTTCCGGGGAACATTCAAAATGACTATCTGATCACCGGCCCAAATCCGCAGTTATTTGGAAACGATAGTTTTGATCTTTTTGAAGATCCTGAAAAGGGTGCTTTTCAGGTAAAAAATCTTGCCGGAATTCCTCTTTTTGGAATCACATTTCGATTTGGATATCATCCTGCAGGAAGCGTAGCTAACCCTGCAATCCTGATTTTCTTTAGCTCTATATTACTTCTGTACTTTTTGCTGAGTTCGAATTTTATCCTTACTAAATGGCGAAAAGGAAGACGCTGGCAAGCTATTGCTTATGGCACATTGATCTTGGTTGCTTTTCGAATAGTCATGCTTTTGCTTGATTTTCCAGGGAGCTACCTGAATCTCGGCCTTTTCAATTCTGCGAACTATGCATCCTCCTGGTTCAATCCGAGTCTTGGAGATCTTCTGATCAATACCCTGTGCGGAGTCCTGATTTTGGGACTGATCATTTTTCAAATGGCTTCCAAACCCATGCACCAGAAGATTAAAGTGCTCAATGGAAAAAACGATTTTCGGGTGTTTTTCTCAATTGCCGTTTTGGCAAGTTCAATAGGGCTATTTATGTTTTGGTCTTTGCCCCGAGACCTGATCCTCAATTCCCAGTGGGCACTTGACATCAGTTCCATTCCTTCTTTTGACTTCTATAAGGGATTAAGTTTCCTGATTTTATTTGCTTGGGGAGCGGCGTATGTTCTGCTTTCCCTCACCCTGATTAGTTTGCTGATCGAGGTGCAAAGCCGAAAAAGAGATTACTACCAGGCATTCCTCCTGGTCGGTTTACCGATTGCCGGAGTCATTTTTTTCTTTAGTTTTTGGGGAGCGGTCATCTGGCTAATCCATCTTGGTTTCCTTTCTTTGATTATCCGGTTTGAGCTATTCAAAAATGTCTTCCGTCTTGGACTTGAGACTTTTTTGACTTTCTTTTTTGCTTGCCTCATCACTGCAATGATTGCGGGCATCAGCACTTTTCAGACAGAAAAGGAGCAACTCATCCAATCCAAAGTTCGATTTGCAAATCAAAATCTGATCGAGAAGGATGTAATGACAGAGTTTTTCCTGGGAGAAATTTTCGCCAGAATGCAGGGGGACTTGTTTATCCAAAATCGAATTGCTGATCCTTTGTTTTCCAAGGAGCTTATTGAAACCAAAATCAGGAAGATTTATCTCGACAATTATTTCGATCAGTTTGAGGTTCAGGTTAGGATTTTTTCATCAAGCGGGCAGCAAATTCATGGGCCGACGGACTCAGATGGATTGGTGGATCTGAAACTGAAGTATATTAAAAGTGACTATGCGACCAGCGTAAAAGATTTGTATTTCATTCCGGGCAATGAGAGTTATGCCGGCAACCGGTTCATCGCCTTTATCCCGATGATGAAGGACAATTCACCTCAGGGCTTTATTTTTCTGGAATTGAACCAGCTTCGCGTGCAGCCAAGTTCAGTTTATCCCAAATTGCTTTTGGATAGGAAATACATCGAAAAACTGGATCCTGTCCGGTATGATTTCGCGATTTTCAAGGATAAAGATCTGATCCGGAGTTCCGGTACTTTCAATTATTCCGTTTCCGGAATCAAATCTCGCCTAGACCAAAGTCAGTTGGTCGAAGCTGGTGTTCACTCGGATAGATATCATCATTTAGGTCTGATTAATGGCGATGAGGTGATTGTAATTTCATCACCCAACATCAGCCTTTCTCACTTTTTCGGAAACATTTCCCTGTTTTTCGTCGCCTTCGTTTTTCTGACTTTCCTGACTATTTTGATCAACACGGTTCAGAAAGGCTATCGGGATTTCGAGTTTAATTACTCCACCAAGCTTCAGCTTTACCTCAATTTTGCCTTTTTCTTTCCGATCATTATCATCAGTATCATTACGATCGGACTGTTGGCAAACAGCTATCGGGAAGATCTGGATCGTCAATATATCCAAAAGGCAGCTTTGATCCGAAGTAATTTGGGAGGGCTTCTGAGCAATCAGAACCTGGGAACTGTAGACAGTGATTTGCTCAATGAAGAGGTCAATCAACTGGCGAATACGATTGCCAGCGATATTCATCTTTACAGCATTGATGGCAAACTGGAATCCACCAACCGGGCAAATATTTTCGATAAGAAGATTCTTTCTCCCTGGATCAATCCACGGGTTTTGGCTGAAATCGTGGAGAAAAACCAAAACCAGTTTCTGGCCGAGGAGCAAGTAGGAAAGCTTCGATACAAATCAGTTTACCTCACGATTCCTGCTCAGGACAGTCAGGAAAACCTGGGGATTTTGGCGGTTCCTTTCTTTGAATCCGAGGCCGAGCTCAATTCGCTGATCGCTGATGTTTTGAGCAATATTTTTAATGCCTTTGTGGTCATTTTCATCCTCTTTTTGTTCGTCTCTTATTTTGTTTCGAAGAATCTTACTTTTCCTTTCAGACTGCTTACGCAAAAGCTCAAGGCCACAAACCTCGATAATAACGTGCCGATGGTTTGGGGTTCAAAAGATGAAATTGGCCTGCTTGTCAACGAATACAACAACATGCTTTTCAAGCTGGAAGCCAGTAAGAAAGTGCTCGCATCCACGGAAAAGGAATCTGCCTGGAGAGAAATGGCCAAGCAAGTGGCGCATGAAATCAAAAACCCGCTGACTCCGATGAAGTTGACGCTTCAGCATTTGCTCAGGATGGAGAGTGAGGGAAAGTTGGACGATTTTTCGAAGCTGCGAAAGTCACTTGAAACAATCATTCATCAGGTAGATGCGCTGAGTGGTATTGCTTCCTCCTTTTCCACTTTTGCCAAAATGCCGCTCCCTAAAAATGAGCCAATGAATTTCAAAACTGTCCTTAATCAGGTTCTGGAGCTTTTCAAGAATGATCAACGATTGGATTTGATTTTTCAGGATGACTCCTTTTCCGATGAAATCCCCATCATGGGCGATGACAAACTCTTTGGAAGGGTCATTTCCAACCTGATCATCAATGGTATCCAAGCTGCTGAACCGGGACAAAGACCTGCGATCAATGTTTGGCTTTGGATGAGCGAGCAAGCGGTATTTCTTGAGATTTCTGATAACGGAAGGGGGATTCCCCCGGAATTGAGAGATAAAATCTTTATCCCAAATTTCTCCACAAAATCTCAGGGCTCGGGCCTAGGACTCGCCATCGCAAAAAGCGGAGTCGAAACAGCCGGAGGCAAAATCTGGTTTGAAACAGAGATTGGAAAAGGAACGACCTTTTACCTCACCTTTCCCTTGATCGTATAATTTTTGTTTTTAGTACCTTGGTACATTAAGGTGTCGGAATCAGCATGCGAATTTGGATAGTTTCCTGTGTTTTTTGGCTTGGTCTTTTTGGCGCTGTCCAGGCACAGGAAAGATGTCGCTGGGTTGCAGGTGATATTTTCAGCAAACCGAATGTCGCAGATTCTCTTTCGCTCGTCGAATCCAGCATTAAAATCGCAGACAAATCAGGCAAAACCTACGATTTCAAATACGATCTGAGTACCAATTCCCTTCAGGTTCTTTTTGGGGAAAATGATGTTCCTGATTCTATTCGGGTTTGCTACCGAACTTTTTCAATACGCCTGGATAAGCCTGTTGCCAAGAGAACCTTACTTGCTGATTACGATTCCACAGCCAGATTCAGAGACAATCGGATTCAGGAATCACCTGCTTTTGACTTCAGGGAAGAGCTTTTTCCCACGACTGAATTATATAAATCCGGAAGTTTGACCCGGGGGATTTCCTTCGGAAACACGCAAAATGTCTTTGTAAACTCAGCGCTCAATCTGCAACTGGAAGGGGCGATTTCTGATAATCTGAATATCCGGGCAAGCATCACGGATCAGAATGTGCCTTTTCAGCCGGAGGGAAATACGCAACAAATCCAGGATTTTGATAATGTCCTGATTGAGCTCTTCAATGATAATTTCAGCCTCGCAGCAGGAGATGTAGTCTTGCAACAGCGGCATTCTGAATTTCTCAGATATTATAAAAATGTCCAGGGTCTTCAGTTCACTTCCAAATATAAAATGAAGGGAAACTGGACAGCAAGTTCACAGGGGTTTGCTTCTATAGCGAAAGGAAAATTTGCTTCCATCCAGCTTCCGATTCTGGAAGGAGTTTTGGGTCCGTATCGGGTTAGTGGTCCGCAGAATGAGCGTTATGTTATCATTTTGGCTAATTCCGAAAGGATTTTTCTTGATGGCAGATTGCTTCAGCGAGGTTTCAATGCTGATTACGTGATTGATTACAATCAGGC
The DNA here is from genome assembly GCA_036676605.1 of Algoriphagus sp. Lineage (GTDB taxonomy): Bacteria > Bacteroidota > Bacteroidia > Cytophagales > Cyclobacteriaceae > Algoriphagus. The sequence continues at coordinate 23,038 of JAKFCO010000121.1, forward strand.
AGAAATTACGTTCACACCCAAAATCCTGATCACCCAATATTCCCGGGTTCGGGTTGATTTCGAATATTCAGAGCGAAATTATTCACGATCGATTTTGGGAGCAAATCATTCCCAGACCAATGGAAAAGTCGATTTCTACATGAATTACTATCAGGAAAAGGACAATCGAAACCGGCCATTGTTCACTGATTTTTCGCAGGAAGAACTCTCGCTCCTAGCTTCTGTCGGAGATGAGACTGAGTTGGCAACGATTCCCAGAATAGATAGTGTAGCTTTTGATCCGAACAGAATTCTGTATGAAAAAGTAGTCGAAGAGGACGGGTTTGGAGGTTTCCTGACTTTCTACCGATACTCAACCGATCCCGGGAAAGCTCATTTCGCTTTGTCGTTTTCACAGGTTGGACCGGGTTTGGGTGATTATCGCCGCGTCAGCCAGCTTTCCAACGGAACGGTTTTCGAATATATTTCCCGTCAGGCCGGACAGCCGCAGGGCGATTATTCCATTCTCACCCAATTGCCCGCGCCGGATACCAAGCGCATGGTGACTGCCGGAACCCGGATCAAGCTTAACGAGCACGAGAAAGTGTACACAGAGTTTGCTCTTTCATCAGCAGATAAAAATCTCTTCTCCGAAATCGATGATCAGAACAATCAGGGAATGGGCCTGAAAGTCGGACTTCAATCCGAGAACCGCCAATTGGACATGTTCAAGGGCTATACTTTCAAAGGGCAAACGGAACTTGAATACAACTCTGCCAATTTCACCTTCATCGATCGATTCCGCTACATCGAGTTTGACCGGGATTGGGGACTCACACCGCAGGATCTGGAAAATGCCGCGGCAGAGCAATTCTTCTGGACACAGGTAGGTTTGGAAAAAGACGCGCTGAACACGTTCAATTACAAGGTTTTCCTTCGAAATAGGGAAAATGTATTAAGCGGTTCTCAGCATACAGCCAACTGGAATCTGCAACTGGGTTCGAAAATCCGTTTGCGTCAGGAATTTTTCCGGCTGAAAAGTACCAAGGACAGTCTGGATTCGGACTGGACGCGATACCTGGGAAATGTCAGTTATCAATCAAAAATTCTGGTTCCGGGGTATCAGTTTTCACTGGACAGAAATTCCCTCCGCAATGCTGAAAAAGATTCAGTTCTTAGCACGGCGATGAACTTCAAAGAGCACTTGGTCTATCTTCGGAGTAATGACACGCTGAGTTATTCATTCCTCGCTGATGCAGCATGGAGGGAAGATAAAGCGCCTTTCCAGGGGAATCTTGTGAATGATACCCGTGCGTTTACTTCGAATTTCACGGTTAGAAAGCAATGGACACAGCATAGTCTGAGCAGCACGTTTACCTATCGGGAACTCGAATATATCCAGAGAGCTTTGCCAACAGAGTTGACTGTGATGGGAAAGCTGGACTATCAGGGGAGTTTGGGGAAAAATATCATCCGCAATGAAATCAGTTACGCAATCGGAAACGGGCGTGAACTCCAGCGTGAATTCGTCTTTTTGCCGGCGCCAAACGGAGATGGCACGCATACCTGGCGTGACGATAACGGGGACGGAATTCAGCAATTAAATGAGTTTTATCTGGCGATCAATCCTGAGGAAAAGCAATACATCAAGATTTTTGTGCCAACGGACACCTATAATCAGGCATACACCAGCATCCTCAATTATCGGCTTCAGGCCAAGTTTCCGGAAACATGGAAGGATGTCGGTGGACTCAAATCTTTCCTGCATCGATTTTCCAACACGACCAGTTTGAGTGTGGAGAAGAAAGTCACTTCGGATGATTTTGGAGACCGTATCAAACCTTTTATCAAAGGAATCGACCGGGCTGAGATTTTGTCTTTGCGACAGGTAATCCGCACGAGTTTCTTCTTCAACCGTGCTTCGGCTAATTATGGATTTGACTTATCGCTTTTCGACAGTCAGCTGAAACAGTTGCTTTCCGGAGGTTTTGAAGATTTTATTCAGCAGGACTGGAAGCTGAATACCCGATATAATTTCAGTACGCATACCACGTTCAGGATTTTGGCAGGAACAGGGAATCGAATCTCCGCCTCGGATTTTCTCGATAACCGAAACTACAGCATCGATCAAAATTCCATCGGACCGGAATTTGCCTGGCAGCCAACGCCTTTCTTCCGGACAACAGCTTCCTATCTTTTCACCGGAAAAGAGAATATCGAAAACCCTGAGTTTGAAGAAATAGCGCAATTGCATCAGGTGGGACTAGATTTGCGCTACGCGAAAGCAATCAAAACCACGCTTACCGGTAACCTGAAACTGATACAGATAGATTACAATGGTGTTTCAAATTCTCCAGTTGGATATGAAATGCTTCAGGCGCTGACTCCCGGAACCAACGTAACCTGGACTGTCAGCTGGCTTCAAAAGATAGGAGAAGGGCTTCAGCTGAATCTCGTTTATGAGGGAAGAAACTCGCAAGGCCTCGACCAAATCGTCCACGTTGGAAGGATGCAAGTTTCCGCGCTGTTTTAAAAAAAAATGTAACTTTGCCACCAGTCAGATAGTTGTCATACTAACTATTAAACTACTAATCAAATGCGAAAAAGCATCCTCGTCACGGGGGGAACCAAAGGAATCGGAAGAGCCATCATTGAGCGATTTGCCAAAGAAGGTTTTGACATCATGACCTGCTCGCGTAATGAGAAAGAGTTGGCCAGTTTGCAGGCAGATTTGGAGAGCAGATTTCCCTCGATTCGGGTTTTGACCGTTCAGGCAGACCTTTCCAAAAAAGAGGAAGTGGACAAGCTTGCGACAGCAGTAAAAGCTTTTGCAATTCCTGATGTTCTGGTGAATAATACAGGAGTTTTCCTTCCGGGAGCCATACACAACGAGCCTGAGGGAAACTTCGAACTCATGATGCAGACCAATTTATTCTCCGCATATCACCTGACAAGAGCTTTGGTCAATGAGATGATTGCCCGCAAATCAGGACATATTTTCAGCATTGGCTCGATCGCCGGACTGACCGCATATCCGAACGGTGGAAGCTATGCTGTTTCAAAATGGGCAATGCTTGGCATGACCAAGTGCCTGAGAGAAGAGTTGAAACCACATCAAATTAAAGTAACTTCTATCCTTGCCGGGGCGACTTTCACCTCAAGCTGGGAAGGAGTGGACTTGCCGGTTGAGCGCTTTATGAGTGCAGAAGATGTGGCAGAGAGCGTTTGGGGAGCTTATAACCTTTCGCCCCGAACAGTTGTTGAAGAAATAATAATCAGACCCCAACTCGGTGATATTTAATATCCTATGGAGCCAATCATCAAAACATTAGATCAAATGTATTGCGATAGCCTGACCCACTATTCGCGGAGAAAAACCATTCCTGTGAAGGTGGGCGATATTATGATTGGCGGGGACAATCCGATCGTGGTTCAGTCTATGACTACCATCGATACCATGGATACAATGGGTTCTGTGGAGCAAAGTATCCGGATGATCGAGGCTGGTTGCGAGTTGGTCAGAATCACTGCCCCAAGTATCAAAGAGGCCGAAAATCTTAAAAATATTAAAGCTGAGCTTCGCAAAAGAGGGTACACTACTCCTTTGGTGGCTGATATTCACTTTACTCCCAATGCTGCCGAAGTGGCGGCTAGAATCGTGGAGAAAGTCCGTATCAATCCGGGAAACTACGCCGACAAAAAGAAATTTGAAGTCATTGACTATACCGACTTCACCTATCAGGAAGAATTGGACAGAATTCGTGAGCGCTTCCTTCCTCTGGTGAAAATCTGCAAGAAAAATGGTACTGCGATGCGGATCGGAACAAATCACGGTTCGCTTTCGGACAGAATCATGAGCCGGTACGGAGATACTCCGCTGGGAATGGTGGAGTCAGCGCTGGAATTCCTGAGAATCTGCGAAGACGAAAACTACTTCGATATCGTGATTTCGATGAAGTCATCCAACACGCAAGTGATGGTGCAGGCCTATCGAATGCTGGTTCAAAAACTGAATGAAGGCGGATTTAAACCGTATCCTTTGCACCTTGGTGTGACGGAAGCCGGTGAAGCGGAAGACGGAAGAATCAAGTCAGCCGTTGGAATCGGAACTTTGCTGGAAGACGGTTTGGGTGATACCGTTAGGGTTTCTCTGACCGAGGATCCGGAATTCGAAGCTCCGGTAGCAAAAGCCCTAATTGATCGCTACGCAAATCGCAGCAATCATGCACCGATCCGCGAGATTACCCATTATCCGATTACTCCCTTTGAATACAATAAAAGACACACCATCGAAGTCTACAACTTCGGCGGACATAATGTGCCTCGGGTGATTACCGATATTTCCAAAATCGAAAAGATCGCCGATCGCGAGATGAAGCAGGTAGGGCATTTCTATCTGCCCGAACTCGATAAGTGGAAAATGAACGATCAGGGTTGCGACTTTGTGTACTCAGGTTCCAATCCGATTCCTTTCATGCTGCCAAACGGGATGAAGGAAATTCAGAATGCTGCGATCTGGATTGAGGCACACGATCAGGCGAATAAGTTTCCGCTTTTCGATCTGAATGAATTTGCGAAAGCCGAAATATTTCATACGGAACTGAATTTTCTGGAGGTTTTTGACGAGGATATCGAGGAGGCGATTCTTTCGATAGCCGGTAGAAAAGACACCGTCTTGATTTTGAGGACAGAAAATTTGCATAGTATGCCGGCTTTGAGAAGGGCTTTTGTGAGTTTGTTGGAAGCTAAGGTTGAGATTCCAGTGGTGGTGAAAATCAGTTACCCTGATCAGTCTCAGGATCTGACGACGCTTTATGCGGCTACAGACGTGGGGGGATTGCTGGTGGATGGATTGGGAGACGGGATTTTTATGTCACTCGAAAAAGAAACCGGATCCACCCGTGAGTCGATTTTGGAACAGATCAAATTGCAAAACTCGGTGAGTTTCGGTGTGCTTCAGGCCGCCCGAACCCGAATGTCCAAGACAGAGTATATTTCATGTCCTTCTTGCGGTCGAACTTTGTTTGACTTGCAAATTACGACCGCGATGATACGCAAGCGCACCGATCACCTGAAAGGCGTTAAGATCGGAATCATGGGTTGCATCGTGAATGGTCCGGGCGAAATGGCCGATGCCGATTATGGATATGTAGGTTCGGGAAAAGGAAAAATCACCCTTTACAAAGGAAAAGAAGTGATGAAGAAATCTGTGCCTTCAGAAGAGGCCGTCGATGAATTGATCAATATCATCAAGGAAGACGGGATGTGGAATGAGCCGGAGATGATGTGATTGATCTTTTTGAGAAAGTCAGATGCTTTCATTTTGGGTTGAAATACGATAGAGATAAGATGGAAATACAATAGAAATATTAATGAAATCGATGCGGCAATTGGAACGAAAAATCGTCGGTAATATTTCGGGACGCGATAGCGACCCGTATTTCAACCATATTTCGCAAGGCTTATTTCCATAATATTTCGCGAAGTATATCTTAAATTAAACCAATTTCTCAAACAGCTGGTTAATCGTTTATATATCCAAAGGTCATGTCAGATACCAAAGTAAAAGAGTTTTTCAAGTTGGGTGAGGTAGGGAATTACTTCGTAAATGTGTTTCGTAAGCCTGATCCGAATAAGACAACCAACTTCAACCTGAAAATGATGCATGGGATCAATAAGATTTCCATCATTGTATTTCTATTCGCGATCATCGTTTGGACGGTGAAAAGGCTGATGTGATAGCTTTGAATAGAAAAAGTTGAAGGCAAGTTGATTTTTTTTAACCGCAAAGTCCGCGAAGGAACGCAAAGGTTTCAGGGTATCCTTTGAGTTTTTTTTCAACCTCGAAGGATTATTCAAATCCCGAGATTTTGTTTTGGGATTGAAAATCCTATGATCTCGGTTCAGGATTTCAAATCCTTAACAGCACAGAAGACGGGATGTGGAACGGGCCGGAGACGATTTAAAGGTAGAAAAGGTGAGGTAACAATTCCAAGAAATCTGCTTGATTTTAAAAACCGGGGACATCTGTTATTAGGGACTGGTAGAGATTTTACCTCACTTTTACACTCATCCAAGAAGCGGTCATCAAGGTTAGCTCACCCATAAGAGCCGTACCTGACTGTTTGATGATGTTATTGCTAATTCTTTGGTTTTTAATGATATACTTTATTTCTTTCTCATACCCACCTCCGGCAAAAAACTGGACCTGATCAATGCTTGTTAAAGCAAATATTCCGTCAGCCAAGCCCAGGAGTTTGATACCTGCTCCTCCACATTGAGCCATGGATTCAACTAATATCATACCGGGGATAAATCCTGAGTCAGGGAAACTCCCTTTGAGCCACTCATCTTTCCTAGAAAAAGTTTTTGTCGCGATTATCTCATTCGGCGTGGTGGAAATAACTTTGTCAACAAATAGAAAAGGGTCTCTATGGGGTAATAATTCAGTGATTTCAGGTTGTGTTGAATTCATGGTTTTTGGGGTTCTTTAAAGTTGTTTTGAAAATGGTTAGGTTTAGAACCCATGAAAATGAATTTAGCAATTTTAGCCTTCTTACCCAAAGCAACAATTTTGAAATTGACAATAACTTTCAGACAATACTAGTGGATAAGTCCTTCAACTTTGATTACTTTCTTGAACCAATCCCTCATACAGCTAGTTAAGCGAATATAAAAATTGAACCATCATGTCAGGAAAATATAAAGACCAGGAATTCTTTAAATTAGGTGAGTGATTATTTTATTCGGGTGTTTCAGAAGCCTTATCCAAACCAACCAACCAACCAACCAATATGAACCTTCGGATGATGCATGGGATCAATAAGATTTCCATCATTGTATTTCTATTCGCGATCATCGTTTGGACTGTGAAAAGGTTGATCTAACAGGAAAGGTCAAACACTGGTTAATTTTTTAAACCGCAAAGTCCGCGAAGGAAAGCAAAGAATTCCGGTTATCCTTTGAGTTTTTTTTCAACCTCGAAGGATTATTCAAACCCCGAGATTGTGTTTTGGGATTATAAATCCCTAGGTCTGGATTCGAGATTGCAAATCTCGAATAGCCCAAATAGCCCAATAGCAAGCCAAAACGCCCAATGGGGATAGATTTATTTCTCTGTTACCGCCTTTGGTAACATCAATAAAAAGTCCAATGCCTTGGAATAATCAAGGCTTTCATACTCGATGCCTAATTTTCTGATATTTTGATAATAGGCTTGATGGTGCATGTAATACTGCTTTTCGCTTTGCACCAACCATGCTTTTTCTCCCAGTTTCGAAGCCAGAAACCATTTTTCCAGCAATCTTCCGCTTCTGCCATTTCCATCATTCCAGGGATGAATTTTTACAAAGACCAAATGAATGTAGGCTGCGTAATAGAAGCATTCAGCCAAGCTTAAGTTTTCAGCCAGTAAAAATCCGATATCGGAAAATAGCTTTTCCATCTCCTGACTCACCAAAAAAGGAGAAGCTGCTACATATTCGATCTTTCCGTCCGGTGTCGAAACGTACATGTTCTGGTTCCTGAATTCCCCTTGCCATTGAGCTGGAAGCAGATTTCTGCTTAGCAATTGATGCGCATTTGCCAGGTTTATGGAATTCAATTCGTGGGATTGGGCAAACCGATACGCCTCATACAAATCGTCGATCTTGCGGGTGTAATCAGGCGAAAATTCAATCCCAAATCGCTTATGCTTAATGTAGCTGTCCAATTCAATTTCTTCGCCTTCAATTTTGCTGCTGAACACTGAGGAAACAGAAGTATAAAAACTGAAAGACTCTGTGGAAATATCTGCATCCTTCAGGCCGGAAAATTCCTGTTCCAATTCAACCGGAATCCGGTCAAGAAAGGAGTCAAGTTCAGCATCAGAAATCAGTTGGAGCGATTGCAATGGGATGGATTTAAAGCTTCTTTAAATATAGGTTCAATTTCGCCTTTTGTTGAGCAGGAGAAATTGATTTTGTTCTTTAACCGCAAAGTCCGCGAAGGAACGCAAAGGTTTCAGGGTATCCTTTGAGGTTTTTTTGAACCTCGAAGGATTATTCAAGTTCCGAGATTTTGTTTTGGGATTGAAAATCCCACGATATGGATTCGAGATTGCAAATCTCGAATAGCCCGAAATAGCCCAAATAACTCAAATTAACTCAACCCTCTTTCTTTCCAAAAATCCGCTTGAAAGGTTCCACCGTTTGACCTACAAAATCTTCCGGGAAATGATCTTCATCCGGCAAACCGACAGGAAGATTCTCATCATCTGATGGCCAATAATTGGTGCGGAAGATATAATCCCAAACACTCAGCGTAATCCCGTAATTGAACCCGTTAGGATGGGTTTCAGGAAGATTCTTTGCATGGTGCCAAAGATGCATCTGAGGACCATTGAGGATGTACTTAAATTTCCCCAGCGGGATTTTGAGATTCGCATGTCCCAACTGACCCGTCACCAGGGTAAAAATATGGACGATGAAAAAGTCGGTAATCCCAAACCCGATCATCGCCAGGGGAATGTATTCCAGTGTGCGATAGAGGATATTTTCCATCCAATGGTAGCGCAGCAATGCCGCAAATCCCATCTCTTTGGTGCTGTGGTGCACTTTGTGAAACTCCCACATCCAACCCACATTGTGATACATCCGGTGGATATTCCACTGCATGAAATCTCGCAAGACGAATATAAATACCAGCTGAACCCAACCCGGAAGATTCCCGACCTGGATCGCAACGAGGTTGGTAATGCCAAACAATCTCAGGAAATCATTAAAGGCTTGCACCGCCACCATCGAAAGGGCATTGTAGGCTACGAGAGCAAAGAGGAAGTAATTCCAAAACAGGTAAAAGATATCCAGCCAGAAATGATCGCGAATCAGGAGTTGATTCTTGCGCCATGGAAAAGCAATCTCAACCAAATAAATCACCAACGAAGCAGTCACCAACCAGTAAAAATAGTTGTGCCAGCTTGGGTCAAGGATTTCATTGATCAAGTAACTCGCATAGCCATAGTAGCCATCCAGAATTGCTTTGAGGTATTTTTCCATGCTGCAAAGATGAAAATTTTATTGACTGCAAAAGGTGCATTTATTTAACTCTAAAGCTGGTTGAGAGTTTTGAAGTTTTCCGGCACCGGATTTTTTTCACCACAAAGTCCGCGAAGGAACGCAAAGAAATCAGCAGTTTCCCGAGTATCCTTTGAGTTTTTTTGAACCGCAAAGGATTATTCAAGTCCAAGGATTTTTTCGGATTTGATCCCGATAGCCATAGCGGACCTACGATCCCGATCCGAGATTGCAAATCTCGGATAGCAGAATAGCCGATTCGCCTAATTTTTTTAACTTATGAAAACTTAAAACCCAAAACCACCCGCCATGATCGACCTGATTCTTCCTTTCCTGATACCTGTTTTAATAGGATTTGCTCCTGATGAACCAGAAAACTACTACCAATCGGAGGACTTCGCGAAAGTGAAGAAAATCGATACCCATACGCATCATAATGCAGAAAGTACCGCCCTGACAGATGCTGCGAAAGCAGTGAATTTCCACCTGCTGACAGTAAGTGTGGATGTTCCGAGCTATCCCGAACTCACCGAGCAAATTAGACTCGCACTGTTTCAGAAAGCCAATAACCCTGATCATATCGACTTTCTTTCCACAATTTCCCTTGCAGACTGGGAATCTCCGGATTGGGTGGAGGGAGAAATCTCCAGAATACGGGAGACTTTCGATCAGGGTGCCCTTGGAATCAAAATCTGGAAAAACATCGGCATGACTTACAAGGACGCCGAAGGCAATTTCATCATGGCGGATCATCCCCGCCTGGAACCCATCTTTAGATTTCTGATCGAGCAGGATAAAACCCTGATGGCGCATTTGGGTGAACCCAAAAACTGCTGGCTTCCCCTCGATGAAATGACCGTCAACAACGACAAGACTTATTTCAAAGAGCATCCTGAGTATCATATGTACCTCCATCCCGAGTATCCAAGCTATGAGCAGCAAGTTCAGTCCAGGGATAATCTTCTAAAGAAATATCCTGAGATCCGCTTCGTGGGGGCACATCTGGGAAGTTTGGAATGGAATGTAGATGAGCTAGCGAAGCGATTGGATGCATATCCGAATCTCGCCGTGGACATGGCTGCCCGGATTGGTCATTTGCAGTTCCAAAGCCAAAAGGATCGCGAAAAGGTCCGGGATTTCATGATCCGCTATCAGGACCGGTTGATCTATGGAACCGATATGGGGATCTCCGGCACTCCGGATGCTGAGCGGGTCAAAGCCAATGCGCTTACCACCTGGCAGGAGGATTGGAACTACTTTACGACCGATCAGACGATGGAAGTCAGCGAGGTCAATGGAGAATTTCAGGGGTTAAAACTCCCCCGTGAAGTGGTGGACAAAATCTATTACCACAATGCAGTGAAGTGGTTTAAGATCAAGATGAATTGATTTAGGGGAAGGATTTCATCCCCAAAATGGCAGAGGGGCTAAGATTTTAGCAATTAGTTTTGAAGTTCAGTTTTACGCAACTCCCCCTTGACAAGGGGGCAAGGGGGATCTCTTTTTTTAACCACAAAGACCGCGAAGGAACTCAAAGAAATCTTAGTATCCTTTGCCATTTTTGGAACCTCGAAGGATTATTTAAGAGCTGGGGTTTTTTCGGATAGGATCCCGATTGCTATCGTGGACCTATCGATCTGGATTCGAGATTGCAAATCACGAATAGCAGAAGAATGGGAGTGATGAAATTCCTCAGGATAGCTGGAGGACCAGTTTTAGGTAATGCCCCCTTGACAAGGGGGCAAGGGGGATTTCTTTTTTTAACCACAAAGTCCGCGAAGGAACGCAAAGAAGTCAGAGTATCCTTTGCCATTTTTTGAACCTCGAAGGATTATTTAAGAGCTGGGGTTTTTTCGGATAGGATCCCGATTGCTATCGTGGACCTATCGATCTGAATTCGAGATTGCAAATCACGAATAGCAGAAGAATGGGAGTGATGAA
>JAKFCO010000122.1:0-19802 GCA_036676605.1 Algoriphagus sp.
GGAAAAACCCATTGAACCCGGCGCAGAATCAATTTGGGTATTAGAAAGTGAGTGCCGGGTACGGAGACAGTTGTCGTTGGGTCGGATTGAAAATCCTACGATATGTAGTTCGACATTACAAATATCGAACAGCGCAGAATCAAAAGGCTGAAGGCCTTTAATTTTAATAGCCATGGGTGAAACGAAGTGAAACCCATGGTAAAAAAAGAGAAAAATCCATTGAACCCGGCCCGGAATCATTTGGGTATTAGAAAGTGAGTGCCGGGTACGGAGACGGTTGTTGTTGGGTCGGATTAAAAATCCTACGATATGTAGTTCGACATTACAAATGTCGAACAAGGGAAAGAAGAAAGGAGATAAGAGAATAAAAAGAGGGAGCCATTGCTGATTCCCTCTTTAGGGTGTATAAGCTATTTAACCGGGCACTGCAACTTTCCTTGATTTATGAATTTAGAATATTGGGAACTAAAAAACAAGTATTAATAATAGATAAAATAGGGTTTAGTTGAAATCATCAATTAAATCCACCAAATCATAATGCCCCGTCTGTCTCCGTGGCTGGAAGTGGAGACTCCGGCCAATACTGGACTGGGCATAAAGGGAGAAGCCGAAAACCCTGAACAGAGTAGGCAAACAACCCAAACGGTTTACCCTTTTTTGATCTGTTAAAAAAAGGGACATGAACATGAATAAATTAATCAATAAGCTGCCTATACTGGCATTTGTGCTGGCAGCATTTGCAGCAGTGGCGTTTTCGCCAAAAGACATGGCTATGAATGTCTATGGCGAATCCGCGGGACAATGGTACAATGTCACCGGAATTACTCCAGGACCAAGTACCTATACCTGCGACCAGCAGGAGGATGTGGAGTGTCTCCATGATGCTCCAAACGGAAATCCGATCAACATCGGTGAAGACAAAGTCTTTGTAAAAAGAGGAACTCTTCCACCTGCCAGTTAATCGGAAATCAACCTATGGGTTGGGCCCGGGAATTTCTCCCGGGCTTTTTTTATTCCCCCTCCAATTCCAGTTCGAGTGTGGGTAATTCCAACACAAATTGAGTTTCGTTCATCAGCATAAAGGAATCAGCTCCGATTTCTCTGGTGATGGGAAGCTTCAGCTCTCCAAATGCAGCCAACCTTTTCATGTCCGCCCATCTACTGCCCCTGAAAACCAATTCTTTTCTTCTTTCCTCCAATACAGCTAGTAAATCAGGATTTCCAGTTTCCTGTTTCCATAGGTCTAAATCCAGATACCGTTTTGTTGCCAATTCCGTCAACAGCGCTTTTCCCACTTCCAACTTCCCTGTACGGAAAGCTGCCTCTGCCCCATTTAGGAGTATTTCAGAGACGCTTAATCCCGTAAACAGATTAAAGTCCCCCAAATAAGACCCCTTAAACAAGGCATTTCCCTGACCATCAAGCGTAAAAAAGAGTTCTTTTCTTAGATCATTATCAGAATAAAGTCCATATAGATCTTCATTGATATAAGTCGCTGAACTGGCAGTGACCGAAAAGCTGCTAGTCACTCCATGGTAGAGTGTCTCTTCATTAAACAACTTAAAAGGATAGGGTGAATCAGAATTTAATTCATTATAGTTCATCAATCCTTCATTGGGTTCCAATACCTGTTGGGCAGCTTCCAATGCCTTTTCATAATTCCCCATATACAAATACAATCCTGACAGGAGACCGTTGGCAGTCCTTTGATCCGGACGATTGGGGTGCCCTGCTTTTTCCGGCAATAATTCCAGGGCTAAAGTCAGGTCCTGTTCAACCCTCGTCAGGACTTGCACGATATTCAAAAGCTCACTTTTCTCACTGACATTAGCGGTAAATCTGACCGGAATTGTAAACGTGGTAGCTTGGGAACTTTGGGGATGCGGTAAAAAAAGCTGCGCCAATTGATAGAAGGCCAAGGATCGGACAAAAAGAGCCTCCCCCCTGAGATTTTCTTCCTGAATCGAATTGCTCTCGATCTTGTCCAAAATCTCCAAACAATTGTTGGCGAAGAATATTTTCCGATGCAGTCGCGAGTAATCAGTAGATCGCTCCAAAGGACCAAATATTTCAGTTTTCCATAAGTATGAATTTTGCTCCCAAGGTTGAAGGGATTCCCAATTAGAAGTTGGAGTCATCCAGTCATCCGAAAGAATAAAACTGATCAGTGTATTTTCATTTAGTGTGGTATAGTTGTCGAGAAGGGCCCTGACATCTTCCAGGGTACTTGGAACCAAGATGGACTTCACTGGCTTTTCATCCAGAAATCCTTCGCATGAAATCGCTAAAACCCAGATCAGGGTTAGCAGAGTGTATTTTAGTGTCTTTTTCATAGTTATCAAGTAGGGTTAAAGAAGAGGTGACAGTATGTTTTCTGCCGGGAGGAATTTTGGGTTTATCAACTGACCTTATGAAGAAAGCTCCTCCTTTTACCCCTTCAATAATGATTAGAAATCCATTTTCAGACCGGCTGAAAATGAGCTTAGAGGTTTGGATGTTTGAAAATCGGGGTCCAGCTTATCATCGGAAGCTTTCCAAATCAATCCCAGATTGCCGGCATAAGCATAAAGCTGTAGCGTTTTAAAAGGAAGTTTCGGAAGGTTAAGCTGATCCCAGGTATAAGAGAATCGGATGTCCTTGAGACGAATGTGATCGCCTCTCTCTACTAAAACCGCTGAATTGGAATAAAAAGAATTTCTGCGGGTATCTGCAGCCACAGGCAAAGATGGAATTTGGGTAAATGCCTCGTCCCCTGACTGCTGCCATCTGCTGTCAAAATCTCCATGTCCGATTTCCCCTCTGAGCAGTGTGAAATAATCAATGGACCGCCGTTTATAATAGTAGCCAAGCCGGTAGGAAATATTGACTGATAATCCGAATCCTTTGTAGGAAAAATCATTCCGGAAAGCACCGAATGAAGTGGGTCTGGATGGTCCGTGGTATTTAAGATTTTCAATGGTTGCTGCTCTGGTTATGGCCAGGTAATCAGAGCTGGGTTCCCCGTCCAGAATTCCCCTAGGATTACCTGTCTGGGGATCCAGACCACCCCACTCGTAGGTGTAAATTCCGTAAAGAGGCCGCCCGACAATGGGCTGAGGATTGGAAGAAAATGCAGTTCCCAAAAGATTTGAAACTGTTGGTTTCCTTTCGAAATCCAATACTTCCTCCCTCATTCCGCTGTAGAGAAAGGTTGAAGTCCAATTAAACCGCCCTTTTAATTGCCTCAAGCTTAGGTTAAGATCCACTCCATTGACTTGGGTTTGGGCGAAGTTGCCGGTGAAGCTTGTCAGTCCAAGGGATGCAGGTACAGAATATTCACCCAAAAGATCTGTCCCCTTCTTGGAATAAAACTCCAGGGAACCGGATAAAAAACCATTTTGGGTTTCCAAATCCAGAGCCAGGTTGGTCGTATTGATTTTTTCCCATCTCAGTTCCGGGTTGGGAGGATTGACAATCCCCGCAGCCCTCAACTGGGGCAGGACATCAAAAAACTGAAAGGAAATATATTGGGCGGTCACATCAGCCGAAAGGCTTTTGTCCACATTTCCTGCTGAACCATAAGTTGCCCTTAATTTCAGAAAAGGCATTTTGGATACCGACTTAGCCAGTGTTTCTGAAATGATCCAACCCCCTCCCACGGACCAAAGTGGAACTCCACGGAGATTGGCGTCCACTCCGAAAATATTCGCCTGATCCTTTCGCACACTTGCCGACAGAAAATAGCTGTGCTTGAAATCATAGCCAAGATTGGCATAATAGGATACAAACCGGTCGACTCTACCTCCCAATGAATTTCCCGAAAGGATAGTCCCTTGCTGGCCACGGTTAAAATAGAAAGGAAAACGGGTAACCATATCCACCGGAATACTGGTGCCCATATCATCCCTGTACCCATAATACCGGGTACTCCAATTCTCTGCCTGCAAATCCCTGATTTCGCCACCTGCCAGAATATTGAAAAAATGATTTTGCTGCCAGGCTTTCTGATAAGTCAACTGTGGCCGGAATGTATGTGAATACATCTCAGAATTACTCACCGAAAGCAAATCCCCAAAGGGAACAGGGTAACTGAGATTTCCGTCCTCACCTACCTGCGTGTACTTATTGATAAGGTCCCTGGTTGAAAACAGGCTTAAAGGGTCCCGATTATCTGAATTGGAAAGATTTCTCCAATATTGGTAATACAGTCCCAATTCAAGTCCCTCCCCAAGCCTGATCTGCAGAGAAGGACTCACCCGGAAGTCGTAAGATTCAGTTCGGTAGTCAAGCTGGCCAATCTCCTCCAAAGGGGTGTAGGTCCAGTCCAACAATCCTTTGCCCTGAATGGATTCGATGTAGCGTGGACTGTAGGAATTGGCGATACTCAGGGGATTGCCTTCCTGATCGGCCAATCGGTCGTAGGCATACCCAAAAGGCAAGGACGTACTGGAGGAATTGCTCTGGTTGGAAAAATTGACCTGTATTCCTGTTTTCACCCTGTCATTTAGAAAATTCCATTGGTTTCCAGAGGCCAGAGTCCAGCGTGAACCGCTGTTACCCACGATGTCAGGATGGATCTGATCATAGCCCAAAGAAATGTTATGGGATGATCGTTCTCCTCCTCCACTGATGGAGAGGGAATACTGCTGGTTATTTCCAGGCCGCAGATAATACGAATTAATATCCCTGCGAATATCGGAATTGCCATAAAGCAGGATTCTTTGATCAGCCTCCTCCTGGGATATTTTCTTATCCCTGAGGGCAATGAAGGTCTCAACAGCCGGGGAAAGCTTAGGCTTGTTGGCATTGTTTTCCAGACTCCGGTAGAAGTTTCTCCCAAACAGGTATTTCTCAATTCCGATAAAATCCGGGATCGACATCTGAGGCACATAAAACAAATCCCGTTGCTCGGTAACTGTGAAGTTGGAGTTGAGGCTGACAGTTAGTGCTTGGTTGGTCCTGCCTCTTTGTGTGGTAATCACAATCACCCCGTTTCCTGCCCTTGCACCCCAAATGGAGGCAGCTGCGGCATCTTTGAGCACAGAAATACTGACCACATCATTTGGGTTAATGTTTTCAATCGGACCGTCATATGGAAAATTATCCACAATGATCAGCGGCGCGGTGTTTGAAAAAATTGTTCCTCTACCCCGGATGGAAATAGGATCATTTGCCGCTTGGGGACCTTTGTTGAAAATCAATCCCGAAGTCACATCTTCAAGCCTTTCCAATATACTGGTACTTACTTTTCGCTGAACCAATTGACTGTCCAAAAATGCAAATGATCCTGTCGCACGCTCTTTAGGCAAGATTTGGTAGCCTGTGGACACCACTTCCACAGACTCCAAATCCATTTCATCAGGGCTTAGGATGATTTTCAGCTCATTATTCAATGGAATAGAAACTTCCATTCTTACTGTTTCCATTCCGATGTAGGACACCATTAAGCTGTAATTTCCCGCAGGAACAGTCAACCAGAATCTGCCTGCCTCATCAGTCACTGTTCTGAAGTCGGTATCGGTCAGATAGATCAAAGCTCCGGGAAGGCTGTGCCCCTCGGTGGAATAGACCGTTCCCGAAAGTTTTTCCGCCAGGGTCTGACGGGAATAAGATGCCTCCGACAGCCCAACCAGCGCAAGGAGAATAATTAATAGTTTTTTCATAAGGTTAAAGTTTGAGTGGGGAAAAGGCTGTCTTTGTAGAATTGGATACCGTTTCCAGACGAATGGCGAGGTCTTCTGCCTCCATGCGATCGATGGACTGGAGCTTAACTTTCCCGTCAGGACCGACGATCATTTTTTGTGGAAATGAATGAATCCCATAGGTATCAAGAACTCCTGTACCTTGAGGCACCCAGATATTCAACCCCATCGGAGAAGTATAATCTCCGCTTGCCAAGCCTTTTTTCCAGGTTTGGATATCGGCGTCAGCATTTACAGTCAGGATTAAGATATCGGGATCGCCCTGAAATCGGGCACTGAGTTTTTCCATCACCGTTTGATGATCGTAGTGGCAAAACTTGCATCCGTTGATCCAAAAGTGGATCAGGAGGGTTTTTCCCTTTATCATTTCCGGATCCAGTCGGCTACCATCTTCCATCACCATTCCCACAGCCTGAAAATCTTTTCGCCCGGTTTCTACCAACCCATTCAGGCGTTCTCTGATCCAGGGTGACTGGACCATAGGAAGGTTTTGGGATATGATTTCAGGGAGACGATCCTCCATCCGGTTGAAGTTGTCCAGGATGTAAAAGGCAATGACCTCTTCCCGAAGGGGATTGGGCAATGCCTGGAATACCTGCTGGATGGGCTTTTGGAGAGCCATGGCTTCCATAAGGGTCCATTGATATATTCCTTGGGCCAATAATGGGTGGGAATAGCTAAGGTCATTGAGAAAAAAACCATCTACCCACTCTCTGACTTTCGCCAGTTTGATCGGATCTTTTTGAATCAGGGGCCAGGCCAGTTCTGCCTTGTTGATTCCCTTAAACAGAATCTGACCCTTGATTCCTGTTTCGACCAGATCCAGCCGATCGGAGGAAAGCACGGTCACATATCGGTCCAGCACCTGAACAGCGGGATGGTTGAGCCAGGAAGTAGCAATGAACTCTTCAAATTCCTCCCAAGCTGATTCCGGTGTAGTGATCAGTTTCATTTGAACATAAAGGTCCTCTGGCCGGATTTGGGATTGCTCCCAAAGGGTCGCTGTGAGGGAATCCTGGAGGAATGCCTCCGAGGTTGAGGAAAACAGGACAGGATCTGAATTGAACTGAGCCTCTCTGAAGGATAGGTCCACTTCGTATTGAAGGCGGTAGAAGTCTGCGTCCGGGCCTCCAAAAACCAGTGAACCGGAGAGCAGGTCCGCACGTAGCCTTACCCTATCTGAAGGAAAGTATACCCAATGTTTTCCAAGGGTATTTTTCCCTTTTCCGATGGAGAAAAAGCCAAAGGGGTTTGCGTGGGGAAATGCAACATTGAACACGTAATAGTTACGGCTACCTTCAAACATATTCCCTTCCCCGGCAGGAAC
This sequence comes from Algoriphagus sp., assembly GCA_036676605.1. Taxonomy (GTDB): domain Bacteria; phylum Bacteroidota; class Bacteroidia; order Cytophagales; family Cyclobacteriaceae; genus Algoriphagus. Next base: position 7,009 of record JAKFCO010000122.1, read on the forward strand.
AGCCATGGGTATTCCGGGAGTGACCGTCATTCGGTCAGAGACCAGGTGATCCCAAAATCTCAGGTAGAGTGAGTCAGTGGGAACCGCGGTGGCCAATTCAAGGTAGAGCATTCCCTCCTTGGGAACAGGAAGGGAACTCCCCTCCTGCCCCTGAGGACTAGGAATAGCAACTAAACTATCCCTGGGTGAAGCAACTTTACTCTGAACTTCACTTCCGAAAAGACATAGTCCTCCCAGGAAGCATGTGAATAGAATTTTTTTCATGTGCTTTTGGTGTTTTTGAAGCTGGATGACCAATGACCGATGAAGAAAGAGATATGCTGAAGCGAAATACACTCCTCGTGCCTCGGAGTGAAATAAGCTCCCTTCGGTCGTGAGATAGTTGCGTATCCTTTATCGCGAAGCGTATTTCGTCCTGCGCGAGCAGGACCTATTTCAATTGTATTTCCCATTAGAAATAGCCAATACTCTTCCTCCCTGACAATAAATCATCAAGCAATCAACTGATTAAGAAATAATTGAATAGATGGATCTACCAGACGCCCCTGCAGTGAGCGAATTCCATCTGTGATCCCGATAGGGATCGGAACGTCACTCCCTGATCAGTGTGGAAAGTCCTACCCGCGAACGGGAGGAAGCAATCAGGGAGAAAAAGTGTTAAGTTTTAAATTGGGTTTTTGGGTTTCAAGGGATATAGGCGATCTACCGCTGCGATGCCGTGTTCCTCTGGCAAGAAATAATAGGTTCCGATGGATATCGGAATAGGCAGAGAACAAGATGACCCGCTTACCAACCGAGCATACGCTCCCAGCCTGTGGATCCTACAGCATACTGTCTGAAACAGAAAAGGAAGTAAATTCATCATGCTCGTTTTCATTATTAATGAAAAATGGTAAAACGAGTCTAGAAGATTGAAGAATTGGCACTTCCAAAAAAGAAGGGCGAGCAAAACTCCAAATTCTAATGCCACTAGGCTCTGGTAAGCCATCTGTCAATGACAGTCCGCGCATTTCAAAAAGGAGTGCCCGCCCTATTTCTTTGCAAAATAGGAAACGGGACCACTCTTTGAACTCTCGCGCGGAAAATTTACCAGATTTAGTGGCGAGACTCACTGAGCAGTCCTTCAAAAGAAGTTCTGCATATAAATTTGCTTGACTTTTATCGGTTTTTAACTAATTGATATAAAGCCAAATATATACCTATATTATCATTTTGCAAATTTATAATTCTATTTTAAAAATTTTTCTTCTGAAAATAAAGTGGTAGCCCCAGTTTCGTTCTTATGAAATCAAGGGAATCAAAGAATTCAATATATGATTTTAAACTTATTAAAGAGTTTGAAGAGATAGGAGCACTTTTTAACCAAGGCTCCATTTCAAGTTTATCTAGGCTTCAAGAACACAAGCCGACTAACTTATCTAAGGCTCTTCAAATGGGATTCAACACCTATACGGATAAACTAAGAAACCCTGAACGATTTTCATTTGAAGAGGTAGTAAAACTTGCAATTACTATTGGAACTGATTATCGCAAAATTCTCGAGGTGATTCTGAAGGAGATCAAAGAAAAGTACAAGGTATAAAAAGTCGAAAGAGTCCGGATCAGAGGTATGTGATTACTAAGGAGGAAAAGATCGTGGTTTGGTTCCATCCGATGAATTCCATTTTATCTGACGTGCCAATGACGGTAAGTTTGAAAAACGATAGCTTAAAGTATAGCCGCAAAGCAGGCTGCTATTCATTTTATCATTTGGATTTCGAAGTATTTGAATAGAAAACCCGAAATTAGCTTAACAATTGTTTAGAACTTGTCCAAAACTTATTTGTACCCTGCCATGCTGGCAGGGTATTTTTGTTTCATGACTTATTTACGTGACAATTACAACAAAAAAGCCCAGTACATCCGCGAAGTATATTTGAGCGTCAAAGAGAAAGATATTCCAGACACCAAGATAATCCTGTCGATCTTCCCCAAATTTAAGATCTACATCAATTACTGCAATGGATGAACATCAAGAGCATGAAGATCAACCGGAGTGAGGAGGAGGAGATCAATCTGAATCAGCTAGCTCTTTTTAACTGATTAAAGTTTCATAAATAGGTTATAGTGGTTAAGTAGATGGAAAGCCCCGGCCAATAACGAGGCCACTGAAAAAGTGGCTATTTGTCAAAAGAGGCTGTTTTCTAAGTAGCAAACAGCCTCTTTTCTTTAAAGTATTTGGGTCCGGACTCATAACTACTTTCGTACAGACGATTCTCAGAGCCTTTATTTTATTTTTCAAAAGTGCTTAAAATATTTAAGGACTTTTTCAGTGCCCTCCCAATAACCTCATGGATTTTATGTCTGTTTGTCAGGGTTTATTCAAATGGCTTGGTTTTCGAACTGCATTTTTTCCATTTTAAAACCACATAACAATGAATGAAGAATTACAAGAGTTTGTAGAAGCCAAGGAAGCAGCTGAGAAAAGAATCCACGCTGAAATTGAAAGATTGATCAAAAAGTATCGTATCCCCCCGAGCAACCACATATTTTCCGAGTTGTTTTGAGCCAGTAGGTTTGCACCAAAAACAAACCTATGAAAAGAGCAAGTCAAAAAGAAATGGAAGCGGCGGTAGCTTCCTTCAAATCCAGTGGCCTGACCCAACGTGAATTCTGTTTGCAGGAGAATGTCAAGCTTCCCACATTCTCCTACTGGTACCGGAAAGTATGCGCAGCAGCCACGCCCACCCCATCCGGTTTTACCGAAGTAACAGCTTCTGCACAGTCCAGTGGTCTTGAAGTGGTCTATCCGAATGGCGTGAGGGTCCGTGGCATCCAAGACCTGTCCCTACTTCAGTTGCTGGTCAACCTGTAAGATGTTTGCCTTAGGATCTTCGCACCGGTTCTTTCTTTACGGCGGGGTGGTGGACATGCGAAAAGGCTTTGACGGGCTTTGCGGTCTGGTCCGCAATTCACTGAACCGGGATCCGCTGTCCGGGGAAGTGTATATCTTCCTGAACCGCAGCCGTACCCTTGTCAAGCTGCTCCACTGGGAAGCGGGCGGACTGGTGATCTACTACAAGCGTCTGGAAAAAGGCACCTTCCGGCCACCCGAGGGCATGGAAGATGGCGGTAAACTACCGTGGAGTTCACTCGTGCTGATGGTCGAGGGTATCCGGGTGCTGGATTCCCGCCAGCTTCCCAGATATACCGGGCCCTGAGGATTTTTTTTTAGGATTTTTACTCCTTTTTTATCGACCGCCGTTCAGGTTTTTGGATGTAAAACAGGCACTGGGGACAATGTGGAGGCCTTTTGTGTTGAAATTCAAAAATCGGCAGGAGTGGTCTGTTTATCCACAGGTTGTGTGGGAAACTAATGCTTTGACCGCTTCTTCCGGGGTATTATTTTCGGTGCATGAACAAACCCCTGGACCAGCTCTCCAATCCCGAACTCATCGCCCTGCTGGGCGAGTGGGAAAAGGAGCTGGAGTCCAAGGATCAGCGTATCGAAAAGCTGGAAGGGCTTGTTGCCAAGTTTCAAAAGATGCTCTTTGGCCAGAAACGGGAACGCTTTGAGTCCCCCGACCAGCTCAGTCTGCCTTTTGAAACCACCGCCGAAGTACAGCAGGCCATGCAGGAGGAACTCACCCAAAAGGTGGAGTATGTCCGCAGGAAATCCGGCTCCCCACATCCCGGCAGGACAAAACTGCCCGAACACCTTCCCGTGGAAGAAATCGAGTTGTATCCGGAGGGAAACCTGGAAGAGATGACCTGTATCGGCAAAGAAATCACCGAAGAGCTGGACTATGTACCCGCCAAGTTCATCATCCGCCGCTACATCCGCTATAAGTACGTCTCCAAAGCACAGGACGGCAAGTCCCCGGTAGCCATCGCACCGCCCCCTTCCCGCCTGATTGACAAAAGCATAGTCGGTACCGGACTGCTCGCTTCCATTTTGACAGATAAATACGTAGATCACCTCCCGCTCTACCGACAGCTCCAACGCTTCAAACGGGAAAATATACCGATTGCCCCTTCCACACTGGACGGCTGGGTGAGACAGGGGCTCGAACGGCTGGAAATCCTATACGACTGGCTGGTAAAGGACACCTGTGGGAAAGGATACCTCCAGGCGGATGAAACCACCATCCGGGTGTTGGACAGCACCAAAAAGAAAGATACCCATCTGGGCTACTACTGGGTTTACCATAACCCGGTGGATGGCACCGTATTGTTTGATTACCAAAAAGGACGTGACAAGGAGGCTCCCAAAAAGATATTGGAGGGCTTTAATGGATACCTGCAGACTGACGGCTACCAGGGGTATGAAAAGTATGCCGCCTTACCCGGTGTCACCCATCTTTGCTGCTGGGCACATGCACGGAGAAAATTCTTTGAGGCACAGCAAAACGACAGGTCAAAGGCAGAGCTGGCACTGGTCTTTATTGGGAAACTCTATGAGATCGAGGCCCATTGCAGGGGAAACAGGCTAACTCCCCAAGACAGAAAGGCTTATCGGCTGGACAAGGCCCTGCCTGTATTGGATGCCTTCTCCAAATGGCTAACCGAAAACTATGCCCAGGCACTTCCCAAAAGTACCATCGGCATAGCCATGGCCTACACCATGACGCGGTGGAAAGAGCTGTCAAACTACCTCTTGGACGGGGTACTTGAAATCGACAACAATGCCATCGAGAACAGGATCAGACCCGTAGCCCTGGGACGGAAAAACTACCTGTTCGCAGGATCGCACGACGCGGCACAGAGGGCAGCAATGATCTATTCTTTTTTTGCGATGTGTAAAGCCGAAGAGGTTAACCCACAGCAATGGCTCAAGTACGTCTTCGATAATATCATGGACACAAACATCCAGAAAATACACGAACTCCTGCCCAAAAATTATAAACTGTCCCTAGTAAAAAATCAGACAGATTAAAGACGCACTTGCTCGGGTGGATACAAAGTATCCTCAAATTAAAGGATTTAAGCTAAAAGGAAAGGCAACTGGTTTCAATGGTACAACAAAAGAAATCATGAATCACATGGTTAAACTAGATATTAAATTTTAACCTGCGAAATAAATGAAAGATTATATCAAAGAGATTCAGACAATAATGAGAGAGCTTTCTGAGATAAAGCCGTCCCCTCATCAGGATTTGCTCCAGACCGCAATCCAAGTTCAACGAAACCGCATTCTCAAGACTGCTCTTGTTCTTAGTGATTCTGATGCTTATCCAGGTGCCTTAGAAAAAATTGCTATGGAACTTGAGGGTAGTGGGAACAAATTGAGCTCTATACGAAATTACCTACATGATATTGATTCAAATGTGAATTCAATTGATACGAATGTTTCAACTTTAGGAGAATAACAAGAAAAGCCCCGGAACTTTGATTCGGCACTTTAATCACTAAGATAGATGGTAATGGTTCCAGAATGGCTTAAACTAGAATTTGCTTTTTTTACATCTATAGGGGTATTCTTGTTTTCTCTTTATAAATTTTGGTATGAGAATAAAGAGAAGAAAAACGAGAAAAAACTGCTAAATGAAACAAGGCTAGTGATCATGGCAGAGAAATTCTTTTCTGGAAGAGAATCGGATGGTTCTCCTACCTATAAACTTGGGATCACTGCTATTAATCACTCTCAGAAGGTTGTTTATATTATGACCTATAGATTGTATTATTTTTCAGTTGGTAATGAAGGTAATCCTGTAGAGCTATTTAATGGTCAATTAAATGCAGATTTTGAACTAAGTCCTGATCAGCCATTTAGATTTCACGGAGCTATACCAAAAACTTTAAACCTTTCTAAATCATCAGTTATTGTTGAAGTTATGGACTCACATGCCAAGCTTCATAGAAGTGTTGAAATACCCTTAAGTTAATTTTTGTCTCTATCTAGCGCTATCATCGACGAATACCCTATCAAACGGCATGTCCAGGATCTTGATTTTGTCTGGCCTAGCATACTCCATCTGGTTGATGCGCTTCATCGGAGAGGTACTTCCGACCCGATACCCCTACTAGGTGTAGTCATATCGCTTGTGAACTGGGTGAAATTTGTAATTCCACCCGGATATTCTTATCAATTTGCGATTGGATTTCCAACTTCCCTGATTCCATCTTCAAAAAGAGAGGAAACATCCTGTAAAAGCAATTCCCTCAGATCTATTCCGAATTCTTCTTCTAGGAATTCTCTAGTGACTTTTTGATTCTGAAGAGAGGCTTTTATTAACTGGCTTGCAAACAACTCAGACTTAGGATTCCATTTAACTTTATTAGAAGGTACCTTATGAATCCAATCCACTGCCACCAAATATTCACTCTTCTCGTTGTCAGAATTTTCAAAGATGTTTGGGATCTTCAGGTCCTCAGGCATTAAAGGGAAACCATTCACTTTGAATTCATTAGCTTTTAAAGCCCTTTGGGTTACTTTCCTCTAGTTCAAGATAGGATTTTTCATGGAAGTTTTTCCATTTGAAGGCTTACCGGATTTGTGGCAAAACTTTTCCGGATAATTCTCATTGGCAAACTTATTCCATGACTTCCAGGCGTCATTGCTCATGGGCTGTTTGGGATTGAATTTGATTTGGGCACCCGTTCTGATGCAGAAACCAAGGGAAGATTCTGTCGGAGCTTGAACCTGTCTGACAGGACGTTCTACCTGGCTATCATTGGAGTCCAATTCCTCCGGGTAATCAAACAATTGTTGGGGACTTGGCATGTTCTTTTTGAATAATCCATAGAATTTTTCAGTCGAATCAAAAAGGGTTTTAGATACTTTGTAATTTTTACTCCGACTGAGCAATCCTGATTTATGCTCAAATACAGGTCTATTTATAAAGATTACTTCATTGTTTTCTGCTATCTCGATGCATTTATCCCATGCTTCATCATCACTGCTAGTGGACCTGGTGATCGACTTCAATAGACTTTGTTCAGAGAGGACACCAAATTCAATATTTTGGTTGAATGAATAATCGTAAAGGTTGATGGACGTAATAATACCCTGCTTTTCATTTCCGTAATATTTTGCATGCAAGTTTGGAACATAGATTATGCTGATTTTTGGAAATTGCTTGAAGTAATCAAAATCATCCTTGTTCAGGCTTTTTTGGACTGATTTCTCATTTTTCCCAAAAACAAGAATCAGGTGAAGGTCTGAGTTGTCTTTTTGATGATCAAAGAGTTTTCTGAAGTGATCATCCAATTTGATATAGGGAGAAACAATTAATAATGTGCTTTGGGCATCCCAAATAATTGCGTCAATTGCATTCACCAAATTGGGGCCAGTTAAAAATTTACTCATGTAGATTAAGATGAGGGTTATGAAGTTTGAATTAATAGTAGGGACAAGACAAAATCCGGAGGGCAAGAACTAAAATAAATTTCATATGTAACTACCCTGTATTGGGTATTTTTTGCTAGCTAACCATAACTCTCGATTCGTTTCACTTCTCGGGAAAGGCTCTCACCTAAAAAAGAGAGGTAATTCGTTTAGTGCTTTCATTAACCTCTAAAAATAGCTTGACCCTTGTGCAAAAGAATGATTAAAAATGGTTTCAACTTCTTTAAGTATTACTAGTTGAATAAGGTATTCATGTTTGATTTTAATTTGCAGGCTGCAAATCTTTATCAAATAATTACGTAATTTGTAAGTAAACATTACAGATTTTACCTGATTTTCACGTGTTCTTCCCTTGACACAGTTCGACTACATCAAAGAAATTGCCCGGTTTGGGCTGGAAAATGACCAAGAGAAGCTGAAGGATTCTCTTCAGGACCTGATCGAACATGCCCGAAAAAGTAAGAAAACGAATCTGGCCATTCAACTGCAGTCCATCTTAAAAGATGCCATACGTCAGCATTCCACTACTGGAGGATCAAAGGTCAGTTCCGGGATCCGTTTTGAGACTCCCGGACAAAAAGCTGTAGATGACCTGATCTTGGATCAGGTAACCTCAGACTATAGACTTTCGGACCTGATCAGCAATTCACAGGTAAAAGAATCCCTGGACCATTTTATCTTGGAGCACCGCAAAAAATCACTCCTTCAGGCATTGGATCTCCCCGTGGCACACAAGATTCTTTTCTATGGTCCCTCTGGCTGTGGTAAAACTCTTGCCTCCTATGTCATAGCAGGAGAATTGGAGAAAATTCTTTTGGTGGTCAATCTCGGAGCAATTGTATCTTCCAAACTCGGGGAAACAAGTAAAAATCTGGCAAAGATATTTAAAAAAGCAGCATCCGGGGATTGCATCCTGTTTTTGGATGAGTTTGATTCTCTAGGTAAAGTACGGGACTATAGCCAAGACCATGGAGAAATGAAGCGGGTGGTCAATACGATCTTGCAACTCTTCGACTATCTCCCTCAGTCCACTATCGTAATCGCTGCCACCAATCAGGTAGGCATGTTGGATGATGCACTGGTGAGAAGGTTTGATACACAGGTGGGATTTGAAATGCCCGATGAAGAAGAGATCGAGGAACTTATCCAGTTGACGCTGAAACGAGGAGTATTTACCCTTGGCAGTAAGGCTGGTGTGAAGAAGCTGATCCAGAAGGCAAAAGGCTTATCCTATTACAGTATTCAAAAGACGCTGATCTCTGCCATGAAACGCAGTCTTTATAAATTAGAGACCGATCTGGTTCCTTCCAAAGTCACGATTGACAAGGTAATCTGGGAAAAATTGATCGAAGTGGAAAAGGCTTCTTTACTGAGCACCGGAAAGGCTTAAAGCCCTCCCTCCACAGAGGATCCAGCCTCCAAATCAGCGATTGCCTGTAGTTCGTTCAATGCTTCGATGTCATTGTAAAGCGATCCTGAAAGCTTGGAATTCTTAGTTTTTTTGATTTCCCGTAATCCTACCACGAGTGAAAAAGGATGTTCTGATGTCTTCAAATGCCTAAGGTCAGCTTGGGGGATATTTGATTTTCCATAACACCGCATTGCAATGGCCACAGAAGGGTTGCCTGCATCAAAGTGATGGCTGGAAATATTAAAGCAAACTTTTTGAACATTGGAAAATATCCTGTCCTCTACTCCGAAATGGTCTTCTGCCCAGCTTTCACCTTTTTTTAGAATATAGTTTTTCAATTCATCCTGAGAAAGGGTGGAAATTTCTCTTGGTTTAAATATTCCAAAGGAAATGTGCAAAGGTAGGTAGGCCAAATGATTATTGTGTATAGGAAGGAATTTGTACACCAGGGTAGCAGTTAGCTCAATTTTATTTTTGGTAGACAATACCCATTCCGGGAATTTCAACTCGAAAGAATAAAAATCATTGAAATTGATGGAATCCTCTATTACAAAAGTGATTGAGTCCTCGGTGCTTTCCATAAAATGATCAGGATTTGGTCTGCCGTGTCCCGTGAGCTTCTTATACAATTTTTTAGTATCTGCTGAATTAAAATGCGGGGGATTGTTACCCGCCGGGGGCTCGGCAGAATTTATCAGTAATGCTTTTATGGAAGTCATTTTAAGCTCTGGGTATTCCTTTACCATCTGGGCGACCATGGAGGTGACCAAGGGAGCGGCAAGGCTTGTTCCAGCCAATCGCCCATAGTAAGGTGAATTATGTAGAGGACTGGTGAGGACTTCCATTCCCGCTTCTAAGCTCACATAATCCCCTCCCTCAAAAACCAAGTCAGGTTTGAAAAGGTATTTATTGCTTTGATTGTCTTTAGGCTTTTTGCCATTTATTAGCGCAGTTGCATCCCAATGTGATTTCCTGGAATAAATGGCAGGATATTCTTTCGCAGGTGTAATCCCATCCGTTATTTCAGTTTCAAAATTTCCAGCAAGTGCACCAACCGAAATATTGTTCATAGACTCTGAAGGTTCCTGAAGATTGGTGAATTCGCAGAAATGCCCTTCGATCTCAGGATTAGTATTATAAAAAAAGCTAGGATAATGGGTGTTTACATCCAAGTCTCCAAGTAGTAACATAGTATCAATATCCTCGAATTTATAATTCCCAACTGAATTGATGATCAAAATATCAAGTTCATAGGCCAGTTTATCCAGTTCAAAAGCAAACTTACCGATTGCACCATTGTAAGGTTTTGAGCCTGGAAGATTTAAGGAAATATTGAAGATTCTGATATCATAACTGAGATACAACTCTCTAATATCCCGGATCAAGGCTACTACATTCAGGTCATCATTTTCTTCATGAATTACCTTTAGCACTGCTAACCTAGCCTTTGCCGGAATTTCCTTAAGTGAAATGTTATAAAAATCAGTCCCGAATGCTATCAAACCTGCCACTGCTGTCCCATGACCAACTTCATCCCAATAGGGTGCTTTACCAGTATGGTCAATGAAAATATCCGTCATAAGCTTTTTGAGAGGTTCTACCTGCGCTTGGATCCCAGTATCTACCACGCATACTATGGGCAAGTCCTCTTCTACTACTGCTTCAAATCCATAACTACGGTAAGGAGTAGCTACTGTCCCAGGTTTTATCACCGGAACTCTGGCAGAAGTAATCAACCTGATGATATCAAAGTTCTCTACTAGAATTTGATCAAGCCCTGGGTATCCGTTTTTTATAAAAAGTAAATTGTCTATTTCACGGGAACCTTCAATTTGCACTTTTTGAGCTTTTAAGAATTCCCATAACGCATTCATCTGAGCCCTGGCCTCCGGGTAAATTATCATATCACAGTACGTTAAGATAAAACCCTCCTGACCAGAGAGAACTCCTTTCCTTCCATTGTCATCCAGTAGGAAGAAATCACTTATGAGGGCCAGTCTAGAGTAAGGTTGTTTCCTATGATCCTCGCCAGTTCTAAGGTTAGAGATGGAGGAAATATGCTCAAAAAAGGATTTAAAGAGCTCCTTATTTCCAATTCTAAAAAGCACATTTTTATTAAAATTGGATTTCTCAATTGGATCCAGACCATAGGCACTGAAAAAATGATTTTCCAAAATCTGATCAAACGTGCTATGGAATTCAATCTGAATAAGATCAAAATTTAAGGGAACTTCAAGTGTCTTTTTTCTTAATCTCGCATCCACTGCAGATGAAAATTCTCTTAATTTACTAGCAAGTCTATACTTTTTTTCCTCAGATATAGGATCGACAGGCTCGTTGACTTTCTCATTTTTCTCAGGATCTCTACCTCTTGTCCTCTTGAATCCTTTTATTTTTTCTGGCTTTCGAGTATAAATCAAGTGTGGAAATTCTACCATAAGGAGAAATTTTGAAGTTTGTCAAGAAATATAACTAATTCCTATTCACATTCTAACAAATGGAAATGAAAATGCTCCAGTGTTATGCAGCACTAGAGCATTTTCACTCAATCTGCTCCTTAACAAAACTGGCAACTGTAATTCGGCTGACGGCCTTCAACCTTGCGAAAGCACTTTAGGAAACCTTCTTGTCCAGATAGTGTCTGATTTTTCTTCCTTGTCCAAAAAGTTTCATCGAATTGGATTTACTTCCCTTTGGCTGCCAAGTATCTGACATTCAATTATCCTTCTTGCAAACGCCTCCTTTGTGCGAAGTGAGATAAGGTTGCGCTAGATTTCAGCTGATAAACCAAAAGCAAAGGCAAGAACCTCGGAATTGATGTATTTACTCTAATTTTTCAAAGGCTTGATGACTTCAGGTATATTGGAATCCACTCGGATATTGAACATCTGATCCATAACTCTAAATGCATCGAGTTTGGAATCATCCGAAAAGGGAACCATCAGATCTGTCATTTCATCCTGGGTCAGATCTGGAAGCAGCCAAGCTTCTGCACTCTCCCCCTCTAATATCAGGGGCATCCGTTTTTTCTCATTGTGGACCTCTTCCAAGAGTGGAGATGCGGGCACGGTAATAATCGAAAAAGTCCGCATATCTCTCCATACCGAAAAAATCCCACCTAAGGTAAATACCTCTCCCTGTCTTGGACGAACGTAGTAAGTTTGGCTTGACTTCTGGCCAGCCACCTGATGTGGTTCAAAAAATCCCGATACTGCAATCAGACATCGGTTTTTCCAATAGGAGCGGTAAGACGGCTTTTCAAAGAGATCTTCACTGGTCGCATTTAATGTATTAGCCTTGAAGTCCTTCTCATCCTTTACCCAGCCTGGAATCAACATCCATCTAAAAAAGTCCAGTGCATTCGGCTCCAATGTACTGACCACGGGTAAGTATGGTTTACTAAACCCGTGGAAATGATGGCCTGGAATATAATTTTCCGCATTAAGAACGACTTTCTTATTTAGTATTGACTTGAGCTTATCACTGCCCAGACTGGATGAAACATGATAACACATAGCTCTTGGGTCTAAGGTTTCAATTCAAAAGTTAGTGATTTTTTGCCTGGATACCTAGGTAGATTCTTAGTCTCAATCCTTCTGATGAGTTGTCAAAAATTGATGAAAGTACATCCGGGATAGAGAATGATGCAAGGCCAATATTTGAGTTTCTCGATGTACTTTTTAAAAGGATTGGTACAATTGAGTTTCAGGAATCGAGGGTTGGTAAAAAAAAGGAGTATTTAGAATCCAAGGAAGATTTGATTGTGGTAGTAGTCAAATTATTGTTAATTTAAAGAACATATTTATGTTTATAATATTAACAAAATGAATTGGCCAGAAATTTCGGAAGAATTGTTATCCCTGGAAAAGCGGATTGATCAAAAATTGGATAGAATCGTTTCCAAAAATCCGAATCCATTCCCATTCGACAGACTGAAAAAAGGAAAAGAATTGCGAGCTGTTTGTAGGGGGATCCGTGCCTTAATCCAATTGGATCAAACTGATGATGCCAGACTTCTGCTTGGGATATTGGAAGAAATGAAAAGCAAAATTCCCG
>JAKFCO010000123.1:0-21080 GCA_036676605.1 Algoriphagus sp.
CCGCTCTTGCCGTCAGCGTCATAAACATCAGCGTAGGATTCTGAGTGCTCGTACTCGTCATGCAAGCTCCATCTGTCACGAAGACATTTTTGCAGTGATGAAGCTGATTCCATTCGTTCAGCAAGGAAGTCGCCGGGTCTTTACCCATTCTCACTCCTCCCATTTCATGGATGTCTGATCCCGGAGGTGATTTGGTGTCTTCCACATTGATGTTTTTGAAACCAAGCTTCTCAAACATTTCCGTCTGCTGCTGCAGGAAATCTGCGGTCATCTTTTCGTCGTTCTCGGTCCACTCCACTGAGAGGATGATCTTGGGAATTCCGTATTTGTCTTTTTGATCGGTGCTGAGGCGAACATGGTTTGACTCGATCGGAATAGTCTCGCCCTGCATCCAGGCAGACATGTTCCAGGTGTCGTTTGGCCGCTGATTGAGCAGGTTGTCCCGAAGCTGATCACCGATCAGGCCTTTGGTATCCGAACCCATCCCTCTTCCTCCGGACATCCCGATGGAGTAACCGCGAAGGAAGTCTGTGTCTTGCTTGAAGACATTTCGGAATCGAGGCACATAGGCATGACCCGGATTTCTGCCATCGTTGATTTTGTCCAGAAATCCTTCAAACTGGGCATTCCCTTTTCCTCTGTAATTATGGCAAGCGAGGAACTTGCCCATCAATCCGTTGTCATTTCCGATTCCATTGGGAAAGCGGCTGGATTTTGAGTTGAGCAAAATCGCATTTGAAGCGATCGTGGAAGCATTGACAAAGACAATTTTGGAGTAAAACTCCATCGCCTCTCCTGTCTCGCGATCGATGATCCTCACTCCGGTTGCACGACCTTTTGCCTCATCATAAATGATCGATTCCACGACAGAATCGGGGCGAATTGTCAGATTCCCGGTCTTTTCAGCCCAGGGTAAAGTTGAAGCATTGGAACTGAAATAGCCTCCATACACGCAGCCACGATTACACATCGCCTGGTTTTGGCACTTATTTCTCCCTTGCTGCTTGTGGATTTCCTGAGGATCGGTGAGATGCGCGCATCTTCCCTGAATCAGGTGTCTGTCCCCGTATTTTTCTTTCAGCTGATCGCTGTAATATTTCTCAATGCAACTCAGTTCAAAACCCGGCATCACGATGGAATCAGGCAATTCCGGAAGTCCGTCTCTGTTTCCCGCAAATCCCACGAAAGTCTCCACGTGATTGAACCATGGCTCCAAATCTTTGTATCGAATGGGCCAATCGACAGCGAATCCATCCCTTGCCGGACCTTCGAAGTCGAAGTCACTCCAGCGCTGGGAACCTCTGGCCCAAAGCAGGGATTTCCCGCCGACATGATAGCCTCTGAACCAACGGAAAGGCTTCTCCTCAATGATCGGTTGCTCATCTTCGGCGAGTTTCCAGTGCAATGTCTCTTCTCTTCCCCATCTTGCCGCACCTATTCCTGAACGCTTCTCTATCGGAATCACTCCCCTGAATTCAAATTCCCAGGGAGCTTTGGATGCAGTTGGATAATCATCAATATGTTTGACCATTCGGCCTCTTTCGAGCACCAAAGTCTTCATTCCTTTTTCACACAATTCTTTGGCAGCCCAGCCACCACTTGCACCCGATCCGATTACAATGGCGTCGTAGGTGCGCTTATCTTTTGAGTCTTGTAGCATGTCGTTTTGGGTTTAAGCTTTTACAGAAACATCCACGCAACCATGGTAATATCCCGGTGCCACTTTGTAGCCTCGGTAGTCTGCCATTACTTCTTTCACAGTGGTGAATCCAAAGATGGTCTGAGACTTCATCAGGCTGAAAAACTTGATTTCATCTTCATTTTCGGAAGCATCCAATGCCAGAAACATCGCTTCTCTGTCTTCCTTTGTCGCTTTCAGGAATTCCTTTTTATCGAGCAAAGCAAGTTGAGCTTTGATGGAATCCTGTTCTTCTTTCTCTGAGCAATGCTCGAAGAATTTGATCAGGAATTTATCTGTTCCGGTACTGAGGGCGCCGATTGGTTGGGCGTCCGGAGTGGGAAGTTTTGGAGGTAAGCCGGCAGGAATGATGGTGTCGGCAATGGCTGAAATGAGTTTTTCCTCTTTTCGGGTGAAAAAGCCTTTGTGGGTAAGCTCATCCACGATTTGCCATTTCCAATCGGCCAGCATCAAGCCGGCGATACCTACCGCTGAGGCACCGATTATTTTGAGGGATTTTCTTCTGTCCATATGGTTATTAGGGGCAATTGCAGTTCCAATATAATCTTTTACCAAAAAAACAGATTGCAATTCATTGCTTAATCCTTCAATGGAAAAGAGATGGTATTAATGGCTTTTGGCTCAGATGATTTTTGCCTTCAAACTAGTCCGAAAGAAATCGTCATTTATTAATTGGCAAAATGATCCTGAAAAATCAAACCGCTGAGACGATTAATTCTATTTTAGGCTTGTTTCTTCTTTCGAACCCAGTGATGTTAATCCGGTTATCTCCGGGTTAGTTGATTTCAGAAAAAAAAGGCAGTCCTGAAACTGCCTTCCTTATCTGATTTATTACAATTACTTTCTGTAATCCAGTGGAGCTTTACGATCGCCGACTAAAGCTTTATAAACGAAACCGTCCCCCCTTCTGCGGTTCAATTCATCCAATGCAACTTTCGTTACAGATGGGTTTTTGAAAATATCCATAGCCGTCAGCGTCATAGTTTTTGCAGCTACCATCATTCCTTTTTGTCCGATGGATGTTCCGCCTGCGGCAACGGCCTGCCAGGTGTGAGCGGAGGTTCCCGGAACCCATGTTGCAGTTCCTAACCCAACTGTAGGAACCAGCCAGCTGATATCTCCCACGTCGGTAGAGCCGCCTGCTCCTTTTTCGTTTACTACAAAAGGAGCAATCTTAGCAGCATCTTCCGGGCTGGCTTTAACTCCTGCCGGAAATGTCTTCATAATCTCCTCTGCAAATTTTTTCTCCTCCTCGGTATAAATCACTCCGCCAATATTTTCCAGGTTTTTCTGCATGATTCGGGCTAGAGTTTCATTAGGCAACAGGTTATAAACACCATTGATTACCTCATATTCCATTCGGGTTTGGGTTCCTAATGCAGCTCCCTCAGCAGCTTTTACCATTCGGGCAAAAATCTCCTTCACGACCATAGCATCCGGATGACGGACATAGTGATAGGATTCTGCAAAAGCAGGTACCACATTGGGAGCTTCACCGCCCCGGGTGATTACATAGTGCATTCTGGTCTCCATTGGCACATGTTCGCGCATTAAGTTTACCATGAAATTCATAGCTTCTACCGCATCGAGGGCCGATTTTCCTCTTTCGGGAGCAGCTGCAGCATGAGATGCTTCCCCGTAAAATCTGAATTTGGTAGATATATTAGCAAGTGAAGAAGTGGCTCCTGCTTCATTGTCTGAACCTGGATGCCAGTGCATCATCACATCCACGTCTTTAATCAATCCAGCTCGGGCGATGTAAACTTTTCCTCCACCGCCTTCTTCAGCAGGTGTACCATAAACTCTGATAGTTCCGGGGATATTATTTTCCTTCATCCACTCCATGACAGAAATCCCGGCAGCTACGGATGCCGTCCCAAACAAATGGTGTCCACAGGCATGACCCGGACCACCTTCGACTATAGGGTCTTTGAACGGTGAGGAACTTTGAGACACCCCCGGCAAAGCATCATACTCCGCCATAATTCCAATGACTGGCTTTCCTGATCCATACTCAGCCACAAAAGCTGTCGGGATTTCGGCTACTCCGGCTTTTACTTTAAATCCGGCGTCCGTAAGTGTTTTTTGGAGCAATAATGAACTTTGGGTTTCCAGATATCCCAATTCAGGGTTGGACCATATTTGCTTCGCAATTCCTCCGTAGAAGTCCGCTTTGGCATCAAGGTTTTTGATTACTGCGTCTTCCTGGGCAAAAGCCAAAAACGGAATAAATGCCAGTAGTAGGGTTGTGATTTTTTTCATATAGGTGACACTTAGTTGGCGGAAACTGAAAAGCCTTTATTTTCTTTGGAAAGCTAATTCAGAAATTTTGGTTTTTATCTTCTTGAAGGCATTTTTGAAAAAATCATTATCCGCAATCCAGACAATAAATTACTTTGTACAAGTGAAAATACTGAAAAACGAAGGATTCTGATTTCTTCGCCGGCCCGCCGAGGCGGGGTCTTCCAGCAATTACCCAAAGAGAATCCTCCCACTGGTAAGAAAGCGTACATACATATTTCAATCCACTTTAGGATTATTCTTTTCTATCTTTTTAAAACATTATCAGAATTACTTCCGATTATTTTAAAATATTTTAGAAATAACGTAACTTTTCCAAGACCTAAACTCACTCATTTATGAAAAAATTCTTTCGCATTATCGCTTACATTTTTGGTGGACTGATCATTTTGATGGTTGGAGCGGTGGCGTATCTACAGTTTGCCTTCCCAAAAGTATCCCCGGCAGAGGAACTTCGAATCGAATACACTCCTGATCGAATCGCACGCGGGGCCTACCTTGCAAACCATGTCACAGTTTGTATGGATTGCCATTCAACACGTGATTTTTCGCTTTTTTCAGGACCTCCTGCTCCGGGCACTTTGGGTGCAGGCGGAGATCGATTTGATCATGACATTGGCCTTCCGGGAGTTTTTTATGCCAAAAATATCACCCCGCATGGTATTTCAGATTATAATGACGGGGAGCTTTACCGGGTGATTACTACCGGTGTTACAAATGATGGCAGGGCCATGTTTCCGTTGATGCCCTATTCTTATTATGGCAAAATGGACCCTGAGGACATCTATTCCATCATTTCTTACATCAGATCGCTTCCTTCTGTGGAATCTGAAATCCCGGATTCAAAAGCTGACTTCCCTGTTAATTTTATTTTAAAAACTATTCCCGTCGATGCAACTCCAACTATGAGACCCGATCCTTCCGATCAGGTAGCCTATGGTGCCTATATGATCAATGCCTCGGGATGCGCGGAGTGCCATACACAAGTCGACCCTCAGGGCACTATTGTCAAAGATCAATTATATGCAGGAGGACGAAGTTTCCTTTTTCCAGACGGATCCAAAGTGACCTCTTCAAACCTCACCCAGGATAAAGCGACCGGAATTGGTAGCTGGACTGAAGAAATGTTTATGAACAAATTTAAACAATATACTGATTCGGGTTACCAAGCGCCGAAAGTTCAACCCGGAGAATTCAATTCAATCATGCCCTGGACTATGTATGCTGGCATGAAAGAGGAAGATCTGAAAGCTATATATGCCTATTTGAAAACTGTCAATCCGATACCGAATCAGGTGGTGAAATTCATCCCTGCGGGAGCATCCGAGTAGAAATTACCTGTCAGACCCGGTTGAAACCTATTCCCCAAATTCGCGTTTGGTGAGTAGGTTTTCTTTTTTAAAGATAAAACCCGAACTTCGTGCCGAAATGAAATCGCTTCTATCCACATTTTTGCTTCTTTTTTTCCTGATGGGACAGGTCAATTTGACTTGGGCAGAGCATTTCTGTGGTGATAAACTGGTAAGCAGCAAGGTTACTTTAGCTGCGGAAGGTCATGATTGCTGCGAAAGCGAAAAAGGTTCAAAAGTTCCAATGGATTGCTGTGAGTTTGAAATTTCGACCGCAGACTCCGATGATTTTTTTGGAAAAACTGATTTTCAGATAAAAATTTCTCCTGAATTCATCCTGGCCTATGTTTTTGTTTTTGGTTTTTCTCCTGCGGAAAACCAGTTGGCAGAACAGCCTGAGTTTGAAGTTTCGGATAAACCAATCCCGGATTTAAACATCCTTCACCAGACTTTTCGGATTTAAGATTTGATTGAGTATCCTCTGTCCTCAGAGGAAAGGTTTATCCTTTTTATTCAAATCAAATCAAGATGAAATACTTATTATTTATATCAATTTACGCCATTTCAGGGCTTTGGGCTTACGGTCAGCAAACTGTAACCGGAAAAGTTCAATCCTTAAATAAGGAATACCTGATCGGCTCGACCGTCCAAATTCTTGGAAAAGAACGAGGCGCAGTAACTGACCTGAATGGTTCTTTTGAGCTGGCAGATGTTCTCGCTTCCGACAAATTAGTTTTCTCTTACATCGGATTCGATACCGATACACTTTCACCGATTTTTGACCAGCCTATGCTGGTGATTTTGGTTGACGGTGACGAGTCCCTCGAGGAAGTGACCGTAAGAGGCCGTACCGAATCGGTGGTGGAAGAAGCTCCTTTTCTCAATATTCTGATTACCGAGGCAGAACTTCAGAAAGCTGCCTGTTGCAATCTTTCTGAAAGTTTTGAGACTAATGCTTCTGTGGATGTATCGTACGCCGATGCTGTGACCGGAACAAAAATGATCCAAATGATGGGCCTCGACGGACGCTACGTCCTGATCAGCCGTGAAGGAATTCCCAATATCCGGGGCCTCAATTCACGGCTGGGGCTCACATTTGTGCCCGGAACCTGGATTCAATCAATCGATGTGGGCAAAGGTGCCGGAAGTGTAATCAACGGCTATGAATCCATGACTGGTCAGATCAATGTGGAACTAATGAAGCCGGAAATCATGGATAAATGGTATCTGAATACTTACCTGAATTCTTTTGGCCGCCTGGAGCTGAATGCCAACCATGCGATTCCTATTGCTGAGAAATGGAGCAGCGCGGTACTTTTTCATGTGAGCCAACAAGGCACTGAAATAGATCAGAATGAGGATGGATTTATGGATATTCCAAAAACCCGTCAGCTCAATTTCCTGAACAGGTACAAATACACCGGAGAACGACTGATGGCTCAAATCGGAGTGAATGTCTTCGCTTCTGAAAGTGCCGGCGGGCAATTGGGATTTGGATTCAGGGATGATTTATCCACAAGTGCCGAATACGGCTATGAACTGGACACCCGAAAAGCTGAGCTTTTTGGTAAAATCGGAATGATCTACCCGAATAAACCAACTCAAAGCTGGGGCTTCCAATATTCCCTTTCCTATCAGGATTTCAGCGGAGGAGCAGGAAGAAGACTGTATGAGGGAACTGAAAGAACCGCATACGGTAACTTCATTTACCAAAACATCATCGGAAGCAGCTTCCACCAATACAAGACCGGAGCTAGTTTCTTGTACGATGCATTCGACGAGAGCTTTGACTCAAATAGTCCAAACGGACTGGACTCGACTTTCATCAGGGCAGAGAAAGTACCGGGAGTTTTCTTCGAGTATAATTTCATTCCGAATGAAAACATCACGGTTGTAGCCGGAGCAAGAACGGATTTTCACAATCTTTTCGGCACCTACTTCACGCCGAGATTGCATGCTCGCTGGGCTTTTCATCCCAACTGGACCATTCGCGGATCTGTGGGTAAAGGCTACAGAACTCCAAATGCCCTGATGGAAAACAGCATGGTCTGGGTTTCTTCGAGAGAAATCCAATTTCTTGCAGATCTTCAACCGGAAATCTCCTGGAACACAGGTCTAAGCCTTGTGGCTAACCTAACTATAAAAGAAAAACCGCTTAGCATCGTGGCTGATTATTTCTACACGAGCTTTGTAAATCAACTTGTCTACGATCAGGATGTCAGTTCCGACCAACTTGTGATCAACAACCTCGAAGGAGAATCATTTGCAAAAAGCTTCCAGATCGAGGCAAGCTATCCTTTTTCCGAAAAAGTGGATGTAAAAGCTGCTTACAAGCGTTATGATAATCTCATGACTACGAATGGAATCCTTCAGCAAGTGCCTTATCAAAGTCAGGATCGCTTTTTCCTGAATGCGGCCTACGCAACCAAGTTTGATAAATGGAAAGCGGACATGACCGTGAATTGGTTTGGGCCAATGAGACTTCCTAACACCAGCGACAGCCCGATGGAGTTTCAATTAAATCCTGAATCGCCTGATTTCTTTATGGTTAATGTTCAGATTTCCAGAGGATTTCGTTGGGGAAGTATATATCTGGGAGGAGAAAATATCTTAAATTTCAAACAATCAAATCCAATTGTAGATCCTGAAAATCCTTTTGGTTCCAACTTTGACGCTTCCATGACTTGGGGGCCGATTGCCGGAAGAATGATTTATACAGGATTCAGATTAAAAATCTAAAAAAGAAGACCATGAAAAAGCTACTCTTATCGCTATTTGTTTTCACTTTGGGATTTGCCGCTCAGGCTCAGGTGAAGAATATAGGAATTCAAACATCCGCAATCTGCGAAATGTGCAAGGAACGATTGGAGAAAGACCTGACTTTCGAGAAAGGTGTAAAATCTGTCAATCTGGATCTTGAAACCAAAGTCTTGAACATCGCTTACATCAACGGAAAAACCAATCCCGATGTACTCCGAAAGCGGGTAACCATGGTTGGTTACAATGCGGACAGTCTAAAAAGAAACCCGGCAGCCTACGAAAAACTTGATCCTTGTTGCAAAGACGGGGCTCATATCGATGATAAAACTGATCAGATAAAAAACCGGCTGTAATTAATTTTAAAAAACAACCTAAAGAGGATTCTTCGAAAAAGGAATCCCTTTTTTTGTCTGTGTAACCAATATCACCAAATCCGGGAAGGTCGGTTCCTTATTTTAGAGCATAATTTGGATACCTGCAACCAAATTCGTTAACCCAAAAAAACCAGCTATGAAATCCTCAAGAAGAAAATTTATAGCCCAAATCGGTACTCTTGGAGCAGGAACGGGATTGGTAAGTTTGACTCCCGTGATGGCAGAAACCTCTATCGAGAAGAAAAAATCGAATTCTTCCTCGTTTACTGTTACTATTCTCCAGACAACAGACGTTCATTGCCAGATACATGCCCATGATGAATTGTTTTGGGAAAATGAACAAGCGGTATTCAGAAAAACAGGCGGCTATTCTCACCTCAAGACTTTCCTGGATAGAGAGCAAAGCAAGGCCGAGCACAGCTTTTTGATTGATACAGGAGACATGTTTCAGGGTTCGGAGCTTTCAGTGAAAACCACAGGAGAAGCCATGGTTCCCGTCCTGAATGCACTCGATTACGACCTTTACCTTCCCGGAAACTGGGAAGTGATTTATTATAAAAAAGCCATGCAGCATTTGCTGGGCTCACTTCATGGACCTAAGGTTTGTGCCAATATGTACCATGATTTGGGAGAAGAAAAAAAAGGAGAACTGATTTTTCCTCCGTACCATATCTGGAATGTAAATGGGGTTAAAATTGGCTTTTTGGGATATACAGACCATTTGGTTCCTGTTCGCCAATCTCCAAACTATAGCAAAGGGATTATCTACACCAAGCCGGAAGAAAACCTTGCCCACTATGTAGATGTCCTTCGAAATCAGGAAAAATGTGCTTTTGTTGCCATAGTGGCTCATTTGGGACTTTCGCAGCAAATCCATCTTGCCAATATGCCGGCATGCGAAGGAGTGGATTACATTCTCGGAGGAGATACACACGAGCGGGTGCGAAAGCCGATTCAGGCCAAGTATGCTAAAGTCGTGGAACCTGGAGCTTTTGGTTCTTTCGTAGGCAAACTTGAACTCAAAATTGAGAATGGAAAAGTCGTCAGCGATTGTTACGAGTTGATGGAAGTGGATGCCAGGAAATATCCTGAATCAACAGAGATGAAGAAGATCATCTCTCAATATGAAGGACCCTATCTGGAGGATATCCAAAAAGTGGTGGGCTACAGCACTATTCCGCTTTATAGATATTTCGTGATCGAAAACACCATCGACACCATGATCCTCGACGCCATCAACTGGCAGGTTCCTGAAGTGGACATCGTTCTTTCGAATGGATTCAGATTCTGTCCGCCTCGCTCTACTCCCGATCAGACCGGCAACATCCCGATTACCAACGGTTTTATATTCGACATGCTGCCTGTTGACTCGCAAATTCGTACCGGAAAAGTAACCGGAAAGCAAATTCATGAATGGCTGGAGCGCGAACTAAACAACGTCTTTGCAGCCGATGCTTCCAAGCGATTTGGCGGATGGATGATCAAATTCAAAGGAATGGAAGCCGAATTCAATGCTTTTGCAGAAGAAGGCAAGCGTGTCCAGAAGGCCGTTGTGAAAGGTCAGCCACTTGATCCTGAGAAAGTCTATCATATCTGTGCCTGCGAAAGAGACGGCGATCCTGATGATATGCTTTGCCGGTTTAGAGGGGTGAAGGAAACTGAAAATACTCCTTTTACACTCCACCAGGCCATGAGAAGTTATCTGGCAGCCAATTCCCCGGTAACGCCAAAACCACCAAAGTCAGCTATTGCATTGGACGCTCCGGCGACTCTGCTTACCCAAGTCACAGGAGTAGATTACCAATTCAGATAAAGTAAGTACCAGATAAACGCGAGAAAAGTGTTTATTCACCTCCCGGAAACCGGCCAAATGGCCGGTTTTTTGTCTACAATAAAAATGCATTTTGCAGCCAATAACCATCACATAGGTATCTGCCCAAAACCCACAAAGTATAAGCATTGGGGTGAAGGGACGCGAAAAAAACCTCAAAGTGAATCCTGACAAATCTTCCTGCCATTTGGGAAAATACTCCCAAAAATCGAAACCATCAATGTCTACGCCGCAAGCAATAAGCCTGAAAGTCTGCATTACAATGATCAGATGGAGCGTTTTATTAAGTAGAAATTGAAACCAATGACTTTGGATAAAGCGGAAGTTTTGAAAAATGCGAAGCGGGTTTATAGTCCGGGAAACACCAATTCAAATTAGTAAAGGGCAATACTTTAATTAAATTTAATTCTATGAAAATCACGCTCGATATTCCTTCCGACAAGGTTTCCTTCTTCCTTGAATTAATAGAAAACCTCAATTTTCCTACTGTTGACATTGAGAATCAACCCATCCCCGAATGGCAAATAGATGAAGCCAAAAAAAAGGATTTATGCCATAAAAAATGGAGAGATGAAAATTGAATTGTGGGAAGATGTAAAAGAGGAAATCTTTAAAAAGAAATGAAAATTGCTTTTCGAGCACAAGGCATTTAGCTTTAATAATATCATCCCTTCGGGATTGTATTTCCTTTGATCCCGGTTGAAAAGCCGATGTTGTTCTGTTTTTTTTTGATTCAATTTTTACCCTCTCCAATTCCCATTCCTCCCGATTTCTCGGTAGTTTAGCTCTTAGAATTAACGCTGTCCAATTCTCCCATCCCGGCATTTAATTCTTACCCCATGCAAACTATCACACCCGCTTTCCGCACGAGTCCAATCCTGATTTTGGCCTTGGCTTTTTTCCAGATCTCCTGTGCCACCAGCCAGGCAACTTTCAGAATCTTCGAAAAACCCATCACCTGGAATGCGGAACGAGAGGAACTTTCTCTCAAATACCTGAAAGACAGGCACGGCTTGGAGAAAGAAACAGCCAGTATCGAACCTCAGATGGTGGTGGTACACTGGACTGCTATCAATTCGATAGAGGTGACCTATGATGTATTCAATCCTCCGACTTTGGGCGGCCGGGAAGATCTGACCGGAGCGAGCAATCTGAATGTGTCAAGCCAGTTTCTGATCGACCGGGATGGTACTATTTTCAGACTTTTACCCGATACCACATTTGCTCGGCACGTTATTGGCTTGAATTATCTCGCGATAGGAATTGAGAATGTCGGTGGGACAGATTCTCCTTTGACCAAAGAGCAACTCAAAGCCAACGAAGAACTCATTCGCTATCTCAAAAGAAAGTATCCAATTGAGTACGTGATCGGGCATCATGAGTATCAAAACTTCCAGACAACTGACCTTTGGAAAGAAACTGATCCCGATTATCGAACAGTAAAATCTGATCCCGGAGATGCATTTATGCAAAAGCTCCGAAAAAATCTGGATGATTTGAATCTGAAACCAGTCCCAAAACTCTGAATTGCCAATTGACTTCCTATGTCATCCTTCACAAAATACCTTTTCCTTTTTCTGATTTCCGGTTTGTTGCTGGGAGCCTGTAAGACTCAAAAACCTACAGGCCCAGGTGCTAAAACCTCTCCTCCGGCAACCTCAAAACCAGCCCCAAATACTTCAAATCTTCCTGTCAAAGCCATTCCTCTGCCTTCCGTCGCATTAAAACCGCTCAGTTATCAAATGCCGGAAATGCCCAGGGAGTTTCGGGCAGTTTGGATCGCAACCGTCGCTAATATCGATTGGCCTGTATCTCCAACTGATCCTTACGAGAAGCAAAAGCGGGATTTTATCGCTTTGCTGGACCATTACAAAGGGTTGAATTTTAATGCAGTCATCGTTCAGGTTCGCACGGCGGGCGATGCTTTTTACCCAAGTAATTTTGCTCCCTGGTCCAAATACCTGACCGGAAAAGAAGGACAGGCACCAAACACCAATGAGAATCCGCTTACCTGGATGATCCGGGAATCACATGCACGAGGACTTGAATTTCACGCATGGCTGAATCCGTATAGGGCGACTTTTGACATGAAAACTGAGTTGCTCAGCCCGAATCATGACTTCAACCAGCACCGCGACTGGATGCTGAAATACGGGACAAAGTATTATTACAATCCGGGCCTTCCGCAGGTAAAAGCTCATCTGACTGCTGTGATAAAGGAAATCGTTGATAATTACGACGTAGATGCAATCCACTTTGACGATTATTTTTACCCATACAAAATCGCCAAGGAGACCTTTCCTGATAAAAAAACCTACGACCAATACAAAAAGCCCGGACAAACCCAGGATGACTGGAGAAGACAAAATGTAAATGACCTCATCCAATCCGTTCATGCGACGATCAAGGCAAGCAAGCCTTGGGTGCAGTTCGGCATTTCTCCTTTTGGAGTTTGGAGGAATCAATCTGCCGATCCAAAAGGCTCACCTACCCGAGCCGGTGTTTCCAATTATGACGACCTCTTCGCCGATCCGATGACCTGGATGAGAAATGGCTGGATCGATTACCTCATTCCGCAGGTTTATTGGAGTATGGAGCATCCATTGGCTTCCTACCGAAAGCTGAACGACTGGTGGTCCAATAATAGTCATGGCACCAATATTTACGTGGGAAACGGACCTTATAAAATCCGGGAAGATTCGGATGCCGCATGGAAAATCCCTTCCGAACTCAATACACAAATCAATTACACCAGAACCCTTCCCTCAATTCAGGGAAATGCCTTTTTTTCAGCAAAATCACTTTACTCCAAGAATCAGGATGTGGCTTCATTGCTGAAAAAAGAGCTTTACGATAGGCCAACTTTACCCCCGGCTTTCGAACCTAAGTCTCCTTCGATCATCGAAATCCCGATTGTTTTCAGGGTGGAAACCACCGCCGCGCTCACCAAAATCAGCCTGGAAAAGCCACTTGATCCGGCTATCCGATACGGAATGGTACAAGGTGCAAATGAACTCAACCTCCTCCATGATGCGGTAATCCATCCGGTTTGGGTTGGCGGAAGTCGAGCCAGATCGCTGGAAGTAACCAGTCTAAATACCGAATATCTTGCCATTCGCTGGATCGATCACTTTGGAAGGATCGTCCAGACCCAAGTGTACCAAATCCCAAAATCTGCCCGTCCATGAGAGACATGCTCGTTCGCCTGACCGGCCTTCCTGATGTATCTGAAACTGAAAAGAAACTTTTTACGAAGGAGAAAATCGTCTTTCGCAGAGCCATCGCTCCGGAAAAACATTTGGTCAGCGATTGGGTGATGGAGCAATTTGGCGCTTATTGGAAATCCGAAGTTGAAGTGGCATTCTCACGACAGCCGGTTTCATGCTGGCTGGCGCAAAGAGGAAACGACATTTTAGGATTTGCCTGCTATGAATCCACAGCCCGCAATTTCTTTGGCCCAACCGGAACCCTGGATTCTGAGCGGGGCAAAGGAATCGGGAAAACACTCCTGGTCAAATCCCTGGAATCCCTTCGGGAAATGGGCTATGCTTACGCAATTATCGGGGGAGTCGGCCCGGCAGAATTTTACCAAAAATCCGTCGATGCCCGGATCATTGAAGGCTCTGAAACCAGCATTTACGAGCACCTGATCCGTAAAAAATGACCCAAACCTCCCAAAAAAGCCCTTGGTATTGGGTTCCTTCTCTCTACCTCACCGAAGGTATTCCCTATGTCATCATCATCTCAGTTTCGGTCATTATGTACAAGAAGCTCGGGGTTTCCAATTCCGACATCGGTTTGTACACAAGTTTCCTATACCTGCCTTGGGTGATCAAGCCCATCTGGAGCCCGATTGTGGATCTCTTTGGCACCAAGCGAAAGTGGTTTCTGAGTATGCAGTTGATATTGGCTTTGGTCTTTCTCGGAGCTGGTTTGGTGACACCTTCCAATCAGTTTTTTATCCTGACTTTGGCTTTTTTCTGGATGGGGGCTTTTGCCTCGGCAACCAATGATATTGCTTCCGATGGAATGTATCTCATCGCGCTGAAACCTGACAAACAAAGCTTTTTTGTGGGTTTGCGAGGCACTTTCTATCGGATAGGAATGATCACCGGACAGGGATTGATAGTCATTATTGCAGGCTCGCTGGAGACTTCACTTGGCGACAACACAAAGGCCTGGTCTTACACGATGATTGTCGTGGCCGGATTGATGCTGATTTTGACTGCGATCAATTATTTCACCACACCAATAGTCGAAGAGAAAACTGCGAAAGAGAAAGAAGAAGCAAGTTTCGGGGCTGTTTTCAAGACTTATTTCACCAAGAAGAACATAGCCCTCTCACTGGGTTTCGTCCTGCTTTACAGACTTGGGGAATCTCAATTAGTAAAGATGGCCTCGCCTTTCTTCCTCGATGAGAAAGTCGATGGAGGTCTGGGATTAAGCACTACTCAAGTTGGTTTTATCTACGGCACATTGGGAGTTGTAGCATTACTAGTGGGAGGAATTCTGGGAGGAATCGCTATTTCCCGTTTTGGCTTGGGTAAGTGGATGATTCCAATGGCGCTTTCACTCAATCTTCCCAATCTTCTTTATATCGCTTTGGCATATTTCCAACCTGAGAATCTGTTTTTCTCAGGCGCCGTTGTGGTAGTTGAGCAGTTTGGATACGGATTTGGCTTTGCCGCATACATGGTTTTCCTGATTTATCTGGCTGAAGGAATGTTCAAAACCTCCCATTACGCCATTTCAACAGGCTTTATGGCGATGGGAATGATGCTTCCGGGAATGCTTTCAGGGTACATGCAGGAATGGCTGGGTTACACTGGGTTCTTTGTCTGGGTTGGAATAGCCATGATCCCGGCATTGATTATGGCAGCATGCGTGAAGTATCCGAAGGAGTTTGGGAAGAAGTCTGAAATCTGAAGTCTGAAACTTCGAAATTCGATATTCAACATTCGATGTTCAGTATTAAAAAATTTCGAATATCGAACGTCGAATAATGAAAGCCGAAGTGAATTTAACCCTTCCTCAACACATGAATAAGAGACAAAAAATCGCCCAAATCTTCTTTCCGGCAGCATTCATCCATGACTCGGAAGAAAATTATCAGGAATTGGAAAACCTGATTCACGAGGATAACATCGGAGGGTTAACTTTTTTCCATAGCCGTATCTCCGCTGCTGCCAACTTCGAAAAGCGAACTGAAGTTCTCGATGTAACCGGGACTTTTGAGAAGTTGATCCTTCTGATCAACCGTTATCAGAAAGCAGCAAAATCTCCTCTCATCATCAGCATCGACGGAGAATATGGACTTGCAATGCGCGTCGAGAAAACTCCCCAATACCCTTTCGCAATTACGTTGGGTGCATTGAAAGAAAATACCGAGGAACTGGTTGAAGAGGTCGGATATCGAATGGGTTTGGACTTGAAAAAATCAGGTATCCACCTGAATCTGGCACCTTGCGCAGATGTGAATACCAATCCTGATAATCCTGTGATTGGTTATCGATCTTTCGGTTCTGATACTCAAAGAGTAGCCAAACTTTCCCTGGCAGCTTACAAGGGAATGAAAAAAGCCGGAATTGGAGCTTGCCTGAAACATTTCCCCGGACATGGAGACACGCATGTGGATTCCCATCTGGGCCTGCCCGTACTCACCAAAACCAAAGCCCAACTTGAGGCTGAAGAACTCCTCCCCTTCCAGCATGGAGTCGACAACGGAGTGGAAATGATTATGGTTGGCCATCTTGCTGTGCCCGCACTTACGGGAGGGAAAGAAATTGCAGCCAGCATCAGTCGCGAACTCATCACTGGTCTGTTAAAAGGTGAGATGGGATTCAAAGGACTTGTGATTTCTGACGCCCTGAATATGAAGGCAGTTGCGAAACATTTTCCTGTTCCCGGGCAACTCGAATGGGAAGCTTTCCATGCCGGAAATGATATTCTATGTTTCTCTGACCATGTCAGGGAAGGCATCGAACTAATCGCAGAAAAAGCCACAGGTGCTGAAATTGAGCTGGCTTATGAAAAGATCCAGGACCTGAAGAATAAGCTGGGAGTTTTCGGTTTTCAGCCTTTTGAAGTTCCGGAATTTGACTGGGAAAGCCATTCTGCTTTCCAGACTGAACTTGCTGAAAAGTACATCACAACGCTTTCCGGAAGTATTGATTCCTCCGAACTGAAAACATTATCAGACTCTGGTAAGTTGGCTCACAGGGTCTTTTTTGCAAGAGAAAAAACAGTTTTCGAGAAGAAGCTCAATGAAAAATTGGGACAAGACCTTAGTTCAATTCCATTAGATCAGTCAGAAAAAGTGATTATCTCGGTTTTTGTACCATCCCACAAACCTTTGAATCAATTTGGAATGGATGAGTCAGCCCTTGCAGAAATTCATCAATTGACAAAGTCAAAAAACTGCATTTTATTCCATTTCGGAAACCCCCTGGCGATAAAACACTTAGGGGAACCAGAGGATTTTGAAGCAGTCGTTTGCGGATATCAGGGTTTTGAGGAGGTGCAGGAAATTGCAGCAAATTTGAATTTCATGTAGAGAAAAATTAAGTTTTAGATTACTAATAGATTACAATAAAAAAACACCCTGCTGCCTTTTCGAATGTATTTGAATTCCATAAACTATTTCAGAGCGATTGCTATTATATTTATTGTTGCAAGTCATTGTTTCTCACTTTCGGATTATACTTTCACTTCCGATTTTGGAAATGTTATTAATAATATAACCGTAGGAGGAACTTCCTTTTTTGTTTTTATTTCCGGCTTTTTATTTCATCATGTTTTTTACAAAAATTTCGATTTTTCTAAATTCATGAAAAACAAAATCAAATTTGTTTTATCACCTTACCTTATAATGTCATTCCTCCCTGTAATGTTCTATGTCTTTTTAGATGATAATATTTGGGAGTACTTTGTGCCCAAAGGAGACAGCATTTTAGATCTCTATATTATTCCTTTTATTAAGTATTATTTTACTGGTTTCAGAATAGCCGCCTATTGGTATATTCCATTCGTGATGATCATTTTCCTGATGTCGCCTTTATTCATTTGGTTTATCAGGCAGAATTTAAAGTCTCAATTATTGATTATTTTTCCAGTTTTGATAATTTCAACCCTCATTTACAGGCCAGTTTATGATTCAGGATATGCCGTTATTCAATCGGTAGCATATTTCCTTCCTGTTTATTTGATCGGGATTGTTTCTTCTCAACAGAAGACTTTTATCTATTCTAATCTAAAGGGGAAAGAAGGATACTTATTGGGAATTGGAATACTGTTAGCGACTATCCCTTTGTTTTTTGGTCAGGTAGGATTGCTTAGAAAAGATCCTTTTTCGTATGAAGGATTTGATTTAATGATTATTCAGAAAATTGTATTTTGTTTTCTATTCATGGTTTGGTTTGGTCGGTTTGAAAACGACAAAAACAAATTCATAAATTTAATTTCTGCAAACAGCTTTGGAATATTTTTCATACATCCACTTTTATTAATGATATTTTCAAAAATTAAAAACCTACTGGACTTCACTTTCCCTTTGAATGTTTACTTTATCTATATAATTGTTTCAATAATGATATTTAGCCTTTCTTTAGGATTTACTCTTTTGGTAAAAAGAGTTTTTCCAGTTCACAGCAAGTCTATAATTGGGAGTTAAAACTATGATTCTTATTCGGTTCAAATACAAATGGATAAACACCCAGAAGTATTTTTAAGACTGAATATCAGGTTATTATAGGGGAAATCCAGTAGGCAGTCAGATTTTCATTGCCTGACTTCCATTAAATTCGTGGTAGTACCAAACTATTTACAATAGTCAGTTTAATTGACAGAATCCTGTCCATTTCGGAAATCCGCTGGAAATAAAACATCTTGGTAAATTCGAGAATTTCAAAGCAGTCGTTTGCGGATATCAGGGTTTTGAGGAGGTGCAGGAAATTGCAGAAAATTTGAATTTCATGTAGAGAAAAATTAAGTTTTAAATTACTAACAGATTACAATAAAAAACACCCCGTTGCCTTTTCGAATGTATTCGAATTTCATTAACTATTTCAGAGCGATTGCTATTATATTTATTGTTGCAAGCCATTGTTTCTCACTTTCGGATTATACTTTCACTTCTGATTTTGGAAATGTTATTAACAATCTAACCGTAGGAGGAACTTCCTTTTTTGTTTTTATTTCAGGTTTCTTGTTTAATCATGTTTTTTACAAAAATTTCGATTTAGTTTTCTGGAATAGTTTCTTTTAAAAAAAACTTTTTGTAACTATACAATACAGCGCCCCTTTCGGCCATTACTTTTCTTATTCTTTGTATGGGTATTTTCTACAGCTTGCCACTCCGCCAGTTCAGCTTTTCGTTCCAGAAAAAGATTGCCGCTTTCTTTGTGCTCACTGTTCTGGTGCTGGCTTTTATTTTTTATGCGGTAAATAGGAACATGGAAAATGCCGCCGATACAGCCCAATGGGTAGAACATACCGGTCAGGTATTATTTGAGGCCGAACAGGTGCGTACAGAACTTGCCGAAGTGCAAAGTGCCGTGAGAGGTTTTCTTATTACAAGTAATGAAAATTACTTGCCGATGTTCACCGGCTCGTCTTCGGTTATTCACGAACATATTCAAAACCTAAAAACACTTACCAAAGACAACCGGCGGCACCAGGCCCGGATTGACACACTTGATAAGCTGGTCATGGCTTACATCACGTCACGTAAAGCAATTATTAATGAGCGAAGACAAGCCGTATTAGCAGAGGAAAAAATAAAAACAGCAACTGATGAAGGAAAAGAAATAGCAGACCGTGTACGGGGTATCATTACTTCCCTTCAGCAGGAAGAAAACCAACTGCTGGTAAACCGCAAAGCCCAAAATGAAGAAAGCATTCAAAATTCAGGATGGGTCATATTTTTCTTCCAAGTTATTACTGGGTTGTTATTGCTGGCCGCTTTTATGGTTATTTATTACAACACCCGGCAGCGAAATAAGGCCGAGAATGCATTGCGAAAAAATGAACAATTTATACGGGCCCTAATTAATAATACCAATAACCCGATATCTATCAGGGATCTTTCCGGAAAATACCTGTTGATCAACAAACCGGCTGCAAAAATATTTAACCGTGAAGAAAAGGACATCACCGGTAAAAGCTCGTTTGAATTTTTGCCTAAAGAAATGGCGGATGCCGGTAAAAAATCAGATAATGAAATTATTCAGTCGAAATCAATAGTAACGAATGAAGTCTGCCTTGATGCGAATGACGGTACTCACTATTTTACGGTCAACCGCTTTCCGCTGCTTGATGACAAAGGCAAAGTGTATGGAGTTGGTTCGGTATCAACCGATATTACGGAGTTAAAAAAAGCTGAAGAAGCTTTACAGGAATCAGAATTAAAATACCGAAATCTTAGCAATTCCTCCCCCATAGGTTTCACATTATCAACTTTAGACGGGAAACTTCTTGAAGTTAACCCGGCTATATTGGATATGATGGGTTTTGAATCCCGGGATGAGATGATGGAAATACCCGCATCGGAATATTATATCAATAAAAATGAGCGGGAGGAAATGATCAGCTTGCTTAAGCGTGATGGTTTTGTGAAGAATTTTGAATGCCAAATAAAAAAGAGAAATGGAGAATATATCTGGATCAGCAACAGTATGACTCCTTTTAATTTGCCCAACAAGGGCCCCATGATACTTTCGGCTTCTTTGGACATAACCCAAATCAAAAAAGCCGAAAAACAAATACTTGAATTGAATGAAGATTTGGAAAAACGGGTGGGAGAAAAAACAAAGGAGGTAATTGAAAAGGAACAACAATACCGCTTTCTCCTGCAGAATATGCAGGAGGGTATCCAGGTAATCGGGTACGACTGGAAGTATCTTTTTGTCAACAAATCTGTGGTTGATCAGGGAAAATATTCCAATGAAGAACTGCTGGGCCATACCATGATGGAAAAACATCCGGGCATTGAAAACACGGAATTGTTCAAAACGCTTCAGCACTGCATGAAAGAACGAACCTCTGCCGTTTTTGAAAATGAATTCACTTTTCCCGATGGCACCAAAGAATGGTTTGAGTTGAGTATTCAACCCGTACCGGAAGGGCTGTTTGTTTTATCCATGGATATAACAAAACGGAAAAAAGCAGAAGAGGAAAAAATCCGTTTGTTGGATACCCTTCAAAAAAGTCTGAATGAAATTTACACTTTTAGTCCGGACACTTTGCTGTTTCAATACGTAAATAATGGCGCTTTAAATAACCTGGGGTATTCTGATGAAGAAATAAATAAGCTGACCCCGCTTGACTTAAAGCCGGAGTTTACAGAACAAAAATTTAATAAACTGATAGCTCCGTTGGTAAACGGTGAGCAGGAAAAAATTGTTTTTTTCACCCATCACAAACGCAAAAACGGCAGCCTTTACCCGGTGGAAGTACACTTGCAATTGATTAAACAGGAAAATCAACGGGTATTTTTAGCAGTGATACTTGATATTTCCGAACGCAAAAAAGCCGAAGAAGAAATTGCACAAATAAATAAAGCCCTTAAAAAAAGAGCTGCTGAATTACAGGTTTCCAACGCCGAACTGGAACGCTTTGCCTATGTAGCCAGTCATGACCTGCAGGAGCCCCTGCGCATGGTAAGCAGCTTTATGGGGCTGCTGCAAAAAAAATACAATGATAAGTTTGATGATACAGCACGCAGCTATATCCGCTTTGCGGTGGATGGAGCCGAAAGGATGAAAAAACTC
>JAKFCO010000124.1:0-2133 GCA_036676605.1 Algoriphagus sp.
ACCGGGGGAAAAGATGCATAACATCGGAACCACAACTCTGGAGGAGTTGAACTAATAAGGATGCGGGACTCTCTATCTCTTATCTCTTTATCTCTTATCCCTACCCCCATCAAAATCCCCATTAATTTATCTTTAAAACCTGCTTTTCCTCCTCAAGGGTCTTGCGGAGGCTTTCGTAGGAAATATCCTGAACGGCCTGATTATTCTCGATTGCCAAGATACCCGCCGCGGCGGCTGACTGACCCAAAATCATAAATACAGGTTCCATCCGGATCGATCCAAAGGCTGTATGCGAACTCGACACACAAACAGGAACGATCAGGTTGGTGCATTCTTCTTTTTTGGGAAGTAAAGTTCCCAGAGAAATGCTGTATGGTTTTTCTGGATGCACACCGATATCTCCTTCGTTTTGGACAAAACCCTCTTTCGTCACAAATCGCTGCACATTGTGTGAATCCAGCGAATAGGAGCCCATACCGACAGGTTTTGGAACTTCGATTTTTCCCAAGACATCATGCTCGGTCATCACATAACTTCCGATCATTCGCCTGGCTTCTCTCACATAGATTTGATGCGGCCAATTTCCATTGTCCTGAAATTCATCTTTTGCCAACCCCCATTGTGCCATTTCGGATCTCACTTCTGCAGGAACTCCCGGATCATTGGCCAAAAAATACATCAGGCCTTTTTGGTACTCTTCATGCTCCCGAATCATCTTCCTCCGCTCGGTATAGCTTGCCTCGGGATACTCGTAGTTTTTACCGATGTAGTCCGTGCTGAAAGGCCCGTGATTGTTGGTATCAGTCTTCAGGTTGGGAATCGGGTCATACTTTTCAAAAGTCTCCCTCCAGCCAGCCCGATACACTCTCGCCAGCAACTCGTAGCGCTTTGGATCGTAGTTGGCAGGTTTCTCAAACGGAACCCGGTTATCCGGATGCCGACTCAGGGCCATTCGGAAATTGTAAGCCTGCAATCGCTTATCCCCCTCGCCGTTTTTGCCGGGAGGATCGCTCGATATTTCCGGAAGCAAACCAGATGTCGGATCTTTCGGATCAAGCAGCGGACTTATATTTTCTTTGAAATAATGCCTGTGCTGGAAAACCCCCGCCTGAACTCCGTTCCAGGTTTCGCCATAGGTTTCATTTGACTCCCTCCCCACATGGTAACTCACTCCTGCCGAAGCCATCAAATCTCCCTCATACGTGGCGTCGATAAAGATTTTACCGGTGTATTTCCTGCCCGAAAGAGTAGTGAACGAAGTGATCTTTTTATCGGTCATCTCCACACCGGATTCCCGGTTCAGCCACTCGTCCCGATGAATCTCCAGTTCAAACTCCCTTGCAAACTCCTCAAAAACCTGCTCCGCGACATGGGGTTCAAAAATCCACATCGTGCGGGATTCCCCGTCAATTGCGGGAGTTCCCTGACCTTTGTTGCCATATTCCTCCTTCTTCTGCCATTTCCAGGCTGAGTCCTGCTGATAATGCAGGTAGAGTCTATGGTAAAATTCCCTTGCCAATCCGCCAATCACAGATTTGTCTCCTGTATCAGTAAACCCAAGCCCGCCGGAAGAGAGCCCGCCCAGATGGATATCGGGGGAAACCAGAATCACGGATTTACCCATTTTCTTCGCCTGAACGGCAGCCATCACCCCGGCTGAAGTTCCCCCATAGACAATCACATCTGCTTCAAAGATTTGTTGGGAAAAGCCCTTATTAGATGAGAGAAAAACCATCAACAGGAAATAAAACAAAGGTCGAATCATGGAAATCAGGAAGGTTAAGGGAAGAATTTTCTGAAAATCACTTGGCATTTTGAAACCCGACAAATGGAATCAAAATCCAATGGAATGCTTAATTTACTCCTTATTAGATAGTAAGTAAACAATCTTTCCAGAATACTTATGGCTGTTTTCACAATCCTCGGCGCAAATGGTAACATCGCCAAAGTTCTTTCATCTGAATTGAGATCCAACCGGATCACCATCCGGCAGGTGAGCCGAAATCCAACCCCTGACCATCCCGCTGATGAATTGGTCAGAGCTGATTTGCTCAATGCCACTCAGGTTTCGGATGCCGTCAAAGGTTCTGAAATCGTCTTTTTGGTGGCGGGGATTACCTATAAAACCGCTAT
>JAKFCO010000125.1:0-4902 GCA_036676605.1 Algoriphagus sp.
GCACTACCAGCAGCAACTGAATGCGCGCTTCGCCCCCCTGCTGTGCGGCGACAACGCCAACTGGTCGCACAAGCACTACCACTACCGGGCACTGAAACAACCGGGGGTCATCCAGATCAGCCGACCCTATTTGTCGGTGGCGGATTCGCGCATGTGCATCACCCTGTCGCAGACCGTCACGGTCCTCGGCCGGCTGCACGTGTTCTGCTGTGACCTGGATTGGCGGGAGGAGTGATTGGGCTGCCCGGCTGAGCAGGATGGAGGGTTCCCGGGGCACGATTTTCGGGCTTTTGGATGGGTGCGGTGGGACGGTGGGGTTGGTTATGGAGGCCGGAGTCCATATATGGACTGAACGCACGTCAGAATCATGCCGGACTTTTCTGTCACCATTTGCATTTTGTACGGCTGGTGGATGTACATTTACCAGCTGTTTTTATTACCATCTCGGCTACTAGTAAATCTTAGACTCCGGAAAAATCAATGACGCAGATAAAATCCGAGAATGTTAAGTCCGCCTGGAAATACATTTGCCAACTAAGATCACAAACTGAAAAAAACCGAGCAAGCTTAGTACTTGGCGCCGGAATAAGCATCGATTTAAATCTACCGACGTGGGACGCATTGCTTAATAAAATAGAGAAAGTTATTTCTCAAAAAATCCCAGAAGCGTCAGCTATACAATACCTGCCAGGAAAGGCTGCTCTAATACTGTTTGAAATGTTTTGCTCGTACAGAAGAGAAGAAATAGAGCAGCTACCCGGATACGACAATGCCTTTCTAGTTGACAAAAAAATTCTTTCTGATTGGCGCGAAATGATTCATGAAGCTCTTTATTCGAACACAACCAAGGAGAATAGAAGAGCACTAATTGACGCCCACCCCTACTTCAAACAACTTATAGAGTTTGCAAAAAGCTCCGAGATAACAGTTAACTATAACTTTGACGACTTCATAGAGTTCGGGCTTTCTCAGGATGACTTGAACCCATCAAAGAATGAACGACCTTACCAGACGATTTGGTCTCATCACTCGCAATTCACTAAAAACAACTGCGTCATCTACCACCCCAATGGGTTCTTACCCTTTGATAGTAAAAAATTTCAAAGCGAGAGCCTTGTTTTTTCTGACGGGTCGTTTGCAGATCAACTGCTAGATGGAATCAGTGGAAATTTCTCAACGCTTCTTCATGTCCTAACAAAGAAAACCAGTATTTTAGTCGGCCACTCACTTACCGACTCAACTTTGTTGCACTTGCTTCGTAAAGCCACGAGCATAAGCCCAGGCAACTATAATTATTTTATTCATTACACTCCCACTGGATGTGAGCAGCAAAACAAATCCGCCATATTCGAAGCTAACTTCAATAACTACAATTTAATTACACTTTTCTTTGATAGTCACGATATCAGAGACTTTTTGCATGCTGTAACCATGCCTGAAGTCGAATTCCTAGAGGCTTCAGATGTGCTTGGGCTAGAAACCAAATACACCTACTATCTGGTTGGATCAATAGGGATTGGCAAGTCGACAGCGCTGAGCCAGTTTGGGAGCTTGACCACTCTGGATGAGTGGTTTGATGAAAGACCTGCGGTCATGGCGCTTTCGCCTGAGGATATTTCCACGGGCAATACAATGACGGTCGACTCATGGACCAACGTTCAGTTCGGGAAGAAAAATAACTACTTAAACCGAAAAAAGGTTGGGGTGTTTTTGGTGGACCGATCTCCACTTGATCCACTTTCATTTGTAGTTAAAGTTGCTGAGCGTGACAGAGCACGCTCTATGATTGAAAATGGAATAAGGCCTGGTCAATCTCAGAGAAAGGTTGAGCCGGGAGAAATAATACACATGTTGGGCGACCCGAAAGAGATCTGGTCTCGCTTAATAACAAAGCGAAAAGAATACAGCTGGCCACCTGAGAAAATCTCAAATCTTCAAGACAGAAGCAAGCGACTATACTCATCACTGAACCCTAAAATAATCTATGCCACACAAAGAAAAGAGCTTGACGTAATTCGCGATATAGCAAAGGTTATATTTTCCAATACGTATGAACCAGCGAATCTAGACGAGAAGCTGAGCGAGATTGCAAATGGCCAATAGGAAGTGCATATACCTCGCGTCTCCTTTATTTAATGAGATGGAGCTTTCATACAACAGACACCTCAAGAAAATGCTCAGCACTTTTTTTGATGTTTTTTTGCCCCAAGAGGATGGATTGCTTCTGCGCGAACTAGTTGAAAATGGCGTTTTGCGGGACATGGCAGAGAGAATAGTATTCGACGCTGACATTCAAGCAATGAAAGAATCTGACATTGTCCTAGCAGTTCTTAATGGCGCACATATCGACGAAGGCGTTTCCTTTGAATTGGGTTTCGGCTACGCCACAGGTAAGCGGTGCATCGGTTTAAAGACGGATATTCGGCAAGCTTTGCCGACAGGAAATAATCCAATGATTACACAAGGTTGCGAAAGAATTTTCGATAACGAGGAAGAGCTTCTAAAATGGCTTTCTGCGAATTATGAAATAGAAAGTGGAGTTGGAAATGAGTGGATAACCACTAATAAATGAGTGTAATTTTAAGAGTAAAAACTCATTTTATATAATGGCTGGTAAACAGTAGAAGGGACTGTCCCCTCTGGCTCCAGGCCGTGTGAAAACTCTCGCTCCTTTCCGACGTTCGCGTCGCTACGCGAAATCTGCAGAAGTTTTCCGGATTGGCCCACTTGGAACTCATGAGAAAGCGCGAAACTTGCTCGCTTTTTGAGCAGGCCATGTCACCCAAACCGTTTTCACACAGCCTCGATCGACTCCGGCCTGTCACGTCCGGCGACAGTCGACCCTACGCAGTCAATCGCAGAAGCTGGTGGACAAGTAAACGTTGTCTATCCTACACAACTCCCGAGTTCGCGTAGGGTGGAAAGCCGCAGAGCGCTTTCCACCATTGGCTATCCAGGCTGCCTAGCTTACAATTTGCTCACATAAGGCTATGATTTTGCCATCAAACTAAGGGATATTAAGGGTCAGAGTCTACTTTCTAATAAATCGACTATGACCCCAAATATTCCCCTGGTTTTAGTTTGCCAATGCTCGCTTTGAGTTTGTGATGAAATTGGTCTTGGAAAGTGGAGATTTGTAATAATCCTCATCTAAGAAACGCAGCAGTTTCTTAAAGTCAGATTTGTTGCCTGGGATTTTTATTCTCTCACCAGAGGTTTCTGTTACTGTATCGAAGGGAATGTTGAATTCTGCTGCAACAGCTTTCATTTCATTTATTGGAACGTTTTGTAGAATGCCACTTTGTTGAATCAGTGAAATTTTTCGCCTTACCCAAGAGTCGGCCATTGCAACTAAACTATCAGTGTCTGTAGCTTGAACGATATCTAGCTCCGCGAATTCAATGACGTCATCATCCGTAGCAACCTTATAATACTCGCTGAGATCAAAAATCTGACGAGCAGAATGAAAGCTGAAAAACTTCAGGCGAGCAGACTCTAGTGTTGCAGTAAGCTTGTGATCAATTGTCAACCCGATGCCTTCAATTTTTTTGTACACATTGGCAGAATGAAAAATTGATAGCCCGTTAGTAGAGATTACCCTTCTTCTATCAAAGTTCTGCAGGAGAACCTTTACGTTTCCAGAGGCGGTTTCGTATCCTGTGAATAGGGCTTTTATTTCATGGAAGAACTCTTCGGTGGGTTCAACGCCCTCTAAACTTAGCGGATTTTCAATTGCTGATATCATTCCATCAATATCATCATAGCCATCAATGTAAAGCACCTCTCCTTGATCGGGCTTGTACTTGCCATCAAATTCTATTTCTTCCCCGGCTTCATCAAATACTAATTCTTGAGATTTGATGTAAGTTGTAAGGTCTGCTTGGACTGTATTTGATAATTCGAATTTTACAATCCTTCTGGCCGGATCATTGGTTAGAGCAAAAAGGTTAAAAGACATTTGATTACTCCATTAGCATTCCGCTGGAAATTTGCTTGACTGATTTTATGCTTTGCGGGCTTCGTATTTGTCTTCTGGTTATAAGCATGTAAACCATGCCATTTTCGGATTCAATTTTATAAAATCGAAATTTCGCTATATACAATACCGGATGAGATGGAATATTAGAGACAACCCACGCTACGATAAAAATTATTCCTACAATTAATGATGTTACTGCAAAATCGATTTCCGCCATTTTCATGATTACAGGAGCTGTATAGCTGGCAATAAATACAAGCAAAAAATAGTCTGCTGACTCAACCTTCTTCGCCTTGAAGTTGATGCTTTCTGTTTCGCGCCTTATCCAGGCCAATATAAGAAATGGCAAGAACATTCCAATCAGTGAAATGGCAATAAGCTGAAAGAATAACGTATCAACTCCACTTGAGAAATACCTTACGCCAGCCAATGCGAGCAAGGTTGGAGAAAAGGAAGATACAAATAATATTGTTTTAAGCCAGTTCTTCAAGTTCTTATCCTTGAGGGTAGCTATAAGTGGTGGATGATATTCATCACTGTCGCTGGCCCGTCCTGTCTACTTCAGGAGATTCAGCATGGGTTGCAAGCAAAAATCTTGAATATATATTCGGGAACTCCGTCATCGTCGGCGCGAATCACCACTAAGTACTGTATCTGGCAAACAGGAGGGCAGATAACTGGCGTCCAGCCTGCGGGGTGCGTCATTGCATGGACTGAAGCTAGCCGACAGCGACCTCAGCCACAAGTAGTTTTATGGCGAATCGCCACCTCTTTTTGCGCTTGCCCATCGTCCCTCACCGGGCTAGAGTGCGCCGGTCGCGGTCAATCCCGTGGCCGGGCGTGAGAACCCGTGTGTTGTCTGAGGCGCGGAAGCGCCATAGCTGAGTAGCCGGCGCTTTTTTTGTGCCCGGCTATCGCAATTC